>NZ_CALJON010000039.1 GCF_937981445.1 uncultured Veillonella sp. | reverse complement strand
TTCAAACATCTCAATATATAGATTTTATATTTTTACATAATAAGTAGACTTGCCTGTGCCAAAGCGCGCTATAATCCCTTCATCAGTTAACTTCTTAAGGGCATTTAAGGCGGAAGAACGACCTACCCTAGGACAATTTACAAGAACATCAGCGCTTGTAAACTTGCCTATTTTAGTTTCTACATACTGACGCACTACATCATAAGCACTACTCCTATGCCCAGCAAAATTAATGACATTCACACGCTCTTCAAAAGCCTCATAACAAGTCAAAATAATCTTCAACATGTAGCGAATAAATGGCAGCGGATCATTTGTACCTTCATGCCAATCTTCATCTATGGCCACTAAAGTCTCATAATATACTTCTTTTGTTTTTTCAATTTCTTTTTCTAAACTAATATATTTTCCTACCATAAATCCACTTTTATATAAAAGCAATAGTGTCAACAATCGACTCATTCGACCATTGCCATCATTAAATGGATGAATACACAAAAAATCTGATATAAATGTTGGAATTAAAATTAAAGGATCCACAACATCATATGCAATCATTTCTTCGTAACTTTTGCAAAGAGCTTCTATAGCTAATGGCGTTTCACTTGGCGATAAAGGGGTAAAACGTATAGCAGAAGTTCCATCGCCGCTCGTTTCAGTTATATAATTTTGAATATTTTTAAATTTTCCCGCATAGGTTCTTCCACTATACCTATACAGATCTCGATGAAGCTGTAATATATATGTTGATTTTAAAGGAATATATTCATGATTCTCGTGTATTGTTTTAAGTACATCTCGATACCCCATAATTTCATCTTCATCCCTATTTCGCGGTCTTGTTTTATCTTCTACTAATTGCTTAATGCGTGTATTCGTTGTCACAATGCCTTCAATTTTATTAGAAGCTTCTGTACTCTGAATTTTCGCAATTTCTATTAAACGATTTAGCTCTACAGGTTTTTGTCGAACGAATAATTCTTGCCGCCCTTTATATTCTCTAATTTTAGCCACTAAATTTACTATATCCATCGGCCAGTTCATATGAACTAATCTACTATAATCAAAAACTCTCATGTTTTACCTCCTTTCCTTAATCGTGCAACTCTTTCGTCCAATTATACTTTATTTTGGACGAAAAATCTATCCTTTGGACGTATTCACCACTTATCTTAATTCATCTTCTTAAATAAAAATCGTCCAACACCTTCCGCCTTACGTCCAAAAAATTAAAAATTTGGACGTAAAGTAGAGAGTGTTGGACGAAACATATAAAACTAAGTATCAAAAAATTTTACGCAAAAATTAATTTATTACACAAACAAATCATTAAAGCTTTCAGACATGGTTGGATGTGTATAGATAAAGTCACGTAATACTTGATAATCTAGGTTTTGATCGATAGCTAGTTTTATCATATTAATCATTTCATAGGATTCAGCACAGAATAATTGAGCACCAAGGATTTTATTATTATCATCAATCAAGGCTTTCAATAGGCCTTCTGTTTTACGAAGAACTTTAGCTTTCGGAATAGCATTTGCCGATAATGTGACTACACGATAGTTTAAGCCCTTAGCTTTTGCTTCCGTTTCATTAAGGCCTACTCTAGAGAATGGAGGGTCAATAAATACGGAGTATGCAAAAGCACCGCGATTATTGATAGTGCGTTCACTCTTACCTGCCATGTCATCAAGGATGATACGGCTATCATCAAGAGAAATATAAGTAAATTGTAGTTTACCGCATACATCGCCAGCGGCCCAAATATTAGGCACATTAGTACGTAAATGCTCATCTGTTTCTACAGCGCCACGTTTATTTAATTGAATACCTGCTTTTTCAGCTCCTAATTCGTCAGTATTAGGACGGCGTCCTGTGGCAATTAAAATGGCATCACTTGTAATTGACTGTGCCTCATTGTCTTTAGTGTAGTATAAAGTGCCTTCTTTAATTTCAGTTGCCTGCGCGCCAGTAATAATCGCAACACCTTTCGCAGCTAATACATCTTGAATTTGTTTCGCCATGTCTGCATCTTCACGAGGCAAGAATACATCACCATCCTGTACAACAGTTACTTTACTCCCAAAATTTGCATACAAAGCAGCAAACTCAAGGCCAATATACCCGCCACCTAGGATAGTCAAGGTGCTTGGTAATTCAGCCAAGTCCATTAACGTTTCAGATGTGAAAACCTTTTCACTTGTTGCTAATCCCTTAATCGTTGGGAATACTGGTGTGGCCCCCGTATTAATAACAAATTGTTTTCCTTCTAAAGTAAAATGTTCTGCCCCACGTTTAACTTCAATATGAGTAGCATCTACGAAGGATGCTACTCCATCAATAACCTCTACGCCAGCTTGGATTAATTTATCATAATTCGCCTTACGTAAAGCACCTGTTAATGCGCGTTTCTCTTCAATTGCTTTTTTATAAAATGCCGTCTGTGCAGCAAAATCATCTTTTGGTGCACTTGCCGCATCAGTCACTAAGCGCTTAGACGGAATGCAACCTACATTGATACAAGTACCACCGTACATATGAGCATCTTTTTCAATCAAGGCTACCGATTTACCTGATTTAGCTAATTTACCTGCTAATGTCTTACCAGCCTTACCAAATCCAATTACAATAATGTCATACGTTTTCATAAAAAACCTCCTGTTGCATATTTAATATATACCTTTAATTTATACTTTCTAATATATATTTCTTAATATATCCTTATTTAATTAATACTAATGCTTTACACATTAATACACCTTATATATTTTTTTACGCATTAATATACTTGATACAATTCTTTACACATTAATATACCATATGCAATTCTTTACGTATTACTAGCCCCTATGCAATTCATACTGATAATTTACTTATTACTACACTATAATTATATGAATCACTATGTGCCACAAATAATATAAGATTCATAATTTTATTATATCAAATCCCTCTTTAGTAACAAACAGGGGGTATATAAAAAATAGCAAAAGCACTCTCTTTAAATGCTACTTCTAGAAACTCTAGAACTTCTAGCTAAAAAGA
>NZ_CALJON010000038.1 GCF_937981445.1 uncultured Veillonella sp. | reverse complement strand
CAGCACGATCAGAGACATGCCCATCTCCAACCACTTCATCTAAATCTCTCCTTTTTGAATATACATTTCCTTGTAATGGACATATGTAATTATAGAACGGATAAAATGAAAAGGCAAGTGTTTTTATAAAATTTTTTTCTTCCATGAATAATAATGTTAATTTTTGTGATGACTTTACAAGCTTTGCTTAATTTTTGTATAATAAAAGGACGCAGTAAGTTTTTTGTATTTTAGTAAAGCGATGTGAAGATAATGAGTGATGTAAAAGCGAAAACAGTAACCACCTTAGATCCTAAGGATGAGATGGAACTTGCTAAGCAAGTATTGAAGAAGGGGTTGCAGTTTGAAAATCATCAAGATAAAGAAGTGTATGTGCAGCATGTATTCTCTCATATTGCTAAACACTATGATTTGATGAATACAATTTTAAGTTTCCATCAAGATGCGTATTGGCGCCGTTTTGCTGTTTCTAAATTACAGCTAGACACAGGTCATCGTTTACTTGATGTAGCTTGTGGCACTGGAATGTTAACCATTGAAGCGTTGCGTCAACATCCTGATATATCTATAGAGGCCTTGGATTTTAGTCCTGAAATGTTACGGCGTGGCCGTGATCGTTTAGCAGAATTAAACCTTCTAGATAAAGTTAATTTAGTAGAAGGGGATGCTATGGATTTACCTTATGAGGATAATAGTTTTGATGCGGCCATGAGTGCTTTTGCATTACGAAATGTACCTAGCATTGAAGTTACTTTGCAAGAAATGATGCGCGTAGTAAAACCAGGTGGTTATGTAGTTACACTTGAGTTAGCTAAACCGACTATGATTGGATTTAAACAATTATATTATTTATACTTTGAGAAAATATTACCGGTTTTAGGAAAATTGAGTAAGGATAAATCTTCCTATGCTTGGTTGCCTGAATCGTTGCGACGCTATCCACACCAAGCTAAGGTGTTAGATATTTTTAAAGCGGTTGGATTTGAAGACGCCACATATTTTGAATTAACTGGTGGTATTGTGGCCGTCCATGTAGGGCGCGTACCAAAGTAAAAATACAAAGTAAGAATATAAAGACAGTAAAAGACAACAAAAGATAATAAAAGATAATAAAAGATAATATAAAAAAGCCCGCAAGAGCAATGGTACTTACTCTTGCGGGCCTTTCTATATTTATTACCAAAGTCTATGGGCTTCTCAAGATGGGGGAGCATTTGACTCCAAGGAAGCACTCTAGGCAAGGGCTATGATTCTTATTGTACGTAGAATACAAGATTTACAGTTTTAACAACGGATAAATCACCTTGTTCTACTGGTGTGTTTGTTTGAATAGCACTAGCAGCTAGTTTATACATACGTGGGGTGCTATCTAAGGTGTAGGTGTTAGTAGAGCTTACAGACGCTTCTTTAATACCTTTAATTTGCTGGCCTAGAGCCGCTGCGATAACTTCTGCTTGATGACGACCATTTTTTACAGCTTCTGTAGTTAATTGATCACTTAAATCTTGGTTCACATCAGCTTCAAAGTTTAATGATTGAATATCATTAGCACCGGCAGCTACAGCACGGTCAATAATTTGGCTTACTTTGCTTAAGTCGTTAATGCGTACAGTCACATTGTTTGAAACAGTGTAAGATTGAATGGCATTATCTTTTTGGCCTTTTACAGTTTGATAATCATATTGTGGATTTACAGAGAAATTAGAGGTTTGAATATTATTTTTAGTTACGCCCACTTGCGCAAGACGAGCAATTAAATCACTCATAATGCGATCGTTTTCACTTTTAGCAGTCATTACATTGTTAGCATTGCTAGTAATGCCTAAACGTAAGGTTGCATAGGTAGGCGCGATGGAGCGGTTAGCCATGCCTGTTACTTGAATTTGAGATTCTTGTACATTGTTGTCTTGAGACGCAGCCATAGCAGCGCCAGTTACGCTTAGAGCTAAAGTAGCGGCTAAAATAGTACGGGTTAGTTTTTTTGTTAATTTTAAATTCATAATAAACTCCTTTGTTACTCTTTTAGAAAAAGTATAAGAATGTTAATGCTGTAAGAACTTGAGACTTCATTAGTTCTCTTTAATTAGTATAACAAATAATTTAGAAAAAGGCAAAACTTTGAGGACAAAATAAGTTTTTGTCCATACATTATGGACGGTTGTATATAGAGTTTTAGGCTGTGAACATAAATTTTATTCTTAAATTTGTAATGTACTTTGTAGTATATTGTATACTCCGTAGTAGATTCGGAAGAATATTAGCTTGTATATTACATAATGCATTAGATAGTGTATTGCATAGTGTATTAGTTAGTAGATTAACTAATACACTAGATAGTATATTACGTTGCATACTGGCGTTATATCTAATATTTTAAATTAGGCGTTGAAGGAATTTAAAAAGAGAGTATAATAATAACGTACATACTTTCTAAGTTATACGAGGTACATTAGGTTATGCATGAGACATTTCGATGAAGTATATAAAATGTATAGCTTTGGCTAGTATGAGAGACATTTTTTTTGTAGAGACAGTAGAAGGTGATATAGTATGAAATTTTGGAAAATGATGATGGCTACACTTGGTGTAGTAGGCTTTATGCAATTTGGTTTCACTCAGGTGGCACAGGCTGCCGATTGGTATTACATAGGTGCTAGTGCTACAGAAGAACAATATTCTGTTGATAATAGTCGCGTGGAGAAAAATGATAAAGAAGCTACTATGTGGATTCGTGTTAATCAATTAAATAAAAATTATTATGAGCAAAAGGTTCGTCTTCAAAAGGAGCCTAAAACAATACAAATCCTTGAATTACGTTTATTCCATAATTCTGGGATCCCTTTTAATGATGATGAATATGTATATGATAAGTCTGTACAGCCAATTACAGATGATACAATGGGGGACGAAATTTATAAGCTTGTTTGGGGAAAATAAAGTTGATTATAGTAATAAATTTGACTAGACAAGGCACATAATCCGTGGTACTGTAAAAAGAGAAATTTAGATATTTCGATATGATACATGTATAAATAGTTTATTGCTATATAAGATAGTAAAGGAGTTTTAGCTATGAATCCTATTGATGTAATATTAAATCACCGTACAATTCGCGAGTTCAAGTCAACTCCTATTTCTCCGCAGCAATTAAATGTGTTGCTAGATGTAGCAAAGCGCACAGCCTCTAGTCAAGGGATGCAGAGTTTTAGCATTATTCGTGTAACTAAGCCAGAATTAAAAGCGGCTATTGCCGAAGTATGTAAGCAAGAGTATGTAGCTCGTGTGCCTGAATTGTTGATTTTTGTAGTAGATTCGTATAGAAACTCTCGCATTGTTCGTGAACAAGGTATTGTAAACGACAATGAACGTGATAGTGATCGCTTCTTCCAAGGGTGGACTGATGCAGCATTGGCAGCACAAAATGTGGTAGCTGCTGCTGAATTGGGGGGCTTTGGTACCGTATATTTTGGTAGCATTTTAAATAATGTACCTAAAATGATTGAGTTATTAGGTCTTCCTGAACTTACATTCCCGATGCTTGGACTTGGTATTGGTGTGTCTAATCAAGAGCCACAACTAAAACCAAGAATGCCAAAAGAAGCCAATATTTTTGAAGACTCCTATAAAGTGTTTGATTCTTATATGGATTTATTAGAAGACTATGATGAAGAAATGAGTCAATATTATGATATGCGCGATACTAACAATCGAGTAGACTCCTTTACATTACAAATTGCTAAGAAATCCCAAAATCCAACACCTATGAGACAAAAGCTTATTCAACAAGCAGAGGCACAAGGATTTAAATTTAATTTATAATTAGTGTAACTGAATGTATTGCATAGCCAGCTTTTATTTTTTGCTGGCTATGTTTTTTATTAGTAATGCAATTATTTTATTCAATAGATGTAGTAAGATGGCAAACTATGACATATGACATTGCAATTGTAGGCGGTGGACCGGCAGGCTTATCAGCAGCTGTAACTGCGAGAGTGCGAGGTAAGACCGTTATATTGTTTGAGTCCGGCGGATTTAGTGATAAATTGCGTAAAGCAGAACGCATTTATAATTACTTAGGATTTCCTACAATTAGTGGGAATGATTTGATGGATACATTGGTGGCACAGACTTTGGCATATGAACCAACCATTGTTAATGAGCGAGTACAATCTATTTTTGCAGGAGAACCATTTACCATATTAACTGAAGAAGCTGTGTACACTGCAAAGAGTGTTATATTGGCAACTGGGGTGAGTATGAATGGCACCATTCCGGGGGAAAAAAGAGTGGCTTGGTCGCGGCGTCAGTTATTGTGCGTCTTGTGATGGGCAATTCTTTAAGGATAAAGATATAGCTATTTATGTAAATACGGAACATGGCTTGGATGATGTAAAATTGCTTGCTGATTTGGCTAAAAGTGTAGTACTTTATGTAGATCCTTTATTAGCAGCGGATACTTCTGAATGGCAGAACTTGCCAAGTTCAGTTCGCCTCTATCGGGAGCGGATTGTAGGCATGGATGGAGAGCGGGGCCTTGCATCAGTGCGAAGTAAAAATGAAAGTCATAAAGTAGAAGGGCTATTTATTTTGCGTGATTCTAATCCGCCTGATAATATGGTTGATGGATTAGAAGTAAAAAATAATGCCATCGAAGTGAATCGATTAATGGAAACGAATTTTAAAGGGCTCTTTGCAGCTGGTGATGTAGCAGGCGCACCTTTACAAGTGAGCAAGGCTGTTGGCGAAGGGCAAATGGCGGCATTTAGTGCGGTAGCCTATGTGAATAAGATTGTATGATAGATTATAAGAGCGTTATGATATATTAGGTTTTATAGGAGAGCAGGTTCGTATATGATTAACATATATGAGCCTGTTTTTGCTTTCCTTTTATCCTATTATGTGAAGGTTATTATATAGGTCGTATAGAAAGCATGTATCTACAGAATTAGCATATGCAGCTTGTATTTACATAAGTTGTATATTAAGTTGTATATGAAGTTAGTATTTACATAGGACGTAAAGAAAGCGTGCATCTACATAACTAGTATATGAAGCTTGTATTGTTATGTGGTACTATGGTAAAAGATAAAAAAGAAATAAAAAAGTTGAAATTAGGGGTTGACGAAATTCTTGTAAATGGGTATACTAACAAAGTCGCTGTTAACGAAAATGAAAATAAGCTTTTGAGCTTATGCATCCGTTTTTTAGAGATGTAAATATTTCGAAAAAATGTGTAAAAAAGTAGTTGACATGAAATGTGTGACGTGGTAGTATATACAAGACGTCGCAGTAAGCGACATCAGATCTTTGAAAACTGAACAATGTAAGGTAATCATTTCAAACGAA
>NZ_CALJON010000037.1 GCF_937981445.1 uncultured Veillonella sp. | reverse complement strand
CATTCAAGAGGTCAGCGGTTCGATCCCGCTTATCTCCACCACATTAAGGACTATCTGTTTAGATAGTCCTTTTTCTTTCCCCTAAAAATATGCACACAATCTAACTTGAATCCATCAAACGCAACCAACTCAAATTAAATCACGTTCTACTACAAACAAAAATAGCTAACATCATAAGATGTTAGCTATTTTTTATATGTACATAATATTGTTCATAATACTTTTTACGAATCACATATTCCACAGTAGCAGTCATGTACAATAGTAAGTAAAAGTAAGTAATACTCACTAGCCCCATGTACATAGTAGGAAGCATCGTATGGAATCTTGTATTTCCATTCATTGTATGCACTGCATCACCAATGATACTTGCTACAATTAGAAAAAACATAAAATACGCAATGGTTAACACTAAGGCTACTACATAAAATATGACTACAAAAAATTTCTTAGATAAATTTGTTTTTGGAAATCTACTATCCAGGCCCTTTTCATAAAAAGGTCGACATAAAAGTCCATACGCTGTAATAACTATACACAGCAATATTAAAGTCATACTGTATAGCCAAAGTTGGCTAATTTTAAATAACCAAATATAGTCAACCAATCCGATTGTTACAATGCTTATTATCTGAAATAGTATGCTTGTACCACAAGCACGCCATCCAAACATAATATAATCTTTCACACAATTACACCTCTAACCCCATTAATCTTTCTCTATATTTTTTTAATTTACGTCGCCATATGTATTCCACCGTGGCCGTACAATACAACAAGAAATAGAAAAAGGTAAATCCAAAAATCCCTACCATCAGAAATGGCAGTAATGCTGCATTATAATACGCGCTCTCTATATCAGAAACTGTATTGACTACTTCATAGGTAATGAAAGTGAAAAATAAAGCATATACAATGCATAGTAATAAGCTAATCATAATAAGGGTGAAGAAAAACACTTTTTTAGATAAATTCGTATTAGGAAATCTTGTATCTAAGCCTTTTTCATAAATCGGACGACAGCCAAAGGCCAATAAGGTTACCACAAGAAAAATAACGTCACCGATTAAAAAGGTATAGCCCGTTCCATCAGGACTAGCAGCAATACCGATATTAATAGTGTATAGACAAACTAAAGTCAAAAATTGAAACACCAGTCCAGCACCACAGGCGCGCCAACCAAATTTAAAATAATCTTTCACACTATGGCCCCCTACTAATTCACAAACATATATAATACTATAACTCACATTCTACATATTTCTACATACATCATTAAACTCACATTTTACTCATTCCTACATGCATCATTACATCTATTCTATCATACTTTAAACAAGTGTTTAAATTTATTGTGAATGTCCTCCAAGGAAATGGGCTTATAGTCATGAGCCTCAACACCCACATCATAACGTAAAATACCTTGCTTTATATTTTCCTCATTATAAGCTCCATTAGAGTGAATATGTCCATGTAAATTAACACCTCTATTGTGCCGTGAATGTTTCCACTCTAGCATAGGATAATGAATCATAGAATACGTAACATGTTCATATTTTATCATTTTAAAGTCAGTGATTTCTTCAAATAAACTCGAATCATACTCCCTATCATGATTGCCACGAATTAATATTTTCGTGCCTTTTAAACGAGCGATAAATTCATTACATTTTGTTTCTCCTAATCGAAACGCCAAGTCACCTAGAATATACACTATATCATTCTTGTGCACTACGGAATTAAAGTTATGGATTAGAGCTTCATTCATATCGTCCACTGTTTCAAATGGTCTATTTTGCATTTGAATGACATTTTTATGCCCCAAATGTAAGTCACTAGTAAAATAAATCATACTATCCCCCCTTATATTAACGTCACACCAATTAACTCCTTACATTAAGTTATATGACTTAATTTCTTATTTTAACTAATATAAATTAACTCCTTATTTTAAGTTATACCAATTAACCCCCTATTTAATTATCTCGTAAAAACTGACTGAACACATAATTACCATGTTTAGCGCCCTCTCTTGTGAGACGCCACGCCAAGTTTTTACCATCAGTTAACAACACATCACTATCAGTAGGTATACTATGACCATCATTACAATTCATAGCCTTGTGGCTCCATGGATTTTCTCCTAAGCCTGGCAACATATCAGTTTCTTCAGTATCATATAATTCCACTAATCCCTGTGAACGTAGCTGTTGCAAAATATGTCCAAATAGTTCAAATATATCTGTATTAAAACGCTCCTTAAATGCATCGGCTCGCAAGCCCCATTTTGTTCGCAATGCTAAAAAACAATAGTCTTCAACGGCCCGCTCTACACTAATAGACTCTTCAAATACAACAGGCAACAAGCCTTGGCGAATTCTATTTATATAAGGCACAACATAGGGTTCATTGTTCCGCCGCACATCCCTATAAAATGAATAGGCCCCCGATCCAAAGGCCAAGTACTCCTCGTATTGCCAGTATCGTAAATTGTGGTGACTATAAGCTTTATTATTCGTAGAATTAGAAATCTCATATCGCTCAAAACCATGTCCACCTAAGGTGTTAAGCATGCTATCATACATGGCTTCATTCTCATCATCACTGGGTAATTGGATATGTCCCAATTCTACTTCTTTATGTAAATTAGTTCCCTCTTCTAGCTGTAGTCCATAAATTGAAATGTGATTAACCCCTAAGTGTAATAAGTTTTCTACATTAGTCTCTATATCTTGTAAGGTCTGACCAGGTAAGGCATAGATTAAATCTCCACTTACTGAAGGAAAGCCCACTTCGATGGCATCGCAAATGGCCTGCTTAGCCATAGCTGATGTATGGCCTCGACGCAATAAAGTTAAGAGACTATCATCAAAGGTTTGCACGCCATAACTAAGACGAGTCACGCCTAAGGCTTTTAAACCTTGCAAATAGGCTTTATCAATTTCACCAGGATTCGCCTCAATAGACAATTCCATCATAGCATTACAGTCATAATAAGCCTTCAAAGTCATAAGAATACGTTCTAATTGCTTTAGACTAAGCTGAGTTGGCGTGCCACCGCCAAAGTAAACTGTCTTAATAGGAATCGTTGTAGACTCCGGATACTGCTGAGCCCACAATCTCATTTCTTCACATAAGGCTCCTACATACTCATCATAATAGGCTTCCAAGCCCTCATAGGAAGCAAAATCACAGTACGAACATTTTTTACGACAAAACGGGATATGGAGGTACACCCCCATATCCCGCTGTTTATTTATAGAGGGCGCATTTAGATTTGAAATTCTAGTATGCATACACACTCCCCATATATGATTTATAAATCACTTCATAGATTTACAGATAATCTTATAGATTGTTCTCTATAAGATTATATATTTTATAGACTCAATCATAATAAAAGACTATAACTGGCCTAATTATTTGTCATCTACCTTTAAAATAGCCATAAATGCTTCTTGTGGAATTTCTACACTACCCACCGCTTTCATGCGCTTTTTACCTTCTTTTTGTTTCTCTAAGAGTTTGCGTTTACGGCTAATATCGCCACCATAACATTTAGCCAATACGTCTTTGCGCCATGCTTTAACTGTTTCACGAGCTACAATCTTATTTCCTACAGCGGCTTGAATTGGAATTTCAAACATTTGACGAGGAATTAACTCTTTAAGTTTTTCAGCTAACGCACGACCACGAAGGGCTGCACGATCTTTGTGAACAATGATACTCAAAGCATCTACAGGCTCACCATTTAATAGAATATCCATCTTCACCATCGGTGATGCTTGATAGCCAATAAGTTCATAATCCAACGATGCATAGCCTTTAGTAGCAGATTTTAATTTGTCAAAATAATCGTAAATAATCTCCCCTAATGGCAAATGATATACAATGGATACACGTGTTTCATCGAGATATTCCATACTTTGGTATTCACCGCGTTTATCTTGAGATAATTCCATAATGGCCCCTACAAAGTCCTTTGGAACGATTGTAGTAGCCTTAACATAAGGCTCTTCAATGAAATCAATTTCTGTTGGCGGTGGTAATTTTGATGGATTGTCAATTTCTAAAACTTCACCATTAGTCTTATGCACTTTGTAATTAACACTTGGCGCTGTAGTAATTAAAGTTAAATTATATTCACGCTCTAAACGCTCTTGAATAACGTCCATATGAAGAAGTCCCAAGAACCCACAACGGAACCCAAAGCCTAAGGCAATGGAAGTTTCTGGTTCATATTCAAGGGCTGCATCATTTAGGTTTAATTTTTCCAATGCATCACGAAGATTATCATAATCCTTACTATCTGTTGGATAGAGACCACAATATACCATAGATACGGCTTTACGATACCCTGGCAATGGTTCGGTGGCCGGATTATCTGCCATAGTAATAGTATCCCCTACATGGCAATCACGCACATTTTTAATGCTTGCTGCGACGCAGCCTACGGAGCCACAAGTAAGTTCTTGTACAGGAATAAGATTTGGCGTAAATACACCAAGTTCGGTAACTTCAAAATCTTTATTATCATGCATCATGCGGATAATATCGCGTTTTTTAATAGACCCTTCTTTTACCCGTACATAGGCAATCGCCCCTTTATAAGCATCAAAGCGAGAGTCAAAAATAAGCGCTCGTGTAGGCTCATCTGATTTATCAGGAGGGGCTGGAATACGCTCTACAATGGCTTCTAAAATTTCCTGAATCCCTATGCCAGACTTAGCACTAGCCAAGATTGCATCCGATGCATCAAGGCCAATTATATCTTCAATTTCTTTTTTGACACGCTCTGGATCAGCACTTGGTAAATCAATCTTGTTAATAACAGGAATAATTTCCAAGTCATGTTCTAAAGCTAAATACACATTAGCCAAAGTTTGTGCTTCTACCCCTTGTGCCGCATCTACGATAAGAAGCGCCCCTTCACAAGCTGCGAGGGAACGAGATACTTCATAACTAAAATCCACATGACCTGGTGTGTCAATGAGATTTAAAGTATATTCCTTACCATCTTTGGCGGTGTGAAGCAAGCGAACAGATTGGGCTTTAATAGTGATGCCACGTTCCCTTTCAAGGTCCATGGAATCTAGCACTTGCGCTTCCATTTCGCGCTTAGTAAGAGTCCCTGTCTCTTCAATAAGACGGTCCGCTAAGGTAGATTTCCCATGGTCAATATGGGCAATAATACAGAAATTACGAATGTGGTCAGTCGACATAGTATACCTCATACCTCTCTAACAAACAGTTTCAATAACGCCCCCTCCAAGGACCTGCGTACCTTCATAGAATACGACTGATTGACCTGGCGTAATAGCACGCTGTGGCGTTTCAAATGTTACTTCCATTGTTTCATCATCTAAAATGCGTGCCACACAAGGTGATGGGTTCGCTGCATAGCGAATCTTGCCGGACGCATGTAGTTCTTTTGGAATAGTGCCAGATAAGAAATTGTAATGCTTACAAATCATGCGATTCGTAAATAAGCTTTCATCTGGACCTACGATTACTTCATTCTTTTCTCCATCAAGGCGCACTACATATAGTGGATATTCATAGGCAATACCAAGGCCTTTACGTTGGCCAATAGTATAATTGTATAAACCATTATGAGTACCTAAAATTTCACCATTTTCATGCACAATATTGCCAGAAGCTGGTTTTTCTGTCAATTGTTTTTGAATGAAGCCCTGATAATTATGATTTGGCAAGAAGCAAATATCTTCACTATCAGGTTTATTAGCTACTGGCAAATCACGATTATTGGCCATAGCACGAGTTAATGTCTTTTTCTGCGCCCCAAGAGGGAACATTAAATGACTTAAAATCTTTTGATTTAATGTGTAAAGTACATAGCTTTGGTCTTTGCTTGGGTCAGCCCCTTTATGCAATTCATAAAGCTTTGTATCTTCATTATACTTAACTTGCGCATAATGACCTGTTACCATATGTGTGGCACCAAGTTCTAAGGCGCGATTTAATAAGAGATCAAATTTTATATTTTTATTGCAGAATACACAAGGGTTTGGCGTACGGCCAGCAGCATATTCTTGTACAAAATAATTAACTACATTATCATAAAATACATCACGCGCATTGACTACATGATGTTCGATTCCAAGAAAATCACACATTTTCTTAGCATCAGTGACAGCTAATGGAATGTCATCAGCGTCTGTATCATCTACCCATAAACGCAAGGTAATACCAAATACCTTATACCCTTGTTCTAACAGCATCGAAGCTGTTAAGGAGCTGTCTACGCCCCCACTCATTGCAACTGCAACTGTTCCTTTTTCCATGCTTTCTCCTTCTGTGGACCGCTTGGTCCGTACAGTAACATCCATATACATGATACAGAGTGAAAGTCCGAATATGTATACTACAAAAATAAAAATAAAAACTTACGTAAATATATCACAAAAAACCGATTTTATATAGATTAAGCTATTAATCAATTACCTTGATTCTGCGGGGTCTCAACACTTAAGTATATCTCATAGCGCTTAAATATATCTCATTGGCACTTAAATATATCTCGTAGCCTTAAGTATATCTCATGAAGGGTAAGCTATTACCACAGCCTTTTAATTTATTATGTGTCGTTCCTTAACTTATTGTTCCTTAACTTATTATGACTCATAGAGACTTAAGTTTATTGTTCGCGACATTTTAAAATTTCTTCAGCAGCGCCTAAAATACCCAACATAGAATGCTCAAACACCAAGCCCCCTTGCATAAATATAGTGTAAGGAGGTCGCACTGGACCATCGGCACTTAATTCAATAGATGAACCTTGTACAAAGGTACCACCTGCCATAATAATCTGATCTGTATAGCCTGGCATATCTCCAGGTACAGGACGAACATGAGCATCAACGGGCGAATACGCCTGCATGCCACGACAAAATTGTTCCATTTCATCAGCATTATGTAAATTCACCGCTTGAATCAAATCATACCGTTTGGAATCAACCTTTGGAAATACTTCGTAACCTAGCAATGTACCTACTGCTGCTGTATACACCGCTCCTTTTAGCGCTTGTAATACCACGTGAGGTGCTAAGAATAAACCTTGGAAGAATAGACGATATCCTGGCGCATAGGAGCCCATGTGATCGCCTAAGCCAGGAGCTGTTAGTTCATAAGCCACGGCTTCTACTAAGTCTTCACGACCTGCCACATAACCACCTGTAGGCGCTATGCCACCGCCACTATTTTTAATTAAAGAACCAGCCATAATATGCGCCCCATGTTCTAAGGGCTCAGTCGTTTCTGTAAATTCACCATAGCAATTATCAACAAAACAAATTGTTTTAGGGTTTACTGAATTAACCGCTTTACAAATCACTTCGATATCTTTAACAGATAGTGGTTCGCGCGTACTGTAGCCACGAGATCGCTGAATCACAACTACACGAGTCTGATCCGTTACGGCAGCCTTAATACCTTCTAAATCATAAGAACCATTCTTTAGTGGTACTTCCTTATAAATAAAGCCACGTTCTACTAAAGAGCGTTTCGTCTCGTGTGGCACGCCAATCACGGATTGCATCGTATCATAAGGAGCCCCTACAGCATATACAAATTCCTTACCTTCTGCGCCACTTCCTAATAAAGCAATCAGCGTCGTTGCTAGGGCATGAGTACCTGACACGAAATGAGCTCTCACTAAAGCTTTTTCAGCTTTAAATACATGAGCAAATACTTCGTCCAGCTTTTCGCGGCCACTGTCATTATAGCCATAACCAGTTGTTCCATTAAAGTGATAATCACTTAACTGGCAAGCTTTAAAGGCTTCTAGGACCTTTTTAGTATTATGTAATGCAATAGGTTCAAACTTTTTAAAATGCGGTTCAGCCATTTTCATAGCGTCATCGCGCAAACGATCTAAATTCATTCTATACTTCCTTTTCTTATTGTTTTTTGTATCTTCTTATCCTACGTATCTTCTTATCCTACTGTGTTATTAATGCATACGCTTCGTCATAGATATGTTGCGCGTCTTTCTTGGTACAATCGATCCATTGAATATAGGGCATCCGCTTGTACCAAGTAATTTGCCGTTTCGCAAATCGTCTTGTGTTTTGCTTTATAGCTGAAATTGCCTCAGCCTTAGTTAAGCGCTGTTCAAAGTATTCAACTACTTCTTTATAGCCAATACCTTTAAAAGCTTGGCAATGGGGATCAATTCCTTTTTGCAAGAGCCCCTCTACTTCTTCAAATAAGCCTTGTTCCACCATTATATCTACACGCAAATTAATGCGCTCATATAATTCATCCCGATCCCGTCTAAGACCTATTACAGGTCCTTCATAGGATACCCCTTCCTTAGTCTGCTTTCTTAGGGCGTCATAATCGCCAGCCTCCATAAGTTCAATGGCGCGATACAGGCGATGTTTATCAGTAAATTGTAACTCAATATGTTTATCTTTAGCTAAGACCTGCGCATAAGCTTTGAGGCCTTCTAGACCAGCTTCACCATACAAGGTATTCAATCGCTCTCTAAGCGCTGCATTAGGCCCTGCAGGAGAAAAATTAAATCCTTCCAGTAAAGACTGCACATAAAACCCAGTACCACCAGAAAGAATAGGCGTCCGACCTGCTTCATTCTCTTGGGCAATAATGCGATGCGCTTCCGATTGAAATAGGGCCACACTAAACTCTTCATTTGGTTCTAAGCAATCTATCAAATAATGAGTGGCTCGCTGCAGCTCTTGCTCATTAGGCTTGGCTGTGCCTATCGAAAGGCCCCTGTAGACTTGATACGCATCACCAGAAATAACTGAAGTACTTAAGCATTCTGCTAATTGCAAAGTTAATTCTGTTTTACCTACTGCTGTAGGCCCTAAAATAGTAATCAACTGATTCATAGATCCTCCTTAAGTACTAGATTTACGATTTATATTTACAATTCATACACACCATAAGCGACTTTACTATATTGTCCGCCCTTTATATAGGTTGGAGGCCATTTTTTAAAAATTGTCGCAAAGGGCCGCTCTTTAACAATCACTTTTTTTCGCCCTACACGCTTAGCCTCCTCTAACATATCATAGGTCAATGATGACTCCACAATATGACCACGGAGCCCTAGAAATTGCGGACTTTCCTTGATAGGTACTTCAAACATAGGGTCAAAATATACTACATCAAAGCTATTTGTAGGAGCTTGTTTTAAAAATTGCTCATATCGCATGGCGCATAATTGAATTCTTCGTAAAGCCTCAGTTACAGCCAGTGATTCATGAACAAAATGACGACAACCATAATTGCTAATATAGGCTAATAGAGGATTTCCTTCTAAGCCAACTAAACGCTTAATTTCAGGATGTCCATAAGACACTACAATACTATCACTGCAAAGGCCTGCCGTACAATCTAAAAACGAATCAATGGGCTCTTTACCTACTGCCTCTAATAAATGTTCTGTATCACCTCTATCATACGCAATAATGCGTAGCTGCGCCATGGAGAGATGGAATTTGTGACTTACCTTTTCCCCTGTATATAAAACAGGACCCTCCTTACTGATAATTAATATATCAGCCCCTTCATAATTGGACTTTAATTTACTTAAAGAATCTCGACGCCTATAAATATAGGGAATATTCAAGAGGGAGGCGGCTAATTGAGCCGCTTTAACTTCTCTAGGAGTCCCCTTCTGTGCCGTTATTACTATCGCCTTGGAGCCCCACGATGAATTCTCTTCTTGCACATCCATGTCCTCCTAAAAAATATAACGAGAGAATTAGCTTCTCTTTAAACTTATTAATTTAATCTGCAGATTAACCGCGCAAGAACAATTTACCCATTTTCTCTTCTTAACTGCGCAGGAATAATTTACCCATTTCCTCAGGAGTAAATTTTACAATCGTCGGTCTTCCATGAGGACATACATAGGGCTTATCAGTTTTAAATAGTTCTTCAATGAGCACGGCCATTTGATAGGTATTTAAAGTGTGACCAGCTTTGATAGCACCACGACAAGAAGCATAGGCTAGCATTTCGTGGCGAAGTTGTGCCTTTGTAGGTTCTTGCTGCTCCTTTAAAAGGGAGAATACATAGCGTAATACTTCTAACCCTTTGCTCTCCACTAAATCAACAGGTAAACCTTCAATCTTAAGTTGTGTTGGTCCCCCTTGCACACCTTGAAATCCTAAATTAAGTAATACATCAGCCTGTTCCTCTACAATAATCAATTCATCTTCCGATGCTTCTTCATATTGAGGAATTAATAATTCCTGCATAGGAATGGCTTCAGCGGACTTACATAAAGCATCATAACGAATTCGCTCATGTGCTGCATGTTGATCAATAATATATAGATTGTCCCCTTTTTTTGCTAAAATATAGCATGATGCCACCTGTCCTAATGGTAGTAAGCCAGTCGTATTAATACTTTCACTTTGCTGCTGTATTTGGGCTGCTGAACTTGTACCATATGTAGGTACTGTACCTCTTACATCATTTCTAGCATTAGCTGTATAAGGCTGCCCCCCTTCTTGTAGGGCCTGCTCATGATGAGTTGTTACAATCTCATGAAAGCGCGCCTTATCTTCTTCCGTATAGGATTTACTATGAGCTCCAACTTCAAAATCCCCTGTATCTATCCACGATTCTTCACGATATTGTACTCGTTCAGGCGGTATATAGCCATCCTGTTTAAGACGCCGTACAAATTCTTCTGTAGATGCACGATTTTGTACCATCTCTTGGGACACTATGCGATTCGCTTCTGTGCCTCGCTCGATAGGATCAATATCAATTTCATGAAGTTTTTCACGTCCCATGGCGGTAAAGGAATTTTCATAAGACACATTAGTAGTAATTGTGCGCTCCCCATCACGGGCTTGTGCAGAATTATAAAAAGGCACCTCTGCCATACCCGCACCTTCCTTGGACCACGAATTTTGTTGCATCTGACCACTCGGTCCCATTTGCTCCAGAGGATTTTGCAAAGCCTGTAAAATAGCATGATATACAGCTTTAAAAACAGGCTTATCATCGCTGAATTTTACTTCACTCTTGCGAGGATGCACATTAATATCCACCGTTTCAGGTGGCACTGTAATATTCAATAAAACTAAAGGATAGCCACCTTTAGGCAATAAGGCATGGTACGCATTATCAATAGCTTTAGTTATGGCTTTATCGCTAATGACGCGATTATTCACCACGACAGTTTGCCAAATACGACTGCTCTTAAGAAGCGTTGGTTTGCTTACTACGCCAGTAACAACTATCCCCTCTGCTTCATAAGCAATAGGGAAAATATCATTACTCACCTTATACCCATATAAGGCAGACACCGTATCCATTAAGTCCCCATTACCAGGCACTACAATGCTAACAGAATCATTATTAATAAGCTTAAAAGCTACTTGAGGATTGCTAAGCGCTAGCTTGCCTACAATATCCTGAATCTTAGCTGTTTCTGTGCGTTCTGTTTTTAAAAATTTACGCCTTGCTGGTGTATTGAAAAATAAATCTCTCACTTCAATACTCGTTCCCGGCTGGGCGCCAAAAGGCATGCAATCATTAACCTGGCCTCCATCAATAGTAATACGAGTCCCCAATTCTTGATCTACGGGCCTCGTAGTTAAGGAAAAATGTGATACAGAGGCAATACTGGCTAAGGCCTCACCACGGAAGCCTAAAGAAGCAATATCAAATAAATCATCGACACTGCGAATCTTACTCGTCGCATGACGCAATACAGCAAGTCGTGCATCTTCTTCTGTCATCCCTGCGCCATTATCGGTTACTCGCATATAGGTAGTACCACCATCAGCGATTTCTATTTCAATAGTAGTAGCACCTGCATCTAAGGAGTTTTCTAAAAGCTCTTTAATTACTGACGCAGGACGTTCTACTACTTCACCAGCCGCTATTTTATTGATCGTTATTTCATCTAATACATGAATTTGTGCCATAATTAAGCACCTCCTTTACGAGCCTCCTCTTGTAGCTTAAAGAGTACATTGAGTGCCTCAATGGGAGTTAAACTCATAATATCCACAGCCAGTAGTTCATCCACTACTGAATCGGTAAATAAATTACCACCATACCCACCAGCAGCATTCTGCTGTAACATAGGAGCATTATTTTTGCCACTAGTCTTCGGGCTAGCACCTTTACTAGGTACCCCGTCCTTTGTAGCATGCGCGGTGGCCTCAGAAAGAGCTTTTTCTAAATTAGTCTCATCAGCACTGGCTTCTAAGCTCTCTAAAATAACCTCTGCCCGTTTCAATACTGAACCGGGTAGGCCTGCCAATTTAGCCACGTGAATACCATAACTTCGATCTGCACCGCCGCGCACAATACGGCGTAAAAAGACTACATCTTTGCCTTTTTCTTTTACAGCTACTGTATAATTTTTTAATTTATCATACGTATCTTCCAAAGGAATGAGTTCATGATAATGAGTGGCAAATAAGGTTTTACCATGAATATGCTTGCAAATATATTCTACAACAGCCTGAGCAATACTCAAGCCGTCAAAGGTACTTGTACCACGGCCGATTTCATCAAGTATGAGCAAACTATTGGACGTAGCATTATTTAAAATATAAGCTACTTCCTTCATTTCCACCATAAAGGTACTCTGTCCAGTTGAAATATCATCGCTGGCGCCAACACGCGTAAAAATGCGATCTACAGGGGAAATAATAGCTTCACGAGCAGGAATAAAGGAGCCAATTTGCGCCATAATCATAAGCAATGCGACTTGACGCATGTAGGTAGATTTACCAGCCATATTCGGCCCCGTAATTAAGATAAATTCTTCGCCTTGATGGTTTAGTGTCACATCATTAGGCACAAACACTTCTCGTTTTAGTAATTTTTCAATCACTGGATGACGACCATCGCGAATGGTAATTTGACCATTCATAGCCATGGAAGGACAAATATAATTTTCTTCATATGCCACTTGAGCTAAGCTTGCTAGTACATCGAGCTTCGCAATGGCTCGAGCAGTATTTTGAATGTCTTTCACAGCCCCCTTAATAAAGGTGCGAAGCTCTTGGTATAAAGTTTGTTCTAAGGCGATTATTTTTTCCTTAGCGCTTAAAATTTTGACTTCAAACTCTTTAAGCTCTGGCGTAATATAACGCTCTGCATTAGCCAAGGTTTGCTTGCGAATAAAATAATCTGGTACTGCCGCTGTATTGGCATGAGACACTTCAAAATAATAACCAAATACTTTATTATAGCCTGTTTTAAGGCGTATACCAGTCTTTTCTTTTACTTCTTCTTCTAAGCGATGAAGCCATTCTTGACTATTCGTTGCAAGGGAACGAAGTTCATCTAATTCCTCATTGTATCCATCGCGAATAACACGACCATCTTTTAAGGTCAGCGCTGGCTGCTCTGCAATAGCCCGATATAAAAGATCATAAATATCTTCATGGAGCTGTATATCCCCTACAATGTCACTCAACAAATTGCTTTCATAGGTCTTGCCTAAAGCCACCAAATCCGGCAAAATGCGAAGCGACTCACGAAGTGCCGTAAAGTCACGGGGCGAAACAGAACCTGTTTCAACACGGGCTAAAATACGTTCAAAGTCAAAAATGACATCTAATAGTTCACGCAAACGGCCTTGTTCAGTGGGCTTTGCTACCATTTCCGCTATGCTTCGTTGGCGCCGTTCTATATGATGCACATCCATTAAGGGACTTTCCACCCATTGTTTTAATAGGCGTGCCCCCATAGGTGTTAAAGTTTTATCTAAAATAGATAACAAGGTACCCTTTGTGCCACCATCACGTAAATTATGGGTAATTTCTAAATGGCGCAAACTAGATGTATCGAGTACCATTCGGTCCCCAATTTGCAAAGGATGAAGATAGTTAATATGAGATATATCAGTTTTAATGACCGTAGATAAATACATGAGTAAATATCCCAAACCTTCTAGTACATCTTCTTCTAAAAGGCCGGCATCAGCAAAATGAACCATGCTTTGATTGCGAATATCGCTCAGTTCCGCCCCTGGATCAAAGGGGGACAAGGCTACATTATTTAACTGTACCGCAATAAATTCTTCTAATTCCTTGCCAAGTGGGATACCGCCAACTGTTACCAATTCAGAAGGTCGATACATGGCTAAGGCATCATATACAGACGACTGACGCTCACCATGGCGTATGCGATCCCAAATAACTTCTCCCGTAGATACATCGCAAAACACGAGAATAAGGGTTTCTTTGGTACGATAAAATAGAGCCAAGAAATTGTTTTCTCGTGCTTCTGTACCATTTTCAGTAAGCACTGTGCCAGGCGTAATTACACGAATTACATCGCGTTTTACAATACCTTTAGCCGTCTTAGGATCCTCAACTTGCTCACAAATAGCTACCTTATAGCCCTTTTTAACAAGCTTATCAATATAGCCTTCTGCTGCATGATAAGGCACGCCGCACATAGGCGCTTTTCCTTCTTCCCCCGAATTGCGACCAGTAAGCGTAATATTAAGTTCTCGCGATGCTGTTAACGCATCATCATAAAATAATTCGTAAAAGTCACCAAGACGAAAGAATAGAAGTTCCTCTTTATATCTATCTTTTATAGAGAAATACTGATCCATCATGGGCGTTTGCTTTTTACTCATGTACGCCTCCATCACTAGCAAAATCAAGCCTATACTATTTTCATAGTATAGGCACAAAGCATTAATACATTACACGATAGTACCATATAAAATCCAGGTCTGCGCTTTGTCTACACGGGCCTGTACTGTATCACCAATTTTTAGGCTCTCATCTTTAGGGAATAAAATCATCTTGTTCCCAGACGTACGACCAAACCATACATTTTCATCATTGCGGCTTGGACCTTCTACGATAATAGGATATACTTCCCCTTCCATAGCTTTATTTAATTCCAAGGAAATCTCATTTTGCACATCCATCAAAGCCTGCAAGCGAACACGTTTCACTTCTTCAGGCACTTGATTGTCCATAGTTGCTGCTGGTGTGCCAGAACGCTTGGAGAAAATAAATGTATAGGCCATATCATAGCGAATGTCTTTTAATAATTGTAAGGTCGCCTGAAAATCCTCTTCAGTTTCACCAGGGAAGCCTACAATTAAATCCGTAGTAAGGGTAAGGCCTTTAATCTTTTCACGGCAGTACTCAATTAATTCCTTATAATGTTCTACAGTATAACGACGATTCATCTTTTGTAAAATTCGATTAGATCCCGATTGAATAGGCAAATGAAGCTGCGTTACCACATTGGATGAACGACCTAACGCATCAATCATTTCCTTATTCATATCTTGCGGATGACTTGTCATATAGCGAATTCGTTCTATGCCGGGAATATGGTCCAAAGCATCAATTAAATGACCAAAATGAGTACCATCCTTAAAATCTAAGCCATAGGAATTAACATTTTGACCTAGCAAGGTAATTTCTTTATAACCAGAAGCACCTAGTTTTTTTACATCTTCCACAATATGTTCAATAGGACGGCTTATTTCACGACCACGCACATGAGGCACGATGCAATAGGTACAAAATTTATTGCAGCCATTCATAATGGGCACCCAAGCCGAGAATGTACCACTAGGCTTTGCTTCTAGCTCATAGAGAACGGAATTATCCATCTCTACATTTAATTGATGCTTGTGCGTGCGCTTCACTTCTTCAACCATTTCATTAATATGGCGTAAATTATGAGTGCCCAGCACAATATCAATATGAGGGGCGCGTTTGAACATGTCTGCCTGATTCTTTTGTGCCATACAGCCTGTAATAGCAATAATTAAATCTTTGTTTTTTGCCTTTAAATGCTTTAACTCACCAATGCGACCGTAAATCTTATGCTCTGCTGTTTCACGAACACAGCAAGTATTCAAAATGATTAAATCAGATTCTTCAAAATTATCGGTGCTCTCATAACCTGCTTGCTCTAATTGATGGGCTAAGCGCTCAGAGTCGCTTTCATTCATCTGACAACCATATGTAAAAATATAATACTTTTTCATTATACTCTCCAACTATTTGCTAAATTTGTTAAACTTCTTAACCTTATTATTTTACCATACTGGCAGCTCTTAATGACGCCCTGGTGTAACTAATTTATCTACCACAATAGCGAGGCGCTCTACTGACATGCCAGTTATATACTCAATATCATTACAGATATACTTGTGCATTTCATTCATTATGTCTTTAACAGGTCGTCCTTTATATAAAACAACGCCCATATTTAAAGTTAAGGCATTATTTCCCTTTTGTGATTTCTTTATACTAATATCATCACAGTCAGAAATATCTTTAATCTTCTTTAAGCTATTCTTAATAATCGCTTCAATCACTTGATCTGAAAATGTTAAGCTTCCATAATAACTAAACACAGGACGAACAACGGATTTTTCAAATTCCGCAGGGCCTGTTTTAGAAAAACGCGTACGGCGCCAAATTGATTTAATAGGATCAATTAAATAGCCTTGAAAATGAGGTTTCAACTCCATAGTAGGGACGGGAATAATGTGCTTTCCTTCTTTTAAGCGCGATACTTGAGCCTTTTCAATCTCCTTAGGAGATGCTATATCTTCTATGTGAATATAACGACTCGGTGCCCCAATACCTAAGGCCTTAGCAATTTTCCCAACCATATTTTCAGAAGTCCCCAAAATCAGGATACGCTCTGGCTTAATTAAGTCTAACTGTTCTCTCACGGACGCTACTTGTTTAGGGTCTTGAAATATAGCACGACGAACAGCCTTAAGGCGACTCTCTTCTTTTTTTGCCGAGAAACCAGCTACAATTCGGTTATTGTGAATTAAAATACCATCGTCAATAATGCATTCTGCATAATTTTCATGAGCCACCACTAAGGCTCGATGACTTTTACCGGTACCACTAGGACCAACGAAAGCAATAACTTCCATAGTTTATCTCTCCTATTATAGTTGCAACGCGAAATAGTTATGCTCATTATATGATGCACTTAATACTATGCCTATTATGTTTGTGCTTGACACTATACCTATTATACTGGTACTCAACACTATACCTATTATGTTGGTATTTAATACTATGTTCATAACATTAAGTGCTCTAATCCTTACGCTTGGGCAATACGCTTTACAAATTCAGATACATCATCACGTTCCACTGTATAATCACCAATCTGTAAGGGAATCTTTTTAGGAATGCCATGAAAGTCTGAGCCCCCTGTTATCAATAAACCATGAGCTAATGCCATTTCACGATAGCGCTTTGAGTCCTCTTCACTATGTTTAGGATGGTAGACTTCCATGCCATCAAAGGATAGTTTTAACAATGCCAATACATCCTCATCCGATTGGATTAAAATAGGATGTGCCATCACAGCGACGCCACCAGCGCGGTGAATCAAATCAATAACATCTTCTGGCTCCGCTTTAAACTTAGGTACATAGCAAGGACTGGTGCGATGTAAAATCGTCTCAAAGGCTTCACTAACCGTATTCACATAGCCCTTTTTAATGAGCAGCTGAGACAAATGAGGGCGTCCTAGAGAGTTAGCATGAGGAAATAACTCTTCTAATTCTTCACGACACACATCATAGCCATTTTCCTTGCAACGGTCTACCATACGATATATACGTGACTGCCGAGCTTCTTTAAAAAACTCTACATATTCTTTAATCTCTTTATTAGCATAGTCAAACTCATAGCCTAAAATATGAACATCCTTATTATTATACGTAGAACTAAACTCGCAACCGCGAATAACTTTTATATCTGGAATAGGACTTTGTATTAAATCAAAAGAACCATCTATTGTATCGTGATCCGTAAGGGCCATTACTTTACTTCCTGCTGCTGCATTAGCTGCTCGCAACGCCTTGGGCAACATAACACCATCAGAAGAAGTACTATGCATATGAAAATCCACTAACATATTAACGCCTCCTACAAACTAGGTATATCACTTACTTATGTAATTCGAAAATACTCCATCTTTTATTATGACTTAAATTCTCATTTTACACAAGCATTTCACCTAAATAAATGGGATAAAAGCTAGATTTTCTTAAGTACACCCTATCTCTTAAAATACATAATCAAATTAAAAAAACATAATCAAATGATACTATCTCAAGCAAAAAATAAATACAGTCGATAAGGTCGTTCCCTATCGACTGTTAGTATGTTCTATACAATATACATTATTTAGGCAATATATCTAATGTTACCCAAAAATCCTCTAATACCTCTATCATAACCATTATTTGGTCCAATGCATCTAATGCCGCTACTACTAAATTTAATACGTCAAATGTGACAGCCAATTAAGCTAATCCCTCTAATGTAGCTTTAATAACCTTCACTACATCATCTACTGGCACTTCAATAACTTCACCAGTTTTACGCACTTTAACTTCTACAGCATTGCTTTCGATTGTATTTTTACTTACCGTAATGCGCACAGGATAACCAATCAAATCAGCGTCTTTGAATTTTACGCCCGCTCTATCTTTGCGATCATCAAGTAGAACATCGACACCAGCATTTTGTAGATTTGTATAGAGGCTTTCGCTCACTTTCATAAGCGCTTCGTCCTTCGCATTAATAGGTACAATAGTAACTTCAAATGGTGCGATTGCCACTGGCCAGATAATGCCATTTTCATCATGACTTTGTTCTACCGCAGCTGCCAAGGTACGAGACACACCAATCCCATAGCAACCCATTACGAATGGATTAGGGCGGCCATCTTGATTTAAGAATGTAGCTTGTAAAGATTCACTGTATTTAGTGCCTAATTTAAACACTTGTCCTACTTCGATCCCTTTAGCAAGACTTAAGTGACCACCACAATTTGGACATGGGTCTTCTGTAGTAATCAAACGAATCGGAGCTACAATGATATCATCTACATTAAAATCACGTTTTGGATTGATATTGATGTAATGAGCATCTACTTTGTTGGCACCGCCACAGGCATTGCTCATTTCCATAACCGTTTCATCCACCACGATTTTAAATTCATCACTTTGCGCTAAGCCTACCGGACTAATGAAGCCGCCTGTAAGACCTACATGATGCAATTGTTCCTCTGTAGCCATTTCAGGTTCAATCGTAGAATCTACGGCATGTTGAACAGCGATTTCATTAACTTCATGATCCCCACGAACAATAGCAAGTACAACTACACCATCAACTGATAACACAACAGCCTTCATAGTTTTTTCCAAAGGCAAATTCAACATGTGAGCTACTGCATCAATAGTACTAGCCTTAGGTGTATCTACAATTTCTAATTCTTTTGGCGCTTCACCATCACCAGGTAATACGCCAGGTTTACCGATTTCAATATTGGCAGCATAATCACAGGAATCGCAGTGAATAACATCGGCTTCACCAGAGTCAGCCAGGGCCATAAATTCATGGCTATTGCTACCACCAATTGCACCAGAATCAGCTTCAACAGGTTTAAAGTTTAAACCACAACGCGAAAATACACGAGAATATGCATTGTACATATCCCAGTAGGATTTATCAAGCCCCTCTTCATCTACATCAAAAGAATAAGCATCTTTCATGATAAATTCGCGACTGCGCATCAAGCCATAACGCGGACGGCGTTCATCGCGGTATTTATTTTGAATTTGATATAGTGTAATGGGCAATTGACGGTATGAATTAATTTCCCCTTTTACCAAGGTAGTAACCATTTCTTCATGAGTAGGCCCTAAGCAATAATCACGATTATGACGGTCTTTTAAACGCATCATTTCCGCACCATATACTTTCCAGCGGCCAGATTCTTGCCAAATTTCAGCAGGCTGAATTATAGGCATCATGATTTCTTGAGCACTAATCTTAGTCATTTCTTCGTGCACAATTTGTTCAATTTTGCGAATACTTTTCCAAGCAAGTGGTAGATAACTATAAAGGCCACCAGCCATTTTGCGAATAAAACCAGCGCGAAGCATAAGCTTTTGACTCATTACATCTGCATCAGCAGGAACTTCACGTAACGTAGGTGCATACAATTTACTTGCTAACATACAACTAAGACTCCTTTGACTCTAAATATGTTTCTATTTCATGGAATAAAGCATCTACAAGCTCACTTTCATCCACAGTTTTAATGGTTTCCCCTTTTCTAAAGACAATGCCGCGACCATCGCCACCAGCAATGCCAAAATCAGCCTCTCTCGCCTCTCCTGGCCCATTAACAACACAGCCCATAACCGCTACGCGAATAGGCTCTTTAATAGTCTTCAATCGTTCTTCCACAATTTCTGCCATCTTAAAGAGATTTACGCGACAGCGACCGCATGTTGGACAGGAAATCATAGTCGCCCCATAGGTGCGAAGACCTAAGGAACTAAGAATGGTTTTGCCCACTTCTACTTCATGAATAGGGTCCCCCGTTAAGGATACGCGCAAGGTATCACCAATGCCCTGAGCCAATAGTGAACCAATACCGATGGAGGACTTTATAGTGCCCTGACGAATAGTACCTGCTTCAGTAACACCTAAATGAAGTGGATACTGTACCTTATCAGACAATTTCTGATACGCTTCAATCATAAGCGGCACATCGGTGGCCTTAATAGATATCTTCATATCATAATAATCCATAGCCTCTAATATGCGCACATGTTCTAGGGCTGCCTCCACCATGCCATCAGCACAAGGATGACCACCATAGGCGTCAAGAATATGGGCCGGCAAAGAGCCCGCATTAACGCCTATACGAATGGGAATCTGCTTAGGTTTAGCCTTTTTTATAACGGCTTCTACATTTTCAGTACCACCAATATTGCCTGGATTAATACGAAGGCCATCAATGCCACTATCAATAGCTTCTAAAGCCAAGCGATAGTCAAAGTGAATATCGGCAATCAAAGGAATTTTACTACCTTCTCGCACTGTTTTTATCGCCTTCGCCGCCGCCATATCAGGTACGGCTAAACGTACTAAATCACAGCCAGCATCAGCTAGACGATTGATTTCAGCAATGGCTTTCTCTGTTTCTACAGGATTAGTAGTAATCATGGACTGAACACTAATGGGCGCAAAATGGCCAATCGGCACTGAGCCCACCTTAATTCTTGTAGTTTCTTTTCTGTTAATCATAGGTAACTCCTACCTTACAGACGGCTTATATCATGCGTAGTCGCATAAATAAATAGAGCGATTAGTAAAATGACACCAGTCATTTGAATGTACTGCAATGCCTTTGGTGGCATACGTCGTCTCGTAATTCCTTCAATAATCAATAAAATCAAATGCCCACCATCTAGGGCTGGTACAGGCAATAAATTAATTACCCCTAAATTTAAACTCAAAATAGCTGTGAAATTGAGCAAATAAACAAAACCAAATTGCGCCATTTCACCAGCTGCTTGGGCTACTCCAATAGGACCAGATACTTGTGCAGCCATTTGACCTGTAATCATGAGCCACAAGGTATTTACCATTTCTTTTAAAATAGCCAATGTAGCCGTTACAGACAAGGTCGCTGCATCGCCAATAGAGTATGGCGTAGAATTAATTTGTGGATTAATCCCAATAATAGCTCGCCCATTAGAAGCTGCTGTAGGAATAATAGATACTTCCTTAAGCTCCCCTTGTCGTTCTACCATCATGGTAACCACTGTATTTTCAGTGCCTTTTAAAAGAGTTGTAATATCTGACCACTCTTTAACGGCCTTACCATTAATGGTAGTAATGCGGTCATTCATCTCTAAGTGAGCAGCCACCGCTGGGGAATCGTTTACAATACGCCCAATAACTGGTTCAGTAGACGGCGTTTGTTGGCCATACGTAACGAATACACCAAAGAAAATGACGATGGCAAGTAAAAAGTTAAAAAATGCACCAGCAAAAATAACTATAAAGCGTTTCCATACTGGTTTATTTAAAAAGGAGCGATCATCTAGTTCTTCATCTGGCATCATACCAGCAATTTTATTATAACCACCTAAAGGAATCGCTCGTATGGAGTAAAGGGTTTCTCCTTTTTGTTTCTTCACAAGTGCGGGCCCAAAGCCAATGGCAAATTCATCTACACGCATGCCACTCGCCTTAGCGGTAATAAAGTGGCCAAATTCGTGAATAAAGACAATTATGCCAAACACAAAAATTGTGGCAAGTATCGTTAACACGCTATGTCT
>NZ_CALJON010000036.1 GCF_937981445.1 uncultured Veillonella sp. | reverse complement strand
CTTAGGCTTACCTTTAGGCGAAGCATTTGTAGGACGCTTTAACAATGGCGAAGTACAGATTATGATTGATGAAAGTGTGCGTGGGAAGGATGTATTTATCGTACAACCTACTAGCTATCCCGTTAACGACAATTTAGTTGAATTGTTGGTTATGGCTGATGCACTAAAACGTGCTTCTGCACGTCATATTACAGCTGTAGTACCTTACTATGGCTATGCGCGTCAAGACCGCAAAACTCGTGGTCGTGAGCCTATTACAGCTAAATTAGTGGCTGATTTAATGCAAACTGCAGGTATTACTCGCTTAGTAACTGTAGACTTGCATGCAGGTCAAATTCAAGGTTTCTTTAATGTGCCAGTGGACCATTTATTTGGTGCCTCTATTATCGCTAAATACATTAATGAAAAGAAAATGGAAGATTTGATCGTTGTATCACCAGACCTTGGTGGTGTAACTCGTGCACGCGATTTAGCAGACCGCATTGGTGCACCTATTGCTATTATTGAAAAGAAACGCCCTCAACCAGGTGTGGCTAAAGTAATGAATTTGATCGGTAATGTAGAAGGTAAAAACTGCATTATTATCGATGACATTGTTGATACAGCTGGTTCTTTAGTGGAAGGGGCTAAAGCATTAAAAGAATTTGGTGCTAAATCTGTTATGGCTTGCGTAACTCATGCAGTATTAACTGACCCTGCTTGTGAACGCATTGCTAATTCTAATATTAAAGAATTAATTATTACAAATACAATTAGCTTACCAGAAGAGCATAAATTGCCTAATATTACGTCTTTATCCGTAGCTCCATTATTGGGCGAAGCCATTATGCGTATTTTTCATGAAGTATCGGTAAGTAATTTATTTGACAAATAAATTATTAGGTAGGAATCTGTGAAAATTGTTGTAGGCCTTGGTAATCCAGGGAAAGAATATGAAGTAACAAAACACAATATTGGCTTTATGGTCATAGATGCCATTGCTGAGGCACATACACATACACCATGGAAAGAAGATTTTAAAGCCCTAATTACAACGATTCAAGTTGCTGGTGAAAAAGTCTTGCTTGTAAAGCCGCAGACATTTATGAACAATAGTGGTGAATCTGTAGGTCCTTTAATGCGTTATTACAAAGTAGCGCCAGACGATGTGTATTGCGTATATGATGATATGGATTTGCCAGTAGGGAAGATTCGTATTCGTCCGAATGGTAGTGCTGGTGGGCATAATGGTATAAAATCCTTAATAGCTCATATGGGAACAAATGAGTTTCCTCATTTTCGTTTTGGTATAGGACGACCTTTACCACAATGGACTGTTATTGACCATGTGCTTACACCATTTCCTGAAGATCAGCAAGATAAAGTGGAATCAGGTATTAAGTCTATGGCTAACGCTATTGTAGGAACCTTAGAAGTGGGGATTGATCGAGGAATGAATTTATATAATCCTAAACGTCGTCCACGCTAAGTTTATACATTGGCCATAAAGTTATTGACAAGAAATCTCAACTTTGTTATAATTACTCTATTATCCGTATTAGATTGTTAGAGTAAATGCTGAGGAGGATGAACTTATAAGCCCAAAATGTCATAATCTGAACTTGAGTCTCTACAATCGAAAAGGGTAGGTGGTAATAACCCAACCACTTTTTGACAGTAGGTTTGACCCAACCACTGTAGTTATTTAATTACAAGGAGGTTCGATTATGAACAAGATTAAAAGTTTATCGAACCGCTTATCGGTGCTGGGATATAGTGGTTTCGAGATTTCTCACATTATTAATAATGCCGCTGGCGGCAAACAATTGACAACATTAAGTGGCAAACAGCTACGTCATGTTATCAGTCAAATGGAAAAATATGTAACACTTGGCACGCAATTTGCGGCTGCTTATAGTAAATAAGCGAGTGTAGAACTACAAAGAGACTATACGGAGTATAGTCTCTTTTTTTATAGAGAGGGAGGCCTTCATGTTCGCAAGATCATCTAATAATAAGCAAAGAAAAACACGAACACTTACGAATCGGCGTTACCCAACGGAACGTATGGGGATGTCCGTAAAATGTATGGTATTTTGTGATGGTGATATATTATTATTACAAAAGAAAGACCGAGAAGGGTTAAGACCTTGGGAGTTTCCTGGTGGCGGCCTAGAATTTGGGGAAGATTTACAGGATGCAGCCCTTCGGGAAGTACGAGAAGAAACGGGACTTACTGTAGAAATATTAGATGTAGCTGGCCTTTGGTCATATAAGCGCAGTAAGTTACAGTTTTTGACAGGCCTAATCTTTATAGCTAAGGCTAAAAGTAAAGAAGTAGTGCTTTCAGATGAGCATACTGATTTTGCGTGGGTGAAACCGAGCGAATTTTATAAATATCGCCTACAAGATTCTTTGCGTAAGGCTTTAGAAAATATTCAAGAGTCTAGTGAAAAAGGGCAGGAATTACGTCATTACTTTGTAGATACTTTTAAGGCGTAGTAGTTAAAGTTAATAAGGAGCTATGATGGGAACATTAATTATTATTGAAGGCGGCGATGGTAGTGGTAAAGCGACCCAAACAAAGGCTTTGGAAGCGCGCCTTTTACATGAAGGATATAAGGTGCGAACAGTGAGTTTTCCAAATTATGACAGCCCTGCTGCTATGCCCGTAAAAATGTATTTAGCTGGTGATTTTGGTAAACAGCCATCAGATGTGAATCCTTTTGTAGCTAGTACTTTATATGCTGTAGATCGCTTTGCGTCTTATCGGATGGACTGGGAAGCATTTTACCAAGAAGGGGGCATTATATTAGCTGATCGGTATACAACCTCTAATATGATCCATCAAATGGTAAAATATGATGATCAAGAAGGGCGCCAAGATTTCTTAAAATGGCTAGAAGATTTAGAGTTTGAAAAATTTGGTTTACCTCGTCCAGACTGTGTTTGCTTATTGGATATGCCCTTGCGCACAAGCGAAGCTTTGATGAAGGAGCGAGCACATAAAACAGGAGGTGCAACGGGGGATATTCACGAACATGACCATGAATATTTGCATCGTGTGCATGCAGCCTATGATGAGTTAGTTAAGGCCTATGATTGGAAGCGTGTATCATGTGTTGATGATGACGGACAGTTACGCTCTATAGCTAGCATTCACGAAGATGTGTATGAGGCTATAAAACCCCTTTTAACAAAATAAATTAAGAGGCATATTTTGGCAAAATAAAGTAAGAGGTATATTTTATCAAAATAGATTAAGAAGCATATTTTTACCCAATAAATCAAGAATCATATTTTGACTAAACAAAGTACAGAGTTATATAAGGCGCTTGTAGTTTCTACAAAGATATGGGAGGCTACAACTGCCTTATTTTTATATAGTAATGAGCATCTTACGAGTATGACCCTAGGCGTACAAAGAATTTGATATTAATAAAGCTATCGCTAGATAAAATTTAATTGTCCTCAGAGACAAGCTTACTACTTATGAAGTAAAAGAGTAACAATCGTGAGACAAACGGTGAATAAAATCAGGCAAATGGTGAATAATCGTCAGACATACGGTTATGCTGTGTCAGGCAAATAGTTAATAATCGTCAGACAAACGGTGAATAATTGTCAGACAAACGGTGAATAATCATTAGACAAAAAAAATAACAGTCATTAGACAACAGTCTTACAAAAGTCCGACAATTATTAGACATAGAACCGCTATATGCCGTATAATAATTATGTTATACTGCATTATTTTATAATAGGAGAGGGATATGTCGTATTTTGAACAAGTCATAGGACAACAAGATATTATTGCCCATGTAAGTGACCTAGTAAAACGGCAAACCTTACCTCATAGCTTGCTTTTTTATGGTGAATCTGGTTTAGGCAAATTACAAGTTGCTATAGGCCTAGCATCATTATTGATTGGACGGCCTGTGTTTTCGCCTGACAATGGTCAGACTTATTTAGATGCTGTAAAGCAGGCGCGTATGATGGATGGCGAGTCCGAAAAGGCCAGTGAAGCGCAAGGCTTACCCATTTATATGGACAAGGGCGATGCGTTTTGGTTACGCCCTATGAAGGCGAGTCTAAAAGTTGAGCAATGGTATGAATTACTTAGCGAATATTTAAATAAAGTCAGTGATAACAATCGAGTGGTTATTGTAGAGGATTTTCAAACGGCCAATGCTGTTATGGCTAATGCTATGTTGAAGACTATAGAAGAACCACCACGGAATACATATTTTATTATTATTACCAATCAGATTGCCAATGTATTGCCTACGATTTTATCGCGGTGTATGAGCCTTTCTTTTGGTCCTGTGGAAGATGCCGTCATTGAAGCGGCACTGCGCAAAGAGGGTATCACGGGAGATTTAAGTCTAGCCTTAGGGGCGGGACAGGGAAATCCTAAAATGGTGCGACAATTTGCAACAGAAAGTACGGTGCCTTTGTTACATCTGGCTATGGACTTATTAGAACTATTGCCAGAGCCTTTGTTTTTCTCTAAAGGATCCTTTTTAACAGAACAGCTTACTCGTGATGAATTAAAAGAGCTCATGAGTTGGATGCGACTACTTAGTCGCGATATGATGGCGCTGCGGTTTGGCAGTGGTGATGATGTATTGCAATGTGTACTATTTAAAGAGCGCATGTTGCGTTTATTGCCGAAGTGGAGTGCTCGTGCCCTATTAAAGGTGCAAAGTGAGACCCTCAATGCAGAAGAGGCACTTCGTTTATATATAAAAGCTAATTTAGTTATGGATGGTGTATTAATTGCACTAAGACAAATTATAAAGGAGGATACCCAGTGATTACCATAGTCGGTATTCGTTTTAAAAAAGCTGGTAAAATATATTATTTTGCCCCTGGCGGCGCTACCCTTGAGTTAGGGGACGGCGTTATTGTTGAAACAGCGCGCGGCCTTGAGTTTGGCGATGTTGTGATTGCCCCACGTCAAGTGGAAGAAGACTCTGTAGTGCAACCTTTAAAAAGCGTAATTCGCAAGGCTACGCCAAAGGATTATAAGCAAGTAGAGAAAAATAAGCAGAGGGAAGAAAAAGCCTTTGATATTTGCTTAGAAAAAATTGCCAATCGCAAATTACCTATGAAGCTTATCAATGTGGAATATACATTTGATATGAATAAAATTATTTTTTTCTTTACCGCTGATGGACGCATTGATTTTAGAGATTTAGTTAAAGACTTAGCCACTGTATTCCGTACGCGTATCGAACTTAGACAAGTGGGTGTGCGCGATGAGGCTAAGATTTTAAATGGTATTGGTGCCTGTGGCCGACCTTTATGCTGTGCCACATTTTTAGGTGATTTTTCACCTGTATCCATTCGCATGGCAAAGGACCAAAATTTAAGTTTAAATCCAACTAAAATTTCCGGCGTATGTGGACGCCTTATGTGTTGCTTAAATTATGAAAATGATTTATACACTAAGGGCGGCGATTTATATGTACAAAAAGAAAAAGCGGCACCTATTGTGGTAGAACCACCAGGAATTGGCCGTGAAGTTGTTACGGATGAAGGTCTTGGCAAGGTATTAAAAATTAATCGTAATAAGAAAATGGTAAAAGTACAGCTTGATGAAGGGCGTACTATTGATTTACCATGGTCGGAGATTGTATTACCTGATGAAGACTAAAGAGGTTTCTGCTAAAGATAACACTATTGATTTTGGTAAAGATAACACTATTGATTCTGCTAAAGATAACACTATTGATTCTGAGCCTTTCTTGCCTCAGCACCCCTTAGAGCGTTTAGATAATTTAATTCTAGATGACATGAAACTTTGGCAGCGAACTGATCAATTTTGTTTTTCCATCGATGCCGTCATATTGGCCCATTTTGTACCTATTAAACAGCGTTTTACTTATGCTGATTTAGGCACTGGTACGGGCGTGTTGCCTTTGATTTTAACGGCACGGGGGGCCAAACAAGTGGTGGGCTTTGAGCTCAATCCCATTACGGCAGATTTAGCGGAGCGCAATAGACGACTTAATAAAAAAGAGGACTCCATTACGATTGTGCAAGGTGATTATTGTCAATTACCTATGACCACATATAATGGAGCCTTTGATTGTATCGTAGCAAATCCACCCTATTTTGATGTAGAACATGGTAAGGCACCAATGTCAAAGGATCGGCAAGTGGCTCTTCATGAGAGTCATACTACTATAGAGGAAGTAGCGCAAGCAGCCAGTCGTTTAGTGAAATTTGGTGGTATGTTTTGCATGATATATGGTGCGGAGCGACTTATGAAGGCTCTTATGGCATTAGAGACGGCAAAATTGACGCCTAAGCGCCTGCGCTTTGTACATAGTTTTTCACACCGAGATGCAAAATTAGTTCTCATTGAAGCCCGTAAAGGTGGTCGAGGGGGCTTACAGACTATGCCACCTTTATATATTTATGAAGATCTTAATGTGTATAGTGAGGAGGTGCGTACTTGGTATGGCAAATAATATAACAAAGGATATAGGTACTTTGTATTTAGTACCAACACCTATAGGCAATTTAGAAGATATTACATATCGGGCGGTGCGCATTTTACAAGAGGCAGCTCTTATCGCTGCAGAAGATACACGTCATACAGGCGTATTGTTGAAGCATTTAGGCATTAATAGGCCTCTTATTTCCTATCATGAACATAATAAACTCGTCAAAGGCCCTCAGCTTGTAGGGGAATTATTACAAGGTAATGATGTAGCCCTTGTGAGTGATGCGGGGATGCCCGCCATTTCAGACCCTGGGGCGGAGCTTGTGGAACTAGCTATTGAGGCGCAAGTGCCAGTTGTTCCTTTGCCAGGGCCTAATGCGGCACTGACTGCTTTAATTGCATCGGGTTTACCAGCTAGAGAGTTTACCTTTATTGGATTTTTGCCTAAAAAAAGTGCCCATCAAAACGAAGTATTGCAGCGCATTAGAGGCTATGAAGGGACGCTCATTTTTTATGAGGCTCCTCATCGCTTAGAGAGTACCTTACGAGCTTTATACGAAGGATTAGGCAATCGTTCGTTGGTATTAGCGCGAGAGCTTACAAAGCGTTTTGAGGAATTTGTGCGCACTGATTTAGAAACGGTAACTCGTGATTTTGAAAGTCTTATAACGCAAAAAGGCGAATTCGTATTATTAGTGGGCGGCTATGATGCGGCGATTCATGGCGCCTTGGAGGCTGAGGTGGGTATAACTCTAGGCGTGACTCATGGAGCAACGCCTAATGACTATGCTCAGCTTGTAGGACAATTAATGGAACAGGGCGTACATAAAAAAGAAGCAATCCGCGAAATAGCTAAAAAATTAGGTGTTTCGCGCCGTTTGGTATATAATGCTGTAGAGGAATTACTTTAATTCTGTAGAGGACTTAATTTGTATAAAAATTAGGTGAATCGCTTCAGCTTAGGTAGTTTCTGTAGAAACAAAGTGATACATTATACAATATATACATAGTATGGTGTTATGGAGGAGGAATATGAATGACAGACACTAAGAGAAAGTCTTACTATATTACAACACCAATTTATTATCCAAGTGCTAAATTGCACATTGGTCATACCTATTGTACAGCCATTGCTGATACAATTGCGCGCTTTAAACGCCGTGCTGGCTATGATGTACGATTTTTGACTGGTTCTGATGAACATGGTCAAAAAATTGAACGCATTGCTAAGGACATGGGAATTACACCATTAGAATATACAACTAAAATCGTAGATGGCTTTAAACATTTGTGGGAGATTATGAATATCTCTAATGATGATTTTATTCGTACTACTGATAAGCGTCATGAAAAGGTCGTACAGGACTTATTCCAAAAAGCTTATGATAATGGCGACATTTATAAGGGGAAATATACCGGCTGGTACTGCACACCAGATGAATCTTTCTGGACTGAGCAGAAACTAGGTCCTAATCACACGTGCCCAGATTGTGGTCGCCCTGTAGAACGCATTGAAGAAGATGCCTATTTCTTCAAGATGAGTAAATATGCTGATCGTTGGTTACAATTCATTGAAGAGAATCCTGATTTTATTCAACCAGAATCACGCCGTAATGAAATGATTCAGTTCGTAAAGCAAGGCCTTGAAGATCTTTGTGTGTCCCGTACAAGCTTTGACTGGGGCATTCAGGTGCCATTTGATAAAGAGCATGTTGTGTATGTATGGTTTGATGCACTTGTAAATTATATTAGTGCTCTAGGGCCACTGGATGATGACAAGAGTTTATATGAACGCTTCTGGCCTGCTGATTTACATTTAGTGGGCAAGGAAATCGTGCGTTTCCATACAATTATTTGGCCTATTATGCTCATGAGCCTAGGCTTGCCATTACCTAAGAAGGTATTTGGTCATGGCTGGTTAATTGTAGATGGCACTAAGATGAGTAAATCCTTAGGCAATGTAATTGACCCAATTCCATTGATTGAAACGTATGGCTCTGATGCGCTTCGTTATTACTTATTAAGTGAAATTCACTTGGGCAATGATGGCAATTTCACTTTGCCTAATTTTGTGCAACGTGTCAATTCTGACTTGGCTAATGACCTAGGTAATTTATTGAACCGCACCATTGCAATGATTGAAAAATATCATGGTGGCATTATTACGAAAACAGCTTCTGAAGGTCCATATGACACTGATTTAGTTAAGCTCGCAGAACAAACTGTGAAAGACTATGAAACGTATATGGAAAGCTATGAGCTCAATAAAGCATTAAAAGCAGTATGGCAATTTATTGGTCGCACCAATAAATATATTGATGAAACGATGCCATGGATTTTGGCTAAGAAGCAACAAGCCGGTGATGAAGCACGTTTACAGGCGGTTATGTACCATTTAGCTGAAGCCCTTCGCATCATTGCTGTATTAGTTGCCCCAGTGATTCCAACAGGGGCTCCTAAGATTTGGGAGCAATTGGGCATCAGTGGCTTTGCTGAGGCAAAACTCGATGATGTACGCACTTGGGGCGGTCTTCATGATGGCACTAAGGTAGTTAAAGGGGCTCCCATTTACCCTCGCTTTGATATGCCTGAAATGATTGAAGCACCGCAAGCAGATACTGCAAAAGAAGGTGCTAAACCAGCTGATGCATCTGCAGTCGCAGGTAAAGGCGCTAGTGCCACTACTGGTGAATCTCCTACTGCCGAAGGTCAAGGAGCAGACAATAAGGCAGGTGCTGAACAAGAGATTCCACCGATTAAAGAAAATATTGAGTATGATGATTTTGCTCGTCTTGACCTTCGTGTAGCAGAAGTTATTTCTTGTGAAAAAGTTAAGAAATCTAAAAAATTATTAAAATTTGTCCTCAATGTAGGTGTAGAAGAACGCACTGTAGTAAGTGGTATTTCTCAGTATTATGAGCCAGAAGAGATGATTGGCAAAAAAGTAATTTACCTAGCTAATTTAGCACCTAAAAAATTGATGGGCATAGAATCGTATGGCATGATTTTATCTGCCTTTGATTTTGCCGATAATTTAGAAGTGACTCAAATTCAATCATTAATTCCAGGAAGTTTGGTGAAATAATGCGTTTATTTGACACGCACGCCCATATTAATGATGGACGCTTTGATAATGATCGCGAAGAGATGTTACAGCTTTGCGTTGATGCTGGCGTAGAGTATATTATGTGCCCTGCTGTAGATCGCGGTACAGCAGAATCGGCCATTGCTTTGGCGGCTAAATATGATCAAGTATATGCAGCAGTAGGCGTGCATCCTCACGAATCAAAAGATGTAACAGCGGATGACTATGACTATTTTAAAGAACAAGCCTTACATAATCCAAAGGTAAAAGCTATTGGGGAGATTGGTTTAGATTATTACTATGATTTTTCCGATAAAGAAACACAGATGCGTGAGTTCATATATCAATTGGAATTAGCTCGTGAAGTGAATTTACCAATTATTATTCATGACCGCGATGCTCATGGTGATATTTTAGTCACTTTAAAAGAACATGGTAAGGGAAATTTTGGTATTTTCCATTGCTATTCGGGAAGTTGGGAAATGGCTAAAGAATGTATTAAATTAGGTTATTACATTTCCTTTGCAGGGCCCGTTGTATTCCCTAAGTCAACAAAATTAAAGGAAGTGGCCAAGGAAGTGCCCTTAGATCGCATCTTGATAGAAACTGATTCGCCTTACTTAACGCCACCACCTTTTAGAGGGCGCCGCAATGACCCTAGCAAAACGCAATTTGTGGCAGAAGAAATTGCTAAGTTAAAAGGCATGGATGTGGACGAGTTTGCAGCTATGGCATTAGAAAATGGCAAACGAATTTTCCATATTGAGTAGATTGGGACTATTGATGTAAAACATGGCCAACTGACTCATGTGTAGGTCAGATGTGAAGGTTTATAGGTCGATTTATAATTGAATATGAAGCGCATGGTACGCTAAGTAGAAGAGCAGTACGTGAGGCGCATGGTTATATGCTAAGATAGGAGCAGCACGTGGCTAAACAAGCTGTCTTATGAAAGCGTAAGAACCATGCGCTTTTTATTATAATTGATTATTACCATTTACAAAAATATTACAAGAACTTACTAAAAATTTACTGTACAAAAAGCCAAGACTTTACTATAAAGGTAAGAGAGCTTTTTACCTTGAAATAATAGAATACTTTATGTAAGATTAGAGTATATATTATTTTAAATGAGAGGATGTTAACATGAAACGTGTTTCATTTATAGATTTGGGCTCAAACTCCGTACGTTTTGTTATTACGGAAATTAAAGATAGTGGCAGTTACCAGCTAATTTATCAACAAAAAGAGAGCATTCGTTTAAGTGAAAATATGTGGGATCACAATCGCCTTACGGATGAAGCGATTAATCGGGCCATTAAGACTTTAAATGCTTTTTCGCATATGGCCAGCGCCATGGAGAGTGATGAGATTATTGCCGTAGCGACCGCAGCGGTGCGCTTGGCAACGAATGGTGCGGAATTTATTGAATTAGTAAAAAAACAAACGGGTATTAATTTAGTGTGTATTGATGGTTTAGAAGAAGCACATTTGGGCTTTTTAGGCGTTGTCAATACAATTGGCTTAGATGATTTTATTCTCTTTGACTTAGGTGGTGCCAGCGTGGAAGTAACCTTGGTCAATAATCGCTCCATTGTAGAGTCTGTTAGCTTACCTATGGGGGCTTTGACTTTGACAGGTCTTTACCAAGAAGGAGCTGAAATGTCCGACAAGGAATTAAAATCCATGTTGACACATATACAGGCCTTATTAAAAGAACAGAAATGGCTTAAGGATAAGAAATTACCGCTTATTGGCATTGGTGGTACAGCTCGTAACTTAGCTAAAATTGACCAACGAGCCCATAATTATCCTATTGCAAAGCTTCATAATTATGAATTATCTTTTACACGTTTAGAAGAGATTTATAATTCAGTATGTTCTAAGACTTTGGCACAACGCAAGAAAATTAATGGCCTCTCCCAAGAACGCGCGGACATTATCATTGCCGGTGCGGCTGTAGTTCGTGAACTCATGTTATATACGGACTCCGATGTTATGATTGTGAGTGGCTGCGGTCTTCGCGATGGTTTATTCTATCGATATTATGGCGAACATTATCTCAATCCTAATGGCATTATGGATAATATTTTAATTCATTCCGCTGAAAATATTCTTTTAGGTATGAACAAGATTGATTTAATTCATTCTAAATATATTGCTCGTTTGAGTGATGCCTTATTTGATCAATGGAGTCAGGAGTATAATTGGCCACAACGCATGCGTGATTTATTGCGCGTTACCGCCCTCTTGCATGATATAGGTAAAGTAGTTAATTATTATAGCCATGCCCGTCATAGTGCCTATATTATCGCCAATAGCAATTTATATGGCTTAACTCATCGAGAACAAGCTATTTGCGGTTTTATGGCGTCTAGCTCTCATGGATCTAATAATAAATACATTAAAAACTCACCTTATGGTCGTTTATTACAAGGCGATGATATAGTGATATTGAATCAAGTGTCTCTTTTATTAGCCATTGCTGAAGCGATTGACGAAAGCCATGAACAAGCAGCGGTGTCTGTAAATACAGAGTTTACGGCGAAAGATATTATAGTCAATGTATGGACTAAGGCCAATAATAATATGTCTATGGCTGAGGTGATGATTTCAAAGCTCAACAAACAATGTAAAAAAGATTTCAAAAAGAATTTAGTAGTAAGGTGGCACGAGTCCCTATAAGGAGGGTATCGTATGGGCAAAAGTAAATCGCACTTATTTGGTATTATCCATTTAGGCGCAAGTAGTATGAGCATTACCATTGTTGAATATACATCAATAGACGAAGTAAAAGTCATTGAATATGCTTCGAAAAATGTAACCTTTGGGGAGGAATTATTTCACAATAAACGACTATCCTTTAATACTATCGAGGAATTATGCCGTTTATTAAAAGGTTATAAACGCTTAATGGAAGAATATGGGGTTACTGAATATAAGGTATATGCCACCGCCATTGTAAGAGAAGCAGAAAATCGCTTGAGTATTTTAGATCAAATATTCATTCAAACCGGTTTTAAAGTAGAAGTAGTGGATATGCCAAAGGAAATTTATTACAAATACTTTGGCCTATATTATCATATGATGCGCCAAGGCCTTACTGACACAGAAGATGCGGCTTTATTCTTAGATATTACCTCTGGTGGGGTCGGCATTACTGTGTGGAAGGGCGGTGCTTTGCTCTTCCAAGAGAATGTGCATCTCGGCACATTGCGCGTAATGGAATCCTTTAATCGCAATCAACGGTCTTCTTTAAGTTTCCCTGATGCTGTAGGGGAATATTTGCACAGTATGTTATCGCCTGTACAAGAAGAAGTGAGTCGATTTAATGTAAAATACCTAGTCTTATCTGGTGATGAAGCGCGGGAAGTGGCGGGCCTCATGGGCTTTGTGGCACAGGGCAAAGAAACCTTGTCCTTATTGCCAAAACAATTTGATGAATTTGTGGAAAGCTTCCATGGTATTTCAGCTACGAAATTAGTAAATCGCTATCATATACCAGAGTTTCGTGCTAATATCCTTATGCCTACGATTGTCCTTTATAAAGAGCTTCTTAAGATGGTACAGCCTCAATGTTTGCTAGTTAGCTCGTCTAGCTTTGTAGATGGGGTTATTTTGTATTATGGCTCGGAAACCTATCCGAATAATTATTTGTATATGATGCGGGAACAAAATATGCAATTAGCTCGCGCCATTGCGAGACGCTTTCAAGTGGATGAACATCATGCACGCGAAGTGGAACGCTTTTCACTCCAGCTTTGTGATGCCTTAGTCGAACATGGCATTACAGACCGCATGTCCTTTATGATGCGCATTGCGGCTATTTTGGCAGAGGTGGGGAAATTTGTTAGTCTTCGCAATCATAGCGAACATGCTTACCACATTATTATGGGCACGGATTTATTCGGCTTATCAGACAAGGAAAAAGAAGTAGTCGCTAATGTTGTGTATTATCATTACAAGGGTCGACCAGATAATGATGATGAAAACTTTAGATATTTGAAAGAAATTCAAAAAATCTGGGTTACTAAATTGGTAGCTATCTTGCGTTTAGCGCGGGCCCTTGATGTAAGTCACAAGTATAAAATCAGTCGCATATCTATAAAACATAAGGAGAAAGCACTCGTCATTGAAGCACATACGGATCAAGATATTTCTTTAGAAAGCTGGACATTTGAACGAGAAACAGAATATTTTAGTGAAATCTTTGGGCTTCAAGTAAAACTCAAAGTGGGAGGCAAATAATGATGTTCCAAGACCATACATATTATTTTAATCGAGAATTATCTTGGTTAAAATTTAATCAAAGAGTATTACAAGAATCCATTGATACAACCAATCCATTGTTAGAACGCTTACGTTTTCTAGCCATTACGAGCTCTAATTTAGACGAATTTTTTATGATTCGCGTGGCTGGCTTAAGACATCAAGAAGAGAATGGCATTGTAAAATATGATGCTGCTCACATGGATGCAAAGGCGCAATTAAAAGCCATTGATGAATCCGCTAAGCGCTTAGTGCGCGTGCAATATACGTATTTACAGCATGTATTAAAGCAATTAGAAGAAGAAAATATATTCTTCGTAAAACCAGCCGACCTAACGAGCACTCAATTGGATTGGCTTCACCAGTATTTTGAACAAGTTATATATCCTGTAGTAACGCCATTAGCGGTGGATTCGGGGCATCCATTCCCATTTTTGGCTAATAAGACGATGAATACAGTGGTACAGATCAAACGTGCCGTGGAGGAATCGGAAGAAGACAAAGAGGTTAAGATTGCCATTTTACCTATTCCTTCAGTGCTAAATCGCATTGTGGAAGTACCAACTTATACAGAAAAACGTTATTTTATTTACTTAGAAGATATTATTACGTACTATTCTGAAGCCTTTTTCGTGGGCTATGAAATTTTAAAAAGCATGACCTTCCGTGTGACTCGTGATGCGGACCTTGAAATCGATGAAGAAGAAGCACAGGATTTGCTTCGCGAAATGGAAGAATCGTTGCGTCGCCGTCGTCGTGGGGCCTCTGTCCGCTTAGAAGTAGCTGGAGAGGGCGATGAAGGCTTATTGGAGTTTATTTTAAATAGCTTGCAGTTAAAGCCACAGGATGCTTTTAAATTAAATGGTCCATTAGATTTGTGTATGTATTTTGGCTTCTGCGACATTGATGGGTATGACCATTTGCGTTACACTCCATTTGAGCCATGTGAACCAGCTGATTTAGTAGGTCATGAAGAAGAAAGTGTATTTGATGTCATCCGCAGAGAAGATATTTTTGTGCATCATCCATTTGAAACCTTTAAGGCTGTGGAAGACTTTGTAGCACAGGCAGCGCAAGATCCACAAGTGTTAGCCATTAAGCAAACCTTGTATCGCGTGAGTGGTAATTCACCGATTATCTCGTCCTTAATTAAGGCCGCTGATAATGGCAAGCAAGTCACTGTGCTCATGGAAGTTAAAGCGCGATTTGATGAAGCCAATAATATTCTCATGGCTCGACGCTTAGAAAAGGCGGGCTGTCATGTTATATATGGTTTAAAAGGTCTTAAAACACATTCTAAGATTACTATGGTTGTACGCCGTGAAGATGATGCCATTCGTCGGTATGTGCATTTGGCTACAGGCAATTACAATGGTAAAACAGCTCGTCTATATACAGACTGTGGTATTTTTACTTGTAATGATCAATATGGTGAAGACGCATCGTCATTCTTTAACCTTATTTCTGGTTATTCTGATCCACCAATGTGGAATAAATTTATTGTGGCACCGCTTAATTTAAGAGAGAAGATTTTAGCTCATATTGATGAAGAAATTGAATGTGCTAAACGTGGCGAAGAGGCCTATATTATTGGTAAAATGAACTCTTTATTAGATAAAGAAGTGGTGGCCAAGCTGTACGAAGCCTCGTCCCAAGGTGTTAAAATCGATCTTATCGTGCGCGGCATCTGTACACTTCGCCCTGGCATTCCGGGCGTTAGTGATACGATTCAAGTGCGCTCCATTATTGGGCGCTTCTTGGAGCATCACAGATTATTCTATTTCCGTCATGGTGGGAAGGATGAAGTGTTCTTATCTAGTGCTGACTGGATGCCACGGAATCTGAATGAACGGGTGGAATTGATGATTCCTATTGAAGAAAAACGCCATAAAGAGCGCATTGTGGGGATTTTGAAAATCTATTTAGCGGATAATCAAAAGGCTCATATTATGAATACTGATGGTTCATATCGTAAAATTGTTGCTCGTGAAAATCCTATTTCGGCTCAAAGTTTGTTAATGAAAGTAGCTAAGCAAGCCAGTGAAAAGCCAAAGCTTACAGTCATTGAGCAGATGCAACCAATGTACAAAAAAATCTAAGCGCAATCTTAAATGGAGTGTCGAAAATTAACGATTCGTTGAAAAACATATATTAAATGACATTGAAGATGGTTGAAGAGGATTGCTTCATTTTAATGCGGTTTTAATCTCGTTTTTCGACTTATCAAAAATATTGCTAGGTTAACAAATAAAAAGTTATAAGAGAGTTAAGAAGAATTTTTCTTAGCTCTCTTTTTTTATAATTTTCATAGGTCCTGTTAAGTAAGTGAGAGACTAGCTTTTGAGATAGTAGACTCAGTATGTCCTCTATTATTACTAAAGTGAATAACAAGTGAATGAGATGAGTTAGAAAAAATAATGAAAAAAAGAAACGACTGAAAAAAGTGTCTCTTGTAAAAAGACATAGGCCGTTAGAAAATAAATTATGAAAATTATGAAGAAGGCGGTAAATGCTTGATAGTTTCTTTATACTAGTTCGTTTGTTTGACTTAATATATCCTCTTGTGGTAGAATGGCAAAGCAGGAGGGATTAGATGACAAAATATCTAGTAATTCAGAAGAGTAATATTGTGACTCTTGCAAAGCGTCACATGTTCCTGTTTCTGATACTCTTAGCAGTCGTGTTCGTCAGTGTTTCAGGTTTTGCTTGGAACGAAAAGACAGTGACTATTAATGTTGATGGTCAAACACAGATTGTTAAGACACACCTCAACTCAGCGGAGGGAATTTTACGCGATGCCAAGATTTCGCTCAATCCTAAAGATGCTATACTTCTTAGTACCACATCGTTAGAGAACGGCACAGTAGTAACTGTAGTCAGAGCATTTCCTGTAAAAGTAACTGTTGATGGTCAAACAAACACTGTTATGACTGTACAAACAACAGCCCAAGGCTTAGCTGATGAGTTGGGATATAAGGCACCTAATTATGTACCATTAGAGGATGGCAATACACACATTACTGCTAATAGTGAAGTGGCCATTGCTCGAGTAACCAGTCGTTCTGTAAAAAATTATGAACGACCTGTAGAACCACAGGTCATTCGACAACGTGATGACACCATGGCAATGGGCGAAGAACAAGTTGTTCAAGAAGGCGTTGCTGGCGTGGAATCAGTAGAAGAAGAAATTTTCTATCAAGATGGTAAAGAAATAAAACGACAACTTCTTAATCAGAAGGCAATTAAACAGATGGTACCGACTATTATTAAAGTGGGCTCTCGAGAAACAGTTGTAGAAACATCTCGAGGCACAGTACGCTACCGCGAGGTGCTTACAATGGAAGCGAGCGCGTATTTACCTACTGATGGTGATGGTCGAGGCATCACAGCTACAGGCATGGTAGCAAGACGTGGTGTAGTGGCAGTGGATCCTGATGTAATTCCATTAGGAACACGTCTATACATTCCTGGTTATGGCATGGCCATAGCAGCGGATACAGGGGGCGCCATTTCAGGACATCGCATTGATTTACTGATGGACTCCTATAGTGAAGCAATGGAATTTGGTAGACAGTCCATAGAAGTATATGTATTGCAATAAGTTGGATGAATTACTACGCTTAGCTAAATATATTTATATAAGTATATTTAGGTAAGTGTAGGTAATGATACGACACTTACATATATTTCCACGTTAATTTAAATGCATAAAGGAGCGGTAAACTATTATGGTTTACCGCTCCTTTATTATTTGGTAAAATAGTATGGATGTAATAGAGAAAGGATAGGGCTATGTTAAAAGAAGTATTAGTAGTAGAAGGTAAATCTGATGTGCAACAAATAGCTAAAGCTATGGAAGCGGATTGCATTATGACAGAAGGATTTACCCTACGTAAAGCAGTGCTAAAGCAAATCCAATATGCCTATGAAAAAAGAGGTATCATTATTCTTACGGATCCTGATACAGCAGGTGAGCGGATTCGCCGGTTTTTAAGTAAACGATTTCCTAATGCTCAACATGCCTTTATTCCCCGTGAAGAAGCCATTGCCAATAATGATTTAGGGGTAGAACAAGCCTCTCCTGAGGCTATTCGTAAAGCCTTAGAAAGCCTTCATACGCATACGATGGAATCGTCCAATGAATTTACCATACAAGACATAATTCGTCATGGCTTATCAGGTCGCCCTAATAGTGTGGCCCAACGGGATAAGCTAGGAGCCCTACTGGGCATTGGCTATGGCAATAGTAAGCAATTTTTATATCGCTTAAATCATTATGGCATCAGCCGTGATGAATTTGAAGCGGCCATATTGGAGTTATAACTATAAGTAAAAGGAGATAGCATTGAGCATATTAGAGTCAGTTATTGCCAGTCCGGAAGTGGTGCATTATATTTGCAAACGATTTGGCATTCACATGAGTAAAAAGTTAGGGCAGAATTTTCTCATATCTCGCCGTGTAGTGGACGATATTGTTAAAGCCGCCCAATTGGAGCCGGGGGAACCAGTACTGGAAGTAGGTCCTGGCATTGGTACATTGACCCAAGGACTCGCACAAAGTGGTGCTGATGTGACGGCCGTAGAATTAGACCGTCGTCTGTTAGACGTATTAGATCACACATTAGAAGGTTATGACAATGTGCGTATTATTCATGGCGATATTTTAAAAGTAAATATTCCTGAGATTATGAACCACAAGCCTTTTAAAGTAGTGGCTAATTTGCCATACTATATTACAACTCCTATTATTATGTCATTATTAGAAATGAAATTACCCATTGAGCGCTTAGTTGTGATGGTGCAAAAAGAAGTGGCCCAGCGCATGGTAGCTACACCAGGAACAAAAGCCTATGGTGCTTTATCAGTGGCTGTGCAGTATTATACTGAACCGGAGATTGTATTGGATGTATTGCCGAAGTCCTTTTTACCAGCACCTGAGGTGACGAGTTCAGTAGTACGCTGTAAGCTTCGCAAGGAGCCACCAGTATCAGTAGCTGATGAGGCCATTTTATTTAGAGTTATCAAGGCGGCTTTTGCGCAGCGTCGCAAAACCTTTAGCAATACAATGAAGACCACGGGGCTTAAAAAAGAAGAGATTGAAGCGATTTTAAATCGAGCTCAAATTGATGGCAATCGCCGTGGTGAAACCTTTGATTTACAAGAATTTGCCCATATTGCCAATGCTTGGAGTGAATTAAAGGGCAAGTGCTAAAGGAAAAGTGATAAAGGCAAAGACATAATAGCCAAGTATCAAAGTCAATTCATTACATTTTGAATGGAGTCATATTGGAGTTAGGTAACTCATGAAGAAACAAAATATAATTATAGGTCTTTCCTGTGCCGTATTAGGACTTATTATTTGCATAGGCACATATTTATCATTTTGCTGGACAACGGCTACAAGCTATGCCATACGCGGCGTGCCAGTACTAAATTATCACCAAGTCAATGATGACCTATTATCACCTTTGACTATGCGTACTTGGGATTTTGATGATCAAATGGCGTATTTAAAAAATAATGGCTACCATACGATAACTATGGACCAATTAAATGCCTATCTATCTCAGGGGACGGCGTTACCAGATAAGCCCGTGCTCATTACCTTTGACGATGGTTATGAAGATAATTATAAAAATGCCTTGCCCATACTGCAAAAGTATGGCATGAAGGCTACATTTTTCATGATTGCGGACTCCATTGGACAGCCACGATTTATGAATGCTGACCAATTACAAGCCTTAGAAGCAGCGGGGATGACTGTAGAGTCTCATACATATTCGCATAAGGATTTACGTCAATTGTCTGATAGTGATGTGCAGAAGGAATTGACCTTGTCTAAGCAAATTTTAGAGGCTACATTGCATCATCCTATCGAGTATATTGCCTTTCCATGTGGTTTTAGTGATGGTAGAATTGAAAATTTTACTAAAGCAGCTGGTTATAAAATGGCCGTTACTGTGGAAGCAGGTAATGCGAAGCGTGGCGAGAATATGTATAATCTACCGCGCGTAGCTGTTTTTGAAGGCATGAATTCCTACACGAGCTTTACGTGGCGATTACATTATATTGAATTGATTGAGGCGAGTTGGAACTTGCGCGACAATTTGCGAGATAATGGCTATACGCGCCTAGCTAATCTTGTTCCTTTATTTTAATAAAAAATACCCCAGTGTTCCTGGAGCTGTTGCGAGTCTTTTAAGATTAGATTAATGAAATCTAATCTTAAGTCGCACAGCATTAAGAGCACTGGGGCTTTTTGTTGTGAATTATTCGTTTTCTAAATGTTCGTTAAGGGATGGTGTTTTTAAGAATGTTACGTCTGGGTTACGTTCTTCAACCCAGCCCATTTGCCATTCATTGCTGATGAGGATAACCGTGCGATCCCGATTGTCTTTTACAGCCATGGCATTGTCTAAACCCTTTAGGGATTTAATATCTACATTGCCTTTTACCCAACGAGCTACGCTATAAGGGAGAGAATCTGTAATAGGTTCTACACCATATTCATTGCGAAGGCGATATTGTAATACTTCAAACTGGAGCATACCTACGGCGCCTACAATGAAAGAATCGAGGGAATGAGGCTGTTCAAAAATTTGGACGGCCCCTTCTTGTGCCAATTGAGTCATGCCTTTTTGGAATTGTTTGCGCTTCATCGTATCCTTAGGACTTACGCGGGCAAAAAATTCTGGTGGGAATACAGGGAAATCGCTGAATGTTACTTTGTGATTCGATGCACATAGTGTGTCGCCCACGCCCATAGTACCAGCATCAAAGACACCAATTATATCGCCAGGATAGGCCTCATCAATAATGGTCCGTTCCGTAGCCAGGAATTGTTGTGGCTGGCCAAACGAATGGATTTGCCGGATTGACGGTGTAGTACGGACATACCTTTTTCAAACTTACCAGAACAGATGCGCATAAATACAATGCGATCATGGTGATTAGGATTCATATTGGCCTGGATTTTGAATACGAAGGCAGAGAAGTCTTCACCTGTAGCCTCCACAGTTTCCTCTAAAGCTTGGCGAGGTGCTGGGGCCGGCGCGAGGTCCAAGAATTTTTCTAGAAATGGCTTAACGCCAAAATTTGTCATAGCAGAGCCAAAGAACATAGGGGTTAATTCACCAGCGCGTACTTTGTCAAAATCAAATTCATCGCCTGCGACATCGAGAAGCTCAATGTCATCAATAAGGGATTGATGAACTTCTTCGCCGAGGAGCTCCCTGAATGCGGGATCATCAACAGACTCTTTTGTGGAGGCTAATTTCTTTTGACCATGAGTTTCATCTTTGGCAAATAGATCAACCGTATGGGTTTCACGGTCATAAATGCCTTGGTATTCACCATTAATCCCTACAGGCCAGTTCATAGGAACGGCGCGAATGCCAAGGGAGTTTTCAATTTCTTCCATCAAATCAAAAGGATTGCGACCAAAATGGTCAATTTTGTTGACAAAAGTGAAGATAGGAATACCACGCTCTTTACAAACAGCAAAGAGTTTTTTTGTTTGTGCTTCCACACCTTTAGCCACGTCGATGAGCATGACCGCACTGTCTGCAGCCATGAGCGTACGATATGTATCTTCAGAGAAGTCTTGGTGACCAGGGGTGTCTAGAATATTGACACGACAGCCGTCATAGTCAAATTGAAGCACGGAACTGGTAACGGAAATACCGCGTTGCTTTTCAATTTCCATCCAGTCGGACACTGCATATTTTTGAGTTTTACGAGACTTAACAGAACCTGCTAAGTGAATGGCACCACCGTATAGCAAGAGTTTTTCTGTTAAGGTTGTTTTACCCGCATCCGGGTGAGATATAATAGCAAACGTACGACGACGTTTTACTTCATCTAAAAATGTCATGTTGTCACCTCAAATTATAAATATCTATCTTTAAAATTATATACTACCTAGGCGGTGTTTGTCATTACAAAGAACAGGGAGTTTATAAATCTTTTGATGCGTTTCAGCGTACTTTTTTGTTACGTTTCAGAGCACTTTATTGTATAATAAATAGGATACAAAGGAGGTCCTATGAGATTATTTATTGCAGAAAAACCAAGTATGGGGCGAGAAATAAGTAAATATTTGCCAGAGCAACAGCGTGTACAGCGCCGTGATGGCTATATCATACAAGGTGATGATGTAGTAACTTGGGCCTTTGGTCATGTACTAGAACAGGCGGAACCAGGTGATTATAATCCGCGCTATAAGCGATGGAATGCCGCTGATTTACCAATTGTGCCGGATGAGTGGAAGTTGCTCATTACTAAAAGCAGTGAAAAGCAATTTCATACCATCAAAGACCTCATTGAAAAGGCCGATGTCATTGTCAATGCAGGTGACCCGGACCGAGAAGGGCAGCTTTTAATTGATGAAATTTTACTCTATGTGAATAATAATAAGCCCGTACAGCGTATTTTGTTAAATGCACTAGACGAGAAATCAATTCGAGCCGCCTTAGATGATTTGCGTGATAATAAAGATTTTTATAATTTACAACAATCGGCTTTAGCCAGAGCTCGCGCTGATTGGCTCATTGGCATGAATCTATCTCGTGCTTATACATTGGCACAGCGCCGCATGGGGCATAAAGTAACCTTTCCTATTGGGCGCGTTAAAACGCCTACTTTGGCCTTAGTAGTGCGAAGAGAGCGTGAACTAGAGAATTTCGTACCCCTTGACTATTACACCTTAAAGGTTTTATATGGTCATGAAAAGGGGCAGTTTTGGGCTACCTGGCAGCCAAAGGACGAGCAGGTTGGGTTAGATCCGGAAGGTCGTCTTTTAAAACGAGAGATAGCCCAAGAGCTTGCTAATCGCTTGATGGATAGTCACGAGGGTATTATTGAAAAGCGGGAAAAGAATAAGAAAAAGGAAGCCCAGCGTTTACCTTTATCTTTATCGGCGCTCCAAGTAGCAGCAGGCAAGGCCTATGGCTATGATCCGCAACAAGTACTTGATACGGCACAAAAGCTCTATGAGAAAAAATTGACTACCTATCCTCGTTCAGATTGTGATTATTTGCCACAGAACCAATATGCTGATAAAAAGACAATCATAGGTAATTTAAGTCATAATGCCGGTAAATTGGGAACTTGGGCTAGTAAGGCGGACTTAACTATAAAGTCGCGGGCATGGAATGATAAGAAAATTACGGCTCACCATGCCATTATACCCACGACTGTGCCTTGCAAGGTGGATACCTTACCGCCAATGGAACGCAATATTTACTTTCTTATAGCACAGTCCTATATTGCTCAATTTTATCCTGAACATGAATATGAGCAAACGAAATTGACCGTATTGCAAAATGAGGAACATTTTGTTGCTCATGGCCGTGTAGTCACTGTATTGGGATGGAAGGAATTGTTCCAAAAGTCCAAGAAGAGTACTTCTTCAGGTGCTGATGAAGCAGGTGATTCTACTGATGCAGATGAAATGGTTCTCGGTGATGATACACATGAAGGCGGCACTCTCGGCGAGACTAACGAGGGGAGCACTAAGAGAAGTCGAAAGCAACAACCTATCGAAGAGAGTGGCGAATTACCTGCAGTAAAAAAAGGCGATACAGTTACAGTTGAAAATATTGCCATTGATGCGAAGCAAACTAAGCCGCCAAGTCGTTTTACAGCAGCAACCTTATTACAGGCCATGAAGGAAATTCATAAATATGTAAAAAATGAAGACCTTAAAAAGCAATTGAAAGCTGTATCAGGTATCGGTACAGAAGCCACCAGAGCAACCATTATTGATGAGTTAATTAATCGCAAATTTATGTCTGTAAAAGGCAAGAAAAAAGTTATTCAACCTACAGATTTAGGCTATTTACTCGTTGATGCCTTGCCAGAGGAGATGCTATATCCTGATGAAACGGCCGTTTGGGAAGAGCGATTGGCTGCCATGAGTGAAGGGGAAGGTACCTTAGATTCCTTTTTAAAGGACCAAGTCGACTTTTTGCGCCGTTTAATTCAAAAAGCTAATGCTACTGGCCTTTGGGGACAAGCGGAAGGCCTTGATACAGATGGTTTTAATATTGCCAATACAGTGCGCGTTGTAAAGCGTGAGAATCAGCAGAGTAGTCAGCATGGCATGGAGGCCAATGCGGCTCGTTTTGGTGGAGTTTCGGATGAACAGACCGGTCCAGCAGAGCCCTGTCCAAAATGTGGCAAAGGAATTTTGCAAAAGCGTAATGGTAAATTCGGGGCCTTCTATGGCTGTACTAATTATCCTAATTGCCGTTTTACAAAACCTGTTGATGGGGGAAGAGGACGCAATTTAGGCAGTACATTTAATCCTGAGGAATACACGAGTGCTCAAGAAGATCGTGTAGCAAAGGCCATTGCTGATGCGGCGCAAACACAAAAGCAAACAGATCAGCCTAATTACACCTGTCCAAGATGTAAAACAGGACAACTTGTTAATACGAATGAACAAGGTAGATCTACTTGGCGTTGTAGTAATTTTCCAAATTGTAGAACCAGTGTTGCTGATGTAGAGGGGCAACCAAGCATTTACCATGGGTCTAAGTAAAATTAAGTTACTATAAAAAAATAAAATATAAAAAAATAAAATATAAAAAAATAAAATATAAAAAGAGCGGTCCTTTAAATATAAAAAAAGCAGTCCCTTCTTCAAGAAAGCCAGCTAAGCTTGTTGAGGAGACTGCTTTATTTTTATGTAGATTATTTATGTAATACGGTTATCTAGAGCGACGTTGACGTGTGTTAGCGCCTTTATGACCTGTTGCCTTGTGGCGTTTAGCCTTAGTTGCTTGGTAGTTAGACGTGATTTTTGGTTTTTTAGAAACCGTTTCCTTCTTAGGTGCTTTGGCTTTACCTTTTGTTTTTACCTGACCATCGGCTGTATATTTGGTCAAGGTGGCTTCAATGGCACGTTCAATACGACGCAACCAACTTTCATCAGCTGGCGTTGCAAATGTAATGGCGATACCAGAGGTACCAGCGCGGCCAGTGCGGCCAATGCGATGAATATAGTAGTCCACATCATGAGGCACATCATAGTTGTATACATGACTAATGCCTTCAATATCAATGCCACGGGCGGCAATATCTGTAGCTACTAGGATTTGTGTACGAGCGCGAGCAAAGTCTTTTAAAATTTGTGTGCGCCGTCCTTGGCTTAAATCGCCATGGAGTTCACCAATATTAAAACCAGCGGCAGTTAATTCATAGGAGAGGCGAATAGCCCCTTCTTTTTTATTACAGAAAACAATGGCTAAGTACGGATTGTCTTCTTGTAATTGAGTGATTAAGCGCTTAAGTTTTTCCTCTGGTGATACCATGAGTACGCGTTGCTCAATGGAGTCTAAGGTTACATTGGCTCCTTTGATTGTTACAGACATGGGTTTATTCATATAGGTTTTTGCTAACGCACGAATACGGTCTGGAATGGTAGCCGAGAAGAGGAGTAGTTGGCGATTTGGATTGGTATGTTCAATGAGGGATTCTACATCGGGAAGGAATCCCATGTGTAGCATTTGATCCGCTTCGTCTAGCACCACGCGGCGTACATTTTCTAATTGCAACGAGCCACGGCTTACATGGTCGAGAAGACGACCTGGTGTACCTAGGATGACATGAGGACGGCGTCCTAATTGCTGTAATTGGCCTTCAATGGTGCGACCACCAATGAGTGGTAAAATATCAACGCCTAATGCATCGCCTAAACCTTTAGCGGTGTCAGAGATTTGTTTTACTAGCTCTCTCGTAGGGGCGATGATTAAAGCTTGTTCTTGGAATACATCCGTATGTATACGTTGGAGAATTGGTAGTAAGAAGGCTAAGGTCTTACCAGTACCTGTTTGAGCTTTGGCAATTAAATCCACCCCTTTAAAGGCAGGTGGAATCGCTTCTTCTTGAATCGGCGTAGGTTCTTTGATGCCTTGCTTGGCTAATAAGTCAATAAGGCTCTCTGTGACGCCTAATGTTTTAAATGATTTCATAGTATTGTCCTTTCTATAGGTAGCAATGCAGTAGTGTTGCTCATATTACCGAATTTGCTATATTTCACTATATTTATATGTATCAATATTATCTCTATCATTATAACATATATAGAAACAAGATAGGCAGTTAAAGGTATATAGTTTAAAACTGTATACTATAAAAATTATGATTTATAGGCAGAAAATTTCATGTATATGGCCATGATTTACTAAAAGTGATATATGTTTTGTGAAATTTGTATATTGAAAATGTATTGAAAATGACTATTTGTTATAGTCTATTTTGATAAATCTTGTAATTTTCATTACTCCATTCTCAATAGATAAGAAATCTCAAATGAAAATGAAAATAACCTGAACCCTTTTCACATATTAAACTGTTGCGGTATAAGAGATTGAGAATGAAAATTTATAGAATTCGATATAGCCTCAAAATGGCGAAAATGAAAGTGGTTATTGAATTTATGGCCCTTTGTGCTATAATCAAAATGTAATTATTTATCATTATTGGCATAGTGAAAATGTAATACCTATAAGTTTAGGGATGAACCGTATTGCGTTTTGCCAACAAGGAGGTGTAGGGATGATAAAACAATTGGCGCAACTTAAGCCAGGCGAAGCTGGTGTTATTACCAACCTACGAGGAACTGGGAATATTAAACACCGCTTAATCGATATGGGATTAGTACCGGGCACAGCGGTGCGTGTAATGAAATTTGCTCCACTAGGAGACCCTGTGGAAATTAAAGTGAAAAACTTTGACTTAGCTTTACGTGTAAGTGAAGCAGCAACAATAGACGTAGATACAAGTCAGGAGGCTTAGAATGAGTGACCAAACTGCCACTACCATTCGTATTGCCTTAGCAGGGAATCCGAACTGTGGTAAAACAACAATTTTTAATAATATTACCGGATCAAAACAACATGTTGGTAACTATCCAGGTGCTACGGTAGAAAAAAAAGAAGGGGAATGTAAGTTTAATGGTAGTGATTTACTATTCATTGACTTACCAGGTACATATAGCTTAACAGCTCGTTCATTAGATGAATTAGTAGCACGTAATACGATTATCAATGATGAACCTGATGTAATTGTTAATGTATTAGATGCTTCTAATTTAGAGCGTAATTTATACTTAGCAGCTCAATTGCTTGAACTTGAGCGACCTCTCGTATTGGCCCTTAACATGTCTGATATTGCAGAAGAAATGGGCGTTAATATTGACGTGAAAAAGCTCAGCGAATTAACTGGTGCAAGCATTGTTAAAACAGTAGGTCGTAACAATGTAGGTACTAGTGAATTACTTCAAGCCGTAGTGGATGTAACAAAAAAAGAAGAGATTCAACTAGCAACAGTTGATTATGGTGAAATTCTTGAGCCGGCCATCGCTGATTTAGTTCAAAAAATCGAGGACGCTGGCACCATTACATATCCATTGCGCTGGGTAGCTATTAAATTATTAGAAAATGACCCTGATGTAGTTAACAAAGTAAAAGCATTTGAAAATACACAGACTGTTCTTGCGGAAGCAGAAAAACTTCGCAGCGAACTAGAAGGCAAAGTAGATTTAGATATTATTTTCCAAGAATACCGCCATCGTTTTGCTGTAGCGACTTTTAATGCTAGCTTGCAAGGAGAACCTAAAGAACTTGAAACTAAATCAGATCGCATTGATAAGATTTTAACTCATCGCGTTTTCGGCCTTCCTATTTTCTTGGGTATTATGTGGCTCCTATTCAACTTCGTAAACGAATTAGGGGCCTATCCACAAGGTTGGATTGAAGATGGCTTTACAGCCTTAGGCGAATGGGCTGCAACAGTAATCCCGGAAGGTCAATTACAATCCTTAGTTGTGGATGGTATTATTGCCGGTGTGGGCGCCGTAATGAGTTTCGTACCTCTTATTGTGCTCTTATTCTTAGGCATTGCCTTCTTAGAAGACACTGGTTATATGGCTCGTGCAGCGTTCGTCATGGACCGTGTGATGCGCGCTTGTGGTTTGCATGGTAAATCTTTCATTCCTTTATTGATTGGTTATGGTTGTAGTATTCCAGCCATCATGGGGGCTCGTATCTTAGATAATCGTCGCGACCGCATGATTACTATATTGGTATCCCAATTTATGACATGTAGTGCTCGTTTGCCGGTATACACCTTGTTTATCGGTGCCTTCTTCCCAGTAGGGCAGCGTGGTACCGCTTTATTTGCCATTTACTTGGCCGGTATTGTGTTAGCTGTAATCATGGCTAAAGTATTCCGCAAATTCTTATTCCCTGGTGAATCCGAACCATTTGTTATGGAATTACCACCATATCATATGCCAACTTTAAAGAGTGTACTTCTTCATATGTGGGAGCGCGCTGTATTGTACTTAAAGAAAGCAGGTACATTCATTTTAGCAGCGTCTGTTATTATTTGGTTCCTTGCATCCTATCCACAAGATGTACAATATTCTCAAGATTTTGATGCGGCTCGTGCTACCGTGACAGAAAGCTATGATGCAAAAGCTGATGCCATTTTAGCACAAGCTGGTTTGACTAGTGATGAACAAAAACAACCAGTAATGGATTTAGTTGATCAAATGGCAGCGATTCAAGAAGAACAAGACGCAGCTGAAGAGGAAGCACCTGAAGAAGCTGCTGAAGCAACGACAGCAGAGGCTACAACTAATGAAGCCAATGCTAATGAAGATGCCGCTCAGGCTACTGGTGCTGATGCATTAGAAGTACCAGACTACTTCAAACAATTAGAAGCGGGCAATGCAAATCTCTTCCCAGTAGCTTGGTCTGTTTACCAAAATGATCTTCTAAGAGATGAAGAGTTAGGTCAAATTGATGAACAAGAAGCATCTGAAAAAATCCAAGGTTCTTATGCTGCTATGATTGGTCGTACTATTGAACCAATTATGCGTCCACTTGGCTTTGACTGGAAGATGAGTGTATCTTTAATCACAGCATTAGCTGCTAAAGAAGTTATGGTAAGTACATTAGGTACAATTTATGCTGTAACAGCTGACGAAGACAATGAACAACCATTACAAGAATACTTACGTCAAGATGAATCCTTCACGCCATTAGTAGCGGTAGGTTTAATGATGTTCGTACTTATTTACCCTCCATGTTTTGCGGCAATGGCAGTATTTAAACGTGAGGCAGGCGGCTGGGCATGGCTTAGCTTCTTCATTCTTTACTCCTGTGCTCTTGCGTGGGGTGCGGCCTTCTTGGTATATCATGTAGGTCATTTATTAGGATTTCAATAATTGAATAGGGCCTGCTCGTAAGAGCAATTATGAGTTCCTATTTAATTAGGTAGAGTAAAGGCCTATGCGTGATGCATAGGTCTTTCTTGCATAAATTTAAAAAAATTTTTAGTAATATAGGGTAAGAATGTATATCAAATACCCTTTTGGAGCTTTACTAATATTTTACTCATTTATTACAAAGTATAATGCCCGTATTATGGGATTATCGATAAATTGAGTAATGTAGAACTCTTTATGGATATTGAGAATCCACAATGTAAAATACAAATTCTAAATGATAATAGATTTATGATAATTCATTGAGAATTCAGTAGTGGAGCGTTGTTTGGTGATATTTGCATAGAGAATGCTATTGATAAAACTAGAAGGATGGTGTATGATAATGGAGAACCTAATAGTATATCTCATTGGATTAATTGCAGTACTATTTGTTGTAAAAAAAGCGTATAAAACTATGACTGGTAAAGGTGGTTGTAGTTGTGGCTGTGGTGGTAAAGGCGGTAAAAATACGGTTAATACTGCTAGCGTGGGCTGTGGTTGCTGCAGTGGTGCTATGCCAGATAAAAAAGCGTAAATCGTTTTGAGATATGGTGTAAGTAGCCAAGGTTCATTGTTCTTTGATCCTTGGCTATTTTTATAAATTAAGGTGTTTTACAGTTTTATTACATTTAATTCCCAAAAGAAAGGTTGATTTAGTATGTTTAACGTAGACAAAACAAAAGTAAAAAATGCAAACTTATTCGCTGCTGGTTTAGCTCTTGGTACTGTAGGTTTAAAAGTATTAACAAGCAAAGATGCTAAGAAAGTATATGCTAATGTAGTAGCTGCTGGTATTCGCGCTAAAGACAGCATTATGCAAACAGCTGAAAAAGTACAAGCTTCTAGCGATAGCATTTTAGCTGATGCACAAGAAATTAATGAAAAACGCCGTCAAGAAGACGCATTATTAGAAGTGGAAGAAAGTGAAGAAAAATAATGTTGAAGTTTTCGGTTAGTCAAAGATTATCGAAACGACTTCACGTAAAAGTATCAGGATGGTTATTTGACGATGCACAGGCTGCATATGTTGAAGAAGAGCTCATGAAATGCGCGGCGATTACTAAGGTGAAATTTTTCACTCGCTCGCGCGACTTAATCATCACTCATAATGGCGATGAACTTGCCGTGCGCGATGCCTTATTAGCACTTCGTTCCCTTGACTTAACGGCAGCCCCTGCATTGACGGAATATTCCCCACGACTTGTAAATCGCAAGTATCGTGAATCCATGATTGGTCAAACCTTATTATACATTGGTAAACGCGTTTTCTTGCCAATGCCTGTTAGGATAGCATGGAATTGGGTAAGTGCAGTAAAATTTGTAAAACAAGCAGTTACTATGTTATGGCATCGCAAGTTGACTGTAGAAGTCCTAGATGGCGTGGCGATTACCGTATCCATGCTTCGCGGTGATTTCTCAACAGCTGGTGCTATTATGTACTTATTAGGCATTGGTGAAACTCTTGAAGAGTGGACTCTTCGCAAATCGGTTCTTAACCTAGCAGAAAGCATGTCATTAAATGTTGACAAAGTATGGGTTAAAGTGGATGGTGTAGAAGTAAGTCGTCCAGTGGCTGAGGTAAAAGAAGGAGACCAAGTCGTTTTACGTCAAGGCGAAGTCGTTCCTTTAGACGGCATTGTAGTAGAGGGTGTCGTCCTTGTAAATGAAAGCTCCATGACAGGTGAACCGGAACCTGTTCGTCGCGATGAAGGTACCGCTGTATATGCCGGTACTGTTGTAGATGAAGGATCCTGTATCATCGAAGTGCGTGGTAATTCTAAATCCTCTCGATATGAACAAATTGTAAGTCTCATTGAAGAATCAGAGCAAATGAAATCAGGTATGGAACAAAAAGCCTTCCATATGGCAGACAAATTAGTGCCTATCACTTTTGCTGGTACAGCCTTAACATATTTGTTAACCCGTAACACTATGAAAGCCTTGTCTTTCTTGATGGTTGATTTCTCTTGTGCTTTAAAATTGAGTATTCCATTAGCTGTATTATCGGCTATGGAAGAAGCGTCTAAACGAGGCATTACAGTTAAGGGCGGCAAATTCTTGGAACAGATTGCTGCAGCGGATGTTATCGTATTTGATAAAACCGGTACTTTAACTAAGGCAGAGCCTGTGTTTGAACAGATTATTACTTTTGAAGGTCATGATCCTGATGACATGTTAATGCTCGCCGCTTGTTTAGAAGAGCATTTCCCTCATTCCATGGCGAAAGCTGTTGTGAATGCAGCGGAACAGCACAATTTACCTCATAAGGAAAAACATTCTTCTAAATTAGAATATATCGTAGCTCATGGCATTGCCTCTAAAGTGGGCAATCGTAAATGCCGTATCGGCAGTGCGCATTTTATTTTTGACGATGAAAAAACAGTAATACCACCAGATGAAATGGATACGTTTAATAATTTACCAGATTCATCATCTCATTTATACTTAGCTATTAGTGGTCGCTTGGCAGCAGTGCTTTGCATTAAAGATCCAGTGCGCGAAGAAGCGGCTCAAGTAGTTGAGGAATTACATGAGTTAGGTGTTAAGAAAATTGTCATGATGACGGGAGACAGTAAACGCAATGCAGAACGGGTTGCTCGTGAAATTGGCATAGATGAAGTGCATGCTGAAGTATTGCCTGGCGACAAAGCGGCTTATGTAAAGCAAGCTAAGAGTGAAGGCTATACGGTGATGATGGTAGGGGATGGTATTAATGACTCCCCAGCTTTATCTGAAGCACATGTAGGCGTCGCTATGAATGAAGGGGCTCCTATTGCACAAAAAATTGCCAATATAACGGTGTCTTCGGATGATTTAACAAGCATCGTTGATTTACGTCGCATTGCTATGAAGCTTATGGACCGCATTCAGTTTAATTATAATTCCATTGTTGGTGTAAATGGTGGCCTAGTTGGGCTTGGTTTATTCCAAATTTTAACGCCTAGTACAACAGCTTGGATGCATAATATATTTACATTGGTCATTGGCCTTCGCAGTATGACGCCTTTATTACCTAAGGCGAAGAATACGTCGCTAGTTGGTAATGATGATGCTATTACTGTAGAAGCTACTACAGTAGCTTAATACTAATACAAGACCTCTTAAGTTGGTAACACTGACTTTAAGAGGTCTTTTTTATTGAGTTTTAGCCGTACCTATAGTAGAATAAAACTATTGAGTTGATTTACTAGGAGGTTAGATTATGAAAGTCCTTGCCGATATTATGGGGCGTACTTTATATATGAGCTTTTTTATTTTATTAGTTCCCTTAGGAGCCTATACAATACATAATGGCTCTAGTGCTATGGTTGCGCTCGTTAGCTATTTGTTTTTATCGGTATTCATCCCACTTTGCTATTTATCGTCTTCGAAAAGTGGGTTTGGGCCTGAGCAAAAGCGCATTGGTCGTGTGTTATATGTTGTGGCTTGGTTGGCTGTGCAGATTTTTACATATAAATCATTTTTTGTAGGTGATTTTTCCTTTTTATGGAATTTGCCGACCATTGGTCGTGATGTGGCCTTTATTTTAGTTATGTATATACAAGTGGTATTATCTTTATCCTTTAGCTATTGTTTAACACGTATCCTTAGAAAGGGGAACTGAATTGAAAAATCTATTACGTATAACTCTGCTGGGAGCGCTCATAGTAGTTCCTATTTCTATCATTGCTATGGCAGTGGGTGGTATGTTAACCGGTATTCCATTGTATGTAGGTTTAGCTTTATTTATGCCATTTTGGCTTCGCCGTCAAGAGCGATTAAAACCGTATGTTACCTATCCATGGCGTGGCGGCCTCTATTTTTATAGCTGGTTTGGTTGGTTTATTTTCTTTTATATGGGCGAACGGGTAGCGCCTATTAAAATGGCAGGCCAAACAATGAGTGAATTGCTCTTAATCTGGGGGGGCATTTTCTTGGCTGGCTATATTGGCATGGGACTTACGGCGGCTATTTTAACGGCCTTCTTTAATCGTCCACGAATTAATACTTGGCTTGATGAAACTTTAGACATTGCTGTATATGCCTTGCCAATTCCTTTGTTATTAATTGGCGATATTTTATTTATGAACTTGGGCGGTCTCAGTGTATCTGTAGAAACACAGGCTATGATATTAGATACGCTCAACTTATTCATTCTTTTGTTAGTGGTGTGGACAATGGGCTCCATTGCCTTTTACTTATTCCCTCGCCACGAGGTACGTAAAGCCTTCCGCTTACTTCGTATTTTAATTACAGCCTTTGCGTGGTTGGCTATTAATGGTCATATCTTTGCTGGTGGGTGGTTGCCAGAGTTCGTTAAAAACTCGGCAGATTATATTTTCCCTGCCTTTAGAGGCAATCCTCTAGTCTATGTAACGCCGGCGTTGATTCAACTTATTATTATCGGCGTGGCCAATGGTGTAGGTATGGGCGCTGAAAAAGCATTAACAGCCTTGCAAAGTCGTTTTAAATCTCAAGAAGATTTAGTGCGCAATAAGGTAGAAGAGGTAATGAAGACTAATGCACCTGAGTCTGATGATATTCGTGAAGCAGCGGAAGCTAAAGCAAAGCGCAAAGCAGAGAAAAAGGCACAAAAGAAACAATCAGGAGCAAAAAATAAATAATTAGAGAAATCTTGACAGCAAGATAGTAATAATTTAATATAATAGATGGTTTATTAGCCTATGACAGTCTGTATCGAGTGAACAGAACGATGATAGCAAGATAGACCATCTATTTTTTTGTTCGACTTATATCCGCAGGGAATAAGAACGGAGGAAGTACACATGGCAGATAAAGAAAACAATATAGATATAAAAAACGCAGAACGCGCGAACAGTAGTAAGCCTACGGCATCGCCATATGCGCGCAAGCGTTTTAATGTGAGGCAACTAACAGTTGTTGGCTTGTTAGCTGCTATTACGGTTATATTGGGCATAACCGGCTTTGGATTTATTCGTATCCCGCCTATTAACTTTACGATTTTGCATATTCCTACTTTAATCGGCGCCTTAGTAGAAGGTCCACGAGTAGGTATGATTGTAGGGACTATCTTTGGTGGCTATAGCATTGTGCAAAACATTATGGCGCCAAATGTTATGTCTTTTGCATTTTTAAACCCTATTGTGTCGGTGTTACCACGTATGTTAATTGGGCCGATTTGCTATTATGTGTATCGCTTATTACCGCTTAAGAGCGAAGTGATTCGTATTGTACTTGGTTTATTTTTAGGCACTATGATGCATACCATTATGGTTATGGGCCTAATTTATATAATTTACGCTGAGCCCTATGCTCAGGCTAGCAATATTCCAGTGGAAAATGTATTGAATATTGTCCTCGGTGTGGCCATTTTCCATGGTCCTATTGAAGCCCTTGGGGCCGTTCTCGTAGGTACACCAATCGTTGTAGCATTACGGGCTAAACTTAAAAAATAATAGAGCATGATATGTACTTATTTAGCGTTAGCATTAAGTTAGCATCAAGTTAGCATTAAGTTAACATCAAGTTAACATTAAATTAGTATCAATATAAGATTAAGTTAGCATCAAGTGAGGCCCCGACAAAATGTCGGGGCTTTTTACTGTATGAAATGTATATATGGACATATGAATATACTTTTATGTAATATAAGAGAAAGGATGAGATTATGTTTAATTTAAAAAAAGGTCTAGTACTAGGCTTAGTGGCATTGGCCACCGTAGGTCTGGTCGGTTGTGGCAGTGCGGGTTCTCGTGGGGATAGTGAAAAATTACAAGTAGTGGCTACCGTATATCCTGCTTACGATGTGGCGAAAGTTGTGGGTGGTGATAAGGTGGACGTACAATTGCTTGTGCCTCCCGGTGCAGAACCTCATGATTGGGAACCTACAGTGAGTGATTTAAAGAGCATTGGTAAGGCTAAAGTATTCTTTTATAATGGTGCCGGCCTAGAGCCTACGGAAAAATTATTGACTCCTGATATTTTGCAAAAAGCTAAGCCCGTGGAATTAGCCAAGGTTGTAGACCTTCGCTATGTTGGTGAAGAAGACGCCCATCATCATGAGGGTGAAGAAGATGCCCATCACCATGAAGGTGAAGAAAAAGCCCATCATCACGATGGACATACTCATGAGCCCGGTTCCGTGGATCCCCATATATGGTTAAATCCAGAAAATGTAATGAAAGAAGTAGACCTTGTGGTGGCTACTTTGAGTGAAGTAGATCCAGCAAATAAGGCCTATTATGAAGCCAATGGTAAGGCCTACAAAGAAAAGCTCCAAGCATTAGATACTAAGTATAAAGAATTTGCCCAAACAATAAGTAATAATAACTTGGTAGTTACCCATGAGGCTTTTGGCTATTTAGCGGATCAATATGGATTTAAACAAGAAGGTATTATGGGCTTGTCTCCTGATGCAGAGCCTACGCCTGAAAAAATGGCAAGTTTAGTAAATTTTATTAAAACACATGAAGTAAAGGCCATTTTTAGTGAAGCGTTAGTCAATCCTAAATTAGCCAATGCCATGGCAAAGGAAACGGGTGTTACTATTTATACCTTAAATCCTGTAGAAGGCCTCACTGAGGAACAAATGAAAGCAGGGGATACATACTTAACTATAATGGAGACCAATCTAGAGACTTTGAAAAAAGCGTTAGCGCAGTAGTTATAAAATTTCGAAAAATATCGAAATTTATAAATGTGAAAATGCTTATCAATAGGCTTGCTATAAGGCTTTTCTTGGTCCTAATACTTGCCGAAATTGTATAACTTATGGTAAAATATTCACACGAGAAGCAAGGTAAAGGAGGTCGACTTACATGTCCAAACGAATTCGTACAATTAATACTGAATCTTTACAAAAAACTGCAAAAACTGGTGGTTGTGGCGAATGCCAAACTTCCTGCCAATCCGCTTGCAAAACAAGCTGCACTGTTGGTAACCAAGTTTGCAAACAGAAATAAAAGTTTAGTAATGAAGCCCGATGCATTGGCATCGGGCTTTTTAATATACCTTTCTTACATATATAATATAATCTTTTTTTTAGGATAAAATGTGATAAATGTTGTATAATATAGGATAGTAAGAACTAGTAAAGATATGGAGGTACCATGTTAGAATTAAAACCAATGATTCATAAGTTTAAGTTAAAAGATAAGTATTTTTGCTTAGATGTTAATAGCGGAATTATTCATGTAATTGATGAATTTACAGATAAAGTATTAGATATTTATGATGGCACCAATCGTGAAGCTGTACATACAGCATTTGATGGGGTGGAGTCACCAGCAGAGATTGACGAATTACTGGATGAATTAGATCAGTTAATTAAAGACGAAATGCTCTACGCACCAATGTCAGAAGATTTTAAATTGGTAGCATCGGAAGAGCCTATCGTAAAAGCTCTTTGTTTAAATATTGCTCATGACTGCAATTTAGCTTGTAAATATTGTTTTGCTAGCCAAGGTGATTACGGCGGAGTCAAACGAGAAATGATGAGCTTTGATGTGGCAAAGCGCGCTGTAGACTTTCTTATTTCTATGAGTGGTCCACGTAAGCATTTAGAAATCGACTTCTTTGGCGGCGAACCACTTATGAACTGGGACGTAGTAAAACAAACTATTGAGTATGCTGAAGAGCAGGGTGCAAAGCATGGCAAGATTTTCAAAATGACCATGACTACAAATGGTATGCTCTTAACGCAAGAAAAAATTGATTATTTAAATGAACATAAATTGAGCATGGTTCTTTCCATTGATGGTCGTGAAGAAGTTCACAATCATATGCGTCCTAGTGCAGGTGGCACTGATACGTATAAAACAGTGGCTAAGAATTTAGTTAATGCTGTAAAACAACGTAATGGTCTTGAGTATTATGCTCGTGGCACCTATACGCACAACAATTTAGATTTTACAAAAGATGTCATTGCCATGTCTGACCTTGGCTTTGAACATCTATCTATGGAGCCGGTAGTCGGTGAAGAAGGGGACTATGTTCTTCGCGAAGAAGACTTACCAGCGCTTATGAAAGAATACGAAAAATTAGCTGATTTGTACTTAGAGCGTCAAAAAGCTGGTTGGGGTGAGAAGTTTAACTTCTTCCATTTCCGCATGGATTTATATCGTGGCCCATGTATGGCTAAACGTTTGCGTGGCTGCGGTGCTGGTCATGAATATATGGCAGTGGTTCCAAATGGTGATATTTATCCATGTCACCAATTTGTTGGTCGCGATGGCTATGTATTAGGCAATGTGTATGAAGGGCTTAAAAACTTTGATATTCCTCGTGAATTTAGAAATACCCATGTATTTACTAAACCAACTTGTGCTGCTTGCTGGGCTAAGTTCTTCTGCTCCGGTGGTTGCCATGCCAATAATGAAACATTTAGCGGTACCATTCACGAGCCTTATGCACTAGGCTGTGAATTACAGAAAAAACGCATTGAATGTGCCATTATGATTCAGGCTGAACTTGATGAACTTCGTGAACAAGGCGTAGTTCCAAAAGACGATCCAGCCTTCCAAGAGCGAAAACAACATAATTGGATGTAAGGAATTCGTTTGTACTTCACCATATTTCATCAGAAAGGATTATGTATGGAGAGACAAGGTATTCGATTTACGGGCATTGTACAGGGGGTAGGTTTTCGCCCCCTTGTTGCTATTATAGCTCGTGAGCTTAATTTGACTGGATATGTATATAATGACAGCCAAGGCGTATATGTAGAAATACAGGGTACACCAGATAATCTAAGTCAATTTATTCCATTGTTAGAATCTTGTAAAGCCCCTATATGTCGTATTGATTCTGCATCAGTTTCATCTCGCCCCCTTATAGAGGAGGAAATGGACTTTGTGATTGCCCCGTCTCCAGACGGGACTGTACCGGCCACCTTTATTGGTCCTGATACAGCACCTTGCGAGGCTTGCGTAAAAGAACTGATAAACTCAGACAATCGTAGGTATCATTATAGTTTTATTAATTGTACCCATTGTGGTCCTCGCTATACCATAGTGGAACAAGTTCCTTATGATAGAAAATTTACTTCCATGAAGGAATTCCCCATGTGTCCTGAGTGCGCTAAGGAATATCATGATGAGGCCAATCGGCGCTATCACGCAGAACCTAATGCTTGTTCTGTATGTGGCCCTCAGTATCGCTTGGTGTCAAAGCATGACGAAGTATTACCTAGCGTAACAGAGGTACTGAGAGAGGCTTTAGGGCAGGATATAGATAGAACGGCCCAAGTTGTTATAGACGAGACGCAACGGCTTATAGCGGCAGGGCAAATTATAGCTATTAAAGGGATTGGCGGCTATCATCTCGCTTGCGATGCCACCAATGGCGAGGCTGTGGCACGTCTTCGGACTCGTAAAAATAGACCTAAAAAGCCGTTAGCTGTTATGGTTGATTCTATAGAAACAGCGGCGTTAATTGGTGAGCTTTCGGATACGGCCATAGAGCAGTTGACCTCACCGGCACGCCCTATTGTGCTAGTGCCACGCCGTGAAGAGGGACCGGTCGCTTGGGATGGGGTAACACCTCAAAATCATTATATTGGTATTATGCTTCCTTATGCGCCGATTCACTATGTATTACTTCCTAAAAACAGTATCTGGGTTATGACCAGTGGGAACCGCAGTGGAGACCCTGTGATTTATGAAGAAGCCCGTGCTTTTGAGGAATTAGCTGATGTGGCAGATGCCTTTTTGGTGCATAATCGCCATATTGTGGCTTCCGTAGATGACTCAGTAGTTCAAATTATAGAAGAAGAACCTCATTTTATTCGCCGCAGCAGAGGCTATGTGCCTACTTCATTTTCTGTAGCCTTACCTAATAAAGGGGCACATTCTTTGCTTGCTATGGGCAGTGATTTAAAAAATGCCTTTGCCATGAATAGGGGCACTGATGTGTTAATGGGGCCTCATATTGGTGATTTAGCTAATGCGGCCATGAATGAATCATTGCGTCATAATATTGACCGGTTTACTGATTTATTTGGTGTTGTGCCAGAGGCTGTCATAGGTGATTACCATCCTAATTATTACTCCTCTCAGTATGGTAAGGAATATGCTGCAGCTCATGGGATTCCCTATGTAGACGTGCAGCATCATCATGCTCATATTGCCGCAGTAATGGCAGAACATAATGTAACTGAACCAGTTCTAGGAATTTGTTTTGATGGTACTGGCTATGGTACAGACGGAACGATTTGGGGCGGTGAATTCTTGCTTTGCCAAGGTGTAGGCATGAAGCGACTCGCCCACATTACATCAGTACCTTTGCCAGGTGGTGAAATCGCAGCACGGGAGCCTTGGCGCCAAGCCCTTTGGTATTTGCGCTATTTGTATGGGGATCACATTCCTTCCGTATTAGATCCTTGGCTAGCAGGATTGCCACCACAATGGCAGATTTTAGACCAAGTCATACATGAACATTTAATAGATTATAAAAAGAAAGAAGCTGCTAAACCAGAAGGTAAATTAGAAGGACCTTTACGAGAAAGCTTTGATGTACCAGAACTAGAAACGCATTTAATAAAAGGTGTTTCCATGATACAGGCAAGTAGCGGTGGACGTCTTTTTGATGCTGTAGGATCATTATTGGGCTTAGGTTATAGTCATTCCTTTGATGGTCAAGTGGCCATGGGACTTGAACAATTAGCTTATGGCGAACGCGGTAATTTATTAGAGTTTACCTATAATGGCAATGAACTAGATTTTTCACCAGCCATTGCATGTCTGGTGGAACAATTGGCCCAAGGGGTGTCTAAGCGGGTATTAGCCGCATCATTCCATCGCACCTTAACATATGGTATAAGTGAAGTGATGGATCATTTATGTGGTATTTATGGCATTAAGAAAGTCGTATTAAGCGGCGGTGTATTTCAGAACCATCGCCTTGTAAAAGGATTAATCCTTCTCAATGAAGTACATGATATATTAAGACCTAAACATGTATCGACCAATGATGGTGGATTGGCTTTAGGACAATTGTGGCTAGGCCACCAGAAGTTAGGAGGCAAGTAAAATGTGTTTAGCTGTACCAGCGCAATTAGTGGCAGTCAATGAATTTGTTGGCACTATAGAGCTTACTGGGGTAACACGGGATGTGAATCTCATGCTAGTACCAGAAGCTAAGGTAGGCGATTTTGTACTTGTTCATGCCGGTTGTGCAGTGCAAGTCGTAGATGAAGAAGAAGCGAAGGCCACTATGGAGGCATTTAAGGAGCTGGAAGAACTTGAACAAGATTACTTTAGAGGAAAAATCGCAGATCGCTAAAGAACTGCTTGAGGATATAAAAGCCCTTCATAAGGAAGGGGAAACAGTTCGACTCATGGAAGTATGTGGCACTCATACGGTGGCTATTTTTAGAGAAGGGATTCGCCAAGTCTTACCTAAGGGCATTGAACTTGTGAGCGGCCCCGGCTGCCCTGTGTGTGTGACTGACCAAGTATATATGGATAAAGCCTTGGCTTATGCGGCCATGGATAATGTAATCATTGCCACCTTTGGGGACATGCTAAAAGTGCCAGGCACGCATAGTAATTTGTGGGAAGCGAAGAGCAAGGGGGCACAGATTCATATTATCTATAGTCCCCTTGAGATTATTGAACTAGGCAAAGCCCATCCAGATAAAATGATAGTGTTCTTAGCCATTGGCTTTGAAACAACCATTGCGGTCATAGCGGCAGCAGTTAAAGCGGTGGCTATGTCAGGGGTGACGAATGTCTTTTTCTTAGTGTCTCATAAATTAGTGCCACCAGCTCTTAGAGCCTTGGCTAATCAAGAGGAAAGTCGCTTAGACGGCTTTATCCTGCCTGGCCATGTAAGTGTAATTATTGGGGAAGAGCCGTATCAATTTCTTCCTGCCGAATGTAAAATGCCTTCTTGTATAGCTGGCTTTGATGGTTTAGAGATTTTAGCCGCTATACGAGACATTTTGCAGCAGCGTAAGAGTGGTCAGTATTATGTGGGCAATCAATATAAATCAGTGGTGGCTAAAACAGGGAATCCTGTGGCCGTTGCCTTAATGCATGAACTATATGAACCCATTGATGATACATGGCGTGGCATCGGGACCATCCCTAATTCGGGACTTCGTCTTAAAGGTGAATATGCTAAGTATGATGTAGAACAAATGATTCCCTTAGGACCTATTGAAAGTGGTGGCGCCCCTAAAGGTTGCCAATGTGGTCGCGTTCTTCAAGGCTTAATTCGCCCAGATGAATGTGGTCTTTTTGGTACCCTTTGCACAGCAGACCATCCCGTAGGAGCCTGCATGGTATCCGTTGAAGGAAGCTGCGCTGCGTGGTATAAATATGGCCGTTCTAGTGGCGGTCTTACGTGGGAAGAGTAATGGAGTAATATAAAAAGTAAGGAGTTTGTATGGAAGAGTCAATTCGCTTAGTCCATGGTAATGGCGGTCGTTTCAGTCATGAATTGATGAAGCAATATATTATGCCACATTTTAAAAATGATGTGTTAGCTAAATTACATGATGGTGCTCAGTTTGAAGTGCCGGCAGGTCGCATGGCATTTACAACAGACTCCTATGTAGTAACACCGCAATTCTTTCCTGGTGGCAATATTGGTAAATTGGCCGTATGTGGCACAGTTAATGACTTAGCCATGAATGGGGCGAAACCCTTGTATCTAAGCTGTGGACTCATTTTAGAGGAAGGCTTAGGGCTTGCTACCTTAGACACTGTGTTAACAACAATGGCACAGATGGCTGAAGAAGCGGGCGTGTCCATTGTAACGGGGGATACTAAGGTCGTTGAAAAAGGCGCCGTTGACGGCATTTATATTAATACATCTGGCGTAGGTTGTATTCCACATGCTATTGATATTGACCCAGTACGGGTTAAGCCTGGCATGAAAATCATTCTTTCTGGGTCCCTTGGTGACCATGCTATTGCCGTTATGGGTAGTCGCTATGATTTGACTTTGCCGGCTAGTATTAAAACAGATTGTGCCCCCCTTAATCACATGGTTATGGCTGTACTAGAGGCTGTAGGACCCAAAGTGGCACTCATGCGTGACCCAACCCGTGGGGGCTTAGCGACTACATTGCATGAAATTGCCAACCAAAGTGAAGTAGGCATTCGTGTAGATGAAGTGCGGCTACCCATCCATGATGAAGTACAATCCGTATGCAATATCCTAGGCTATGATCCTTTGTACTTAGCTAATGAAGGCAAGGCTGTTTTTGTAGTTGAGGAAGTCGCTGTAGATGAGGTGCTTCATATATTACACAACCAACCATATGGTAAAGAAGCCGCGTGCATAGGCGAGGTGTTAAGCGCCAATGCTGGCAAAGTAGGATTGAAAACCACCTTGGGAGGCATACGATTGCTAGATGAACTGGGAGAAGACCAGGTGCCGAGGATATGTTAAGATGATCAATTAGGTTTGATTAAGATAATATAAGTGATATAATGCTTTTAATACACTTAAAAATAAGTGTATTTTATGTCAATAGTAATAATAAAATATAGATATTTTATAAAAAGCAGTTGTGATAGTCATATTCGCAACTGTTTTTTTATTTTGTAATTACACTTATCGTGTAATTATTCGTTGTCATAAATGAATTATTGATGAGACTTACAGTTTAATGAATACCGGATTTATCTAGATTTTTAATGGTCTTATCTGACTTGTAGGAGAATTACATATAATATAAATGGCAGAGAGGCCTATATATATGGAGTCAAGGCACTAATGCGGGAT
>NZ_CALJON010000035.1 GCF_937981445.1 uncultured Veillonella sp. | reverse complement strand
CGCAATTTTTTAGTAAGAAATCCACAGCGTATGCTGGCCCTAAGTTTTGCTGCCCTTATGATTGTAGGGGGGATTTTATTATCTTTACCTATTGCTACAGTAGATGGTAGTTCGACACATTGGGTGGATGCTTTTTTTGTAGCTGTCTCCTGTGCTTCAGTAACGGGACTTACACCGGTAGATACATTTCATCATTGGAATGTATTTGGACAAACGATCATGATTATTTTGATTCAAATCGGTGGCTTAGGAACGATGACATTTACGACCTTAATCTTTTTGATTTTAAGAAAGCGAGTGGGGCTGGAAAATCGCTTGCTTTTACAGGAAGATGTGGGCCTAGAGAATATTGATTTTAGGACTGTCTTGAAACAAGTGGTGGGCCTCACCTTCGGAGTTGAACTGGTAGGGGGCGTTATTTATACTTTAGTTTTGTATCCCTATTTAGGGGCTGAGGCTATTTATTATGGATTTTATCAATCCGTGTCATCTTTTTGTAATGCAGGCTTTGTGTTTTTTGATAATACTTTGCCCTATGAGCTAGTCCATAATTGGGGATTTACACTGAACACAAGTGTCCTTATTTTAATTGGTGGCTTTGGCTACATGGCATCGTTTGATATACTAAAAAATTATAAACGAGGCTTTACTTTTTTGTCCTTACATACTAAGGTAATGCTCGTTGGCAATGCTGCACTAGTATTAGGTGGTACGGCTCTTTTATGCTTACTTGAATGGCATGGTGTGTTAGAGAATTTTTCTATATTAAATAAAGTGCAAGCTGCTTTAATGCAGGCCGTGACGCCACGCACCGCAGGGCTTCCTACCTTGGACTATAGCCAATTTCATCCAGTGACGACATTTATTACGATTATTCTTATGTTTATTGGTGCTGGCCCTAACTCAACAGGTGGTGGGGTTAAAATCAGTACAGTGGCTGTTTTGTGGGCCACAGCATATTCTGTCTTTACCAATAAGACGAGGGTGCAACTGTTTAACCGAAGTTTAAGTCAGTCTTTGATAATAAAAT
>NZ_CALJON010000034.1 GCF_937981445.1 uncultured Veillonella sp. | reverse complement strand
GGCCCAAGGCCAAGAAGCAGCTCAAATTACAATCGAAGCTAATCCTGGTGTAGTTACTGACCTAGGAAATAAAGCTTTATTAAATCCTAATTTCAAAGGCGCTGAACGTTCTTCCTTAGAAGCAGTAACTAATGAATACAATAAAGGTGTAGCCATTACAGTACCTGCCAAAGGAAATGAAAAAGTTGTCATCACTATCGATGCTAATGTGCCTAGTGTAGGCGATAAAACACGTGTAGCCATCGATGTAGCATCAGAAGGCAATTTAGAACTCCTTTACATTGTAAAGGGCAGTGCTAAAGAAGGTGGCATCAATCTTCTTACAGAAGTAAATGCGGCCCCTAATGGCAATGTAACGGTTAAGAAACTTCAGCTCTTAAGCGAAGGTTTACAACAAATCGAACATCGCTATACTAAATTAGGTGCTAACAGTAAAGTCGAATACCTTAATGTAGAATTAGGTGGCAGTGAAAACTTCTTACATTACACCCAAGATTTAACTGGTGAAGAAGCTCATATTGTTCACGACTTGGCTTACCTTGGCGAGAAAAAACAAAAGTTTGATATATCCATGCTCATGTCTCATGTAGGGAAGAAAACTGTTAGTGACATTCATGTCCTCGGTGCCCTAGGCGGGGAATCTAAGAAATCCTTCCGCGGTACCTTAGATTTTATTCGTGGTAGCGTGGCCTCTGAAGGGGCTGAAGAAGATACTTGCGTTCTTCTTGATCCAACTGTAAAATCTGTGTCCTTACCATTATTGCTCTGTAAAGAAGATAATGTTGTTGGTAATCATGCAGCCAGCGCTGGACAATTAGATAAAACAAAACTATTTTATATTATGAGTCGTGGCTTTAGTGAAGCTGAAGCCAAGCATATGATTGTCGAATCTATGCTACGTCCTTTAATCGATCGACTTGGTAGTGAAGAGTTAGAAGAATTAGCTCTTGCTACAGTTCGTGCTAAAATTTAGTCATTAATAAGAAGGTGTATTATGAGATCTGTTGCTGAAGCATACCAAGATTTTCCAATCTTAAAAAAAGAACATAAAGGTCACCGCATTGTTTATTTAGACAGTGGGGCAACTACTCAAATGCCAGAACCTGTGTTAAACGCCTTGCACAAGCATTTAACAGAGCATAATGGCAATCCTCATCGTGGGGCTCACATCTTAGCTGTAGAAGCTTCTGAAGCATATGAAACAACACGTGATGCAGTGCAGCGCTTTATTAACGCCAAAGAGCGTGAAGAAGTGGTTCTCACTCGAAATACTACAGAAAGCTTAAATTTAATTGCTTTTAGTTATGGTTTACATAATCTAAAAAAAGGCGATAAAATTGTTATTACTATAGCTGAACATCATGCTAATTTAGTAACTTGGCAGCGTGTTTGTCAGGTTACTGGTGCTACTTTAGAGTTCATGTATTTAGATGAATCAGGCCATTTAAAACCAGGCGAAATGGATAAAATTGATAAAAATACTAAAATCGTATCCTTTGCTCATGTAAGTAATGTGCTTGGTATGGAATTTCCAGTAGCAGAACTTATTGAACGAGCTCATGCAGTTGGCGCTATTGCCATTCTTGACGGAGCTCAATCTGCACCACATAAAAAGATTGACGTACAGGCTCTAAATTGTGATTTCTTCGTATTCTCTGGTCATAAAATGTGTGCCTCTCAAGGGATTGGCGTTATGTATGGGAAACGTCATCTTCTAGAAGAGATGCCACCATTCTTACTTGGTGGTGATATGATTGAATACGTAAAAGAGCAAACTACCACTTACAATGAAGTGCCTTATAAATTTGAAGCCGGCACACCTAACGCTCATGGTGCAGTTACACTTAAAGCGGCCATTGAATATTTAGAAGAATTTGGCATGGACAATATTAACGCTTACGAAAAAGAATTAGTAGCCTATGTATTGCCTAAATTATTGGCCATTCCTCATGTTCATGTATTAGGTTCTGAAGATCCAGCGGAAAAACATGGCGTTATTGCTTTTACTATCGATGATGTACATCCTCATGATGTAGCGACTATACTCGATAATGAAGGTGTTTGCATCCGCTCTGGTCATCACTGTGCACAACCACTTGGTGCGTACTATAATGTACCAGCATCAAGTCGTCTAAGCATGTATGTGTACACACGTAAGGAAGACTTAGACATCTTCCTAGAAGCTGTTAAAAAAGTTCGTCCTACTATGGGCCTTAAAGATTAATACAGTAAAATAAACTAAATCATTAGTTACTAGGCAGTAGAAGTAGGAGGTTTATTCCATGGAAATGGATCAGTTATATACTGAGTTAATTTTAGAACATAATCAAGACAAGCGTAATAAACGTCTACTTGATATGTTCACTACATCAGAACATGGCCATAATCCAAGTTGTGGTGATGATTTAACTTTACAAATTGATGTGAAGGATAATGTAGTAGTAGATGCTGCCTATACTGGCTCTGGCTGTGCCATTAGTCAGGCATCAGCATCTATGATGATTGATATTATTAAAGGCAAATCATTAGATGAAGCGTTTCGTCTCGTTGATTTGTTCCTTGGCATGATAAAAAAAGAAGTAACGGACGATGACGAATTGGAAGAATTAGAAGATGCCATTGCATTAACAAATATTTCCAATATGCCAGCCCGTGTAAAATGTGCTGTCCTTGCTTGGCATACTTTAAAAGAAGCCTTAAAAAAAGGAAGAAGATAAAGCTAAATAAGCGAGAGCATTAAACTCGAAAAAAAAGAAGAGTTAACCGCAACAATTGTTACGCGTTAACTCTTTTTTTACTTATTAGTTATAAACTATTCCTTAGCTTTTGGTTTTGGTAATTTTCCCATATCTTGGAGTAATTTTACAATGCGAACACCGCAGTTTTTACCCCCACAAGAGCCCGTGCCAGCGCCAGTGCGTTCACGAATTTTGGGAATCGTGTCACAGCCGTCATTAATAGCTTCTTTAATCGTCTTGCGACTAATACTGCGACAGGTACATACTTTTGTGTATTTATCTAAGATACTCTCAGGAACTTTTTGTTCTTCAAAATCCATAATACGGCCTCCTTATACTACTTAGTATACTGTGTTATGATACATTAATTGTAACATACAATAAAGTATCTTAAAACAATTATCTTCCATGCCTAGTAGTATGGTTTTTAAACACATACTTATTAACTACCAGTTTACAAACTGCAGATTTATTAATTTCAGACTTACTAGTAAAAAATTTATAAGTTATCCTGTACTAACTGAAGATGTACTATTTACAGAAAGGATTTTCTATGATTTGCATTATCTTTGACCTTGATGGTACCTTAACTGATTCAGCCAAAGGTATTATTACATCCATTAAATATGCCTTGGATAAAAAGGGGGCACCTATTCCTGACGATGCCACTTTACAGTTATTTTTAGGGCCTCCTATGCTTGAATCCTTACAGGAACATTGTCATATGAGCCTAGAAGAAGCGCAAGAAACATATGGGTATTTTAAAGAACGTTATGAAAGTATTGGGAAATTTGAAAATGAAGTATATCCTGATATTGAACGTATGCTCGTTACCTTGCGTCAAACTAATACTTATGTAGCAGTTGCTACAGCAAAACCAGAGCATTTAGCTCGTGAAATCCTAGAGCACTTTAATCTTACTAAATACTTTGAAGTAATTAAAGGTGCCAATGTGGACCAAGGCCTTGTTCATAAAGAAGATATTTTAAACGAGACGATTAAAGAACTTAAAGAAATGTCGAATAGTCGCGTGAAGAAAAATATTACTAGCTGGTACATGGTAGGGGACCGCAAATATGATATTTTAGCTGCGAAAGCACTAGGATGCCGCGCCTTAGGGGTAACGTATGGCTATGGCACCCGCGAAGAATTAGAAGCTGCTAAGCCAGATTATCTCTGTGATAATCCTCATGATTTAGTACTTCAAATTGCTGTTGATACTTTATTATAAGATTATTATAAGATTTATTTATTATAAGACGAGAGTAGACCACTCGCTAAAGCAGAAAAAGACGCTCAAAAGAGCGTCTTTTTTAATAGTATTTTAAATAGTATATTTAATTAAAGCTAGTGTATCTTAAATTGATTGCCAGTTCAGAATATGTGGTATACCTGTTTATTTGTATCATGTACTAGTTCTTGTTTATATTCTATACTGTTGCCTGTATAGTTTCTATGCTAGTACCTGTTTAGATTCTATACTGGTTCCTATCTAGATTCTGTACCATCAGTAGTACGAGACATGTTATTTGTACTGCCAGATATATTATTGGTACTTTCAGATATTTTATTGGTAGAGGAGGACATAGGTTCTGAATGCATAGCCTGAGAGCCCGTATTTTTCTTAGCTATGACCTTAAACACTTTGGCGCCTTTAGAGCGCAATTTAGTACCCGTTTCTTGAAGGCGTAAGCGCGTTCTTGTTACCCGTGCTAACGCAGAGAGAGAGGTTTTCTTACGAGGCTTCATATCGCGCAGCGAACCAAAATCACCACGATTTACACTCGTTGCTTTAACCCGTTCAGCCCCTAAGGATTGCTTTAATTCGCGCATAATAAGAGTAGCTTGTAAAGGAATACCAAAAGTATAAATATCAACGGCAGCATAGCCCATATCAGGATAAGTATGGACAATTATATGACAGCGATGTGCCATAGCAAATAATATAATTTCATTATCTAATACTTGGCAACTTATTTCATCAACCGGTTGCTTAGCTGCTTCTAAGGCATTAGTCACACTTTCTTGAATCATAACAGGGGAGCTTACCGCTTCCTCTAAACATGCATATAAATCTATTAATAAATGAGTTCCCACTGAATTTGCCACTGAAGGCCACCTACTTTCATCATATTATATCTAACACAACCAGCAATCACCATATTGTTATAAATCTTGAGTCTTTACTATTTGCTATAGCTCTTACGTCTTTACTATCTGTTATGGCTCTTAAGTCTTTGCTATCTGCTATAGATCTGAAGTTTTTGTGATCTCTTATAGCTCTTAAGTATTACCTATAACCATAATTTCTAGGGACGTAAAGTCTATGGCTGTGTATGTGTTTTTTTCAATCTTACCATATCATCTAATTATACCTTGTAATAGCTATCTTGTAAAATGTCATACACTCATTATAATATTCGAAAATGTATTCTCATAAGTGATAATAAACCATCCTAGCATGAGTCATATACTAATTATAAAACCATGATAAATAAAGCCCAATTTTAATTTACATTGATTATATAGTATGCTATTCTTAACTTAATAGATTACCATTTGGGTAACATCTAAGTGATGTATAGGTAGTAAATACTAGGAGGTCCTAAACTGATGGGTATGGTATTGAGAAAAGATTACAACACATTTGTAATAGAAGCAAAGAAAATTTGTCCTGATCGAGTATTTACAGATTATTTGTTGCGCTATGCGTATGGGATTGACGCATCTTGCTATAGTTATTTACCCAAAGTAGTGGTGAAGGCACATACTGAAGCAGAAGTGATTCAATTAGTGCTGTTAGCCAATCGCTGTGGCACGCCAGTAACATTTAGAGCTGCAGGGAGCTCTTTATCCGGTCAATGTTCTTCAGAAGATGTACTTATCGTAGCTAATGATGGCTTTAAAGATGTAACAGTACTTGAAGACGGCAATGCCATCCGCCTAGCTTGTGGCGTTATTGGTATTGATGCCAATGATGCATTAGCCAAATATGGCAAAAAAATAGGCCCAGATCCTGCTACATTAGCAACTGCCTTAGTAGGGGGGATTTTAAATAACAACTCCAGTGGCATGTGTTGTGGCACGGCGCAAAACTCTTATCAAACAATTCGCTCATTGCGTGTTATCTTAGCTGATGGCACCGTTCTTGATACTGGGAACGAAGCCAGTGTTAAAAGCTTCTTACAAACCCATCAAGATATGGTAAATGAAATTTTAGGTCTTCGCAACCATATTATGGAAGACCCCGAATTAGTAGATTTAATTCGACGCAAATACAAAATTAAAAATACCACTGGCTACAGCATCAACACCTTAGTTGATTTCGAAACTATTACTGATATATTAAATCATATTTTCATAGGCAGTGAAGGTACATTAGGCTTTGTAAGCGAAGTAACTTATAATTGCGTAGATGACGCTAAATTCAAAGGCTGCGGTCTCTTATTCTTTGAAAAATTAAATGATGCTTCTCGTGCTGTAGTAGCTCTTGCTGGCATGGGCCGTGAACGAGTAGTGGCAGCTGAAATGATGGACTACTTAAGTCTTAAGAGTGTACAGCAATTGCCTGAAGTACCAAGCTTTGTTCGCCATGTTCCAGAAGGAACTAGCTGTATTTTATTCCAATCAGAAAGCAATGATGAAGCAACCTTAGATGCAAACCTCGCCTATATTAAAGAGCAGTTAAAGGATATTCCAACAGCCATTCCAAGTCTATATTCTAAAGATGCCTCTGAATACAATAGCTGGTGGGTTATCCGCAAAGGTTTATTGCCAATTGCAGCCGGTCTTCGCCGTCCTGGTACAACAGTTATTACTGAAGATGTATGCTTTAAAATCGAAGACTTCACTGATGGCATAGAAATGATTACAGATTTATTCCACAAATACGATTTTGTTGACAGTGGCATTATCTTTGGTCACGCTCTAAGTGGTAATGTGCATTTCATCATTACACCAAACTTTAACGAACAAAAAGAAATGGATAATTTCGCTGGTCTCGTAAAAGAAATGGCGGAACGTGTAGCTGGTGTAGAAGGCTCTATTAAAGCAGAACATGGTACGGGCCGCATGGTGGCACCTTTCGTAGAAATGGAATGGGGCAAAAAAGCGTACGCAGTAAACCGTCGCATTAAAGAAATCTTCGACCCTCAGGGCTTATTAAATCCAGATGTAATTATTACAGATGACCCTGATGTATATAAGAAAAACCTAAAAGCTATGAGCGATATTGACCCATTGTTCAATATGTGTATGGAATGTGGTTTCTGTGAAAAGAATTGTCCAAGTCGTAATTTAACATTAACACCTCGTCAACGTATTTCCTTATTACGTGAAGAAAAACGCCTCTTAAAAGAAGGCAATACAGCTATGGCAGCGGAGCTCAAAAAGGGCTATGAATATTATGGTGTTGACACCTGTGCAGCATGCTCCATGTGTTCTCAATTATGTCCACTAGGCATCGATACAGCACAAATCGCATTATCTTTGCGCAAGATAGATCCAGCAGGTCGCGGACTCGCTCATGCGATTTACAATAATTTCAATACTACCATTAAAGCCGCTAAGGTAGGCGTAACGCTTGGTGGTGCAGCTGGTAAAGTGGCTACTAAAACATTACTTGCAAAAATTAGTGAAGATGCCCATAAATTAACAGGTCTAACACCTTATGTACCAAAAACTATGCCTAAGGCTAATACATATACATTGCGAACTAAACGCAATCCTAAGTACCAAAAGAATGTAGTATACTTCAGTACTTGTGCTAATCGTGCCTTCCGTCAGAACCAAGGATATGATGATACGAGAAGCATTCAACAAGTGTTTGAAAGCCTTTGCGATAAAGCAGGGTATAATGTAATTTATCCACCTCATATTGAAAATCTCTGCTGTGGTCTAAGCTTTGAAAATTATGAAGAAATTGATAAAAAAGCCTTAGCAGATCTTACTGAAGCGCTAACCAAAGCGAGTGAAGGTGGCATTTATCCAATCGTAATTGACCATTCCGCTTGCTTCAACCATGCATTCCGTCATATTGAAGGCCTTAAGATTTTAGATATTTCTGAATTCTTATATACGATTTTGCCAAACTTAGATATTAAGAAATGTGACGAATCTGTTATTGTACATAAACAATGTAAGATTAAAACTTTGGGCAAACAGCAATACATTGAAAACTTAGCTCGTGCATGTACGGATAAAGTATTCAATATTAAATCCTTTGCCTGTGATGGTTTTGCTGGTCAAAAAGGTTTCTTTACACCAGAACTTAATAAATGTGCTACCAAGGATTTAGCGGCAGAAATTAAATCCTATGGCTGTACCTTAGGCGTAAGCTCCAGTTCTACCTGTGAAATTGGTCTTGGCGAAAATGGTGGCATCCCATTTGTAAGCATTGCCTACTTATTAGATCGTTGTGCTTCTAAAAAACAATAGTAATCTTTGATTATACTAATAGGTCTAGGTAGGTCAATTTGACTTACCTTAGGTCCTATGATATAATTACTTCCGATAACGATATATTATCGGAAGTAATTTTTTATATAAAAATGAAAGGGGGCTCCTATTTTGGCCTCTAACAAGCATTTCTACTTGCGTGACAACGAAATACTTATGGCTAGCTCCAAACTCTCACAGAAAGCTAAACAAAGCATTTTACTATCAAAATCAGAAAATACAATCAATGCCTATGAATCTGACTGGGATGATTTTGTATATTGGTGTGAACTAAATAAAACCATAGCATTTCCAGCTACGCCTGAAACTATTGCTAACTACATTAATGATTTAGCCGACAATGCTAAAGCCAATACTATATCACGTCGTATTAGCGCTATTTCAGAAAACTTTAACGCCTCTGGCATACCTGATAATCCCTGTAAGTCTTCTTTAGTTAAATCAGCCCTACGTGGCATACGCCGCTTAAAAGGGACCTATCAGCAAGGTAAAACGCCTATTTTATTAGAAGATTTAGAAGATATATTTGAAGAGATGGATTCATTAGACTTAGATCCTATAGTTAAGCTCCGCGATAAAGCTATTTTACTCGTAGGCTTTATGGGCGCCTTTAGACGCAGCGAATTAAGCGCTATTGAGGTAGAAAATCTGAGCTTCTCTCCTCAAGGTATGGAAATCTTTGTGGAAGCTTCAAAAGCCGACCAAGAAGGCCAAGGTGCCGTTGTAGCCATCCCTTATATAGAAAACGCTGAATTTTGCGCTGTAAGGGCCCTCAAGGAGTGGCTCCGGTATTATGGTATTAAAAGTGGTCCAATTTTCAGAGGTTTTACGAAGAAAATGACCTTACGCAAAACAGCTATTAGTGATAAGAGCATTGCTGAGATTGTAAAAAAATATGTCAGCCTAATTGGTCTTGACCCTCAAATGTATGGCGCCCATAGCCTTCGTCATGGTTTTGCTACTACAGCAGCCGCCTTTGGCGTGGAAGAACGTAATATTATGCGACAAACACGCCATCATAGTGTTAATATGGTACGACGCTATATTAATGAGGCCAGCCGCTTTGAAAATAATGCCATTAATACGATTTTTAAACAAAGGCGTTAATACAACAAAATAAAACAAAAAAGGAATCCACAAGCCGCTTGTGAATTCCTTTTTCTATTCAGTTGTATATATAAACAGTGCAAATCGGGAGTGATCTTACTGTATATAACGCTTAATTGATTATAATCAGTTAAGGAAAAATCGTTTTATTATGTATCGAGTCTATATTGTTAATTATTCCTTGGTGGCCACGTAATGAGATGCTTGACCATCATTTGTTTGAATGGTAGGAATTTTCAAGGTACTACCAGGTTCTAATGTTACTGACTCATCAAGTTGGTTTAACTCTTTCATGGCATGAATCATTTCACGCACATCAATATCATTAGTTGAATTAGCTGATGCAATGTCCCATAATGTGTCGCCTGATTTTACAGTCACAATCTTTACATTATGTACATCTAATTCAGCATTTGTAGTGGATGTAAAAAAGCCTACTAATAAAGTCAAACACATACCTAATGCAATAATAAAATCTCTTTTCATTGTACTCGCCTCACATATTCTATATATCCCTAAATCCTAACAAAATCTCTTAAAACCAGTTGCTATTAATAGTAACTTAAATAGTAATATCGAACATTTAGTGTAGTATGTATGTTCTCTTACAAGCAAATTATAACACGCGAATAAATGTTCGGTCAAGTTATTTTTCGAACATTTATTTGACAATCTTTAAATGTTCGAATTATAATAGTATTAAGTTAAATAGTTTGTTATAATAGTAATACTATATTTTTACTATGTATCCATATATAAGTATTTTTGTTCTTTTTTTATGAATGAGAGGTTTTCCCCTTGAGACGACCAGCAACTGATATTAATCCCAAACAAAAACGTATTTTAGAATATATTACTGAGTCTTTACAGACAAAGTATCGCTGCCCTAGCGTGCGCGAAATCTGCAACTATATGGGCTTAAGCTCTACATCTACAGTGCAAAGTCATCTCAATACATTAGAGCGTTTTGGCTATATTAAACGCGATATTAATAAAAATCGCTCCATCACTGTAGTCGGTATGAAACAAAAATATGTACCCCCAGTTGCCAAATCAGAAGATAATCAAGTCACCTCTTCTGATACATTTGAAATGATGCAATCCAAGCTTCGCGTTGTACCTCTCATTGGCACAGTACAAGCTGGCCTCCCTGTTACAGCAATTCAAAACCAAGAGTCTACGGTGCCCCTTCCTCTATCTTTAATTGGCAATTCGGAATGCTTCCTATTGCGCGTTAGAGGCGAATCTATGCGCGATATTGGCATGTTCGAAGGCGATTTACTCATCGTTCGCAACCAATCTACAGCTAATAATGGCGATATTGTAGTAGCTCGCATTGATGATGAAGCCACAGTAAAACGTTTCTATCGTGAAGCTGATCGTATCCGTTTACAACCAGAAAATAGCGAATTTCAGCCAATTTACACTAAAGATTGCCAGATTGAAGGTAAAGTTATCGGTCTCATTCGCGATCATATTTAATGTGTTAACTACTATTAATTCTACATAGAGCTTATATATTCATTTATATAGGCTCTATTATTTTACCCTTTATTTCTGTATAATTTTTTACATTATTTTTTACATTATATTTTAGGTTTTTTTACATTAATTTCTCCATATATATAAAAGCGAACACTTGTTCCTTTAACCCCTATGGGGTCAAGAAAACAAGTGTTCGCTTTTTCTTTTTGATAATATTTTGGCCTATACTGGCTTATTTTTTATACTTGCTTATATTTTGATTGTATTTTGCTTATATTTTCTTGTTAATTCTAGTTCTATTTTCCTGTTAATTCCAGTTCCTAGGATTAACGATTTAAATATGGCGCAATGGCTTCATCTATAACAGATTTTTCCTTATCATTTGGTTCACACATAGGCAAACGATATGGACCGGCTGGCAAACCTAATTGGCGCACAGCGTATTTTACAGGAATCGGATTCGTAGTAACAAACATAGCCTTACATACACGCTGTAACTGTTCATTAATATCTTTTGCCAAAGCTACATCGCCTGCTTCATAGGCTTTTAACATATCATTCATTTCACGGCCCACTACATGAGCTGCTACAGAAATAATTCCCAATCCACCAATAGCAACCATTGGCAAGGTTAAGGCATCATCACCACTATAAATCATAAAGCCTTCAGGCAATAAATGATAAATGCGTTGCGCTACTGAAATATCACCGCTCGCTTCTTTTACAGCACAAATATTAGGTGCCACTTTATTAAGGCGGGCAATCGTTTCTGGCGTAATAGAGCCACCAGTGCGGCCTGGCACATTATAGACAATGACTGGTAAGTCAGTAGCTTCTGCAATGGCTTTAAAATGTAAATAACAACCTTCTTGATTAGGTTTATTATAATAAGGCACAACAGCCATTACCGCATGCACACCAGTTTTAGAGGCAGCAGCCGTAAATTCCACAGAACGCGCCGTATTATTAGAACCTGTATTAGCTACAATAGTTCCTTGCTGCCCACATTCGCTAGCAATGAGCTTAAATAATTTTAATTTATCTTCATTATCAATGGTAGGACTTTCCCCTGTAGTACCACAAACAATCAAACCATCTGACCCATTGGCTAATAAATACTTGGCTAATTTAAGAGCTCCATCAAAATCAACTGCTCCGTCAGCAGTAAATGGTGTAATCATAGCAGTTAGTACACGACCTAAGGTTTTCATAGAGGAACCTCCTTATAGGAATCAAAAAGCTTATTAAAATGCTTGTTTTTCAATAATATATTCTGCAATTTGTAATGCGTTTAAAGCAGCACCTTTGCGAATTTGGTCCCCGACAATCCAAAAATTCATGCCTCGATCATTGTATAAATCTTTGCGGATACGTCCGATTTCACAATCATTATGATTAGATGTATATAAAGGCATTGGATATTCTTGGTCTTTAGGATTATCTTTTACAATAAGTCCTGGGAAGGCCTCACAGGCTGCTCTAAAATCAGCTACACTTACAGGTTCTTCTGTTTCTACAAGAACAGACTCAGAATGTGAACGATATACAGGAATGCGAATCGTTGTAGGTACAATTTCAATGGCCTCATCATGGAAAATCTTCTGTGTTTCATTGACCATTTTCATTTCTTCCTTAGTATAGTCATTATCAAGGAAAACGTCAATCTGAGGAATTACATTAAAGGCAATAGGATAATGTTTCTTATCAGATGCACAAGGAAGAATATGAGCCTCTAGTTCTTCTGTACTATCGCCCTTACTAACTTGCATCACTTGATTAGTTAGTTCATCAATACCTTCTTTACCAGCACCAGACACGGCCTGATAAGTACTTACGACGATACGTTTAATACGAGATAAATCATATAAAGGTTTTAAACCTAATGCCATAATAATAGTAGAACAATTCGGATTGGCAATAATCCCTTTATGAGTGTCAATATCTTCTGGATTAACTTCTGGCACCACTAATGGCACATTAGGGTCCATGCGAAAGGCACTGGAGTTATCGATAACAATAGCGCCACGCTTTACTGCTTCAGGAGCCAAAGTCTTAGAAATGGAACCACCTGCAAATAAAGCAATGTCAATGTTTTCAAAAGATTCGGGAGTGGCTTCCTCCACAACATAGGTTTTACCGGCTACAGTTAATTCCTTGCCAGCGGAGCGAGCTGAAGCTAATAATTTTAAATTTTCAAAAGGAAAATTGCGCTCCTCAATTAAAGTAATAAATTCTTGTCCTACTGCGCCAGTGGCACCTAAAATCGCTACATTTGGTTTTCTCATGTGTATCTCTCCCGCTCTATTTTAGTTTTATAAATAATGTTCCAGTCCGTATACGAGACCTTTTTTCTCTTTAATCTTTTTACATGCCAATACAACACCTGGCATAAAGGATAAACGACTCAAGGAATCATGACGCAAGGTCAATGTTTCATCATAGCCACCAAATAGTACTTCCTGATGTGCTACATAGCCTGGAAGGCGTACGCTGTGAATAGTAACATCATCTACCTTAGCGCCGCGAGCCCCTGGTAAGCTTTCACGAGTCTTATCTTCTGAAGCTTTAACTTGAGCTGCTTCTTTAGCTTCGTTGATCAATTTAGCCGTTAACACTGCCGTACCAGATGGGGCATCATATTTATGATTATGATGGAGTTCAATAATTTCCACATCTGGGAAATAGGGCGCTAATTCAGCTGCTGTTTTCATGAGCATAACGGCACCTAGTGAAAAATTAGGAGCTACTAAGCAATTAGCCCCTGTGCGTTCACAAATAGTAGCCAATTCAGCTCGTTGCTCTGCAGTAAGGCCTGTAGTACCAATTACCATATGAACACCGGCTTCGAGTACAGTTTTAGCATTTTCAAAGATAATGGCTGGTGTTGTAAAATCCACTATTACGTCTGGCTTTCGCTTAGTGAGGGCGTCAGTTAAAGAGGCATCAATTTGTATACCTAGCTTGTCTATGCCTGCTGCAAGACCTAAATCTTCACCTGCTGCACTAGGATCAATGCCACCAATTAAGGTCAGTTCTGGGTCTTTAGTGACAGCCTTCACAACTTCTCGTCCCATTTTACCTGTTGTGCCACAAACCATTACTGTTGTCATCCGTATCCCTCCTAAGAAAAAAGACCAGTGGATTAGCTACCACTGATCTCGGTTTTACAACCTAAACCACCCTTCTTATATCCACTATAAGAGCAAGATAGTTAATAATAAATTACATAATACTTCTATTTATTTGTGAACAAAAGTATATTTTAAACGATTATTAATAGTATAATATTATTTTGTCCTACCGTCAAACACTTTTGTTTATTTTTTGAAATGAGCAATCATTTCACGGGCCGTTTCTAAAGCGGTATGAGAGAAGTTTTGTCCCGACATCATGCGCGCAATCTGCTCTTCATGGTCGTGAGGTGTAAATCCTCTAATCTGAGAAACAGTGCGCCCGTCCACTTCATGCTTATATAGGTGATAATGGTCATCCGCAATACTAGCCGTCTGTGGTAAATGAGTAATACAAAAAACTTGATTATTCTTACTTATTTGTAAAATTTTGCTTGCCACACGCAATGCAATATCACCACTTATACCGACATCAATTTCATCAAATACTAAAGTCTTCAAAGATTGATCATTAAAGACTGTTTTAAAAGCCAAGGCAATACGCGAAATTTCGCCCCCAGAAGCAACCTTATGCAGAGGTAATAAGCCTTCCCCTTTGTTGGCACTAAAGAGCAATTCAATGCGCTTAGCCCCTAGGCGATTTAATTCATCACTGTCTTCAATGTCAAAAAGAATCTGTGCATTAGGCATGCCTAAGTCTACTAATTGAGCTTGCAATTCGTTAGCAATGCGCATTCCATTCGTTTTCCGCAAATCACGTAAGGTCAGTAGTGCACGTTCTGCCTTTACTTTATTCTCCTCTACAGCCTGAGCCAATTCGTCCCGCGCAAAGCTTTGAGCTTCTAGTTCTTCTAAGCGCTTTTGAGCCTGTTCTTCAAAATCTAAAACAGCCTCTATAGTTTCTCCATATTTTCGTTTTAAGCCATATAGCAAAGAATCCCGTTCCTGACAGTAGGCATAGCGCTCCTCATCATAGGAAATGGTATCGCGATATCGATCAAGGGCTTGAGCCACTTCTTCTAATTGAAAATATGCCGAATTTAACAGTTCAGACGTATCTTTAAGGCCTTCATCAATGGAGACTAAATCAAGCACTTCTGACTTAACAGAATTAACGGCATCTAATATGGCATGTCGATCGCTGTAAAATGCCGTATAACAGGCACCTAATACTTTGTCTAATTGCTCAAAACTATCTAAGCGTTTTAATTCAGCACTTAAAGCAACATCTTCACCTGGTTGCAATTGAGCCTCTTCAATTTCATCAATTTGAAAGCGCAACATATCCATTTCACGAGCTCGTTCAGCAGCCATGGTCTCTAAATTTTCATAGGCTTTTTTGGCCGATTCATAGGCTTTAAACGCATTAGCATAGTTTGCGTAAACTGCTTTACTTTCCTCTGAATATTCATCTAAATAGCGATGGTGCGTCTCCCCATTGAGGAGCATTTGATTATTGTATTGTCCATGAATATCAGCCAAGTATAAACCTATTTCCCGTAATGCTTTTAATGGTATGGGCTGATCATTTACGAGAATATTAGACTTACCCTGGCGATTAAAAGAGCGCGATAAAATTAAGACGCCATCGTCTTCTACTACTATATTCTTAGCTTCTAATAGAGTTAATAATGATGAATTATCAGCAATGTCAAAGACTCCTTCAATGACAAAGGAGTCTTTTTCATGTCTAATAAATTCATTACTCGCCCGCTCACCTAAGAGGATGCTAAGCGCATCCATGAGAATGGATTTACCGGCCCCAGTTTCACCAGTAAAAATAGTAATGCCCTTAGAAAATGTTAAATTCATCTGTTCAATGAGGGCAAAATTGCGAATCCCCATCTGTAGTAACATATGAAATTATCCCTTCATTAAATCAGAAATTCGTTTTAATACAGGTTGAACTTCTTCAATGGAACGCGCAATAAGTAATATTGTATCGTCCCCTGCAATAGTACCAATAATTTCATTCCACTTCGCATGGTCAATAGCAAATGCCACGGCCTGCGCAGACCCTGGTAAGGTGTGAAGCACAATTTGATTAATACTAAAATCAACGCGCGTAATGGAATCCTGGAATAAACGATGAATGCGATTACTAGATAAAAGCACATTCTCTTCTGGAGATAAGGCATAGCGATAATGACCATCACCGGTAGGAATTTTAATGAGCATAAGCTCCTTGATATCACGTGATACAGTGGCCTGAGTGACCTCAATACCGCGCTCCGCTAATGCTTGAGCTAATTCTTCCTGAGTTTCAATGGAACGAGATTGTACTATTTCTTTAATGATGTTATATCTATACCGTTTCATATGTCACCGTCCTTTAATAATATATAAAATAGGTGGATTATTTACTTGATTGACTGGCGCCCAAGTAGACACATCATATTGGCGCTGCGGCAGAGTCTTTATAAATTCTAACACCCTTTCGCTTTCCCCTTTACCCATGTCAGTACCTGGATAGGCAACAATAGTAATTAAACCACTTTGATTCAATTTTGTAAGGCCTGCTTTGAGCGCTTTAATCGTAGTATCGCTATGTGTCATCAAATCATGATTGCCACCAGGCAAATACCCAAGATTAAAGACCAGCAAATCAATGCGCCCTGAAAATGCTGTATCTTCTATAACCTGTTCATGCGAGCCTAAAATAAAGTGATAAGCTGCATGGTTATGCTCTAATTTTGAGGTTAAAAGCTCCTTGCTTTTTTCAAGTGCTAAAGGCTGAATATCAATGCCCCATAATTCGGCACCAGGCGAAGCATGAGCTGCTAAGTATAGAAAATCTTGCCCATTGCCTAAGGTCGCATCTACTATAACTTTCGCCTGCTCCAAAGAATCCTGCCAAAAGGTATGCTGTAGTTTCACTGCATGATTAAAATTAATCATAGTAACTCTTCTCTTCTAGCCGATAATTTTTTAAACAAAGTTGCAAAGAACTTCTGATCATAGAACCGCACATAGCGACTGTATAAGGAACTTGCTTCAATATGCAAAGTGTCCTTATTAGTAAAGTCATAATCAAAAGTACCATCAATACAAATATGTAGCCCCTTTTGACGTTCAGGCATCGTTAAATCGATGCGTGCACTTTCTTTGAGTACTAAGGATACACTTTGTAATAAATGAGGTGCTATAGGGGTAACAATTATGGAGTGATTATCAGGTGCCATAATAGGACCACCGGCAGATAAATTATACCCTGTAGAACCAGTAGAGCAAGATACAATCAAGCCATCCGCTGGATACATCTGAGTATAGCCTTCATTAATGGCCAGATTAATGCGCGCCATCTTAGCAGGTTCTGCACAACATACAACCACTTCATTAATAATAGGTGTTAATTTTTCAACCCCATCGGGACGGCGAATTTCCGCTGCCAAATGAATGCGATTTTCTACGCGATAATCACCACAAGCAATCTTATTGATGCGTTTTTCCATCTCCGCTAATTCAATCTGATTTAAAAAGCCTAGCTCACCTAAATTAATCCCGCAAATAGGCACATCATGCATATAAATTTGACGTGCTAAGTGAATTATAGTGCCATCGCCACCAAAGCTAAAGGCAATATCTAAATGTTTGAAAATTTCAGGACGTGGTAACACCCGTTCCTTAGGTACACCTAAAATCTTTGGAAGGTCAAATTCTTCAAGATCTTCAGGCAACCACACTTCAAGCCCTTTAGCAATGCATAAATCATGAGCCTTCTTCAATACTTCGATTATGTTTTCTTTTCCCATATTAGGAATAAAACCTATACGCATAGCAACTCCTACACTCCTACAGTTGATGGGCTGCTTTCACAGTTTCATGGATTAGGTCGTCTGTAACTGCAATAGCCCCTTCATCAACTTTCTTGAAATAACCTAAAAATTCTATATTGCCCTCAGTTCCTTTGATAGGGGAAAATGTGAGACCATGTAGATAAAATCCACAATCTAATGCCATGTGCAATATACGGTCTAATACTTCCTCATGAATGGCTGGCTCTCGTACGATACCACCTTTACCAACCTTTTCTCGCCCTGCTTCAAATTGCGGTTTAATCAGAGCTACTAAGGAACCACTATCTTTTAATAGATTTACCGCCACAGGCAGTACTTTATCTAAGGATATAAAAGCTACATCAATGGAAATAAAATCAGCAAGTTCACCTAATTGTTCAGGTGTCACGGAGCGGATATTTTGTTTTTCCATATTAATAACTCGTTCATCTTGCCGCAAGGACCAAGCTAATTGATTATAGCCCACATCGATGGCAAATACTTTTTGAGCCCCATTTTGCAGTGCACAATCTGTAAAGCCTCCTGTTGAGGCACCAATATCGATCATAACAGCGTCAGTTAAATCTATATGGTATAACTCAATGGCCTTTTCAAGCTTTAAGCCGCCACGGCTTACATATTTAAGTTGCTGCCCTTTTACCGATAACTCCGCATCTACAGGGATTTTAGTACCGGCCTTGTCTACGCAAACCGTGCCCATGAAAATCTGCCCTGCCATAATGGCTAACTTGGCCTTTTCACGACTTTCAAAGAGTCCACGATTTACCAGCAACACATCTAATCGTTCTTTAGTACTCATATAAAATCCTTTAATTTAAATAAAATTGTAATACATTACAGACGCCACTATGTAGCCTAAAATAGCGCCCCCAAATACTTCAAATGGCGTATGTCCTAAGAGTTCCTTAAGCATGCGTCCACTTTCCATATACACGGGAATATCGCGGCTTTTAAAATGTGTTAGTAATTGATTTAGTATCTGCGCCTGTCGCCCCGCTTCACGGCGAACGCCTGACGCATCATACATAACAATAAGGGAAAATACTAAAGCTATGACAAATAAGTCAGAGCCCAATCCATGCTTGTACCCTAATGCAGTGGTTAAAGCGATAACTAAAGACGTATGAGAGCTTGGAAATCCACCTGATCCAACTAAGCGTTCCCATTGAAAACGCTTTGCTTGTAATAATACAATAACAAACTTAATTGCCTGAGCTATAAACCACCCCCACAACGCAGCCTGTGCTATATAATTACTAAAAATTTCATTCAAAAAATTCATATTAATCCAGACACCTCATTATTAATTTGTGCGGTGCAACAAGTAATCAACAAGACCTGTTAAAATGCTTATATCTCCATCAATATCGCTTAATGCAGCCTTCGCTAATTGACCTACTTCTTCGGCTTTTTTCCGCGCTTCTGCTTCACCTAAGATGGACACATAGGTAGCTTTGTGCATTTTTTCATCGCTACCAGGCATTTTACCTAAATCTTCAATAGTACCTGTTACATCTAATATATCGTCAGTAATTTGGAATAAAAGACCTAATTGATCACCATATGCTCTATACTTCTCACAAATATGAGGGGCTGCATTAGCTAGGATAAGACCAATTTCAATAGCTCCTAAGAATAAGGCACCAGTCTTACCTTTATGCAACACTTGAAGCTCTTTTAAGCTTAAATTATGACCTTCAGAGGATAAGTCAAAAGCCTGTCCCCCAACCATGCCACTAGGACCAGCGGCTTTAGCCAATGCTACAATGGCTGCATTTTTTTGTTCTGCTGTAGCTACTGTATTTTGTCCCATTAGTTCAAAGGCAAAGGTATTTAAACCATCGCCGGCCAAAATAGCCATGCCATCGCCATAGACTTTATGATTAGTCAAATTACCGCGACGATAATCGTCATTGTCCATAGCTGGCAAATCATCATGAATTAAGGAATAGGTATGAATGAGCTCAATGGCACACACAATTTCCTTATATGGTTCAGGATCAACGCCCAGCGATTCCATAACAGCCTTTGTTAATATAGGACGGATTCGTTTGCCCCCCATCATTAGGCTGTACTTCATAGACTCGTAAAGTCCATTGTATTCTTCACATGGACTTGTTAAAGCAGTTGCTAAAAAACGTTCTGTCCAAGCTTTACCATCCTTTAAATAGGCCTTTAACATAATATACTCCTATGCACGAATATACGCATATATAAACATAAACACAAAATTTAAATTGTATAATCTATCAGGCCCAGGCGAGATTATTTTCCCCCGCCAACATGTCTAAAATTATTTTAAAATTTTCTTACCATAAGCTCGTTTATGGACCTGAGAGAAGACTACACTAATATAATTATTATACACTACCTTATTCAGTTTATACAAAAAATTTTACTCATAATATACAAAATTTATACAAAATTCATAACTTTGTATATTTCACTGGCCAATTATTATTTTCTATATTAGCTAATTACTACTGCCATCCATGTATTAGGCAATTACTATTTTGCGCCCCCAGTGTGAGCTAGGAATACTGTTATTCACCAATGCGCACTTCATCAATAATTTGTTTTACTTCTGATTCAACGCTTTGTAACATGTCAGAACACTCTTTTACTAAGGTTAAGCCTTTTTTATATTGACCTAACAAATCGCTAATGGATAATTCATTCTCGTCTAAATTTTTAACAATTTCTTCTAGTGCGGCGTATTTCTTTTCGTAATTCTTTAATGTATTTGCCATGATATGTTCTCCATTTCCTAATGTATATCTTCAACAGTGGCTTCTACCTGTCCATCTTGTAGGGTAATGCACAAAGTGTCACCTTTACTTACCTCTTTTACGGAGCGCACACTTTGTCCTTTTACTTCAACCTTACTATATCCTTTTACTAGTAGATGTAAGGGATTTAATAAATCTAATTGTTTCGCTAACAAAGCTAATTTATTTTCTTTCCGCTGTATTTGAGATTTTTCATTGCTTTCTAATTTATGTTTTAATTCATCGATTTTGCTGCGCTCTTTGTGAATCAAGGTTAACGCTGGTATACCTAATTTGCGATTAAATAAAGCTTGCAATTCTTGCTTTTTTACCTCTAACGTACGGGCCATGACATGATGTAAATACTCCTGCTTTTCTTCTAAACGGCGGAGTAAATTGACCACTGGAAATACGGTTAACTCCGCTGCATGACTAGGCGTAGCACCACGTACATCAGCAGCAAAATCACAAAGTGTATAATCAGTTTCATGACCTACAGCTGATACAATGGGAGTTTTGCAGTGATAAACAGCCTCTACTACACTGCGATCATTAAAGCACCACAAATCTTCCATGGAGCCGCCCCCACGACCTACAATAATAAGCTCTACTGCTTTATCAGCGTCTGCTTTTGCAATACCTTTTGCTATCATAGGGCCTGCTTTTTCACCTTGCACGGGAACAGGAAATAATTTGAATTGTACAAATGGATTACGCTGCTGCGCCACATGTAATATATCATGTAATACAGCACCGGACTCCGACGTAACTAAACCTATACAAGTGGGCATTTCTGGTAGTACTTGTTTATGTCCTTCATCAAAATACCCTAAGGCAGTCAATTCTTTTTTTAACGCTTCATAAGCTAATTGATAGGGGCTTTTTTGCCCTATTTCTAAATCATTACAAATAAGGCTCAATCTGCCTGTTTTTTCATAGAAATTAATAGACGCACGCATGGTCACAAATAGACCATTTTCTAAAGCCCCTACGAGTCCTTTTTTTTGCGCTGTACTAGACCATAAAGCCACATCAATGGAGGCATCATCATCTTTAATAGAGAAATAATAATGCCCTGTACTATGACGTTTCAAATTCGATATGGTGCCACCTACATAGCAGTTCTTTAATAAATACTCTCGCTCTAATGTACGCTTTACCAGCCCACATAGGCGAGTAACAGAAAATACGTCCATTCAAACACCTCGATCAAAAAGAAGATAATATGAAACAATACCTGCCCAATAAGCAGGTATTACTTGTTGCCCCACGAAGGCTATATAAAATAAATTGTCATTATAATATATTATTCTAAGTCATGGCATGCAATAAACTGGCACCATAGGCCACACCAGTGGCATTATCAGAACTGTATTTAGGGCTCGCAAAATGTAATGTTACGCCTTCATGGTAGCCATAATCGAGCAAGGCTTGACGCAAATAAAAGTTCGACATAACGCCTCCTACAGCGATAAGGTGAGCAGCTGGCCTTTGCTGTTGATAATAAGCCAAAAACTTGCGTATGGATTGGCAAATACACTGAAATACAGCTAAACCCATAGTACTCGGTGAGTACTCACCACGATCCCAGCGGCGCTGTGCTTCACTGCAAGGACCACCAAAGCTCATTTGTCCTGCTTTTACCGCTACTGGTAAGGGACGATAGGCACCTTCACGCATAGCTTCCCGTTTAGCCGATTCCCAAGACATGGCCTTTGGATAAGCAGCTCGTACTAATTGCTCTAAATAAGGTCCTGCTGGAAATGGAAGTCCCAAGGCTACACCGATGCGATCTACAAATTGCCCCCCATGTAAATCAATGGCGCCACTAATTAATTCTGCCCTGAAAAAACCTGTCTTTTGAGGTGTGCAATACAGTAATTCCGTAGTGCCACCAGACACATGTAAACTGTAAAAGGGCTCTTGCAGTACCTGCCCCATTTCACGAAAGGCTGCTAAAATATGATTTTCTTGATGGGAAAATTCATACACTGGCAATTTCATCATATGCCCTAAATTGCGTGCTGCTCCATGACCAACTAGAAAAGCCGGCATATAGGAATTTTCTTCACGCCGCGGAAAAGCACTGACGCCAATCCCCTTAAGCTCATAATCCTGGGGCAATTCCTTAATTAAATCAGGAAGGGCTCTCGTATGTTGAAACACCATCTCCGATTGTTGCAAGCCACGGCGACCTGGCTTAACGACGAGCAGTTTTCTATGCTCGCCCAATAATTGCCCTGCTTCGTCTACTAAAGCACAGGACGTAGTATAGCAACTTGTATCAATGCCTAAAAATGCTGATTTCATTACTTACGCCTCAATATTGGTTTTAACTTCCGCCATATTAGTCTTTGTAAGTTCACTTTTTGAAGCTTCAGTTTTTTCAACTTCACTTTTTACTGCTTCAGCCTTAGCAGTGTCAGCTTTTAACGCAGACTGTTTAATGGAATCAAGTACAGCATTAACAAATTTATAGCTATTATCAGCACCATATTCTTTAGTCAGCTGAATGGCTTCATTAATAATAATACGGCCATCAATCTTTTCTTCAGCAAAAATCAATTCCCATGTAGCCATGCGAAGTACATTCCGCTCCACAGCACCTAAATGGGCAATTTTACGTTTTGGTGAATGACTTTGTAAGATATCATCAATGGCAGATTTATGTTCTGTAGTACCTTCGATGATGGCTTGAGCAAACGCTAAATCAAGGGCTGGAAATTCATCCATAGGAATCTCGATGCTCTCTTCTCCCTTATGAAATTCAGCAGCATATAAATTTTGAAACGCATAGACTCTTGCTAAGCGGCGATTACGATTCTGTTTCATTCTTAGTCTCCTCTGCGACCTGATCAGGTCCAATAACATGTTCAAAATGTACGTCAATTCTCACATCTTGTATATCAAGCATGCGTTTCAACTCCGCTTTAATGCGCTGACGCATTTCCTCTGCCATAGTGACGAGTGAATAACCATATAATACATTGACATAAATATTAATTTCTAAGCCTTCCTTGCGATGTTTAACATTCATGCCAGGAAGATTTTTTTGTCCAAAATTTCGAGCAATACCATTCACTACGCCATGATAAAAACTACTGCTCAATGAATGATAGCCAGGCACTTGGGCTATGATTTGCGTGGCAATTTGTAAAATAACATCGTCAGACACTTGCACTTTTAGTTCTGAATTCATTGAAAATGATTTATTCTGATTCATTACCGTCGTCCTCCATCATCACCAACTGGCATGCCACCAGCGGGTGCAAACATTTCATCGAAGACAATATCTTGTACATAAATATTAACAGAATCTACCGGTGTTCCAGTAAAATCAACAATGCCTGATTTTACATGTTCTTGCACACGCAGTGCTACATCAGGAATGCGATAACCATAGCGAACTACCACATACAAATCAATGGATATACTTTTATCTTCATTATGTTTAATACGAATACCTTCCCATTGATTTTTCATGCCCACTAGATTAGCAATGTCATCGCCAGCAGTCGTACTCATGGACTCAATACCTCTTACTTCTAAGGCTCTGAGGGAGGCAATAGTTGTATATATATTGTCATTAAATTTAGTTACCCCATCAAAAAAAGAGTTTTGTTCACTCATAGTACGCCGCCTTTCACACATAAGCATAAAAGCATTTGCCTACAACGATTGCGCGTCACAGACAAATGCTTTCCGGTTTAAATTTAATTACGCACGTTCGATGTATTGACCAGTACGAGTATCAATGCGAAGTACATCATCTACTTCTATGAATAAAGGTACTTTAACTACGTAACCTGTTTCTAATTTAGCTGGTTTATTACCACCAGTGGCAGTATCGCCACGAATACCAGGGTCAGTTTCAACAACGCGAAGCTCTACAGCTACTGGTAAATCAATACCAATTACAATACCTTGGAAGAACATAATGCTTACTTCCATGTTTTCTAAAAGGAAGTTTTTAGCATCGCCTAATTGTTCAAGATTTAATTCAACTTGATCATATGTTTCATTGTCCATGAATGTATAAGCTCCGTCAGCTTCGTATAAGTATTGCATACGACGACGATCAACATGAGCTTTAGGCACTTTTTCACCAGCATTGAATGTACGTTCTACAACTGCACCAGTTTGCAAGTTTTTTAATTTACAACGAACAAACGCAGCTCCTTTACCTGGTTTTACGTGTTGGAAGTCAACAACCTGCCACACGTTGCCATCGAGCTCAATCGTTACGCCCGGACGAAAATCATTACTAGAAATCATTTAAAATCCCTCCGTTTAACCTTCTAATTCTATTAATTCCTTCGAGGTGTGCGTAATTATTTCACAACCCTCGTCAGTAACAATAACACTATCTTCAATGCGAAGCCCACAGTCACCACCGGTGAGACCACCAATAGTATATTGGCCTTCTAAGTAGATACCTGGTTCAATAGTTACAATCATGTTAGCTTCTAATGTAGATTCAGATTTTATAGAAGCTACGGGCTCTTCATGAATATCAAGGCCCACGCCATGACCAGTGCCATGTTGATATATTAGGTCTTTCAAATCCTCTTGGTCAAGAAAATTTTGACGACAAGCGGCATCTAATTCTTTGCCGCTTATACCTGCCTTTACAGCCTTTAAGCCATTGAGCTGAGACTGCAAGACCACATTGTAAATATATTTTTGAAAATCTGATGCTTTCCCCATCACGATTGTGCGCGTCATATCAGAATGATATCCCTTATACACAGCACCAAAGTCAAAGGTAACAAAATCACCAGATTCAATTACTTTATCTGATGCCACTCCATGAGGCATATTGGAACGATGTCCAGAAGCCACTATAGTTTGAAAAGACACCTCTTCAGAGCCTCGCAAGAGCATTTCTTTTTCTAAAATAATGCGTGCCTCATTTTCAGTCATGCCCACTTTTAACTGAGGTAGCATGGCCGCAAAGGCCTCATCTGCAATCTTAGCAGCGTGACGCATAAGTAGTAGCTCATCATCACGTTTCACAGCGCGTAATAAGGCAAATTTTTCAGATTTAAACTGCTCAATATTACTTACCACGGCACTGAGCTTCTCATAGGTATCCACCGGCATATAGCCACCTTCAATAACACAAATCTTAATGGATAGTGCTTCGGTTTCAATGAGCTGCTTTATGGTGGCCCATACAGTATCTTCATATTGAATAACGGTATAGCCTTCACATTGATTCGTTGCTTGAATACGATAGCGGCTATCAGTAATTAGATATGCTTTATTTTGTGTAACAAAAGCAACCGCCGTAGTGCCTGTAAACCCTGTAAAATAACGCAGATTTGTTTCACTAATAAGTATACTAGCATCATAATTTTTATTTTTTAAAAAGTCTTGTAAACGACGTAACCCATTCATAAAAAGACTCCCTTAACTTAAAAATTTTTCATTTAATGATACCACAAAAACACGATTTTGACTATTACTTTTTACCTGTCTTACCTTCATTTACTTTGCGTGCCCCTATATACTTTCTACTTCATTAGCGTCTAAAAGTAGAAAATCGCCGGTTTCTTCAATTCCTTCCAAAGTGAAAGAACCAATAGATAAACGCTTCAAATACACCACTTCACCACCAGCGGCACCAATCATGCGCTTTACTTGATGAAACTTTCCTTCCGTAATAGTTAATTTGGCACTATAAATTTCACTGCTCACAACATCTTCTACTGCCCTCTCGTCTGATATGACTGGTCCTAGTAGTTCAATATGAGCTGCCTTACACTGGGTTCCATCACCTAGTACGAGCCCTTCTGTTATACGTTTAAGTCCCTCATCACTTAATTGACCTTTGTATTCCACATAATAGACTTTGGGAATGTCCTTCTTACCATTGATTATGCGATGGGCCCAATTACCATCATTAGTAAGTAAGAGCAAGCCTTCTGTATCTTTATCAAGACGCCCCACTGGATACACTTCTAAGGTTTTATACTCAGGTGGCAAAATGTCCATAACCGTCGCATCATATCGGTCATAGGCAGCACAAATATAACCAGCTGGTTTATTAAATTTCACATAATACACCATTTGAGTTGAAACCACTTGTCCATTGACAACTACCACATCAGTATCTGTATTTATACTTTGATCTTTTTTCTTTGCTACCACATCATTTACTGTCACCATGCCCTGCTTAATGAGGCCATGCACTTCCTTGCGAGTGCCGAATGCTTTATGTGCTAGAAATTTATCTAAACGAAGTCTCATTATATCCCCTTACTTTATATAATGTCCATGTCTCTATAATGCCCTGTAATATGATGAAATGCACCATAGAGCCATATAGTGAATGCAAAATCAATTCCATTAAAAAATAGTAATTATGTTCATAATTACTATTCCCTAATTTTCGATGATAAAATCACCATCTTTACTTAATTGTATCTAAATGTTTTGTATCATTCAAGAAATTTAAAATATTATGATCATCTTCGCCAGAACCGAAATACTGCAATTTAGTAATCGATGTATTGCCTTGGCTAAAATTCCAGGAATAATGAAGTGGTAAGTTTAAAATCTTACAAATTATTGTGCGATTAGTGCCACCATGAGCTACTACCAAGATGGTTTTATCTTCCCCAACTTCATTCATTTCATCGCTTACAGCATGCCAAGCTCGAGTTTGTACTTCTTTAAAGGTCTCCCCCTTAGGAAGACTTAATCTTTCGGGCGTACGGTACATAGTAAAAATACCATTAGGCCATTTTTCTTCAATTTGATTATATGTCAAACCTTCCCATTCGCCGAAATTTATTTCTTGCAAGCGCTTATCTGTTTTAAAAGATACATTACGACCTTCGTAAATATATTCTGCCGTAATGCGGGCCCGATCTAAATCGCTAGCAATAATACTATCAAAATGGACTGGTTTCAATACTTCTGCTACCGCTTTAGCTTGTTTAAGACCTAATGAATTAAGCGGCACATTAGTATGCCCTTGATATAAGCCTTGATTATTCCAATCAGTCTGTCCATGACGTACTAAATAAATTGTGTTCATTACCATACTCCTTTACATATGAAAGTAATACATTGTTTTCTTCTTTTTTCTTAATCGCTAAGCGAAACCAACCTGTACCTAAGCCTTCATAGGCCTCACAGTTTCGCAGCATAATATGATGACGATTCATATAGGCCATAAAATTTCCTAATGTAGGCTCTTTGGGAAGCCAGCGCAGTAATATAAAGTTTACTGATGGCTCAATTACCTGTAAAAAAGGAAACTCTTGTAAAGCCATATAAAATCGTTGTTTTTCTTCTTTTACATAGTCCTTGCTCTCTTTCACATAGGCTGTATCTTGCAAGGCCTGTGCCCCATAGACTTGAGCTAATCGATTTACCGACCAAGCAGGTAAGCTAGCTTGTATTAAATCAATTACCTTTTCGGATCCAAAAAGAGCGCCTAAGCGTAACCCCGGAACGGCATAAAATTTAGTCAGCGAATGAAGTACTAATAAATTAGGAAAGGATTTACATAACTGCCGCACAGTCTGTGTTTCGTCCGTAAATTCTATAAATGATTCATCCACTAATATATATAGGCCCGCTGCCTGTGCTTGGGCTACATACTCTTTAAACTGAACCGTATCAATTAAACTGCCATCGGGATTGTTAGGATTTCCTATGATACATAGAGCACCTGGCACGTCCTGTAACAATCTAGCATCGTGCTTATTATATAGCAGTTTATCACGTTCTGTGCCATCTTGCGGGCTAATAGATTTTATATCATCTAGCGGACTAGCATATTTCGCGCCATGTAATTGGCTAGTATATTTCCTGCCATGTAGTTGGCTAGTATATTTTGTGCCATGTAGTTGGTTAGTATGCTTCGTATCATAGGCAATGTTCAAATTTTGTGTATTAGGTAAGGGCCATACGTTTTGCAGGCCACCTAAGGAGTCGATTGAATACGTACGAAGTGTTTTCCCATAGCATTGAGCAGCCTTAGTATATTCTGAAAAACCAGGCGCTGGCACATACACTGTCTCACATGGCAAAACCTTCATGAGTGCATATAAAAGTTCTGATGCACCATTGCCTAAAGCAATCTGCGATGTGGGTAAATTAAATCGCTCACTTATTACTGTCATTAATTCTTCATTGTGAATATCAGGATAATGTATGCACTGTGTAAGCGCCTTCGTCATAGCCTCTAAGCCTATAGGACTCATACCTATGGGATTAATATTGGCGCTAAAATCTAAAATTTGCTCCATTGGTAGATTATGGGCTTTAGCAAATTCATATATATTACCTCCATGAATTGCCTTACTCATGCTCTTTACCTCCTTACAAACTTAGATTAACGTTAACGCTTTACATCATTTATTGTATCATACGTAAGGCCTTCATTTGTAGAGTATACTGTATCAAAATAGGCCAAGGTGGGACATTTTTTTACTATCAACTCCACTGCACTCGTAAGATTTCGTTGAGGATCAAACATAAAGGCCAATACAGTCCCACTGTGAGCAATGACAATGCCATAGCTATCTAGTTTTTCGGCTAGCCCTATACAATCATTTAATTCTGGTTTGTATAAAATCTCTTGATTAGCTATCGCGCTTAGCGTTGCGGCTTCCCCAATACGCCGTAAATCCTGTAAGCGAAGACCTTTCTCAAGTAATTGCAAGGCGTTTAAGACGACCTCTTCTTTTTGCTTAATTTTATACTCTAAATCTACTTGTGCATTAAAACGAACTGTATCAATCATGCCACCTTTATCGAAAATTAATAATTGTAATGGTGGTAGTAAACCTAACTCTTTAGTAATAGTACCCTTTTTATAGTCAAATTGTACAACCCCTGGATAAAAAGACGCATCACTGGGCTCAACCATTAAGCACAAACGCTCTAAGTCTTTATAAGATAATGCCTTCTCTTTCAATAAACTGGCCGCCATAGCAATGGCGCTTAAATCAGCGCTACTAGAGGCCAAACCTTTGCCCTGAGGTAATTCAGAAACACATATAATTTGCTCATCTATTTTACTATCATATCCTAATAGGCGCATCATTTGATTTCCTTTAGGCTGTAACCTCGGTAGCTGCTTACTTTTTAGACGCAATATCATTTCTTCCCAAGCCCTACTTCGTAACAAAGATGACATCATGTCATGTCCTGCAAGGCCTACTTCTAATTGACTGCACATGCCATTTAAATGTTCACTTAAATGCCCATCGCTTAGAAAAGCGCGTAAGCACTCACTTAAATTATCATTGCTTAGCGAAGCTCTTAAATGCTCCCCGCTCAGGGCATAGGAGTACCGGTTAATAGGGCATGTAACTAAAAAATGTTGTCCATCAATGGCGCCCTGTATAAGTTCACCACAAGATCCTGGTGATTTTACAATATGTAACACACCGAGCCTCCTAAAGCAAAATATACTTGCTACTATCTATGAGTAGTAGCATTAGTAAAATAAATAAAACCTCACTCGTTTCGACTACAAAGCCGTAGGTATCACCTGTAACACCATCAATTTGCTTAGTTATAAAATGATTCAACCATAAATTAATACCTAGCATAGCACTAAAAAGTATTAAGTAATGCCAGCCAAAATATACGACTGGCAAGAGGGCCATAAAGCTGGCCCACCACAAAGTGGATTTAGGGGAATAGATAGCAAAGGCTTTCCCCATACCTTCTGGTCGCGCATATGGGAATAGGCGAATGCTCAAGGTTAAACCATAACGACTTAGCAAGGGCATTATAAATAGCAATTCATATATGTATTGACTTGGCATGGCTACTAAGAGCTGCCATTTTAATAGAACTAAAAATACAAAGCCCACTACTCCATTAGAGCCTACACGACTATCCTTCATTATAGCTAATTTACGCTCTTTATCACGGCCAGAAAACAGACCATCACAAGTATCCATAAAGCCATCTGCATGCAGACCACCAGTGAAAAGAAATTCAAAAATAACAAGCCCTAGACCTAATAGGGAGATTGGTATTAAAGGACTTAATACATACCACAAGGCAACTAGAAAAGCCCCAATGATAGCACCTACTAAAGGAAAGTACACAACGCTTTTTCCAAAATCTTCTATGTTCCATTCCGTTTGATTCACTAATTTTAATCGGGTTAAAAATTGCAAACCCACAAAAAAAGCATTCATGCATATATCCTTTCTTAGACTTCAAATAGAAATTATTAAAATAAGCTTAATACGAATTTTGAAAGTACCATACTTACAACAATCCCTAAGAGAGTACAAATATACATTAAACCCACTGTTTTTACAATATGATAGGCTCGCAAGGGGTTCTTAGGGTCTCCCATATAGGCTCTAAAACTAGTTATTTCACCATATGTATTATAGCCCCCCAAGCGAATATGCAGCGCCCCAGCCACCGGTGCTTCTGCATAACCTCCATTGGGACTGGGATGCTTATGAGCGTCACGAAATGTTATATGTAAAGCAGCCTTCCAATCGTGCCGAAGTATGGCCGCCGAAAGTACATATAAAAGAAAGGTAAGCCGTGCCGGTATGTAATTAGCCACATCGTCAAGGCGAGCAGCTACTCGACCAAAGAGCAAGTACCGTTCATTTTTATAGCCAAGCATGGAATCTAGTGTATTAACAGTGCGGTAAAAGATGGCTCCCAAGCTACCAAAAAGTGCAAAGAACAGGAGCGGCGCTATAATGCCATCTACGGTATTTTCGGCCACTGTTTCAACTGTAGCACGGGTGATTTCACCTTCATCTAAATCACTCGTTTTGCGCCCCACAATATAACTTACACGTTGTCTTGCTTTATCTATATTATTTTGACGTAACAAATCAGCAATTTCTAAGCCCGCACCACCTAAACTGCGCGGACTAATAGCAATATACAATAGTACCACATCCACTGCATAGCCTATCCAAGGATTTAAGGTGCCTCCTATGAGTTGCAATAAAAAGGCGATAATAAGTACTGTAAAAATAACTAGTACAACAGTCAAAAATCCATGGAAAAGTTGTTGCTTAGGTGTGTCTTTAATCTTATAAAGCCGTTTTTCATAATACCCAATGCAGCGCCCTATAAGTGCTACAGGATGGTATTTTGTGTGAGGATCACCTAGTAAGCAGTCCAATAAAAAGGCCCATAATGGAATTAGATAATGGGAATTATTAATTAACCATTCCATACATCTGGCTCCTCAAATAAAGAATTAATATAATCTAAATCTAAATGCTCGGCCACAATATGAGCCAAACGGTCATAGGCCGCTTCTTTATGGTCAAAATAATTAAATGTCCGCTGAATGATTGGTAAGCCCTTTTCCTTGCGCAATTGGTCTAAAATAAAATGACGAAATGCGTCATTATCAAATACACCGTGAATATAAGTGCCCATAATCCGCTGTGATTTGCTAATCCCACCATCTAACTCGTCTGCTATTTCATTGCTGCGTGTTTTTATATGAAATGGATGATCTAATTCTTCCATAAATTCAGTACGGCCCATGTGAATTTCATAGCCTTTCATAGCGTGGCCACTAAAACGAGCGCCTAAAAAGTCTATGGCAGGTGCGTCAAAATTTACTTGATGAGTTAATTTTTGGTCAGTCATGGTAGTAATCATGGGCAATAAACCTAAGCCCTCCATCTGTGCTACCGGTCCTTCTACACCTTGAGGATCATGCAATTGAGTGCCTAACATTTGATAGCCCCCACAAATACCAATAACAGGTACACCTTTATTAACGAGTGCGTCTATTTCTTCTTTATAGCCAGCATTTTTTAAATAGGCTAAATCAGCTAAGGTATTTTTAGAGCCAGGCAAAATAATTAAATCACTATGGCCAATGGGCTCGCCTGGTTTTACGAAACGAAGGGCCACATCAGGTTCATAGCGCAGTGCATCAAAATCAGTAAAGTTAGAAATTTTAGGCGTTTGAATCACCGTAATAGTCAGATCCTTGTCTTTTACATAACTATGACCTTCTAATGCTACTGAATCCTCTTCATCAATATCTAGATTTTCAATAGCCGGAATGACACCGACTACTTTCTTACCGGTTTTTTCTTCAATAAAGTCTAATGCGGGGGTTAACAAATTAATATCACCGCGGAATTTATTAATAATAATCCCCTTAACCAACTCTCGTTCTGCTGGTTCTAGAAGCTCTAAGGTGCCTACAATAGCTGCAATAGCACCACCACGATCAATATCAGCCACCAATAAGACCGGAACATTTGCCATTTTAGCGACTCTCATATTGACAATATCATTAGCTTTTAAATTGACTTCTGCCGGACTTCCAGCGCCTTCAATAACAATGCGTTCAAAATGTTCATCTAAATATAAAAGACTTTCTTTTACTTTATCGAGCGCTGTTAAAGAGTATTTTGTATGATACTCTTTAGCACTATATACACCAACTGGCTTGCCCATCAAAACAACTTGAGATGACTGATTTCCGGTTGGTTTTAACAACACCGGATTCATTTGTACCATAGGAGGAATCCCAGCGGCCTCAGCCTGTGCCACTTGCGCGCGACCGATTTCATGGCCCCACAAGGTAACATATGAATTGAGTGCCATATTTTGAGCCTTAAAAGGACTTGTTTTATAGCCTTGTTGATAAAAAATTCGACACAAGGCTGTAGCCAATACACTCTTACCTACATTAGAACTAGTGCCTTGGAGCATAATTTTTTTTGCCATTCAGTCTACCTCCTATATAAAATCTATATTAAGTCTATCAAAAATCTATCTTAAACCTATATTAAGACTATATTAAGGCTATATTAAGCCTATCTTAAATCTATCTTAAGCCTAGCCTAAATCTTTGTGCCAATCTTATCATGCTATCCTATGAATTTACTTTATGAAGTATGAATAATATTGTACAACTAATTTAATTGCTAAATTAATGTATTTACATTTACCTGGCGGGCTTTAATTTCTATAGTAATACCACTGACTGTTAAATATACTTCATCTGCTAGAGCTGCTACCCTTTGATTAATTATACCGGATATGTCCCTAAAATGACGGCTTAACGCATTATCAGGAACAATGCCTTGCCCCACTTCATTGGTAACGAAAATAAGCGTCTTATTGGCCTTATGGGTTTTCTCTATAATACACTCTAAGTCGTCACATAATTCCTTCGTCACAGACTCTAAATCAACCGACTCCATAGAAGGCATTCGCAAGAGAGCATTTGTCACATACATAGTTAGACAATCTACGAGTATAACTTGACCTGGTGCAGCTAATACATTAGACCATTGGTCCTGTAACATATGTGGTAGCTCAAAAGTAGTCCAGGATTCTCCACGTCGTACTTTATGTTTTTTGATGCGGTCTACCATTTCCTCATCAAAGGCCTGACCCGTTGCTACATACACTTTATGACCGCCTTTTACAAGGCTAGTCTGTTCCAGTGTTCCCCTATGTGTATGCTCGGGAACTCCCTCATGGGTCTGTTCGGGTACACTCTTATGCACCTGTTCGGCAATCCCCTTATGTGTATATTCGGGTAGCTCCTCATGTATAGCTATTTGATTGGCTAAGGCTTCGGCAAATTCGCTCTTTCCACTGCGAGCGCCGCCTGTACAAAGAATAATTTTTGAACTCATAGTCACCTAACTTTTATAAACTCTTTCTATCATATCGTATCTATTATATCTTGAATTTTCTTTTATGAAAAATTAATCTATTGATTACTGTCCGTAAAATTAATCTATTTACTACTCTCTATGAAAACGTTATACTTAGTTCATCTTGTTTAACCAATTTGACTTAGTTCATCTCACTGAAGTGATTTAATTTACTCTATTCGACTAAGTCGATTTAACTAAGTGCATCAAACTTTATGGATCCTATCCAATTACTCAAATCTTGAAAGGAAAGTCTATGCTCAATTTATCACTCCAAGTGCTGGCTACTTTATGGGAAAATACATATCGCATAGTAGCCTATGACGAAACTAATAATTATATATGTACCAGTCGTGTCATAGTATCAATTCCCTTAAATCCTGATCAATTGCCAGACAATGCGCCTCATGTAGACCCCGAACTTCATGTGCTTGTAGAAGATAGTTCCATTAAAAGCGATGAACTATTAGATTTTGAAACTATTTTTGCCGCCAAGCTTCGCGAAAAGTTCCAATACCATATTAACACGATATATTTCTTTTATCCTAGCCCACACGATATACTTTATGAAGAATAAAAGCTATGTTACTGCTCACCTGAGTAGTAACATAGCTTTTTTCACTTATAACTCTTCTTCAACACGAGCCAGCATATAACAACAATCAGATAAGCGATTCAAATATCTTACATTTACATCATGTACTTCTTCCCCGCTATCCTTTAAACGCCAAAGTGCCCGTTCAGCACGTCGCACTAGGGTCCGAGCTTGATGGAAAAAAGCAGAGCTTTCATTGCCACCTGGTACGATAAAAACCGTTAATGGCGGTAATATCTCATCATAACGATCTATGATTCGCTCTAACTTCGTAATATGTTCTTCACTTATCATAGGCGCTTGACCTAAGCTAGCCACATCAGCCATGAGTAACCATAAATCACGTTCTATCTCATATACATAAGTCTTACAATCTTCATGCTTCGCAAAGGCTCGACACAGGCCTAATACAGCCTGTAATTCATCAATCGTGCCATAAGAGTCTACACGTAAAGACGACTTTTTAATGCGTTCCCCAGTTCCTAATGAGGTAAGCCCTGCATCACCTGTTTTAGTATAAATTTTAGTCATAAAAGCACCTCGAATCTACTATTAAATTCAATAAAATCTTAATTTATATTTTATTCACCCCAAAAAGAAAAGCCCAAGCATGGCTTGGGCTCTCATTATTAAGATCGCACTGGCATGCGCGTGGCAATTTGTTTTAATTGTTCAATACGAGATTCCGTACTAGGATGGGTACTAAATAAATTGCTCATGCCACCTTTTAAATGGCTAAGTGGATTGATAATAAACATATGAGAAGTTGTTTCCATTTGGCTTGTACCAGCTGGTAAAGCTCCATATTTTGAGTAGTAATCAATTTTAGCTAGTGCTGATGCAAGGGATAAAGGCTTACCACTCATCATAGCGCCCCCTTCATCTGCTAAATACTCACGGGAACGGGATATGGCCATTTGGATAAGGGCCGCTGCAATAGGTGCTAAAATAATCGTTGCTAACATAACTATCGGATTGCTACCACCTTCGCGGTCATCACTACGACCAAAGATAGCAAACATTTGCATCATATTAGCAATCATCGTAATAACACCAGCTAAAGTAGCAGCAATAGTACTAATTAACGTATCACGATGCTTAATATGAGTCAATTCATGGGCTAGTACGCCTTCAATTTCATCATCTGTAAGCAAATCCATAATCCCTGTTGTAACTGCCACAGCCCCATGCTCCGGATTACGCCCCGTAGCAAAAGCATTTGGTACATTGGAATCGATTATATATACCTTAGGCATAGGTAAACCACCATTTTGAGCTAAACGGCCTACCATATTGTACAGTGTGGGATTATTTGATTGATCTACTGGTTGTGCCTTGTACATACTAAGCACAATTTTATCACTATTCCAATAACTAATTACATTCATAGCCATGGAAATAACAAACATTGTAAGCAGCCCTGTGCGACCAGCCACGAGCTGACCAATAACCATCAACAACCCTGTCATCAATGCTAATAAAACAGCTGTTTTTACATTATTCATTCAGATTTTTTCCTCTTTCTTAAAAACGACTCAATTAATAAACCATCTTACATGGTCGGAACGACAAGATTTGAACTTGCGACCTCTACCACCCCAAGGTAGCGCTCTACCAAGCTGAGCTACGTCCCGTAGTACATAAGTCTTTTGATAAAGACAAATGATTTCGAGAAAGTATACCCCGAAATCATTTATAATATCTATATATCTAATTATATCGTAATTAAGAAAGTTTTGCAATTTTATATATATATTGCCCCTGCTGTATCAGCCCTTAACACATAGGCCTTGCAGGCAATGCCCGCTGTTTCAAAAACAGACTTCATAGCGTCTGCTACAGCCTGTGCTTGTTCCTTTGGACAATATGCGATTAAAGTTGATCCTGAACCGCTGATAGTAGCACCATAAGCACCTTTTTGTAAAGCTTCGGCAAATACTTCTTCACAATGAGGAATTAAGGTCTTTCGATAAGGCACATGCAAATAGTCCTCTAGAGCTATATTTAAATACTCTAATTTATGTTGCAATAAAGCCGTAACAAATAACGTGGCATGACTTACATTAGTACTCGCCTTTGTATGAGTAATTTCTTTAGGCAATACACTGCGCGCATATTCAGTAGCTACTGCCACATCTGGAACAGCAACGGCAAACACCAATTCGTCTAGCAATGGTATGGTCGTATGAAGTAAACCCGTTTCATGATTAACAGCACATACTAAATTGCCTAACAGCGCTGGTGCCACATTATCAGGATGTCCTTCAATTTTATTTGCCAATACCAGAAGTTCTTCACGATTTAAGGGCTTTGTTACTAAACCATTGGCTAACATGAGACCTGCCACTATCGCTGTGGAGCTACTACCTAAGCCACGAGATGGTGGAATATCAGAATGACTCCCTATATGGCCAAACTTAGGCGCTTCCTGGGCTGCTTCAAATACAAAAGCCATGGCCCTACCAACCAAGTTTTGGCTTTGATCTTCTTGCTCCAATAGTTCTGCATCAAATCCAGAAAAAGAATACGTATTGTGCGTCGCCTCTTCATCATACGTGAAGGTAAATGTATTATATAGCTTTAAGGCCAAACCTAAACAATCAAAGCCTGGTCCACAATTCGCACTGGTAGCAGGCACTTGAACTACTAATTTCTTCATAGTTCCTCCTACTCAGCCATAATACGAATAACACTACCAACTTCACGAACAACGCGTAAATTCTTGAAGGCATTAATAACATTCATAATATAGGCCTGTGGACAGACAGATGTAACAATCGCTAACGTTGCGGCCTGTTCACTTTCATTGCGTTGGATTACTGATTGTACAGAAATGCGTTGCTCCGCTAATTTTGAAGCCACCTTAGCTAATACACCTGTATTATTATCTACTAATAAGCGAATATAGTAAGACGATTCAATTTTTCCTGGTGCATATAAATTTTTATCTGCATAATAATAGGAAATAAGTTGCCCGGTTTTATGAGCTACTACATTTTTGGCAATCTCCATAATATCACTCACCACAGAGCTCCCCGTAGGCAAGCTGCCGGCACCGCGACCATAAAACATGGCATCATCAATGCCATTTCCTTTTACATATAGAGCATTATACGACCCACGCACAGATGCAAGTGGATGCTGATTGTCTATAAAAGCGGGGTGCACATTGAGAGATAAACCTTTTTTAGTCTCCTTAGCAATCCCTAAGAGTTTAATGGTATAGCCAAACTCTTTGCCAAAGGCAATATCGGTAGCATCAATACGAGTAATCCCTTCTACTGTCACATCGTCAAAAAAGAGTTTTCGGTTAAAGGCAATAGATGACAAAATGGCTAATTTTCGTGCTGCATCATACCCCTCTACATCAGACGTAGGATCTGCTTCAGCAAAGCCAAGAGCTTGTGCCTCTTTTAATACTTCTTCGTAGCCAGCTCCTTTTTCCGTCATATTGGACAAAATAAAGTTGGTCGTACCATTTAAAATGCCTATAATTTCTGTAATCTTATTGCCTCCTAAGGATTCGTACAAAGTACGAATAATAGGAACGCCGCCTAACACACTGGCTTCATAGCGTAAGTCAACTTTGTTCTTAGCGGCCAAATCGAGCAAGTACGGACCACGATCAGCCAATAAATCTTTATTAGCTGTAGCCACATTCTTACCGGCCATTAGCGCTTGTTCTACACATTGAGCTGCAAAATCAGTGCCCCCCATGACTTCCACCACAATATGGATTGATTCATCTGTTAAAATATCATCAAAATTAGTAGTAAAGCTAGTGCCTTCATTTAATTGATAGTCCTTATGTTTTTCTACATTGCGCACAAAAATGCGCTTCACTTTGATGGCTACACCAGAACGATTGGCAATGAGCTCTTGGTTCTTAACCAAGAGTTCATAAGTACCACGCCCTACAGTGCCAAAGCCTAATAAAGCTATATTAACTTGCTCCATTATGTTCCCTCACTCAACAACTCTTTATATCTCAAACTACATAATCCCAAATTAGGCTTGACCTAAAATTTCAACTTTTAAGATGCCACGAATCGAACGAATGCTATCCAATAAATCTTCTAAAGAGCCAGATAAATCCTTAGTTTCAAAAGCGATTGTTACATTGGCAATGCCTTGAAGTGGAATATCTTGGTTAATTGTTAAAATACTACCATTACTTTCAGCAATAGCTTTTAAAATATTGGAAAGCATGCCTGATTCATTGGACATGGAAATGGTAATGGACACGATTTTGCCTTGGGCGATTTCATAGAATGGGAATACATAATCTTTGTATTTATAGTAAGCTGAACGGCTTAAATCCATACGTTCTACTGCTTCATTAATTGTTTTTGCTTCACCTAATTTTAAAATTTCTTTTACTTTAATCGTCTTTTTAATCGCTTCAGGAAGAATGTCTTCTTGTACCAAATAAAATTTGTCTTTCTTTAGTTTAGCCAATTTGTTTGCCTCCTTAATTGTCTTTTGGATTTTCTATAGTACCTGATAAAAAGCGATGACCATATAGTGTAAACACCGAATACATGCCAATAAAAAAGGGCACATACTCTGCCACAATGCGCCAGCCCACTGCTACAAGTCCAACTGTACCAACAGGGAGAAAATCCGTAAATAAATAGATAAATAAACCTTCTGCTACACCAGTACCTCCTGGTGTGGGTGCAAAATACAATATTAAATTTAATAAAATCATCCGATTGAGTATATCAACAATCGGTAATTCAGTAGTAAAAGCCCACATCAAAGCAGGCGCAATACCATATAGAAACAATAAGCTCAGTCCGGACTCAACAAATACAATGAGTGACTGAAATGGCTTAGCATACAGTAGTCCTAAACCATCATTTACTTCACTTAATTTAGCAAGCCATAATTTAGGGCTACCTTTTTTTAATTTACCAGCTCCCCATAAAACCAATTGTTTCATCAAACGAGTGCGCAGTACATACAGTCCCACAATCGTACAAATAACCATAAGTAAGGATATTTGTAGCAAGGTCTCATTTGAAATATAGGGAATTGTTATGGACTCATTCAAAAATATAAATGGCAGCATAACAATCAAGAAAAATATGGAAAATACGGTGCGCACTAATACGATAGGAGCCCCCTTCATAATGGGCACGCCATAACTCTTCAATATCAACATTTGAGCAATAGCCCCACCACTAGCACCAGGGGTCAACATGGCCATAAAATAATTGCCAAAAATGACCCGCAAAATTGCTTTAATAGATAGTCTGTAGCCACCCATTTTAACTAAACGTTGCAGGCGCTTACCATCAAAGTACATGCCAATGGCTAAAGCCATAAAGGCTAGTAGCAAAGACGATACATTGAAGGTATTTAGGGTGCGCAACGATTCCATATCGATTGTAAAATAAATTGTCAGCCCTGATATAACTAACAATACGCTGGCTAATACTATGCCACGTTTTATTAGTTTATTCATTCACACTCTCCATAATTCATGAGTTGAATTTGGTGAACATCAATGAACTGCTTAACTGTAGGCGAACACATGGAGAACAACTCACTCTCCCAATGATAGCCCCAGTGGAACTGCTGCTCAAGAACTGAATCTTTGGCACCTGGATGCGTCATAATCTCATGACTGCCCCTTGTTGTGGCAATGCGACCTAGAATTTCTAACAATCGCTCTTCATTTAAATGACCACCACTCATCATGCCCCAGAAGTAACGAGGCGACCAAATGCCATTGCGACTTGTAAACGTATAGGCCTGATTTGCTACTTCAGCAAGCCCTACCTTTCCGGCGAAACGGCCCCATTTTGTAAGACCATTTAAGAAAAACGTATTCTCTGCAGGAATGCGCATTTTCTTGATGCCATACTTCTTTAACAAAGTCACCATAATAGGCGTAATCTGTGGCAACACATGAAGATGTTGATGTCCATCTGCATGGGTAATATTTAGGCCACTGGACATAATTTTTTCAAACTGTAAATCTAATTCAGCATATACTTCTTGAAAATTAATCTGTCCTGTTACTGCCTTTTTTACAAATGCTGGATAGGATTCCAACAATTTTCCGTTCTCCAATAAAGACGGAACCTTTTCTGGATCACTAAGCGGTGGCAAGCCCCCCACTAAGGCGGTGTGAACACCAATCCCTAAGTCAGGTAGACTTTTAGCTGCTAATACAGCACCATCAAAATCCAGTCCATTAGCCAATAAAGAGGTACTTGTAATAATACCTTCCTTATGACCACGAATAATACCTTTATTCACTTCTTCATGGAGACCAAAATCATCTGCATTAACAATTAATCGAATCATATTTTTATCTCTTTTCTATATACTCTCACACTTTGAAGTTATATTTAATTGTAACATATGTCTACTCACAGTATATAGTGTTTTTTAAATTATATTTTGCCCATATTTCTTTTTCTAACCATTTAACGGGCTTATTAAGGGCTTTTGAGGCTGTAAGTAAATCTTCATACTCCAAGGTTTGATTAACGCATTGCTCATTATAATAGGAAGTCTTAATATGAATTATATGACCTTCATAGGAAATCGTATCAAAACTTCGTTCAAGGACTTTACGATTCACTGGAAAATAACGAAACCCAATCGTTGTAGTATGGGTAAATAAAAACCGCTCTATGATCTTAAAGAGCGACTCTTTACAAAGTACGAAAAGGGTGACTGCAGGACGTCCTTTTTTCATAATAATGGGGACGAGCCATGCATCTTGAGCGCCCAAATTTAAAAGTTCTTCTATAATATATGAATACAGTTCAGGATTCATATTATCGATATTAGCTTCGATTTGTAATATTGTTTCCTCTACCATGTCTCATGACCTCTAATGTATGTTAACGCCTGACCTTTAATTTAGGTTAACGCTGACTTTTAGTTTAACGCGTGCCTTCTAATTTGCTTTAACGCTGACTATTAATCATATGAGCCAGGCGACCAGCGCCAAAGCCATTATCAATATTCACAACCCCCACACCGGCGGCACAGGAGTTTAGCATACTGAGCAAGGCCGCTAAGCCATGAAAACTAGCACCATAACCTACAGAAGTTGGCACAGCCACTACAGGCTTATTTACAAGTCCCCCTACTACACTAGCTAAAGCACCTTCCATACCAGCAATGACAATGACTACATTTGCTGATTGAATTTCATCTAAGCGATTAAATAGTCGATGAATGCCGGCCACGCCGACATCATAAATGCGATTTACTTTGTTGCCCATCAATTCTGCCGTAAGCGCTGCTTCTTCAGCTACCGATACATCACTGGTACCGGCAGTGATGACAGCTATGGTGCGCTCGCCATTTTGTAAAGTCCAATCCTCTTTACAGTATATGATGCGGCTCACTTCATCGTATTGCAAGGACGGAATATACTCCTTAAGGGCATCAAAAATACTTTGCCGTGCCCGCGTTCCCATAAATAAAGAATAATGAGTTGCTAGTTCTTTAAAAATTGCTATACATTGATCGTCAGTTTTACCTTCACAATATACGACTTCAGGAAAACCTTGCCGTTTAGCTCGATCAAAATCTAATTCTGCGTCTTTATACATCATTTATTTCACGCTCTCTCACTGCATAAAAGCATAACGCAGCGGCTACACTCAAATTCAACGATTCAATAGGACCATACATGGGAATGGTTATTTTTTTATCCGCCAAAGCTTGCCATTCTGCACTAATGCCACGGGCTTCATTACCTAGAATGATTAGGTTCCGCAGGGCATAAGAGGTTTCATAAATAGAGCTAGCTTCTTCTAAGGCCGTAGCATAAATAGTAATGCCTAATCTTTCTTTGACTTCTACCATATCCTCCACAGTAACGCCCTCTATAATAGGAATCTTCGTTATAGCACTCATGGTGCTACGCACTGTTTTTTCATTATACGGGTCTACACTCCCCTTAGTAAGAAAAATAGCATTCACATTAGCGGCTACAGCAGTTCGTATGATAGTTCCCAAATTTCCTGGGTCCTGCACCTCATCTAAAACTACATATAAAGGAGCAGTCCCCTGAGGATTAGGCGCGTGGTCTTGGCCAGTACAGTTTAGTTCATTATTCTTACTAATACCTTGCCCTAGTCGTTTCAGTTCAGCCTCTATAAAATTGTTTAAATTAGTAATACTCTTTTTAACAATGCCTATAATACCTTGTCCATGTACGGTATTTTCTACAAGCTGGAATAATGGATCACTTACAACATACACAAAAGCCCCCTTTGCCTCTGCTTCATGGGCTACATTTTGCACGTCTAAAGAAGCATCCTCTTTAATAAGTACATGACTAACCAGCCCCGTTGGCAGCATATCAGCCACCGTACGAAGTCCCTCGGCTAAATAAGCGTCATGAATCATACGATATTTTTTCTTTTGCAAAGATTGAGCAAACTTCAGTGTACGACTGTCTTTTGAAGTAATTAATTCCATTTAGTCACCTCCAAACGTCCTGTTAGAAAACACATGTATTGATTATTATACCACAGAGTAATAAAAGAATAATGGCAATTTCTAAATAAATTATAATCTTTTCATAAAAAAAGGTAAATTTACTTAGCATTCCAAAGTTGGTAAAACGCGCCTTCTTTCTGTATCAATTCATTGTAGGCACCACGCTCTACAATTCGGCCATTTTGAATAACATAAATCGTATTAGCTGAACGAATTGTCGATAGTCGATGAGCTATGCTAATAATTGTCTTTTCCCCTCGTATGGATTCAATGGAGTCTTGAATTAATTGCTCTGTATGACTATCAATATGAGCCGTTGCCTCATCAAAAATAAGCACATTTCGCTCTCTTACTAAAACGCGAGCCATAGCCAATAATTGTTTTTGTCCTGAAGACAATAAAGAACCTAAATACCCCACCGGCGTATCATAGCCCTGTGGCAATCGTTCTATCATATTATGCAGATGTGCTTTTTGAGTTGCCTTTATAAGGGCCTCTTTACTAATATCACTGTTATAAAGGGATAGATTTTCTCTAATGGTCCCTTTAAATAAATGACTATCTTGGAACACATAACCCATAATTTCTCTAAGTACCGCTGGTGCATACGCCGCCGTGTCATAGCCACTGATGCGGATAACGCCCTTAGTCGGTCTGTAAAAGCCCATAAGGAGCGACATAAGCGTAGATTTACCACCCCCAGAAGGCCCCACAATGCCTACAAATTGGCCACCTTTGATGGTTACATTAATATCCTCTAAGGCATAATGTTCCGAATTATCATAGGAGAACCACACATGGTCAAACTCGATGGATTCTATCACTTTAAATTCAGCAGGAACCAACACATCTTCAATTTCAGTATCCGCTACTTCATTAATAATAGGCACTAATCGTTCCGCCCCAGCTAAGGCACTTTGAAGATTACTATATTTTTCAGATATTTCTTTAATTGGCGTAAATAGTTTATTCATATATTGTAGAAAAGCAAATACCGTACCAGCTTCAATAACTGTATCAAACCAATTTGTAAAGCTGAAAATGGCAATGGTTATAACAAATACTAAGGCATCAACAATAGGTCTAAAGATAGCAAATGTCTTTACTTCAAATAGACCTGCTTCTAAAAATTCTTTGCTAATTTTGTCATACTGCTTCGCCATGATGCGTTCGCCTACATAGGATTTTATAATCACTATGAAATTGAGCATCTCTTGCACTGATGTGTTCGAAGCGGCTAGTTTTGTACGAACACCACGAAAGGCTTTGCGTGCGTAAATTTGGTATACATAAATCATTATGGCCATTAAAGGGATTAAAAAAGTCACCATAATGGCAAGCTTCACATTCAGCATATACATAGATATGAGTATGCCTACAATCATCAAGGCACTGCTCCCGAGTTTTAATACTACATCAGTATACAAGGTGCGCAGTGATTCCGTATCATTAGTAACACGCGTCACAAGATTGCCAATAGGTAGTTCACTAAAATGAGCAGGCGTGCGGGCAATAATCTTAGCAAACACAGTATTACGAATTTCAAAAATAATTTGCTGGCCAAATTTTTGAAGCATAAAACTATGTATAAACATGGCCATCATACTAAGTAAAATGGTCCCAAAATAAAGCCCTGCATACTGCATAATAAGACCTAAACTCTTTTCTGGAAAGGCCGTATCAATAACTGTTTTAATAATCCAAGGTCGGAGCAAATCCAACCCCAAGGCAACTAATAAAAATACGGCCGCCACGATTAAAAGTAGGAGATGTGGTTTAATATAAGTCCCTAAGCGTTGCAATAATAAAATATCGCCACTTTTTGTTAAGGCTACTTCCTCTTGCACTGCATAAGTGCTGTTATGTTGCTTACTCAAGGCCTTCACCTCCTTCAATTTGTTTGGCATACAAGCGATAGTATTCCCCTTTAAGGGCCATTAATGCTTCATGAGTCCCCTCTTCTACAATAGAGCCGTCCTTAAACACAATGATGCGGTCAGCATCACGCAAGGCTTCTAAACGCTGGGAAATGAAGAGCAAAGTTTGATTTCGTCCACTTCGCAAGGTATCAATAATCGTAGCCGCACTGATAGCATCTAAGGCAGAGAAACTGTCATCTAAAAGCAAATAGGGGGCATTTTTATAAAGACCACGGGCAATATTAATGCGCTGCTTTTGGCCACCCGATAAGTCTGTGCCCCCCTCTTTTAAACGCTTGCTTTCAGGCTGCAAGCGTTCTTTTAAATCACGAGTTAAGGCTGCTCGCTCTGCTGCTTCTGTCAATGTTAAATTATGATTTGATGCCTCTCCAAAGGCAATATTCTCACCAATTGTAGTACCCAATAAATAACTTTCCGGTGGCACATAGGCAATGGATCGGCGCACTACCTCAAGGGGCATGGTAGCGAGGTCTTTATTGTCAATAAACACGGACTGCTCAGGAATCTCTTGCAAACGCAACAGTACTTTGAATAAGGTGGATTTCCCTGACCCAGGGCCCCCTACAATCCCAATGAACTGACCTGGTTTTACTATTAAATTCACATCCTTTAGAATAGGCGCTTTAGTTCCTTCATAAGTAAAATTTAAATGTTCTAAGCGCAGTTCACTTAAAGGTAGTTCTTCATTGCTTTCCCCCATTACTTCTTCAGGAATCATAAGAAACTCATAAATACGATCTAGCGAAGCCAAACCTTTTTGAAGTACAGATGCTAAGGAGCCAATCCCCATAATAGGCCCAATAATAAGCAATAAATAGCCATTAATAGCTACAAACTCACCTACAGTTAGCTCATTTTTTACAATTAAATCACCACATACATAAATAGCAATGGCATAGCACATAAAGGGTGCTATGAAGGTCAACGGGGCCAGTAAAGAGTCTAAGAAGGCGACCTTCATATTTTTATGGTAATTTTCTGTATTTATATTCATAAAACGTGTTACACTGCGCATCTCCCTATTAAAAGCACGGATAATGGGCATGCCAAGAAATAATTCTTGAGCAAATTCTGTAAGATCGCTATAGGTATTTTGTGCCTCGCGCTGTTTAGCGCGCATTCGCCGACTCACATAGAGCATAGCTACGAGAACAAAGGGCATGGGTAATAGAATAGTCGCGGCCAATGATAAGCTAATGGAATTGGCTACTAATATGAAGGAGCAAATTCCAAAAAAGATGGCGTCCACTAATATCATGACCCCTAGACCTAATGATACGCGCAAGGAAGTTACATCATTGGTCATGAGAGCCATCACTTTGCCAGGACCATTTGTTTCATAATAGGCAGTTTTTATATACAAAGCATGGTCAAAGAGACGACGGCGCAATAAAAACTCAAAGCGCCGAATAGAGCCCAGTAGCAAGTGGCGCGATGCAAATTTCAATATGGTAACCACAATGCCTAAGATAAAAAAGTACCCTATATAGGTAGTCAATCCTTCTCTACCATAATATAAGGTGCTAATTGCTTCACCAGTTAATTTAGGTACATATAAAAACAAAATATCAATAATAATCATCACAAAAACACCCAGTAAATATACGGGCCCATAGCCTTTGAAAAACTGGGAAAAAATACGTAACTTTTTCATAGTCACTCCTAATATAAAAGATAGCCATACAATACATAGGCATATACTTATATGCAAAATATAGGTATTTATCGAAAATCAACGATGTATTATATTATTTTATCATAAAGCCTTAAAAAGTAGAAATATACAAATATCGAATTTTTTTAATTTATAGTTTTACTATTATCCTCCAACATGCTATACTTGTTTATGTAAGAGAGAAATCTCATCCAATCTTTTTGTATTCAATCAATCATTCATTAGGAGGTTAATGAAATGGAAAAACGTACTGGTGTGATTACATTTTTAAATAATCCAATGACTCTTGTTGGTAAAGAAGTTAAAGTAGGCGAACAAGCGCCTGACTTTACTCTATTAGATAATGATTTACAAGCAAAAACTCTTAAAGACTACGAAGGCAAAGTAAAAATTATTTCCGTAGTACCATCCTTAGATACTGGCGTATGTGATGCACAAACTCGTCGTTTCAATGTAGAAGCTGCTAAGCTTTCTGACGATGTAGTAATTTTAACTGTATCCATGGACCTTCCATTCGCTCAAAAACGTTGGTGCGGTGCTGCTGGTATCGACAAAGTGGTTACTCTTTCCGACCACAAAGATGCAAGCTTCGGTACTAACTATGGCTTCTTAATCGAAGAACTTCGCCTTTTAACTCGCGGTATCGTAGTAATTGGCAAAGACAATAAAGTAGCTCATGTTGAATATGTTCCTGAAGTAACTCATGAAGTTAACTTCGACGCTGCATTAGAAGCTGCTAAAAAATTAGCTTAATAATAAAAAACAGCCCTTGCCTCGGCAAGGGCTATTTTTTTGCATACTACTCGCATTATAGATATAAGCGTAGTAGGATAAATTCCATGAGATTCCTAAAAATATGACATTATTTCAAAAAATCTGACTTTATTTCATAAAAATCTGACTTTGTTTTAGCACTTCATGACGTAAACGTTCTTCATCAATAGTCAAGAGTTCACGATCTTTCATAAGTACTTTACCAGCTACAATAGTCGTTACAGCATCAGAGGAATTAGCTGCATACACTAAAGACGCTACATCATTATAGCGTGGCAACCAATGCATGCCCGTCACATCATAGAGAACGATGTCTGCACGATACCCTTCTTTGATAAGGCCTAAATCATTGTAATCTAATACTTTAGCTCCTTCTACGGTGCCTAAAGCAAGGGCTGTGTGAGCAGGGATTACCTTAGGATCATAATGAGTCGCTTTATGTAACATAGCAGCTAAACGCACTTCTTCTAACATATCTGCATTATTATTGCTAGATGAACCATCCGTACCAAGGCCTACAGTTATACCCTTTTCAAGTAAAGCCGGCAAATTAGCAATGCCACTAGCTAATTTTAGATTGGATTGTGGATTATGGGCTAGACGCACATTTTTTTCTTTCATAATACGCATATCGTCATCAGTCAAATGTACACCATGAGCTGCTATACAGCCTGTGTCAAATACACCTAAATCATTAAAATGAGCAATTGGTGTTTTTCCAGTAGCCTTTAACACATCCTCTACTTCTGTACGAGTTTCACAAAGATGTACATGAATTTGAGCACCTAATTCATGAGCTAAATCCATGACCTTTTTCATGTATGCATCAGGACATGTATACGGTGCATGAGGTCCTAACATAACCTTGATGCGATTATCTTCAAAACCATGCCATGTATTATAGAGATGACGACTTTCTTGTAAAGCCACATCTGCCGTTGGTGCTACCCCAGCCATACCACGGGACAATACAGCACGTATACCTGTTTCTTTCACTACATTAGCAGTTTCGTCCATAAAGAAATACATATCATTGAAGCAGGTTGTGCCAGATCGGAGCATTTCTGCAATGCCCAATTGCGTACCGATAGCTACAAGCTCATCAGTTAATTTAGCTTCTGCTAGCCAAATTGCATTAGATAACCAGTCCATGAGCTCTAAGTCATCTGCATAATTTCTAAATAAACCCATTGCTACATGAGTATGAGTATTGATAAATCCTGGTGCTGCTACTTTACCTTCACCATACAGTACATATTCTGCATTTTTTATTGCTTCACTTATAAGAGCTTCTCCAGCCTTAGTACCGGCTTCTTCAGGACTTATAATGCGTTTAATATATCCATTTTCTAATAATAAAGTAGCGTCTTTTATAATGACACTTTCATTACCCTTATATTCGCCAGTAATGCAGTCAATATGACGAATTACAATCTGAGCCATAAGTCAGCTCCTTTCTAAAAAACATAATTTTATAAAATTAATACCTATTCTATAAAATAACAGAAGAAATTTTCTTATAAGACAACCGAACAAACTTTACAGTATACAAAAATACATTAGTTAACTTTGTGTAAATAATCGTATTGTTCCTGTGTCAATGCGTCTATATCATACCCCATGGACTGCAATTTAACCTTCGCAATGCGTTCATCAAGCTCATGAGGTAAGATATGAACCGTTGCTTCCATAGTTGTACCATGGTCAAGCAAATATTCTGCTGCTAAGGCTTGCATCGCAAAGGATAAGTCCATAATTTCGGCTGGATGACCATCCCCTGCGGCCAAGTTGACTAAGCGACCACCAGCTAATAAATATAGCGTACGTCCATCTGCTAATGTATAACCTTCAATATTTTTGCGTACATTTTTATGAGATACGGCCACTTCAGCGAGCTCAACACCATTTACTTCACAATCGAAATGCCCAGCATTACACATAATCGCTTTATCTTTCATTACTTCATAATGCTCTTTACGAATCACATCTTTACAGCCGGTTACAGTAATAAAAATATCACCAATGGGCGCTGCCTCAATCATTGGCATAACCTTAAAGCCATCAAATACAGCTTCAATAGCTTTAATAGGATCAACTTCAGTAACAATTACATGAGCACCTAAGCCTTTAGCACGCATAGCCACGCCCTTCCCACACCAGCCATAGCCAGCTACGACAACATTTTTACCAGTTACAGTCAAATTAGTCGTACGCATAATGCCATCCCATACAGATTGGCCTGTACCATAGCGATTATCAAATAAATACTTACAATATGAGTCATTTACGGCAATCATTGGGAAGGTTAGTTTATGTTCATTAGCTAAGGCATGAAGGCGATGCACGCCTGTTGTTGTTTCTTCTGAACCACCGATTAAACGCTCTTTAGCATCTTGACGAGTCGTATGTAATAGATTTACTAAATCACCACCATCATCAATGATAATATGTGGTTTATGATCTAAGGCTTTATTTAAAAACATAACATATTCTTCTTCAGTACAATCATGCCAAGCATATACAGTAAGGCCCATATCTACAAGTGCAGCGGCTACGTCATCTTGCGTTGATAACGGATTCGACCCCGTTACAATCACCTGAGCACCAGCTTCTTTTAAAACGGTAGACAAATACGCTGTTTTAGCTTCTAGGTGAACACTTACAACTACAGTTTTACCTTCAAATTTATGACTGTTTTTAAACTCTTCACGCAAACTATTAAGAGCAGGCATGAAATTAGCTACCCATTCAATTTTTTTACGACCTTCTGGTGCTAATGTAATATCTCTAATTAATGATTCCATCTCTATCCTCTTCTTTCTGATAGTTTTTTATATATCCGTAGTTAATTGTTTTAATTTATCAATAGATACTGTAAATGGCGGTTTTAATACACCTTCCTCAGTAATAATGGCTGTAACGAGCTCATGAGGTGTTACATCAAAAGCCGGATTTAGCACTTCAATGCCCTTTGGTGCTGTTTGGACGCCACTAAAGTGAGTCACTTCTTCAGGGGCGCGCATTTCAATAGGAATATCTGCTCCATTCTCCAATGTGAAATCAAAGGTACTGTAAGGTGCTGCTACATAAAATGGTATATTATGAGCTTTCGCTAATAATGCCACTCCATAGGTACCAATTTTATTAGCCACATCCCCCTTTGTAGTGATGCGGTCAGCACCTACTATAACAGCATCAATTAAGCCTTGTTGCATAGCATAAGCTGCCATATTATCTGTGAGCAAGGTAACGGGAATACCGTCTTCATGTAATTCGAAGGCTGTCAAGCGTGCCCCTTGAAGCAAAGGTCTCGTTTCATCAGCATAAACCCGTTCTAATTTTCCTACTTTATGAAGTTCTCTCACCACACCTAATGCCGTGCCCACTCCAGCGGTAGCCAAAGCACCAGCATTGCAATGTGTTAAAATGCGAATGCCCTGCTGCCCCTCAAATAAGGTAATCCCTGCTTTAGCCATACGCGTATTAAGCTGCAAATCTTCATGCTCAATAGCCTGTGCCTCCGCCTCAATAAGCGGTAAAGCAGCCGTAATGGACTCAGCGGGCACAACAATATTGGTTACTACGCGATCAATAGCCCAAGCTAAATTAATAGCCGTCGGTCTCGCACTGCGTAATTCATTGGCAAAGTCTAAAAATAATGACTTCTCCCCCACAGCACGATCCTCTAATGGTCGTGCTTCATGGAGTACTGTAGCTTGCGCTTCTTTAGCTGCTAAAATCAAACCATAGGCGGCGGCCACCCCAATAGCCGGAGCGCCCCTCACACGAAGCATTTTGATAGCCTCTGCCACTTCACGCCAATCGGTACAGCGAATATAGACCTCTTCTGTAGGTAATTTAGTTTGATCTAATAAAACTAACTCTTCCCCTGTCCACTCAATACTTCTCATAGCAAATCTCCATCTTTACCTAAGGCCACTTTAAAGCCACCATATTCAGCCAATCGATGATGAGCTGGCAAGTCTTGGTCAGGGTCAAGTTTTTCAATAGTACGTAAAATTAAAGCCTTAAACTTATCACTTAATTCTTGCATAATATCTAATACTTCTTGATGAGTTAATTCAGTAGGCGATATGCCAGCCGCAAAGTTCGTTACCATAGAAATCGTAGCATAGGCAATTTCAGCCTCACCTGCTAATACCACTTCTGGCACATTAGTCATACCTACTGTGTCGGCACCAAACATATGATACATCTTAATTTCAGCTGGTGTTTCAAATCGTGGTCCTTCTGTACACACATAGGTGCCACCATTATGAATGTCAATATTAAGTTCATGCGCCGCCTCTTCAATAACAGCTCTTACTTCAGGGGCATAAGGATTGCCCACGCCTAAGTGGACAACTTTCTTGCCATTGCCATCAAAGAAAGTACCTTCTCTTGATTTTGTAAAATCCAAGAATTGATCAATAAGCACGAATTGACCCGGTTTATAATCGGGGTTTAATGAACCTACCGCCGTTGTAGATACAATAACAGTTACGCCTAATTTTTTTAAGCCCCAAATATTAGCACGATAATTAATTAAATGAGGCGGAATGGAATGACCTGCCCCATGACGAGCTAGAAAAATAACTTTCTTACCTTTATAAGAGCCTTCTGTATAAGCAATATCACCATAGGGAGTGGTCATAGTTTTTGCTTCAATATGTTCAAACATGGATGGATCATACACGCCAGTACCACCAATAACTGCTATTACGCCCATTATGTCACCTCTTCATATAAAATAAAAAAATATTCTCCAGGGCAAGCCTGGAGAATGGATACCTTATGTTACTTACTCGTATTATAGAATTAAATACTTGTCATATAAGGCTTGTCTATTATATTGTACCATATTCTCAATAAAAGCGTTAATCATTACTTTACATGAATACAGTTTTATTTATAAAGAAAAAAGATAAAAACGAAAAGACATAAAAACCCTAGTCTCTACCATTAGATTTGCCTTAGTTTTCAGTTTTGAATTTACCTTAGTCTTTACTTTATTACTTTAATCTTTACTTTATTTCCTTAGTCTTTACCTTGAAATATGCCTTTTTCTTCAGCTTTACTATTAGCTTTTATGACGTTTAGCTTCATCAAATAAAGACTTCAATTCCTCACGACTGAAGTGGTATTTTTCATTACAATAATGACATACTAATTCAGTTTGTTCATCTTCTAGTAAATCTTTTTTATCCTCATCTTGTAATGTCATGAGGATTCGTTCAAACCGTTCGCGACTGCAAGTACATTGGAAATGTACATCCCCTTCATATACTTGTTCCACCGTTAAACCACGAAGAACGCGGTCTACTAAGCCCTCACCATCAGGATGAGACTCTAAGTATTTAGAAATAGGTCCTAGTTCATTAATATTAGCTTCTACTTGTGCTAAAGCCTCATCAGTAGCATCTGGTAATGCTTGTACCAAGAAGCCCCCTGCAGCCTTAGTCGTATGGTCCGTATCAACCAATACACCTAAACTAATAGTGGCAGGGATTTGTTCTGATGTATACAAATAATAAGCTAAATTCTCAGCAATTTCACCACTTTGAATCGGACTTTGGGACGTATAGTCTTGACGAAGCTTAGTAAAACGAGTTACTTTTACATCTCCATGGTGACCAACAGCTGCGCCTACATCTAATTTACCAGCATATTTAAGAGGCACATCAACGGTAGGGTTATCTACATAGCCACGGACAGTGTTATCACTGAATGCATCTACATGAATCACGCCTAAAGGGCCATCCCCTTGAATACGAAGACTTACATTTTCTTCATTTTTAAAATCTCCAGCCATTAAAAGAGCACCAGTCAGAGTTCGACCTAGAGCCGCCGTAGCAACTGGGCTCAAATCATGACGAACTCTTGCTTCTTCTACCGTATCTCTTGTAACAGCTATAGCCATACGCACGCCTTCTTTAGTGGTATAGCGACGAATTATATCCATATATACTCCTTCTTTTAAATCTGCTCGATCAAATTTACCATTTCAATAGCACCCATAGCGCAATCGAAACCTTTGTTACCAGCCTTAGTGCCAGCACGTTCAATAGCTTGTTCGATGTTTTCTGTAGTCAATACACCAAACATAACAGGTACACCTGTTTCTAGGCTAATATGAGCAATGCCTTTGGACACTTCACTACATACATAATCATAATGAGTGGTAGATCCACGAATTACGGCACCCACGCAAATTACAGCATCATATTTACCGCTGAGCGCTGCTTTTTTGGCAATTAAAGGAATTTCAAAAGCCCCTGGCACCCAAATTGTAGTAATATCCTCTTCCTTAACATCATGACGAAGTAATGCATCCATAGCACCACCGATTAATTTAGATGTAATAAATTCGTTAAAACGCGAGCCAATAATAGCAAAACGTTTACCTGTTCCTAATAATTTACCTTCTCTAATCATAATATGCCTCCTAATACATGTATATTCTGTTTAAAACTTCAATGCTTCCCATACGTATGATATACGTATGATGATTGTATTAATTTCAATCATTACAATCATCTCATTAACTTTAATACGTATTACTCTTCACTACGTATTGGTCATTCCTATTAATATAAATGGCCCATCTTTTCTTTTTTAGTTTGTAAATATGATGCATTAATGCTATTAGCTTTAATAATCACAGGTACTCGTTTGTGCACATCAATGCCCCAATGTTCAAGGCTTGTACGCTTTAAAGGATTATTTGTAAGTAATTCTACACTCTTAATGCCTAAGAAACGGATAATTTGCGCCGCTAAGGAATATTCTCTCATATCAGGTGGGAAGCCTAATTTTACATTCGCTTCCACTGTATCGAGACCTTGTTCTTGTAGGGCATAGGCTTTAATCTTATTAGTTAAACCAATGCCACGACCTTCTTGGCGCATATACACCACTACGCCACGACCTTCTTTTTCAATAGTTTCTAAGGCTTTATGAAGTTGAGGACCGCAGTCACAGCGTTTAGAACCAAATACATCTCCAGTTAAGCATTCCGAGTGAACACGAACTAGCACATCTTCACCGTCTTTTACATCACCTTTAACGATGGCCAAATGTTCTTTATGGTCTAAGTAGTTCTTAAACACTAAAATTTTAAAATCACCATATTCTGTAGGCAAGTTTGATTCTGCCGCAAGGGTAATAATAGGTTCGTGTAGTTTGCGATACTCAATTAGCTCAGCAACAGAAGCAATTTTTAAATCATGTTTTTCTGCAAAAGCTAATAAATCATCTAAGCGAGCCATGCTGCCATCATCATTAGTAATCTCACAAATGACCGATGCTTCTTTAAGCCCTGCTAAACGGCAAAGGTCCACAGATGCTTCTGTATGTCCTTGACGAACTAAGACACCGCCTTCTTTATATTGAAGGGGAAATACATGGCCTGGGCGACGGAAATCTTCTGGTTTAGCATTGTCATCAAGTAAATGGCGGATTGTAAGGCCTCGTTCATAAGGGGATACGCCGGTAGTTGTATCTACATGGTCAACAGTTACAGTAAAGGCTGTTTCATGATTATCTGTATTCTTTTCTACCATCTGGCTAATGCCAAGACGGTCTAAGTCAGCTTTTTTCATTGGTGTGCACACAATGCCACGGGCTTCTTTAACCATGAAATTAATATTTTCTGTTGTAGCAAACTCTGCAGCAATAACGATATCGCCTTCATTTTCTCGACTTTCGTCATCCACGATAATAACTGGTTTACCAATTTTAATATCTTCTAAAACTTCTTCAATTGTATTTAATGTACGTCCCATTGTTTGGCTCCTTTACATAAACCCTTTGGCTGCCAGCCAATCCATTGTAATGCCTTGTTTATTTTCTTTAACAGATTCCTTGCCCAGGTCCTTGGTATCCAATTCCTTGCTAGGAAGTTTGGCAAAATTTTGATTCATAAGAAAGTGTTGAATATAACGTCCTGCTATGTCGGTTTCTAAATTAACTACAGTACCCACTTTAGCCTTTGCTAAAATTGTATTACCAATAGTATGCGGTATAATCGATATTTCAAAAGAATGACTATCCCGCTTTGAGACGGTTAAACTCGCCCCATCCACAGCAACAGATCCTTTATAAATAATGTACTCTAGCACTTCCGGTGTAGTAGCAATGGTGAAAACCACAGAATTACCGATATGCCGCACTTGCTGCACAACACCCGTGCCATCCACATGACCTGCCACCATATGGCCGCCAAAGCGTCCATTAGCAGCCATAGCACGCTCTAAATTAACAGGAGTACCACTAGCTAAGTTTTTAAATGTAGTCATTTTTAAAGACTCTGCCATAACATCAGCTACAAATTGATGTCCAGAAAACTCAGTTACCGTCAAGCATACCCCATTGACTGAAATGGAACAGCCAATTTCCATGTCTTCAAAGATTTTATTGCCTTCAATAGTTAAACGAAGTGATGGCCCGGTGTGACGCACACTTACCACATGGCCTACTTCTTCTACAATGCCGGTAAACATTAGCGTCCACTCCTTTCCTTATAATAGGCTTCAATTCGAATATTATTATCTATTAATTGCACATCTCTATACTCTAAAGTAGGTGCCTCATTTAAGAAATCAAGGCCCTTACCTGCCATAGCACTTAAAGCCTTTTGGCCCCCAATGAGTATATTACCTATATAGGTTACAATTTTATGAAATCGCTTTTGTGTCATAAAGGCCGATATAACATGACTACCGCCTTCTACTAATACCGATGTATAGCCTAGATGCCCCAAAGTTTGTAAGACCCTGTCGATAGCAAGTCCCCCTTCAGCCAATTCTACTACATGGACCTGAGCGCCCGCGTCTTCTAAGCGTGCTTTATCCACAGCCTGGCAATTGGAACTGACAAAAATATGAACACAGCGACTGCCTATACTCCAAAGCTTAGCATCTGTAGGTGTTCGCCCTAAACTATCTAAAATAACAACATCAGGCTGATGGACCTGAGTTTCACAATCAATTGTCTGTTTTTTTGACGCTCCATTCGCTTCATGATCGGTCCAAGTAGCGGCACTTTCATCCCCTTTTGAGGTAGCGGCACTTTCATTCTCTTTCGAAGTTGCGGCCCTTTCATATACTTTTAAAGCTGTAAATTCAGCGTCTGGTTCTTGAGCTTTCTTCAAAGCATAGGCTTGAACAGCTTGAGTTAACTGCGCCTCTACCGCTTCATATGTAATGCGTGCATTTAAGGTCGGATTGTCTGCTATTACAGTACCAATACCCACTAAAATCGCATCATGAGTAGCCCGCAAAACATGTCCATCACGCCGTGCCGACTCATTGGTAATCCATTGCGACTGTCCACTTTGCGTAGCAATTTTACCATCTAAAGACATTGCTGATTTGAGAGTTACAAAAGGCTCTTTCGTTTTAATATAGGTTAAAAAGCCTTCTATCAATGTGGTACATTCCTTAGCTAGTACACCTACTGTAACTTCAATGCCTGCCTCTTCCAGCATAGCAATGCCCTTACCAGCGACTAACGGGTTAGGGTCTACTATACTCACCACAACTCGTTTTAATCCAGCTTCGATAACACGTTTAGCACAAGGTGGCGTTTTACCATAATGTGCACAAGGTTCTAACGTCACATATAAGGTAGCCCCCTGTGCCTCCGCCCCCGCCTCTCTTAAGGCGTTAACTTCAGCATGAGCTTCACCGGCTTTATGGTGATACCCTTCACCTATGATGCGACCATCTTTTACTACTACTGCTCCTACCATAGGGTTGGGATGTGTATGTCCTATCGCTTTAGCTGCCAGGCTCAAGGCCCGCGCCATATATTGCTCATCTGTCATACTATAACCTCAATCATTTAACATACTAGAATCAAGCTCTACACGCACTGCATAGAGCGTATTTCATCTATGAGGTAAAAAGAAAAGGACTATATTTCTATAGTCCTTGAATATATTACGGTTACACAAACTTACTCTCCTGTATAGCTACCAAGCTATACCTATAAATCTGCGTATCTGTCTTTTCCCATCCAGACTATACTGTCGGTCTCGGAATCGCACCGAGTCAACCCATTTCAGAGCTTGCGGACTATAACCGCCGGTCAGGAATTGATTGGTATATCCATTTACTTCTACTTCAGCAGAACTAATACACCATCGCACCTTGCCTCAAAGACTACTCTATATATAATTGTATTGTTTATAAGTTCATATTGGAATTGATTATCACCGAACTTACATACTTGATTATACGCCCAATTAAGGAATTGTGCAACTATTTACTTTTCTTCCCTTTCTTTTTCTTTTGCACCTTCCTAGACCGATGTTTTGTTGTACTACTTATACTCTGCTTACTTTGGCAAAGCTCATTAGTATAAATTGCCTCACTTAACTCTTCATAAGCTGGAAGCCACGTAATCTGATCTATGGCTGACTTAATAGAGTCTTTTAATTCAATTGAATCGTCTACAACATTAGACGTATCACGGCCTACACCATCATGAAGCGCCTGCAGACCTACCGCTAATGCAATGGCCTGAGATAGTTCATATAATGCCCCTACGCTAGGAATAATTGAAGCCCCTGGCTTTGATACATCAACAAATTCACTGAGAACATGAGCCGCCTTATTTAACATACCTGCTGTTATATGACGGGCCTTTACAGCGAGACTGCCGAGAAGAATTCCTGGGAATAATAACGCACCACAGGCTTGGCCTATTTCATAAACCTGACCTTTATATGTTACAGGTGCTTCTTTGATGTTCGTGGCCACTAAAGCGCGTCCATCTGTCCAGCGAATTAAGTCGGCAGCCCTAGCCTCTACAAATTCTACAGGATAACTCATAGGGCATATAATAGGACGTTCCACATAAGAAGCCATAGTTTTTATTATAGATTCAGTGAACGCCTCACTTGCATAAGAGGTGCCAATTAAAATAGTTGGCCGAATGGCCTTTACACAAGCTTCTAAACTAACTAACTCACGACTATTAACAAATTCACTGCGTTTTCTAGCAAATGGACGCTGTTCTGGTGTTAAGTCCTCCATATCGTCAAACAAAAGACCTTGCTTATCTACCAAATAGCAATGTGCCAATGCTTCATCGCGGCTCAGTCCTTGGTCCATAAGCTCTTGCAATACTCGATTTGCCATCGTTGTGCCCGCTGTGCCGGCACCATAGGACATATAGATTTGATTATATAACACCTGCTTAGACATGCGAAGAGCTCCTAAAATAGCAGCTAACACAGCTCCACTGGTGCCTTCTAAGTCTGCACTAAAGAGAGCATATCGGTCCTTATAAGTCTTAAGCATTGTATCCATTGTGTGCCGGCGAAATGATTCGAAATGTACATAAGCATCAGGATATATAGATGTTACCGTATCTAAAAATCGTTCCATAAACTCATAATATGCCTTGCCAGTAACTCGTTTATGTTTCGCCCCTATATAGAATTCACTTTCTAATAAAGAGGTGCGATTGTTGCCCACATCTAGCACAATTGAAACAATCTGTCTAGGAGCAATGCCTGCTGCCGCACTATACAATAGAGCCGTTCTATGACTATTAGCAGCTCCATAAATGCCTAAATCCCCTCTATGGCAAATATCTTCCGAATCAGTCACTATAAATAATTTTATAGCTTGCCCCTGCCCAGCAGCCTGCAAAACCTCTTGCATACAATCCCCATCATCCATAGATAGATATACAGTGTCTAAGGGCAGTCTATCATGAGAACTTATACTATTAGTTTTAGCTCCATTGTCACCCAAATCATATAAGAGAGCCATACACTCAGTCATATGAGACCGATATAATTTATAAAATAAAATACGATTGTGATGATATATATCCATAAGAATATAACGTTTTTCCCAATCTGTTTGAGCCTGTTGCAATGCTTCAAAAACCTCTGCCACTTGCTCTTCAAGACTTTGCTCCCCAGGGGGCACTAGGCCATGCAGTTTAAACTGCGTTCGCTCCTTGGCAGTAAATGCCGTGCCCTTATTATAAAATGGATTATGTATAATCTCATGCGCTGTTTTCATATGCAAGCCTCCCCAAACAGTAAGATATATCCATAATAGAATTGGCAATACTAATAACTAAACCATCAAGAAAGGAATTCTCTCTTACTATTTCGCCGTTCTTCTGTATAAGCTGCAAACCCCTTACCGAACCAAGCTCTAAAGGTTTTCAGAAAATCCCTCAATGTAGTAAAACCCGTCAAGAAGGCTATTTCTTCAGAACTTATGGACAAGTCCAAATATACCTTAATCATCATTTGCTGCACATCTTTTAGCAAACGCTTATACGATGTCCCCTCATCATGCAAATGCCTTTGTATCGCTCGCTCATTCATCTGTAGCTGTTTAGCTAACGATATAATGTGATATTCATGACGCAACAAGCCCATGAGTATTTCATCAATTAATAAATGTGAAAAATGCCCCGATTCAGTCATTAGTTGATTGTAATATGGCGCTCTCGCCTTTATTAAATATTGCGACATAAAATTGTGGCTTTTAAGGAATGGAAATTGTAATTCTGTGCGCTGAAATACTAATCTATTTTCTACAAGGCGACCCCCTTTGTGTTTGCGCCCTTGCCAGGAAGTATACGTGCCACCACCCTGACCTAGTACATTAACAATATAGGCATGCTCTAATTTCAGCATTTGATCAGTCAGTATGAGCCCCGTTGATTTATGAATAAATCGCAAAATAAACTCCGTTTCACTTTCTTTCAATTCGATGCCAATAGGACCTATTTGATTTTTAAAATCTATATAGCGCTGAAGTCCCTCAATGGCATTAGCGCCCACCAAAGTATAGTAAACTAATGAGTTAAAATGACGATATAATTCTAAATTGCTTAAATTAGCTATGCATTTTCCAGTTAGGGCTCTTTTATGGGCTATTAAAAAATCATAAAACTCATCATCATTAACAAGTAATACAGCTCCATTTTCTTCTACATATAAACTCCGTTCATAACACCACGCTCTTATATCGAGGCCAGCATCATGTAACACCTGCTGAATAAACTGGTGAATAGGGTATTTCATAGTACATTCCGACTCCTCAAGTAAATTTATATTTTAGTATACCATGCTATCATGAACACCACATAAAGATTCATAGGAAATTTTATTAAATTAATTAGCTGAATTAATATAAGTTTTTCTGATATTTTTTGATATTTTTCCTCACATATTTTCTAATGTATGGTTCTAATGGATGGCCTTACTTTATCGTTCTGATGTATCTTTCTGATGTATTTTTATTATATTACTAAAATATGGACTCAAGCAATTTACACATCTTAGAAGAGTTTAATAAAAAGAAGAATTTAAGAAAAAAGTTATAACCGGACATGCGTACCTCTAAAGAAGGTTATCTGTCCTTTATAAATATCACCTCCACAAAGACGAAAACAACAAAGATGAATACCACACTGCAATTCATCTAATAAAGCATAAATCTCATGGCTTTGTTTTATCAGTGCCTCCTGCCTTGATGGGGCGAGGCTAAGCCCCTGCAATAACTGCTCCTCCACTAAATTTACTACAGAACGCCACAAAGTATGTAGTGTTTGATTGTAGCTAAATAAAGACCTAACAGTCAAAAATATCTCCTCATACTTTATAGGGCCATAACCACTGACTTTATTTACTAGCTCTTGAAGTAAAGTAATTTCATTACTGTAAGCATTTAACTTACATAGTAGTTCGCAAAAATTCGCATTAGCTTCAATATTTTCGCTATGCATCATACGCCACATATCTTTTATATGATTCGCCAATTTACAAGTAATATGACGAATCCCCGATTCATAAGTATAGATGAAGCTAAATGAACTAGGCTCGTATGTTTTTGACGTATGTCCATTCATACGATATGCTTGCTCTTCGATGAGCTTATTAAAATCATAGGGCGTAAAGAATGATTGAACAAAATTGATCCCCTTCTTGTGTAGCTCATTATTGTAATCCCATTCAAGATTGATAAAATGCACGGCAGTCTTGCTCATGTTAACCAAATAATCCATTAATGTTTTGCCATACATTACGGCACTCAGTAAGTTTCGATTTGACTTAATGGTAAACGCTCCCTTTCTAAAGCTTTTACTCATATAATCTCTAGTACTTCGAGTTAAACGTCCCCTTTTAACAGCCCTATCTAATAGGGAAAAGGCCTGATTATAGGGGCCTAAACACTGAGCCCTTACCTCTTGACTTACATGAGCCTCTAATAAAAGTGCTTCCATCGCCAATAGAAAAAACGAATTGTACGATGAAATATTATTAATCGGTTTAAATTGAAAATTTAATTTTTTTCCCATTTAAAACCTCATTATAATTCTTTACATAATATTAGAAATAAAATTTAAAATATTTAATCGATATTTTTTATGCCCTCCTCCATGCAAACCTTTTGTTCCATCGAATGTCTAATTTTTATTATCTTATAATAACTTTCCGCACTTTATGTTACCTCATAAAAATGGAAACTAACATCTAAAAAACAAAATATCAATACAACCTCATGTAACTCCAACTACAAGCTAGTGTAAATGATTGAGTTCATTCCTATTGTTTTCATTTACTAGATACTGTTACGTTTTACACTACTCTCAAATTTAAAATGCAGGTAACATAAAGCACATTATTTTTTATGATTAAGTACCATAAATCATGAGTCCATAGGGCTAAATTTTTTTATTTAAAAGCTTTTGTAGCCATACATCCCCTAGCTCTTATGATCTGGAATATAATCGCAGATACCACCTCTTTTCATTAGGAAAACTATAAAAAAACATAAAAAACCATTCATTATACTCATTAACCACCCCCTTTCCATATATAATGGTATTTTTCAAATATGCCGGGTAAAATTCATGATAACTTAGGCCTATTGTGCAGTACCACAAGACATCCTACAATATATCTTAGGTTACGTAATCTAAAACAGTAAAGGAGGAAAGAATATGGTATATTTAGACACTAGTTATAAATCTAACATAGTAAAGCTAGCCCAAGCAGGCCATGCTCAGTCCATAGCCCAGCTCTGCCAAAATTACGAGCCCCTTATCCGAAAGTATGCATCACTCACACCAGTTCACAAGGTGAAAGAGGACCTAGAAAACGAACTCTGGTGTTGTTTTCTTAAAGCATTGAAAGAATATGACGCATCAACTCATATTCCCTTTTCAGGTTTTATAAAATCACGCATAAAATATGGACAATATAATCTTTTTAAAAAGTATCGCCACCAATGGGAACAGGAAAGCTGCATCTTAGGTCAAGAATTCGACAGCGATCGTAAACCTGATTCAAATATATTAAATTTAGAAGATTTACTTAATCCAGCCGACAGCGCTGAATATGAGTATATGAAGAGTCATACCTATGCGACCTTGCATAAGGCCTTACAACAATTAGCACCTAAGCAACGAGATTTGTTAAAAGATATTTATATCCATCAAAAATCAATGGCGCAGTTAGGTCGAGACTACAATATATCAAGGCAAGCCATTCACAAACACAAACAACGTGCTCTAGCTGCGTTGCAAGTACATTTTAAGGAGCTGTTACATCATGATACGCACTAAAAAGCAATACGAACGTAGTAAAAAAGATCGGGAACTTAGTAAAGAATCCTATGAACTTCTTAGCGAAGCCCCTAAAGTTAGTACAAGTGGTGCTAAATCTAAGTTTACACATTTAATTCGCGGCATTGATATTAGTGAACACAATGGAATCATTCCATGGCAAACTATAAAGCAAAGCCATATTGACTTCGTCATTATTCGCCTAGGTTATGGCCAAGGACACCTAGATACAAAGTTTTATCAGAATGTAAATGAAGCCCTTCAAATTGGGCTTCCTATAGGCATTTATTACTATTCCTACGCACTTCATGAAGTCGATGCGAAGAAGGAAGCTAATTTTGTTATACAAGTCTTGCAAAACTGTGGCTTAAGTCCGCAACATATTCCCTTAGGCATTTGGTATGACATGGAAGATGCCGATGACTACAAGGCGACGTATTGTCTGCCACCGCTTACTAAGCAAGAAATCACCAACATGTGTAGTGTCTTTGTTAATACCCTATGGAACGCAGGATACTATCACTGTGGTATATATGCTAATCTTGATTGGTGGACCCATCATATTGATAGCAGCCAACTCTCTTGCCCCAAATGGTGTGCTCAATACAATACGGAGTGTGACCTGCCTGATGTTTATATGTGGCAATATACCAATCTCTTACCCCTAGGTGGTCAATATTATGATGGAAATATATTATTTCCATGACGAAACATAGTATAACATAATTGAAAAGAAGCGGCTCATATCAAGATGATATAGCCGCTTCTTTTTATTACCAAAAATATATATTTTAAATTTATAAACCAACAGAAATCTTTGATTTACATATACGTTAAACAAAAACTAATTTTATGATTTAAAAGCATAGTTCGTATAATTTTATCACATTGGTTTGTCCTGTATGAACTTTGAAAATACTAATTGATAATATAACTCCATCAAATACTATCAATCAATTCATTATAAAGCCCTTACTTAAGCACTTTAACAGCTTGCGCTATATCCTTTGCCTTGGTAATAGCGGATATAACACTTACACCATCGGCACCAGCTGCTTTTAGTGGTGCCACATCAGCTGCTACGATGCCACCTATAGCAACTATAGGTATTTGTGGAGCAAATTGTCGCACTGCTTCTATGCCTTCATAACCGATAGCTGACTTAGCATCAGCTTTTGACTGCGTCCCATGAATAGGACCTACCCCGATATAATCGGCTAGTTCCACATTGGAGATTTTATATTCTGCCACATCATGAATCGATAAACCGATAATTTTATGACCAAAACGTTTTCTTACAGTCTCAATAGGATCATCGTTTTGACCAATATGTACACCGTCAGCATCAAGTTCCTCTGCTAAATCCATATCATCATTTACAATAAATGGCACCTTATATGTTTTACAAAGACCTTGTACCGAAAGGGCAAAGGCTTTCTTTCTAGCCCCCACTAAGGAGCCTGCCCCCTTCTCGCGAAGTTGAAACATGGTAATCCCTGCCCTTAAGGCTGCTTCAATCGTCTTTAGGGCTACGACTTCATCGCCATCAAAATCCTGTGTGCCACAGATAAAATATATCCCCAAGGCCTTACGAATCAATTCAGACTCATTATACGGATTAATACTAGCTGTACGCACACAGCGCGTCTGCTCTATAGTCATAGTATCCGTAACAGCTCCTAAGGCATTAATAAATTCCACTCCATACGTGCCAGGACCTTGACCAAAGCTTTTAAGTTCTGCCAATTCACCACTCACATTATACGTAGATAGGGCCGCTCTTGCGAGATCAAAATACAACATATGGTCATCACTAGTATCACTGTTAGGCTTTGCCACTGTAAGTTCTCTTGCAATCCCTACAAAAGCGGCCACTACAGCACCTAGTAAGCAACCCGTACCTACAACTTTTGGCATTAAGGAGGAACCATTCCCTAACTCTACAAATTGAGACGCCGTAGCCACCCCATCAATCGCACCGGTAGCGACAACTACGGTCTTGTATGTTTGAGCTACTCTTTGCGCTAATGCCCCTGGTTCAGTGGCGCCACTACTATCAACGCCCTTTGTGGCAATCCTTTCATCCACTAAGGCAGCGATTTCACCAGCGTTGCCGCGAATTACAGCAATTTTATAATTATGTAATAAATCGAGAGCCACTGATTTTCTAAAAGCTCCTGCACTCGCTGCTACAGGATCTAATACTATAGGTACATTATGAATATTTGCCAACCTCGCTGCTTCTTTATATAAATTAGCCAATTCAGGGGTAATGGTGCCAATATTAATGAGTAATGCATCCGCATGAGGCATTAAATCTGCTAAATCTTCTTTACACCCACTCATAACAGGGGATGCCCCTAAGGCCAAGAGGCCATTGGCTGTAAAATTTTTTACTACATCATTAGTTAGGCAAATAACAAGTGGCTGTTTAGCCCGCAATTGATCTAAATAATGAGTCATATCTTTGACTCTCATAATTCTACATCTCCTTGAAATACCATATGATTCACTGGTCCATGACCATGCCCTAAGGATGGATTTTGAGCAATGGCCCTCGCTATAAACTGCTTACCAATCCAAACAGCCTCTTCTAAGGCCTTCCCCTTAGCCAACTCGGCCGTAATAACAGCAGAGAAAGTACAGCCTGTACCATGAGTATGTTTAGTATCTAATTTAGGACTTTCATAGGTCTTAACTTGTTCACCGCGAATAAAAAGATAATCTTTGGCCATCGTGCCAAAATGACCACCTTTAATAACAACGGCTTTTGGTCCCATTTCATTTAAAATAACTTGCGCAGCTTTTGCAATATCTGTTTCAGATTCAATGGAAAAACCCACTAAAAACTCGGCCTCTGATAAATTAGGGGTCACTAAAGTGGCCACCGGCATCAACTCAGATTTAAACTGATCCCGTGCAGCCTTGTCAATTAAATAATCGCCACTCGTAGCCACCATGACAGGGTCCATAACATAGGGAATAGAACCATCTACATAGTTTCGAATGATGCGCATCATCTCTACATTAGGAATCATACCCGTTTTTACTGCCTTTGGGGCAATATCTTCATATACACAGCGAAGTTGAGCATCTAACATAGTAAGGTCTACATTTTGAATACTCTGTACTCCCTTTGTATTTTGTGCCACTACACTTGTAATAGCCGCCATCCCATAAACTTGGCGCGACTGAAATGATTTCAAATCAGCCATAACGCCAGCTCCACCAGAGGGATCCGTACCTGCAATAGTTAAGGCAATCCCTAAAGGCTTAGTTGGGGATAACAAAAGATTTTGAACCGATTTATGATTTTGCGGGGAAACATTATGTTCCATAATAGTCCTCCTCTTACTACAAACTAGGCCTGTAAGTCTCCTTTTCTTACATGCCTTTGTAATAAAATGACGAACCCAATACTAAATATTATTGTACGATATTCCCACTATAAGCGCTACTGTTTTCTTTACAAACTACATGAATATCTACAGACAAATTACATAAAAAATATATAAAAATATATAAAAAAAACTCCCCTACAATCTAATGAGTTCCACACTGACATGCGATTCCATTAGTTTGTAAGGGAGTTATATTAACTAGAATCTAACTATTAAATTAAGTTGCGGCTATATTCGAAGTATTTTGCTTCTAGTTCAGCCATTTTTTCACCCATTTCAACTTGTAATATAGAGGCTGTGTCATAGTCTTTAGCTGCTACAGCTTCAATAATACGAGTGAATAAGGATTTTTCAGTTACACTATCTTTAGCCAGATATAAGCGAAGGCGATTTACTTCTTCCCAACGAGCATCGTCGAAGGCATTAGTTTCATGAGCTGCTTTCATAGCGCGCACAAGGCCTAAATTAGAAGGTACAATACGATTAGTAAGTTCCAAAGTCCAACGATTAATTACACCGGCAATAAAGGAGTCCATCAAATCCGTAGCAAATGCCCCAGCACTAGCTAATGCCTGTGCTTTTTCAGGATTATTGCGATATCCTAAGATATTTTCCCATACAGTAGCTGGTGGCATACCGAACATAGCATTGCGTTCTTCGACGGTATAATCATCGAATACGTCTTTTTCAGAGCGGTATGCACGGCCTTTTTCTAAATAATCTGCCTCAGCTTCAGGCGCTTTAGAAATTTCAGCTAATAATTCTTCATAGGACTTACCAGAAGTAAGTACATAGCGAAGACCATCGAGTACAGCGGAGTAAATTAAAGCAATCGCTGTATAAGTATTGGTATATGGATTAGGAGAACGAAGTTCAAAGCGTGTAGCCATTGGATTTTCAATATCGCGAATTAGACCGCAAAGAATGGTACGATTACGGCTCGGTACGCTTGGATCTTCACCAAAGGAAGTTACGATACAAATTGGTGCTTCAAAGCCTGGTTTTAAACGATTCAAAGAGTCCGTAGTAGAGGAAATGAATGGATTCATTACTTCATAGTTTTTAAGCACCCCCATAATCGCGCCAAGACCAATGGAGCTTAAAGCTGCTTTACGCATATCTGCTGGGGAGAATAAGTTAATCATTTTGCCGGACTTCATTTTAGCCATTAAGCCAAAATGAGTGTGTTCCCCAGAACCAGCTACACCAATAATTGGTTTTGCTTGGAAGGTTACATCTAAGCCATATTTACGGAATACTTCACGTACAATAATGCGCGCTACTAGTTCATTATCTGCTGTTTGAAGTGGATTGCCAGTGTATTTCCAGTCAATTTCAAGCTGTTCTAATACATGGTCCATATGACCTTCATCGTCAATTTTACCTTTAACGCCACCTACTTCTTTATGCCCCATTTCAGCTTCTAAGCCATAGGCATTTAAAGCTAATACAGCTTCTTCAAGGGCTGTACGAACAGCGCCATGAGTACGTTGCCAATATTGTTCTTGTAATTTTTGGGACGTGGACAATTCATTTTTGCTAACTACTTGAGATGGTGTTTTTACCCAGAACTCAAGTTCAGTAGCTGTACATATAAAAAGATCACTTGTCTTAGAAACAAGTGATCTTTTTATTAGATAAACTGC
>NZ_CALJON010000033.1 GCF_937981445.1 uncultured Veillonella sp. | reverse complement strand
GAGCGCCTGCCTTACAAGCAGGATGTCGGCAGTTCGATCCTGTCATCGTCCACCAAACTTAAAGAAAGCGAACTTCGTAAGAGGTTCGCTTTTTTGTTGTCTTATGTAGCGAGGGACTGGTTGTGTAGATTTGACATTTATATCCAAGTGTTTTACCATGAATTATACACATATATTTGTACAGATTGTATAAAGAGAGAAGGGTTATATATGGGCACTGAACATTCAGTATCTCCTACAGTAGAAGCTGTTAAGCAATTACAAAGTGAATTGGGGCCACAAATTATTGAGTGGCGTCGTTATTTACATCAATATCCAGAAGTAAGTTTTGAAGAGCAAGAGACTACAAAATTTTTAGCCCGTGAGTTGGATACAATGGGCATTCCTTACACCATTAATAGTGAAAAAAATACAGGCATTGTAGCCTGGATTGAAGGCCCAAAGCCAGGTAAGACAATTATGTTGCGCTCTGATATTGATGCCTTAAATGTATTAGAGAAAACAGGCTTTGATTTTAAATCAAAACATGAAGGTAAGATGCATGCCTGCGGACATGATGGTCATATGTCAGTTCTTTTAGGGGCTGCTAAGATTTTAAAAACGCTGCAAGACTCCATTGAAGGGAAAGTATATTTAGTATTCCAGCCTGCTGAAGAAAGTGCAGAAGGAGCCGAATACATGAAGCGTTTTGGCACTTGGTATGAAGAAACTGATGCTGTTTTTGGTGGTCATATATGGATTGATTTGCCGGCTGGTAAACTATCTGTTGAAGCAGGGGAACGCATGGCGGCAGCGTTAGAAATTAATATTGAAATTGAAGGCAAAGCTGGCCATGGGGCACAACCGCATTTAACTGTTGATGCCACTGTAGTAGCCTCTGCTATTGTGATGAATTTACAAACTTTGGTGTCCCGCCATTTTAATCCATTAGACTCAGTGGTTGTTACGATTGGTAAAATGACAAGTGGCACAAGGTATAATGTTATTTCCGGTTCTGCTAAACTAGAAGGAACGGCGCGTTATTTTAAACCTGAAATTGGTGATGAACTACGTACTATGATGGGGCGTATGGTGGAAGATACAGCGCATGCCTATGGCGCCACAGCAAAGGCATCCTTTAGACAGATGGTGCCGCCAACTATTAATGATCCTGTATCATCGGAGCTTGCTCATCGCGTAGGTGTATCCCTCTTTGGTGAAGAGGCGGTAGTGCCAATGCAAAAAACAATGGGCGGAGAAGATTTTGCTTATTACATGCAAGATAAACCAGGCTGCTTTGCATTCTTCGGTATTGCAAATCCAGCTATTGATGCAGTGCATTCACATCACAGTAATTTCTTTACTATTGATGAATCAGCCTTGCCTATGGGGGCTGCTATGTATGCGCAATATGCCTTGCAGTGGTTACAAGAAAATAAATGATAGATAATCATATACCATCGAAAGCCATATATTATAGAAGGCGATCAAGAGTAGAAGGCAATCAAGAGTAGATGGCAATTAAGAGCAGAAGGTAATCAAGAGCAAGGAAAAGTAATAGAAACGTAGTAGAAATTAACTCCTTCAAAACCAGCAGTATAACTAAAGGATCTGCGATGGTTTTGGGGGAGTTTTTTTGTTTATATTGAAAGTCCTTACAATTGTTGGTACAATGATAAATAGTGCATTTATAGAAATAGGGTTTTACCTGTAATCGATGATTGACTACTAGATAAAACCTTTTTTATAATAATTTTAGATGTATATTTTTTAAGGAGAGACTATGAGATTACGTAGAAAACCATGGATTGATGAAGCAATTCACGAGTATAGTTCTCATGTTATATTGGAGAATCATGAAGAGCATAAAGGGCAGTGGGGACAGCTATTTGAAGACCCTACAAAGCCATTATATATGGAGCTTGGCACTGGTAAAGGACGTTTTATTGCCGGCATGGCGGAAGCGCATCCAGAGGCCAATTTTTTGGGCTTTGAAGTACAATTAGGTGTATTATACTATGCGGCACAAAAGATTTTTGAACAGGCTGCACCGAATGCACGTGTTACCTTGTTTGACATTGCAGGGATTGAAAATATTGTAGAGCCTGGTGAAGTGGATCGCTTCTACATTAATTTCTGTGATCCTTGGCCAAAGGCACGTCATGCAAAGCGTCGTTTAACCTATCATACATTTTTAGATCGCTATGCACGCCTTCTTAAACCAGCAGGGGAAGTTCATTTTAAAACTGATAATGAAGGTCTGTTCTTATTCTCCTTGGAAGAATTTAAAAATTCTGGTTGGACTTTAAAAAATGTAACCTATGATTTACATAGCACTGATTTGCCAAATGTAAAAACTGAGTATGAAGAAAAGTTTAGCCAAAAAGGACAGCCAATTTTTAGATTGGAAGCAATTAAGCCAGAGGAGGCGTAAGCCTATGCTTAGTATGGTACAAGCAGCGATTAAATATTGGAGGACCCATATTATTCGCAGTGACCTTCAAGGAGCTGTACTATGCAGTTTCGTATGGATCGGGATTGGATTTTTCAATATTTATAGTGCTACGATGATTGGGGCCGCGGATACAGCTGTGTGGTATGAATCATTTTATTTTAAACATGCCATATATTTAGCTATATCGTTTACTGCTGGTTATTTTGCATATCGCATAGACTATACACATTTTAGAAACTCTAAAATTTTATATGGATTTACGGCCCTTATCATAGCGGGACTTATTGCCGTTATGATAAAAGGGGATGTAATTAATGGGGCGCAGCGCTGGATTCGCTTTGGCGGCGTGTCCATTCAGCCCTCAGAATTTGCCAAATTAGGAGCGATTTTATTAGGGGCCCATTATATTGACTTGCAGCGGCGCGTACAAAAGAAAGGCCTCGCTTGGTTTGAAAACAGTTCTTATAAATGGCCTTTTTCCTGGCCGAAATTTATGGTTGGTGGCAATACACCGGTGTTAGCTAAGGCCTTGCATATGCCCATTGTGTTTGCACTGCTAACATTAATTGAACCAGATACAGGGACGGCCGCCCTTATTTTAGTTTTGCCTATTATATTATTTATGGTAGGCGGCTTATCACGAAAGAGCTGGATCTCATTTATTAGTTTATGCATTGTCTTAGCTATTCCGGCGGGGTTGGGAATTAGATATTCAGACTATCGCTGGGCTCGTATTAAAGCCTGGTGGGACCCTTGGGAATATGCTCAATCTTTAAGTTATCAGAGGGTGCAAAGTATGGTAGCCATTGGCTCCGGTGGTGTACTCGGACAAGGGGTGGCCCAGGGGACGGCTAAATACTATTATTTACCAGAAGCGCATACAGACTTCGCTTTTGCTGTATGGGCACAGGAAACCGGTCTAATTGGTTCCTTTGTGCTCGTGGCCATGGTGGGCTTGTTTATCATTTATGGCTTTAGAATTGCTAGCAATGCGAAGGATTATTATGGCAAATTATTAGCCACTGGGATTACCTTTATTATTGGTGGGCAGGCTGTGTTTAATATGCTTATGGTCTGTGGCGTATTTCCTGTTACTGGGGTGCCATTGCCTTTCGTTTCCTATGGTGGGTCTTCATTATTTATGAATGTGGTTGCCATTTGTATATTGTTTAATATTGCTCATCGCACGGCCTTGGCGAAGAAGAAGATTGGCGTGGCTGGACATATTCCATCATTGCGAGAAGAAACGCGCAGTCGTTTTGCTCCGTCTAATCGAGGATAAGCTTTATTAGGCGTAATACTCTTGGTAGATAATTCTATTAGAGGTAAAATAGAGGTAAATCGTAATGGAAGATAGTTCTGTTTGAGGGGAAGCCTGTTTGAGGTTGATTTATTTTATTTCTTAAATTTTAAGTGTGTAAGTTTTAATATTTAAGTTTAAGCGTGTAGGTTTTAACGTGTATGTTTAAGTGTGTAGGTTTTAACGCGCATGCTTAAGTGTGTAAGTTTTAATGCGTAGGTTTAACTGTGTAAGAAAGGATTTACAAGGCGATGAAAGACTTTATTGATGTCACTGAGCGGCCCAGTAATGCGGCCATGTTGCCCCTTAGTTTTCAACATTTATTTGCCATGTTTGGCTCCACGGTATTAGTACCTTATTTACTAAAAGCTGATCCAGCTACGGCCTTATTTATGAATGGTATTGGCACTATTTTGTACTTATTTATTTGTAAAGGAAAAATACCATCTTACTTGGGCTCAAGTTTTGCTTTTATTGCCCCTGTTTTATCCGTTATGGCCGCAGGTATGCCTTATGAAGCAGCACAGGGGGGCTTTATTGCCTTTGGTATTGCTTTTGTAGTTTTGTCCTTCATCGTTAGATTTGTTGGTATAGGCTGGATTGATGTTTTATTCCCACCGGCTGCTATGGGCGCCATCGTAGCCGTTATTGGGTTGGAATTGGCACCAGTAGCCATGGGCATGGCAGGGATTACTGGTGATTCTTGGCAGTCCTTAGGTATGACGCATAGCCAAGTCATTACGATTTCCATGTTCTCCCTTTGTATTACGATTTTAGGGACCGTTGTATTTCGTGGATTCTTCTCCGTTATTCCTGTATTAATTGGTGTTGTATCTGGGTATGTATTAGCTGCCATTATGGGCGTTGTAGATTTTACAAATGTTGAACATGCAGCGTGGTTCTCCTTACCTCATATGACTTCACCAGAATTCAATATCAATGCCATTCTTATGATTATGCCGGCCTTGTTTGTTGTGTTTGCAGAGCATGTAGGGCATTTGGTGGTAACGAGTAATATTGTGGGTCGTGACTTAATGAAAGACCCAGGTCTTGAACGTTCTTTATTAGGCGATGGGATTGCCAATATTCTATCTGGTTTCTTTGGTGCTACACCGAATACAACCTATGGTGAAAATATCGGCGTATTGGCTATTACTCGTGTATTCAGCGTATATGTTATTGGTGGTGCCGCTGTTCTTGCCATTGTATTCTCCTTTATCGGTAAAGTGGCCGCTGTGATTCATGCCATTCCCGTACCTGTTATGGGGGGCGTAAGTATTTTACTATTTGGTATTATTGCTGCGTCTGGCTTGCGCATGTTAGTGGAACGCAAGGTAGATTATACAAGACCTGATAATTTAATCCTTACTTCCGTTGTACTTATTACGGGTATAAGTGGTGCACAAGTAACCTTAGGTCCTGTTGTGTTACAAGGTATGGGCTTGGCTACTGTAGTATCCATTATCTTAAGTCTTTGCTTTACTATTTTTAGAAAGACAGGTATCGGCAACAAGCAATTAAAACATGATTAATAATTGTGTTTATTCTACAAAATAAATTAAAATATAAAACGAGTCTTTCCTATGAGAGGCTCGTTTTTTTGTATTACATGTTTATTAGTCGGGAGATTAGTAATCGTGTAGGCATTAAATACTATAGGATGGTTAATACTGTAGGATGTTAGTTTTATGGGACAGTGAATCCAGCAGGAAACGTAATAGGGTGGTAACGTAGGGATATATTGACACAATAGAGTACAAATTGTATATTGTCCATATAGTGACTATAGGACGTGATGAAAGGAGTGTATCTAAGTGCGCGCACAGAAATTATATAATCATATGCAATTATATGTAAAAGGGCAAGATTTGGCCTTAAAACAGATTGCCACCTTAGTCTCTCTTCATTTAAATTGCTGGAAATATAACAAAACACATGATGTAGCCTTACAAGGTAAAGAGAATGCTTTTATTATGGGCTCAACTGGTACGGGTAAGACGGAAACACTGCGTGCTTTAGGGGAGTGTGCTAAGATAAAATGCCCTATTATTATGTTAAACTCCCTACAATATACAGCTAATGGATGGCGTGGTAGTAAAAATCTCAACGAATTAGGGGAGGAGATTTTCCGTCAGGCCTTTCTAAAATCTAATGTTACAGAATTAACACGTGACACGATTGATGAAATTGTTGATTTAGCAGAGAGTGCGATTATTTGTTTAGATGAGTTTGATAAAAGACATATTGATCGTAAAACAAGTCCAGACTATCAAGTTTTTGAAACGGCATATCAAGGGGATTTGTTAAAAATTATAGAAGGCACAACATTAGAAGTACAGATTAAAGAATTTCCCCGCGTATATATTCGCACTGATAATATGCTCTTTCTTCTCATGGGTGCTTTCAATGGATTTAATAAGCAAGAGTCAGCAAGACCCGTGGGCTTCTCGAATAAAATAGGAACTGATGAAAAGGGGCATACTCAGGAGCATCATATGGGACCCAATATTAGTGACCAAGCGTTTATTAATTATGGTTTTATGGAAGAATTAGTTGGGCGTGTGCCATGGCGCATTTGCTATGAAGACTTGACTGACCATGTGCTAGTAGATATATTAAAAAAATCTAAGCATAGTGTCATTCGGGAGTATAAACAATTATTTGAATCCATGGGCAATGAGCTTTGTGTAACTGATGAGGGGTATACAGCCATTGCCAAAGAGGCTATTCATCATAAAACGGGGGCCCGAGCATTGTTTACAGTTGTAAAAGATGTATTAGCTTCATCCTTATTTGATTTACTGAATGATACCGGATTAATAGCCACAATAGATGAAGACGCCGTAGCTTCACGGACTGTTGAAATTAAATCCAAAACATAATGTTTATAGGGTAAGGTAGTTTAAAAATGTTTGAAAAGCAAACTTAAAATATAATACATTAAGTTTAAATAAAAAGACTGCAATAAATGCAAAAGTATCAGGCATTTACTGCAGTCTTTAATACTATATATAATTTTTAACTTAGAGAACAGGCTTAGCTATACCTGTTAGGTAGTCAAACAGTGTTAGCCACATTGATTAGCTATAATAGGGGTGTACTATTTAACCCATTGAACAATATCATGTAAAGGTTGGCGTGTTTTTTCACGATGAGGTTCTTCATCACGATAGCCAAAGCCAGCCATTACAGATACGCCGAAATGGTCTAAATCGAGGAGGCCTTCAGCGGCTAAGAGCTCTTCTACAGCCTTTAGATTAAATCCTTCAATAGGGCAAGAATCAATGCCTAACATAGCGCCTACGGTCATCATATTGGCGAGGGCAATATACGTTTGCTTACTAGCCCAATCAAACATAGCTTGTTCATCTTCGAGAATTTTAAAATCATTTCCTAGGAAATTACTATAGGCTTGACGCATCATAGTTACAATATCATCAGGCATATGCTTAATATCTTTCATTATGTGAGAAATATATGGTGAATCAACTACCATATCAGCTTTTTTGCGGGCTAAGATAATGACAAAATGGCTAGCGCCTTTAAGGCTATTTTGTCCGCCCCAGGAAATAGGGAAGAGTTTATCTTTTAGCTCTTGTTTTTCAATGATTAAAAACTTCCATGGTTCAAAACCAAAGGAACTTGGCGAGAGACGAGCTGAGTCTAAAATCGTGTTAAAATCTGCTTCAGAAATCTTTTTCTGGGCATCAAATTTTTTACAAGCATAACGGAAATTGAAGATATTGATAATGTCTGAATTAGAAAATTTCATAGGAGTATCCTTTCTTAAAAAATAGATTAAAATAAATTTAGATTAAAAAATGTATAAAACACAGCATAAAAACTGCATGAAAACTATGGTTGGACGTAGCGTACTAGGCGTACATTAGAGTACAATAGCTTTTAGTTCGCTAGATTTATTTTGTTGCAATTAATTTTTGTAAACGGGTGATGCGTTTATGTATAGGCGGATGAGAAGCGAGGAGTTGATTGAATACACCAGGCGCATCATACGAATAGGGCGATAATTTACTCAGTGCAGCTGCGAGTGCTTCACCAAGGCCTAGCTTATGGGCAAATGCATCAGCTCTATACTCATCTCTTCGCGATCCAAAGGGTTTTAAAAACATAAATAGATAGTGCACTATGGACTGTAGGAATAGGATAAGATAATTTAAAATTTTTATCTGAAAGAGAAAGAGTAAGGCAATTAAATTAATAATAGGAATGAAGCGTAACACATTATAAATAGCAGCAAGAATATTATTGAAACAAATAAATATTTTTATGAAAAAGGAATACGCTATTTGAACGGCTACATAGGTTAAACTATAGGTCGTATCGTGATGGACTAAATGACTTAACTCATGAGCTAGAATGCCACGAAGTTCTGTTTCGTTGAGAAAGGAAAGAAGACCTGTCATAACGATGACACGATTGTGTCCATACGCAAATGCATTGAGTATATGGCTGTCTTGTACATACAATGTATAATTTTGGGGATTTACATTGGCACGGCGACATACATCATGCCAAGCATTTTGTAAATACTTGCCTAGAGCACCGTCTGGTTTATGAACATTTTGAAATGTTAAGAATAGACTGTGAACAAAAGGTAATTGAAAAATCAGGATAAAGCTAAGTATAAATAATAGAACCCAAGCAGCTACGATAAAAGTTCTTTCTACAGGAATGTGAAGGTACTCTAAACTGCTGATAATAAAGGGCTGAAGAAATAATTGATGCCATCCTAATAATTCTAACATATCATATAATAGGCGCAGCATAACAACACCTATAAAACCATAGGCAATGATTGATAAGAGTAAAATTATAATCCCCATGTAGCCTCCCTTAAGTATATGTTTTAGTAATTTACGTGTTAAGCCGAATTAATATCTTTGCTGGGTTTTGATTTTTCTGATTCCGACCTCATAAAAGGTGAAATTTAGTTTTTATTTTATGTTACAATAAAATTAATAGGTTTTCAACGAAATGGATAGGTTTTCATTGAAAATGTAGTGCAGGCTATATGGTGGAGTGATGACGAGGCGTAAGCCGTATAGTGTAAGCAATATAGTGTAAGTAATGTGGTGTTAATTATAGGGAAGGACGTGGAGTATATGAAGTATTGGAAAATATGGGGTGCTACGCTCATATTGGGGAGTGCAGCTATGGTGCCGATGGTCTTAATGAATTCGGCGGCAGTTGATGCGGCTCAAGCGATGGCGCAACCAACGGCTCAAGGCATAGTACAATCAACGGCCCAAGGGATGGTGCAATCAACGTCTCAACCTCCTGCCAATTATAATGGATCAATAGAACGCGGTTTTTTATCATCTACAGATAAAGCTATTTTATATATGGATACTAAGGAATTTTATTTTACAGAAGATAATGAGCAGCTTAAATTTGTGAACTTAAAAAATGGCACTTTAAAATTAATGAGTGCAGATGGCAAAAAGGATATTATGTCCTTTATTAATTATGATGGCGCTAGAGGGGGCGTAGGTTTTGTAATTCGCCCTGTGTATGCAGTACTTCCTAAAGGTACTTTTTATGAAATTATTGCTGATGTAGGGGCCCATGGTAAAAATTGTGGCTATTGGCTCATCGGTAAACGTAATGGACAATGGGTAACCTATGTATCCTTAGATAGCTTAGCTACTATGGGATATACGCCAGATCGTTGGCATCGTATTAAAACTGAAACCAATGGCGATGCAACGGGACGGTTTATCTTGACTAGTGAACATGAGTATATGCCGCCAGGAGCTAAATATGGTTATGAAAGCAAAGTGGCCACCGATTTGACCTTGCAATTATATTGGGATCGCGAGGCGCAGTGGTTTGGTATGAGACGTTTGTAAAATAAAGGAGTTTTGTATGAAAGTATTGGATCTTGTAATTTGGTTATCTTTACTTAGTGCATATTTTCTTATTGATATAGATAAAGAAGTTGTTAAAGGGATTATTACTGGAGCAGTAACTGGTGCTTATATTGTGAAGCGCTATGTAAAGTAAATTTAGGGTAACAAAAAAGGTAGAAAATGAATGTTCATTTTCTACCTTTTTTTAAAAAACTGGCTGACAAATTGGCTGACAAATCTGTTTTTTCTAATATTTTATTTCTAAAAAGTCAGTAAACATCAGTGGTGCGCCTAGCAGGATTCGAACCTGCGCACCCGGTTCCGGAGACCGGCGCTCTATCCCCTGAGCTATAGGCGCATATAGTACATCTGGTTGTTTTAGCATGTTTTTAAAATAGTTTTTGATGCTATGAACAACAGTCCAATGATACTAAATAATTATAACAAGGGGAACATTGACTGTCAATTTAAAAAGCAGGGCAAGGAGTGACTGTTGTCCTGCTAGTAAGTGGTGAACTTTTTACGATAAAAGTTCACGTGCAAACGAATACATTAAAACAGTAAAAGAAAGAATCTAAAAGAACAAATGTAAACAAACGAATGTAAACGAAGAAATGTAAATGATTAAGCTTAAAAGAAGAAAAGTAATAGAATGATTTTAAAAGAACAGTAGGAGTCCGCCAATAATAATTAAGATGAGGCCTTGGATTTTGTTCATAATGATTTGGCGTTCTTCGCTTTGGTTGAGGAAGTGACTCAATTTACCAGCGCTAATTGCGATGGCAGAAAAAATGAGGAATGCTTGGAGGCTAAAGATAAAGCCTAATAGAGCCACTTGAAAGGCTGGCGCAGGACCGGCTGGATTTACGAACTGAGGCAAGAAGGCAAGAAAGAATAACAATACTTTAGGATTGAGGATATTCATGAAAAGCCCTTTGCGGTATGTAGCAAGGCCACTTGTTGTAGGAATCTTGCTTGCCGCGCTAGTTTTTATTACATGACTAGCCGTATTAGGCTTGGCTGCATGGCTAGTTTTGGCTGTATTGTTAGTTGTGGCTGAATTGTGTGTGTCAGTAACACTGTTATTTGAATTTGCTGTATTAGGCTTAGATTTTGCCTTTGTTTCTACATTATTTGTAGGGCGAGGTTTTGTAGAATAGGCTTGGCGTGCTAAGTAAAAAAGATAGAACGCGCCTAAGTATTTCAACATTAAAAAAGCCTCAGGTGTGCTAGCGATGACCGCTGCTACGCCAAAGATAACTAGCGCGGTGTGAAAGATAATGCCGCTAGCAAGACCACCTGCAAGGATAACACCTTGCTTTGCTCCGTCACCAATGCTTTTGGCTAATAAGTACAAATTGTCTGGCCCCGGCATAATGGTGAGGGCTATGGATGAGAGTAAAAAATAAAATAAGGTGGAAAATTCCATTAATTGGGTTCCTTTCAAATGATTAATAGGGGACTCATTTATTCGTCCTTTGTTTTACGCTGATTTTTAAAGGCTTCAATATAGGAAATAAAATTATTGTTATGAATAATGCTACCGACGACGAGAATTGTTTGGACGGACCAGTTCAACCAAATAAAGAGAATCATAATCCCTACGAGCGGTCCATAATTGGCCGAGCCGCCACCAGCAATATCGGTAATATAGACGCGATAGCCAATAGTTAGGAGCAGCCATAAAATGGTGCCTATGAAGCCCCCAATAAAGGCGCGGCGCCAAGGAATAGACCAATCTGTTTTGTGACGCGGTGCATAGTGATAAAATAGAGATAAGGAAACCCACATAGAGGCCAAAGGCAACCAAGTAGCGAGGGTAGAACCCCATTTGATAACTGGTTTTGGGATGGCGAGCATTTCACCAAATAATTCTAAAAAGGATTGGCCATATACGGAGAGGACGAGCCCCATAAAGCCTGTGGTAGCACCGATAAAGGTGAAGAAGAGGGCCTTCGTAATCATTTTAATGAAGGATTCTTCTAGATCGTCTAAGCCTAAGATTGTATTGATGGCATTGATTAAGGACTTGGTACTTTGCGCTAAGGTCCAAAAGGCAAAGATAATACTCACCGAGAAGAGGGTATTACTTTGGTTTTCGGCGAGCACATCAATAACGCTCAATAGGCTCGATTGTGATTCTGGAGGCAAGAGCATGAGTGCCTCTTTTATAGTGTCTAGGTCATGATTTAAAAAGACTGTAATAGCACTTAATATGATAATTAAAAAAGGAACAATGGATAAAATAAGATAATACGTCGTTTCCGCTGATAGACGGGAAATGTTATGACGATTGTAGTCATTAATGAGTTCCTTGCCAACATAGCGGCAAAAGGTCAGTACTCGTTTCATGGAAACACTCCTAAAATAACAAAACATATATGAAATTAAAAAATATAATAATTACAATTTTATTATAATAGGAGAATTAATTTTACGCAAAATAGGAGAACTAATTTTACGTAAAAGTATAAAGGAATTTACCAAGAATCCGAACATTAAAAAATGAATTGTTAATAAATGTTCTTATCATTATAACCAAATAATATAAGAAATACCCTTGTCATTAGTTGAGTACATAAGATAGAATGAATAGGTATTAATAGGTTTTCACGATGTGTAGGTTTTACATGGGGGTTATTATGAACGACAATGAAACCAAAGTCGTCGATGTGGAGACTAAGACAGTTCATCCAGTTGACGAAATGTTGCCACCGACGCAACTCTTTGCTTATGGTTTGCAACATGTATTGGCCATGTATGCAGGGGCCGTAGCGGTGCCAATTATTGTGGCGCAACAACTTGGCTTAACAGCCGAACAATTGATTCACTTAATTAATGCGGATTTATTTACTTGTGGTATTGCCACGTTAATCCAAACATTAGGCTTTTGGAAGGTAGGCGCACGAATCCCAATGATTCAAGGGGTTACCTTTGCGTCTGTTACGCCTATGATTGTTATTGGCCAACAAGGGGGCATGCCAGCCATTTATGGGGCCATTATTGCAGCCGGCCTATTTACCTTTTTAATTGCGCCGTATTTTAGTCGCTTAATTCGCCTCTTCCCGCCAGTAGTAACAGGCACCATTATTACGATTATAGGGATTACTTTATTACCTGTATCGGTGCGCTGGATTAGTGGCTATGGCAATCCGAATTCGCCGGAATTTGCCAGCCCTATGAATTTAATGCTCGCCTTTATTACCCTGACTATTGTTATTTTGGTGTATCGATTCTGCAAAGGCTTTTTGAGTAATATTTCTGTATTAATTGGCCTTGTGTGCGGCACCATTATAGCTACCTTATTAGGTGTTGTAGATTTTAGTAAAGTGGCTACAGAAAACTGGTTTGGTGTGATTACGCCATTCTCTTTTGGCTATCCAACATTTAATATTAGCGCTGTTATCTCCATGATTATTGTCATGATCGTAGTTATGGTAGAAACTACTGGCGACTGTGTAGCAATTGGTGAAATTGTAGACAAACCAATGGGGCGTAAGGGCCTGGCGAAATGTTTGCGTGCTGATGGTCTTTCTACGATGTTGGGCGGCATTTTCAATAGCTTCCCGTATACAGCATTTGCACAAAACGTAGGTCTTATCGCGGTAACACGTGTTAAAAGCCGTTTCGTAGTGGCTACTTCAGGGCTTATTTTAGTAGTCCTTGGTTTAGTTCCTAAAATGGCCGCTATTGTAGCTTGCATTCCTAATGCAGTATTGGGCGGTGCCGGCCTTGCTATGTTCGGTATGATTATTGCTAGCGGTATTCGCGCTTTGTCTAAAGTTAATTTTGATGGCAATTATAATTTGATGCTAGTGGCTGTGAGTATTGGTATGAGTATGGTAACATTAACGGAGCCTAACTTCTACCATAATTTCCCAAGCTGGACGGCTGTACTTCTTCACAGTGGCATTACCTTAGGGAGCCTAACGGCCGTTATTTTAAACCTTGTGTTCAATGGTTTTGGCGAAGCCAAGGATATTGAAGAAGAATAAAAATAAAATACAAAAAAATGTATATAAGCATATATCGGTTTGTATAGTATGGATTACTAGCAAGCTGTATATGAAGGCAAGTAAATCTGTGTGTTGTAGGTATCATTTACTATCTACGGCATGCAGATTTATTTTTTAGTAGGTATTTAATAAAAGTAATTAGTGGTATAATAAAATCTAAAGAATTAACTTTTTTGGTATACTTTAATTTCATATTAAAATGGGGTTTACCATTTATTGTTGCAAGAGCAACATACAGGGCCTAGGTAATAATGTCATACTTAGTTAGGTAGTATTTGTTACATATTACATTTTGTATCGAGCCCATAAATGGCGTTCACATATGTTGCAATCACATATGGTGCAATTACATATGCTGCGTCTATATATGTTGTGCTCATATATGTGGGGCTCATATATGTTGTGATTATATATGTTGCGCCCATAAATGGATAAACGCAGAAGAAAGGATATTGTATGGCAAAGGTAATTGCTATTTCTATAAGTGAAAGAAAAGGTCAGAAGAAACATAATATTCCGGAGGCTAAATTAATCCCTGATTTTGGTATGGAAGGGGATGCTCATGCGGGTAATTGGCATCGTCAGATTAGTCTTTTAGGTATTCAAAGTATTGATTTAATGCGCGCCAAAGGAGCGGATGTAAATCCTGGCGATTTTGCAGAAAATATTACAGTAGAAGGCCTTGTTTTATACGAATTGCCTATAGGAACAAAATTATATATTGGTAATGCTGAACAGGCCGTTGAGCTTGAAGTGACACAAATCGGCAAGGAATGTCATTCTGGTTGCGAAATCCAAAAGCAAGTAGGGTCTTGTATCATGCCTACACAGGGGATTTTTGCAAAAGTTATAGTAGGTGGCATGATTAAAGTAAATGATGAAGTACGCATCGGATAAGATGATGAGGTAGATATGGTTAAGGATTCGTGGAACCGCACAATTGAATATGTACGAGTATCGCTCACAGAGGCGTGTAATTTCTGCTGCCCCTATTGCCGGCCTGAGATTATTACGGCACAGAGTCAGACGAATCTATTGAGCCCTGCTGAATGGCTCGTAATTTTAGAAGCATTTTACAAACTAGGCATTAAAGCCGTGCGACTCACTGGTGGGGAACCATTATTATATCCGCATCTTGAAGAGCTTTTAAAAGGCCTAAAAGAGCGCCAATGGTTCTCAGATATATCTATGACAACCAATGGTAGTTTGCTAACTGAGCGGGCCAAAGACCTTCATGATTTAGGTCTGCAGCGTTTAAATATTAGCTTTGATGCGGTTGATGAAGAGACTTTTAATTATCGGACGGGCCGTGTTGGTCAATTAGGCCCTGTAGTAGACGGCATTGAAACGGCTATTGCTACAGGCTTTGATGTAGTTAAAATTAACACCGTGCTCATGGAGGCCATGTCAGATGATGTGGTTCGCCAATTATTAGCCTATATTGAAAAATGGCCCGTTGTATGGCGCTTTATTGAGTATATGCCCTTTCAAGGGGATGCTTTTAGAGGCCCCACGTTTGAGGAGTGGAAGGCGCAATTAGAACGCCTGACGGGCGGTGTCTTAGTGCCAGAGTCTAAGGTAAAAGGCTTTGGTCCTGCTATGTATTACACCTTGCCTAATGGACGATCCATAGGATTTATTTTCCCTATGAGTCATACCTATTGCGATTCTTGTAATCGCGTACGATTAACTAGTGATGGTAAATTACGTCTTTGCTTACTTCGTGATGATGAAGCCGATTTAGTGGGCCTTGTACGTGCTGGTGCTACGGCTGATGATATAGCGCTACATATTGCAGATATTTTACAATTACGTCACGAAAAACACGATGGCATGGATATGGAAACGCCTAAACGTGCAATGTGGCGTATAGGTGGGTAATAAAAAAGTAGGTAATTAAAAGGTAGGTAGTTAAAAAATAGGTAGTAAAAAAATGGGTAATTAAAAAATAGTAGGGGGGCGCAGGATGACTAAAGCTCGTGAATTTGGACGACTGCCTAATGGCGAGATTGTGTATGAATATGAATTGAGTAATGAATACGCAACCGTACATATATTGAGTTATGGGGCCATTATAAAAGATTTTATTGTAAAATCCCTCAATCGTAATATCGTGCTTGGCTGTGATACCCTAGAGGATTATTTGCAAGGTCATGCTTATTTAGGCGCCACTGTAGGGCGCGTGGCCAATCGTATCAGCAAGGCTCGGACCATTATAGAGGATACAGAATATACTTGGACACCCAATAATGGGCCTAATTTATTGCATAGTGGGGACGTGAGCTTGAGTTTTGCAAATTGGCAGGTGCTAAGCCAGGTCTTTACAAATGATGACGCTAAGGATTCACAAACTTTGGCTTTGCAAACTAAAATAAAGGGTGCAGACGATGGGTTTCCTGGTGATTTAGACGTGATCTTGTATGCGAACTTGGTTGGACCGGAGTTGCGCCTCTGTTATGCATACACAACGACTACTAGTTCAGTTGTGAATATTACGAATCATAGCTATTTTAATTTAAATGGAGTTTTATCTGTTGGAAATCATCGAGTAAGGCTGAACGCACCGTATATAGCACCTTTTGGGGGGCATTCAATTCCCACAGGGGATGTAGAATCGGTGCAGAATACACTCTATGACCTTACTAAGTGGACTTGTATCGGCACGCAGTTAGCTAAGTACGCAACCGATTTAGCGGAATGGCGCGGGTATGATCATTATTATATGCAAAAAGAAGCTGGATATAATCATGCGTATGTAACTAATCTTAGGAGAAAGTATACAGCTGAGGAAGAGCTTCTAGTTGATACATGTCATACTTACGAAGAGGTTGATTTAGCCGATGGCCGCAAAGCCATTGATACAGGTAACTTTGAGCTCTGCGGTGAGTTTAGGGTGCCTGACTTAACCTTGCGAATCTATTCTAATGCACCGGGCTACCAATTTTATACGGGGAATTGGCTACAAGAGAAAGGTCGGAATGGTGTGACTTACGGACCTCATGCGGGCATGTGCATTGAACCGCAGTTCATCCCTGACGATTGCAATTTGCCGTACTTTGGAGAGTCCTTTACAAGACCTAATGTAATCTATGTGCGAAATATAGTTTATGAAATAGACACGAGGCGGTATGAGTAAATTACAATGTAGGGCCTTGCTTATATTGGGGTGTTAGGGTTTGATGGGGTCGTCATATAAGGGCACTCCATAGTCAAACTATGATGCATAATGTGGACACAGTTATTAAATTAGCTAAGTGAGCTAAAAGGAGGAACATATGGAAGCATTTTCTTTTTATAATCCGACTACGATTCATTTTGGCGAAAACAGTGTAACCAGTCTTGGGCAAGAATTGCCTAAATACGGTCCCACTGTACTGCTTACTTATGGTGGGGGCAGTATTAAGAAAAATGGCATTTACGAGGCTGTAAAAGGAGAACTTGAAAAGGCAGGTAAAACAGTAGTTGAACTGTCTGGCATTATGTCCAATCCTCGTAAAGAAAAAGTAATTGAAGGGGCTAAACTCTGCCGTGAACACAAGGTTGACCTCATATTAGCTGTAGGTGGCGGATCTGTAGTAGATTGCTCGAAGTTCATTGGTGCCGTAGCATTGACTGATGAAAGTTATGATTGGTGGCAACACATGTTCGTAAAGCGTGAAAATGTAACTAAGGCCTTACCAGTTGGCGTTGTGCTTACCATGTCGGCTACGGGCAGTGAAATGAACAATCGAGGTGTTATTACTGATTGGGAGGCCCAGAAGAAATTAGGTGGCTATGGTGATGCCCTATATCCTAAGTTCTCTATTTTAGACCCTACGTACACATATTCTTTGCCAAGAGAACAGGTTGTTTATGGTATTTGCGATATGTTATCGCATTTGATGGAACAGTATTTCTCTACACCAGAAACTAATAATTTGAGTGATGCCTTATTAGAGGCAACCTTCAAAAATATTATGGAAAATGCAGCTGTAGCCCTTAATGATTTGACAGACTATGAAGCTCGCTCCAATATTATGTGGGGCGCTACGATGGCTCTTAATGGTATTATGGGGCTAGGCAAAAAGCAGGACTGGATGTCCCATCAAATTGAACATGCCTTGTCAGCCTTTTATGATATTGCTCATGGGGCAGGGCTTGCTATAGTGCATCCTATGTTATTAAAATACATCTATAAAGATCATGTAGCGCGGTTTGTTCGTTTTGCCACTCATATTTGGGGCTTAAAACGTGAGGATTTTAGCTCAGATGAGGAACTCGCTTTGGCTGGCATTGAAGCATTACGTAACTATTTTAAATCCATTGGGGCACCTACAACATTGCGGGAAGTGAATATTCCTAAAGAAGCTTTGCCTAAGATTGCCGCTTCGTCTAATCGCTATCCAACGTCCTATACGAATTTTACTACAGAGGACATTTTAGCTGTTTACGAAAGTGCTTATGAGTAAAGTAATATTTAGTTCATATTTGTTTTATAAGAAGAGATATATATCATTTAAAATGATGTATATCTCTTGTTTGTTTTATAAGTGTAATGAAGGCTTGTATAATCAAGAGAGATAGGCGCAGTAAGGCTCTTAGTGAGACGTTTAATGTATAGTGAAAAGGTATTTAATTAAAAATTTAATTATATTTCGTATTAATTTTAAGCTCACAAAGTCATTTCTTTTTACCCCCTTTTATTTCCATTTGACCCCCTATTTATTCCGTTCAGGGAAATTTTGTTTACGGAAATTTCAAAACATACTACAATGCATACAGATGAAAGAACTACAAGAAATCATATAAATAATTTTAAAAGCGTAGTCTTTCCGATGCACTTATTTTATTTTTGAGGAGGTTCATACAAATGGAAATGAACGGTCTTTATTTGGTTATCATATCGGCCCTCGTTTTAGCGATTGCATATCGTTTATACGGTGCCTTTATTGCTGCCAAAGTTCTTACTGTAAATCAGTATCGTACAACTCCAGCAGTTGCCATCAATGATGGCGTTGACTATGTACCTACAAACAAATGGGTAACATTTGGTCAACATTTCGCAGCTATCGCTGGTGCAGGTCCTTTAGTTGGTCCTGTTATTGCTGCACAATTTGGTTATTTACCAGGTGTACTTTGGATCTTAATTGGTTCCGTACTTGCTGGTGCAGTACATGACTTTGTACTTCTTTTCGCATCAGTTCGTTACCAAGGTAAATCCATTGCCGACATTGCCCGCGCTGAAATTTCTAAAGCGGCTGGTATGGGTACACTTCTTGCAACATTATTCTTGTTGATTATCACTATGGCTGGTATGGCTGCTGTAGTTGCTAACTCTCTTGAAAACTCCCCATGGGGCTTCTTCACAGTGAGTGCTACAATTCCTATCGCTGTATTCATCGGTGTTTACCTTCGTTGGTTACGCCCTGGTCAAATCCGTGAAGCTACTGTAATCGGTATGGTATTAATCATGGCTGCTGTTATCTACGGTCCTGATGTTGCTCATTCCTCTTTAGCTCCATACTTCACTTGGGATCGTCATTCCATTCAAATCATGCTTGCTGTATACAGCTTCTTTGCTGCAGCACTTCCAGTATGGTTGTTATTAGCACCTCGTGGATATCTTTCCACTTACTTAAAAGTTGGTACAATTGGCGCGTTAGCATTAGGTATCATTATCGTAATGCCAGCTCTTCAAATGCCTGCTTTCTCTGATTATGTAAATGGTGGTGGCCCTGTTCTTAGCGGTTCTGCTATTCCATTCGTATTCATTACAATTGCTTGTGGTGCCTTATCTGGTTTCCATGCCACTGTATCCACTGGTACAACTCCAAAAATGATCATGAACGAAAAGGAAATGCTTCCTATCGGTTATGGTGCTATGCTTACTGAAGCATTCATCGCTATGATGGCTTTGATTGCAGCAACAAGCTTACATCCAAATGATTATTTCGCAATTAACTCTACAGCTGAAACATTCAGCACACTTGGTCTTCAAGTTCATGAATTACCTCAATTGTCTCAAATGGTTGGTGAAGATTTAATGCACCGTCCAGGTGGTGCCGTTTCCTTAGCAGTAGGTATGGCTCACATCTTCTCCAAAGTTCCTAGCATGAGTCATTTAATGAGCTACTGGTATCATTTCTGTATCATGTTCGAAGCATTGTTCATCTTGACTTTGATCGATACAGGGACTCGCGTAAGCCGTTACATGGTTCAAGAATTACTAGGTATGGTTATTCCTAAGATGAAAGATACTCACTGGACTCCAGGCGTATACTTCTCCTCTTTCCTAGTATGTTTTGCATGGGGCTACCTAGTACTTCAAGGTAACATTGGTACAATTTGGCCATTATTCGGTGTATCTAACCAATTACTTGCTACTATGGGTCTTGCTATTGGTACTACAGTAATTATGCACCTTGGTCACAAACGTTATGCTTGGGTAACCGCTATTCCTTGCGTATTCATCGCAGTTATTACAGTTATGGCTGACTATGAAAACGTATTCTGGAACTACATTCCTGAAGGTAAATGGATGTTAGTTCTTGTAAGTGTTGTAATGTTCTTGTTAGTAGCACTTGTAATGGTTGAAGCAGTTCGTAGCTGGATTCGCCTTGCAAAACAAAAACAAGACTTCCGCACAGAAGCAGATATCGAAGCTGAAGCCTTAAAAGAAATGGAAGCTGACAAAGCGTAAGCTTCATTACACTGTAAGGGTAAGTTACATACACTCGAGGCTCGAGAGACAAGATTGAAATAGTAAACTTCGTAATCTTACGATGAACCTCAATAAAATACAAAAGGAGTTGTCACAATTGTGGCAACTCCTTTTGTGTTTAGGGGGATAGGACAAAAACTATTGTAAAAGCGTCCTATTTAATGCCTAAGTAACTCCTTTATTGGTTTTGCTTAGGCTGTATTTACTTTAGCTAATGCCGAGTAATTCCTTAATTGGTTTTACTTGGGCTTTGCTTACGGGAATATCGATTAGCTCAGTTCCTTTTTTTGTCGTTTGCGGTAGGCGGAGCCAATAGGTACCCTTAAACCAAGGCACGACTTCACTTACCATATTAAGATTGACTATATAACTGCGATGAACGCGATAGAGGGAGGTACCTCGAAGGCGCTCTTGTAGTTCAGTTAAGGTTTTATTTGACGTGTAAGTGCCCTTAGTGGTATGCACTTCTAGACGACCTGACTCACCAGTAATATAGGAGATGGTATCTAAATCGATGAGTAAAATATGGGCACCATCATCGACAGCAATTTTATTTGTTCGTATACTTGGCGTTGCGGGTGTTGCGGTAGCGGTGCTTTCATCGGCTGTTACTGAATCAGCTGGCGCCGGTGACTCTGAGCTGGCGCCCCCTTCCGCAGAATCAGATGGTGCTAGCGGTAGGCCATTAGGGTAGAGGACCTTTTCAGCATGTTGGATAGCCTTTTTTAGGCGCTCCACTTCAATGGGTTTTACTACATAATCTAAGGCCTGTAGTTCAAATGCCTTTAAGGCATATTCATCATAGGCCGTAGCGAAAATAATTTTACTTTTAGGTGAAATATCATGAATCACTTCGCCTAGCTCCAAACCGGACAAGCCATGCATGTGAATATCTAGGAAAATTAAATCTGGTTGTTCTCTAGTGATGAGTGAAATAGCCGCAGTGGCATTATCTGCTTCGCCAATTATATTGATTATATTGGCATGATTTGTGGTTAATAAATACCGCAGTTCATCACGTGCTGGTGCTTCATCATCAATTAAAATAGTTCGAATCATAGCCCCTCCTTGTTGAGTATTTGTAAAACTAGAGTATAGACAACGCCTTAGTTAAAACGCTTCTACTGCAATTTTAGTTAAAACGTTTCTAGTGCAATTTTAGTTAAGACGTTTCTAGTGCAATTTTAGTTAAGACGCTTCTATTGCAATTTTCGGAATGCGAATGGTAACTACTGTGCTTTCTTCCGGTGTGGATGTGACAATGAGGCCATAGTGCTGTCCATATAGACCACGCAAGCGGCGATGTACATTGCTAAGGCCAATATGACCTTCTGGGGGATGTTCTAAATAGTAATTAGGGTCTCTGTCAAAGCCAACGCCATCATCGGTTACAGTAAAGACAATATCTGTATCAGTTAGATACCCTTCAATCGCTATGGAACCACCTACTTCGCGAGGTTGCAAGCCGTGTTTGATGGAATTTTCAATAATGGGCTGCAAGGTTAAGGATGGAATGCCATAGGAAAAGACTTCAGGCGATATATTGTGGGTTACAAATAGCTTATCCCCATGACGAGCCATGGAAATCTCTAAGAAGGCCGTTACCTGTTCCCATTCTTTTTCTATGGAAATAATACGTCCCGAATACTGTAAGGTGAAACGGAACATTTGGGAAAATTTAATCAATAAACGCCGTGCCTGCTCTGGATTCGTTCGAATGAGCGACGAAATGGTATTTAATGTATTGAATAAGAAATGAGGATTAATCTGAGCATGTAGGGTTTGCATTTTGGCAGCTTCCGCTAATTGTTGCTGACGATCAATCTCCGTCAGTTCTAACTGGGTAGAGAAGAGATCTGCTAGGCCTTGAGCAAACGCTACATCAGAGGCATCAGGTACATGAGAGGGATCAGTGTAGTACATCTTTAAAGACCCTATGATACGCGAATTAATCATAAGGGGCACGACTATAGCACTTTTTAGTGAACAATTAGGTACGGTGCACCCAATTTCTTTCGGTGAATAGGCTATATGAATCGTACCAGATTTTAATGAATCAATAGTGACATTAGTCAAATGCGCCGCTACGCCTGGGGCGTGATGCTCTACTTCGGCGCCAATATAGGCGAGCACATGTTCTGTATCAGTAATGGACACCGCATCATAGAGGCTGTGCTTTTTAATAATGCGTACAACGGCAGCCGCTGATTCAGGAGTGAGGCCCTTGCGGAAATAGCGCACCGTTTCACGGGCAATGGCCAAAATATTCTGATTTTGACTGGCCTTTTGAATCTCTCTTTGATGCAAGCTATCCTTGGTGATTTTAATAAATAAGGAAAGACCTAGGGAATTGGCTATAATCATAGGAATGGCAATATCGCTTACGAGCGTATAGGCTTGGTCAAATGGTTTGGCTACAACCAAAATAATGAGCATTTGTACGATTTCACCTACAAAACCTACCCCTAAGGCAACAGGCCAAGGCACAGGAGTGCGCTTGTAGAATTTTTGTACAAGACCGGCCAAAATCCCTTCTGTAATAGAAGAAATGGCACAGGCCAAGGCAGTAAAGCCACCTAGAGAGTAGCGATGAATACCTGATACAATACCAACGGCGCTACCCATAGAAGGGCCGGCAATGAGACCGGCTGCCATGATGCCAATCATACGCGAATTAGCTAGGGCATCATCTACTGGAATCCCCGCATAGGTGCCAGCAATGGCAATACTAGAGAAGAGGAGAATGAAAATAATTTTATCTCCTGCCGATAATTTGTGGGCAATTAGCCGATCAAAGAGACGCATTTGCGAAACAATGAGGCCCAGTACAACGGCCATGCTAATGCGTTTGATCATTTCAAATAATAACACTTCAATACTCATGAATTAGTCCTTTACTTGATATACTCAAAAAGTTCGATATATCTAAATTACTCAAAAATACACTTAATTAATTATATCATATGCGTAATTGATATAAAGGACTCATTTCAAACGTTGTTATAAAGTCATAGTTTGTAGTATTATATATATATAAATTGATAGTAATCTAAATTAAGGATATGAGTGATTACACACAATCGCTATAAATATCATAAGTCTGATAGGAGGAGTTAGTATGTGCGGTTGCGATATTGCGTATAAATCTGGTTTGTCCCGCCTGGGGAAAAATATGGAAGGTACATTGCACTTCTTGGTAGAAGTGATTTTAGGATTAAGTCTACTTCGCTTAGCCATCTTCTGGTTCTTAGGCATTGGCAATCTATAATAAGACATGAAAGGACTATTTCGCAAGATGGCGGAATAGTCCTTTTTTTATGAGGCTTTGTGATAAATCAATACTTTTAGTTCTGAATTTTTGGTAATTTGAGGAGTATAAACTGAGGAGCAGAGCATATGCTGATACAATTACGATATTTTTTAGCTGTTGTAAAATATCATAATTTTAGCGAGGCTGCTGAAGCATGTAATATTTCACAATCAGCTATTTCACAACAAATTAGAGCTCTTGAACGAGAGAGTTAGGTGTAGACCTGTTATGGCGCCATAATCGGACATTTTCCTTGACACCAGCAGGTGAGCTATTTTATCAGCGGGGCATTGTATTATTAGCCGATTATGACAAGCTTTGCACAGATATTAAGCGCATTCATAGTGATAAGGGGGACACCTTATACTTTGGCTACTTACGCGATTATTCTGGTGCAGGGATTCAGGAGAGTGTAGCGACTTTTTATGAACGCCATCCTGATGTAGCCATTCATGTTACGAGTGGGACTCATGAAGAACTATACTGGATGTTAAAAAATGATAAGATTCAGGTCGCTTTTAATGATCAACGGCGCGCCTTTGCTGATAGTTATGTAAATCTAGTGTTGCGGCGCAATCCTATGTTTGTGGAAATTGCTAAAGCTAATGCCCTTAGTGACTTAGACAGTATTAACTTAGATGATTTGAGGAATACGCCTTGTATTTTGCTTACTTCAAAAGAGCAACAAGATATTGAGGCTAGCTACTATCGCAATGATGTGGGCGTTACGAGCGAGTTTATCTTTGTTGAAAATATTGAAGAGGCGCGCCTCTTAGTATTGAGTAATCGTGGCTTTATGATTGTAGAAGGCAATGAAGGCACTTCTTTGTATAAAGAAAAAGTAGCTAGCTTGCCATTATGCACAAAGGGAGCCCGTATTAACCGAACCTATTGTGCCTTTGCTAGTAAGGACCGTATGAATGGGCTGATGAAAGAGTTTATGCAGATTATGAAAGACTGTTTTGCTAGTTAATTGCTAAATGAACGATTCTATATTTTACACTTTACAATTAAAATGTATTGGAGTATAATTAGTAACGTTCTATGGATCACTAGCTCAGCTGGCAGAGCACCTGACTCTTAATCAGGGTGTCCAGGGTTCGA
>NZ_CALJON010000032.1 GCF_937981445.1 uncultured Veillonella sp. | reverse complement strand
TGTATTCGAGTTCCACGCCTAAACTATCTAACACTTGCCTCACCAATGACGCTGTATCCTTAGTACTACGGACCATACAAATACCTTTAGCAACATCTAGTGTTGTCATCACGCCTAAGTACTCATAACCTTCTAAAATGCGGTTTACATAATTCGTTTCAGTAGGGTCAATACGAAAATATACATATTCTTTTTCACAAGATAAATTCATATTGATTCTCCTTTATACCACATATATGACTGCCTAAAAAATTGCTCTCCATCTAATATCGCCCTTTTATATCTCAGCTCCTATAACGATTATGACTTAGGCGCCTTTGGCTTACACTTACGGCGCATCATAGCATATTCTTCTAATGGTGTATCAATGTATAGACGGACCTTCATTTGTGCATGTGGCGCTACGGTGATATCTTTGCCATCTTCATCAGTCATTTTAGTGATTACATGATGTACCAATTCACCATGAGGTTGGCAGAACTCTACTTCATCGCCCACTTTAAAGTTATTGCGTTGCTCTAAGTAGGCATACCCTTCCTCTGCATTGTAGCCTTCTACAAGACCAATGAAGTCATGAGTTTGGGTATTGCTAGACGCACCATAGTTTTGTGCTGTTTCATCAGGTTTTTCCACTGAGAAACCTTCCGTATAGGGACGATGGGAAATTTTTTCTAATTCTTCAATCCATTCTGGTTTTACTTCATAATGTTCAGGATCTGCTAGGTATGTATCTACAGCTTCACGATATACTTTAGTTACCGTTGCTGCATAGTGCACGCTCTTCATACGGCCTTCAATTTTAAGGCTGTCAACGCCTGCCTCTACAAGATCTGGAATATATTTTAACAAGCAAAGGTCTTTGGAGTTAAAAATATAGGTACCGTGTTGATCTTCTTCAATTGGATAATATTCACCAGGCCGATTTTCCTCTACTAAGGAATATTTCCAGCGACAAGCTTGCGTACATTGACCACGATTAGCATCACGTGTTGTAAAATAATTACTCAACAAGCAGCGCCCAGAATACGAAATACACATAGCACCATGAACGAAGGCTTCAATTTCAATATCCGCCTTTTCTTTCATAGTTTTAATATCCGCAATGCGCACTTCACGGGCTACAACTACACGTGTAGCGCCTTGTTCTTTCCAGAATTCTGTAGTTAAATAATTAGTCGTATTAGCCTGCGTGCTTACATGGAGCTCTAAATTTGGCGCCACTCGTTTAGCTAGTAAGAAAATCCCAAGGTCAGCTACGATAATCGCATCTACACCAATGGATTCTAAGAATTTTAAATAATCTTCTAAGCCCACTAAGTCCTCATTATGAGGGATAATATTACAAGTCACATATAGCTTTTTGCCATGACTATGAACAAAGTCTACCGCTTCTTTTAATTGTTCATTATTAAAATTGGAGCTACTTGCACGAAGCCCAAAGGACTGACCTGCACAATATACTGCATCAGCGCCATAACGAATGGCCATTTTTAATTTATCCATATTACCAGCTGGTGATAATACTTCGATTTGTGGTTTCATGTATTACTTATTACCTTTCCAAACACTTACGCTCATGCCATCCCCTAAAGGATAAATAGTCGTATTATAACGAGTTTTATCCTCTACCATCTCAAGATAGTCACGAAGTCGTTTAATAATAGTTTTATAGCGATGTGGAGCTTCTTTATGGCCCCGTACATATCCTCTAAATAATACATTATCAGCTAATACTACAGCTTGCGGTGCCAAATGGGGCTCAATAATTTCAAGCTGCTTTTTGTACTGCCCTTTAGGTCCATCTAAAAAGACTAAGTCATACGGCCCTTCAAGGCCTAATAATACTTCATTGGCATCCCCTAAATGCAATGAAATCTGGTCTTTATATTTAGACTGCCCTATAAACTGCTGTGCCATACCATATCGTTGTCCATCCAGTTCAATCGTATCAATCTGAACATCCGCACTACTATGACGTCCTAATAATAAAGTGGAATAGCCAATGGCCGTCCCTACTTCCAAAATTCGACTTGGCTTATAGAGTGAAATGAGCTCTTCAAAGAGATGCACTTCAGACTCTCTTAAAATAGGCACCTTATTGAGCACAGCATAAATACGCTGCTCATTTAATATGTCTTTTAATTCCATAAATTGATGTAACCACCTTTATTCACCGTAAATAGATTCTACCACTTGTAAGTGCTCTTCATATGTTTTAGTGAAATGATGATAGCCTTCTTTATCTGCTACAAAATACAAATACTCTGTATCCACTGCATTAAGCACTGCTTCCATAGACTTAAGCCCTGGATTTGCAATCGGCCCTGGTGGTAATCCCTTGTTTAAGTATGTATTATAAGGGCTTGGCAATTCCGTATCTTCAATGGATAATTGAGGCTTAGGATATCCTAAAATATATTGAATGCTTGCACAAGATTGAAGGGGCATATCGATTTTTAAACGCTTTAAAAATACTGCGGCAATAATAGGCCGGTCTTCATCATATTTAGCTTCCTTTTCTACCAAAGATGCTAATGTAATAAATTGAAATACTGTTAAATTCTTAGCCGCTATTTGCTGCTTCATAGCTGGTGTTAACTTACTATCCATTTCCTTAGTAAGCATCTTTAAGATGTCCTCAGGCTTTGCACCTACTGGAATTTCATAGGTACTAGGAAATAAAAATCCTTCTGGCTTATATACCACTGGTGCAGGACCATACATGTATTGATAAGGCACATATGTTTTAGCTGCCTCCAAAAAGGCCTCCTTGCTACCTAATCCGTCTTTTGCTAATTCTTCAGCAATTTGTTCAATGGTATATCCTTCTGGAATTGTAACTCGTATTGTTTTTAACTTCCCTTTTTGCAAAAGAGAAATTACTTGTTGCAAGCTTGCATTCTGAGGAATTTGATAGTACCCCTGTTGTAATTTATCAACGGTTCCCGTAATGCGCAAGGCCAAACGAAATGCAGTAGGCGAGTTGATTAGGCCCTTTTCATAGAGCATATCCCCTATTTCTGCACCCGTTTGATCCTTATCCACAATCAATACAACTTGCTCTGGATGTGCCATTTTACTATTGGGCATGTAATAGTACGCCCAAGCGCCTAAGAAAGTGATAAGCACTAATCCCAGGATCGCGCCCAGAATATAGGTTATCATCTTCTTGCGTTGATTCATAAGCAAAATAACTCCTTATCTAGTAACAATCTTAGCCTTTCCTGGCTCTCTTTTTATAGCATACTGTAAGGCAATATGCATTGCTTCTTTTCAAAATATAAGGCTTTAATATACACACGAAAGAGGGGCAAAGCCCCTCTTTTACGCACCTCATAGAATTTATTCTTCGTCAATACCTTCTTCGTATAAGGCACTTACTGCATCAAATTCCTCATCAGTTGGCACTACATACACTTCTTCGCCATCTTCTTCTTCAAGGCGTGCAATCGTAATATGTGGCTCTTCATGACATTTACAACCTGGTTCACATTCTTCAGGTGGTAAGGACACTAAAATAGCAAATTCTTTGCCTTCGTAGTTAATGATCATATCTTCTTCATAGAATAATTCATTACCTTCTTCATCTGTAAGTACTACTACTGGCACTTCATTTTCAAATCCTTGCTCTCCCATAGTCAACCTCCTTAGGATTTACTCTGTCGTAGATCCAAATAGCCTTGTAAAATAACAACTGCTGCCATTTTATCAATTACGCCTTTTCGTTTCTTACGACTCACATCAGCGGCGATAAGTGATCGCTCCGCCATCACAGTAGACAATCGTTCATCCCAAAACGTTACGGGTGTAGTGATAACTTCTTGCATTTTCCCTACAAATTCCTCAGTTTTAAGGGCTCGATCACCTTTTGTTCCATTCATATTTTTAGGCAGTCCCACTACAATTTCTTCCACTTCATATTCTGTTATGAGCTCCTTTATGCGATTAAAATCGCGCTCTAACGAAGTGCGGCGAATGGTTTCGATGCCCTGCGCTGTCAAGTACAAAGCATCGCTACAAGCTACGCCAATTGTGCGGCTCCCTACATCTAAGGACATAATTCTCATATTTGTCCCTATAGACCTTTTGCTTTTACATACTCAGCTACTAATTCCTCTAATAATTCATCTCGTTCTAGACGACGAATCATACTGCGGGCATTATTATAGCTAGTAATATAGGTAGGCTCGCCAGAGATAAGATATCCTACGATTTGTTCAATCGGATTATATCCTTTTTCTTGTAAAGCGTGATATACATCACGAAGTACTTCACGAGCCGAAGGCGTATCTTCAACCTTTTTAAACATCATAGTTTCATCTGATACACTCATGATTTTGCCTCCTTTTATTAATTATATGGACCATAATTTTATCACATATTCTTAAAGAACACATTAAATCATATGATCACTACATGTAGTTTGCCCTACAAACATGTATGGCAAACTACATCATACTTATATTATACCATGGTTACATGCTAAGAATAGTATCTTTAGCTACACCAAGAGCTGCACCTAAAGCATTAGGATCTTTACCACCGGCTTGAGCCATATCTGGACGGCCGCCACCATTACCACCAGCAGCTTGTGCCGTAGCCTTAACAATATTGCCTGCATGATACCCAGCTTTAACAGCGTCCTTAGTAGCCATGCATACGAAGTTAACCTTGCCTTCATGAGCCATGCCAAGAAGTACTACACCAGAACCAAGGCGATCGCGCACCATGTCAGCAGTATTACGAAGTTCATCCATATCAGCCACATTGACTTCCGCTACTACAGCTTTACCTACTTTTAAGTCAAATGCGCCACTTAATAAGCCATCTAAACCACCGGCCATAAGTTCTTTGCGCACAGCCCCTAATTCATGTTCTAATTGTTTTACTTCGTCCACCAATTGTTGTGTACGATGAACAATTTCTTCTGGTTTTGTTTTTAAAATAGTAGCCGCTGCACGAAGGTCCGCTTGTTCTTTTTGAGCTAATTGTAATGCTGCCTCACCTGTAATCGCTTCAATACGACGCACACCAGAACCAATGCCGCCTTCAGAAAGAATACGGAATGTACCAATCACGGCCGTATTAGGTACGTGGGAACCACCACAAAGTTCTACACTGAATTTTGGAACAGTTACAACGCGCACTACATCGCCATATTTTTCACCAAAGAGTGCCATAGCACCTAGCTTCTTAGCTTCGTCCATGGACATTTCTTTAATATCAAGTGTAGTAGCTTTTAAAATTTCACCATTTACAAGATTTGTAATCTCTTGTAATTCTTCTGCTGTAACAGGAGAGAAATGAGTGAAGTCAAAGCGCAAGTGATCAGGCATAACTAGAGAACCTGCTTGGTTTACATGATTGCCAAGTACTTCTTTTAAAGCGGCATGCAATAAATGTGTAGCAGTATGGTTGCGAGCCATAGATAAACGACGGGCCGTATCCACTTCAAATGTTACATGGTCACCTACTTGTAAATTACCTTCTACAATAGTACCTACATGGTAGGTCGTACCTTCAGGAAGCTTGCGAGTCGTGTGAACTTCCATTTTACCCATCGGGCCTACAATGAAACCAGAATCCCCTAATTGTCCGCCCCCTTCTGCGTGGAATGGTGTAGTGCGTACAATCAAGGTAATTTCCATACCATCAGACGCAGACTCTAAGCGATTAGCCCCTTCACCAAGCATAAGAACTTCAGATTCTGTAGCACTTTCATCAGCCGTCAAGTTTTCATTTGCTAAGAACGTAATATCTGGTGTGGCCACTTTAGCATCCACATCTTCTCGAGCTGCACGAGCGCGCGCACGTTGTTCTGCCATAGCCGCTTCAAAACCATCCATGTCAATAGCAAGACCTGCTTCATGAGCGATTTCTTCGGTAAGTTCCCAAGGGAATCCATACGTATCATATAGTTTAAATACATCAGCACCAGGCACAGTGTTTGCCCCTTCAGCTTTTAAGTCTTTTACAAGACCACTAAGAAGCTCTAAGCCCTGTGCTAGCGTTTGATTGAAACGATCTTCTTCATTAGCTACTACGCGGCTGATGAAATCATGTTTTTCTACTAAATCAGGTAAGCCTGGACCTAAAATGTCAATAACAATATCCATAAGGTCGGTTAGGAAACGGCCTTCAATGCCTAAAAGTCGACCATGGCGAACGGCACGGCGCAAAATACGGCGAAGTACGTAGCCGCGGCCTTCATTGGATGGCAATACACCATCACTAATGAGCACGGCAATAGCACGCGCATGGTCACCAATTACTTTTAAAGACACATCTTTACTAGCATCACTATGGTATTCTACTTTTGCCATAGCAGCTGCTTTTTCAATAATTGGGAAAATTAAATCGGTTTCAAAATTGCTTTCCTTATTTTGAAGAACTGAAGCCAAGCGCTCAAGGCCGGCACCAGTATCGATATTCTTCTTAGCTAATGGCACATATTCGCCATCGGCTGTGCGATTAAATTGAGTAAACACAAGGTTCCAAATTTCTAGATAGCGGTCGCAGTCGCAGCCTGGTGCACAATCTGGCCCACCGCAGCCACGTTCTTCACCTAAATCATAGAAAATTTCACTGTCTGGTCCACAAGGGCCTTCCCCAATTTCCCAGAAATTATCTTCTAACCGGCTAATGTGAGAGTCATCTAACCCCACTTCATTATGCCAAATTTCATAGGCTTCATGGTCATCAGGATATACTGTTACATAAAGGCGATTTTTATCGAGCTTAATCACTTCTGTTAAAAATTCCCAAGCCCAATGAATAGCGTCTTTTTTGAAATAGTCACCAAAGGAGAAATTCCCTAACATTTCAAAGAATGTATGATGGCGCGCTGTACGACCTACATTTTCAATATCACCAGTACGGATACACTTTTGACAAGTGGTTACACGCGTACGAGGTGGTACTAATTTACCTGTAAAAAATGGTTTTAATGGCGCCATACCTGCTCCAATGAGCAATAAGGATGGGTCATTTTCTGGAACCAATGAAAAACTATCTAATTTTAAATGTCCTTTACTTTCAAAAAACTGCAAATATGCTTGACGCAGTTCATTACCCTTCATGAGTTCAGCCTCCTAAACTAATAACTATCTTTTTATTATACTCTAATCAGTAATAGATGAAAAGTACTTGCCATGGTCTCTAGATTATAAACCACATCAACCGCTTCAACCTATAGCATATACCTTACACCTACGCATCTCATCCAGTAGCACCTACTTTACACCTGTTTATCTCAGGCTGTACTATCTACTACCTTACACCTACTTAGTTCTTATTACATAACATGGTGCCCCCAAAGGTCAATGCATAGGCTACAATAGCCATAAGCACTATAGTCCCACCTGGGGCCAAGTCAAATTCAAAAGCCACCACTAAACCTGCAAGAACACTAAAAACAGAATACCCTTCACTAATCAGTAAGGTCTTAGCAAAACCACATTTCCACAAATGAGCACTCGCCACCGGCACAATCATAAGTGCCCCAATTAGTAAAATCCCCACTATAGTCATCCCCATAACGACTACCAAGGCTGTAACAATGGAGAAAATCATATTAATACGATTCACTGGAATTCCCGCCGTAATAGCTACTTGCTCATCAAATGAAGTAAATAACAAGGCCGAGTAAATAGCATAAATAATAAGCCCCACAACAATGGCTACGACCAATATACTCATAATGTCCGCATCAGTTACAGTTAAAATACTCCCAAACAAGAAGTTCATCAACCCTGTACTTGGCATCTTACTAAGACTAGCAAATATAACGGCCAGCGCTAAGCCCGTATAAAAGAAGAGCGCTAAAATCATATCCGTATATTGATTATGCTTGCGTCTAACTAATTCAATACCCATAGCGGCTAGTACTGTCAAACCAGCTGCGCCAAGCGGCGGATACAAGGATAAAAATGATGCCCCTGTAACCCCGGCAAAGGCTATATGTCCAAGCCCTTCTCCTAGAAGAGACTGCCGCTTAATTACAATAAATGTGCCAATTAAAGGACACATAAGCGCCACTATAAGGCCAGCAATGAAGGCTCGTTGCATAAATTCATAGGTAAAAATATCCATCCTAGCCTCCTATATGCCAAAACAATTTCGGTCCTTTATGGGTGTCCATAAATCCTGGGCCATCACCATGGTAGCAAACATGACGATTAATACAAATTGTTTGATCGCAAAGTTTACAACCTTCTTCAATATCATGCGTCACCATAACAATGGTCATGCCCTTATCAGAAAGGGTGCGCAATAATTCCATAATACGGCGACTCGCCTCAAAATCAATGCCACTTGTTGGTTCATCAAGTAATAAATACTTAGGCTTACGAGCTAAAGCTTGAGCAATCATAACACGTTGTTGTTGCCCGCCACTTAAATCACCAATCCGCCGATTTGCAAAGGCACTCATCCCCACTTGTTCTAATGCATCTAAAGCGCGCGCTCGCCGTACATCGCGACTTAGGGACTGCATGCGAAGCCCCAATTCTACAATTTCTAAACAAGTAGCGGGAAATTGTGCGGCATTCTTATTGTAAATCTGTGGCACCAAGTGCAAAAGACCTGCCTGCTGTGCGGCCTTCACTGTTTTACCATCAATTAAAATCTCGCCCTTAGTAGGACTCAATAGACCCGATAAGAGACGTAAAAACGTAGTCTTACCCGCTCCATTAGGCCCTACAATAATAGTAAAGTCGCCTTCGTTGATTTGTAGCGAAATATTGCAGAGCACTTCCTCTTGTTCATAAAAGAACTGCACCTTATTTATTTCAATCATGCTTCTTTATATCCGCCCTTCTTCACCTAGTCTCTAGATGACTTTAACTAATTCAGAAAAAGAGGAGGCAACGCCTCCTCTTCAGCTCCTCACTACAATTATATGGACAAGCTTAACTTGAACACTTATCCCATGCAATCCTAGTTCTTAGTAACTTACTATTATACAGCTATACATAAGCAACGCCCTACATGACGCGTTTAGCACCAATATAGCGTTCACCCCAATAACCGCCAGCTAAATCAGCAACGGCTACACCACTACTGCTAGTAGCACTGATAAATTTGCCATTGCCAATATAAATGCCCGAATGAGATACACCCTTCTCATAGGTTTCAAAGAACACTAAATCACCAGGTTGTAAGTTCTTTTTCGCCACTTTAGTCCCCACTGTATACTGTTCATCGGCCGAACGTGGTAAGGTAATCCCTTTTTTAGCAAATACATAGCGCACATAGCCAGAGCAATCAAAACCACTTGGCGTATTCCCCCCAAATACATAAGGCACACCGCGATAGTTTTCGGCCTCTTGTATGACATCCTGCACCGACTTAGACACTTTACCGGTTTTAGTAAAAACAAAATCAGAATCAAATGGATCTAACAAACTATCAGCACGGGCTGAGTCCATTTTAATGGTATTTCGTTTATCACTCTTATTATCTTTGTCTTCTTTATTTTTCTTAGTCTTGCTATTAGACTTTTTGCTCTTACTGTCAGCTTTCTTATCTTTCGATTTATCACCCTTCGATGGTTGACTCGCCGCCCATTCAGCAGCAATTTTCTTTTCTGACATTTTACCTAGCTTACTAAGTTTGCTTTCATCTAAAGCTTTGCCCATCAAAGATTTATAAGTCGCATTATCTACAATGCCATTAACTGGTAAGCCCATATCTTTTTGATATAAACGAACGGCCCACTTAGTATTGGCATCGTATTCACCATTAAGGCGTGCTTTATAACCTGCTGCAATCAACTTCTTTTGAATCGCCGGAATCTCGCCGCCCTTAGTCCCATACTCATAACCAGCTGCACCAGCTACTGTATACGCACCCACACTGAGCACTAACGCCACCATAACGGATAGCTTCTTATACTTGTATCTCATCGTTCTTCCTCGCTATGTTTCTAACCCCATGTTACTAAAAAACGCAACATGCAGAGGTTACTCACTTAAAGCAACACTCTATTAGTACACTATATTAGCATAACAATTTCTTAACATACTAACTTTATTTTGGTACTCCATCGTCTTCACAATTAAAACTATCGCGAATCCAATAAAGTGGTCGATGCTTCACTTCTTCAAACACACGACCTACATACTCTCCAATAATACCGATACACACAAGTTGTACCCCACCTAAGAAGAATATAGATACACCTAATGTTGCCCACCCACTTACAGCACTATCTGTAAAGAAATGGACAAATAAAATATGTAAAATCATAATAATACTTAAAATACCAGACATAAGTCCAATATAAAAGGCCGCTCGCAATGGCACATTGGAAAAAGCGGCAATGCCATCCAAGGCAAAATGAAGCATTTTCCTCACACTGAACTTAGACTTTCCAGCAAAACGTGGCGGTGCCACAAAGTGAATCTCCGCTTGGTTATAGCCAATATCGCCTACTATACCTCGCAAAAAGCGCCCATGCTCACGAAATTTAAGCAAAGTATTAAGTGCTTTGCGATTCATCAGTCTAAAATCTGACCCGCCTTCTACAATAGGCACATTGGCCATTTTATTCATTAATTTATAATAGTATTTTGACGTAAACGCCTTAGCCCAACTGGCATCTTCTGTGGAGTCACGAATTGTACGCACCACATCATGCCCTTCTTCCCACAAATGTACAAGTTGGGGAATTAATTCAGGCGGGTGCTGCATATCACCATCCATAGTGATAACGGCATCGCCCTTAGCATGGTCAAGACCACAGGTGAGCGCTAATTGATGACCGAAATTACGCGCCAAAAGAATAACTTTAACCGCTGTATCTTCAGCCGCAATATGACGCAGCATAGTGGCAGAATCATCGGACGATCCATCGTCTACGAAAATGATTTCTTGCTCATAAGGAAGAGTGTTTAGCACTTCCTTTACAGAACTATAAAACTTTTTTATGTTAGCCTCTTCATTATAAACAGGTACCACTATTGACAACAACATACACTGCCTCCGTTAATCTATTGCGATTTAATTTTACTATTTTTTCGAAACTTTGGCAAATCATAAGCATTTAATTATATGCTATTGACCCCTAAGTATCAAGTCTTTATACTAAAATTATGAAAAACCTCTAACGGAGGTATCTAAGAGTTCTTATTTTATTGTCTTAAAGGAGTGTTATTATGAAAAAGATCTCTGCCCTTTGTTTAAGTATTCTTGTCGCCGCCTCTGTAGGCACTACAGCCTTTGCCGCCTTACCACAGTATCCAAACTACACTAATGTTCAACAAGGGCAAATATATGGACAGCGACCTAGTGCTCAAGATATGTCCATTGCCGGCGTTACTTTAGGTACTCCTATTGCTGATGTAATCCAAAGCTTAGGTGCCCCTAGTTACTACAATGATAATGTAAAAGGTGTGGGCGTTGAAATGACCTATGGTGGCATTACTTACGGCGGTAATCCAGTACAATACATTTCCGTCACAAATCGTGACGCCACCACCTATCGTGGTATCGCCGTAGGAGATAAATTAGAAAAAGTATACGAAGCCTATGGCCGCCCTGATATGATGAACCAAAACAATTGGTTCTATGGTCAATTCAAACCAAGATCTGGCTATGTACAAGGCATCTCCTTCCGTCATGATGGCTATCGCGTAACTAGAATCCTTATCACCAATGGAGACTAAGTAACCCATCAGAGCTCGGTCGTGAGCCTTTCCACCTTAAGGATTTATAATTCAATACCATATGAAGAAACAAAAAATGCCTCCTATATACACGCAGCGAACATCAGAACTTCGCTTTTCCCTTCTAGGTATTTATAAAATTGGGAAGCGCTTTAATTCTCTTATTTTACTAACATAAAAGACTCCTACATATACATACAGCGAGCATCAGAGCTCGTCTCGTCGTGAGCAAATGTATAGGTAGGAGTCTTTGTTTCGTAGCACAGAAATTAACTGCGCTCCAATTTTATAAATCAGCCGCCTCTATCCAGGTTTGCAATTCTTCTTCCGCATTTATGATATCCTCATCAAAGGCACCGCAAAGGCTTGGATAGCGACCTACTTCAATTGTATACACAATCGCTTCATCTCGCGGGTTACGGAAGGTCCCTAACCAAATTCCAGAAAACTGAGTTTCATACCATTCCACAGGTTGATCGGTTTCAGTGAAATTAATCGTAATAGTGCCTCGACCTAAGGTTTCCATTACTTCCACTTGTTCTTCCATAGTAAGACCTGTTTTTTCAATATAGATAGTATGGGTTTCACCAGTTTCGCGAAGTTGTTTTAAAGCTAATTTCAATTCACTTAAAATAGCTTTTACATTACCATAATGTTCAATCATCGTTTTTCCACCTCAATACCCCATGCTTCTAATTGTTTTATAACTCGTGTAATTACCTCTGGAAGAGCTTTCTTTACTGTTTCAGTAGGCTCTAACCCAATCTCTAAACTCTCTGGTTCAATCCCAATCACAGTGGCATCTTCTAAAGGATCTTCTTGTAAGGCACGAATTCGCAAAATATCTTGCATCCCCACTTCATGGACGGAAATATTGCCTGTAAAGTAATGCTCCGCCTCTTGATGAGGAAATTCATACACCGTGCCTGCTGCCTCGCCACCATGAATGGCATCAATCAACAAAAGCTTCGTCATGCCTCTCATGTAAGACAATAATTCCATGCCCATAGTGCCACCATCAATGATAGCTATGGCTGGAGAAAATCGATACTCCCGCTCTAATTGCTGCACCACATGCACGCCAAGGCCTTCATCAGTAAGAAGTATATTACCTACGCCCAGTACGATGATATTACTTTCGTTTACCATATAAATCCTCAATATCTTCTGGATCATGAGGATAGAATTTCATCCCCGAAACCATGCTGGATACTTCACCAGATTCTTCCATAACATCTTCTCTAAAGGCAAGATATACATGCATTACAGTGAAGAGTAAGAAGAACCAAGCAATGTAATGATGAATAATATGAATATCATATTCACTAAGCATCAAATTAATAGGGTTGAAAATTAAAGCCAACCAACTGCTCGGATTAATCTGTGAATACATGGCAAGACCAGTACAAATTTCTAAAAACATCATAATATACACAATTAAATAACTTGTCCGAGCCAAGGAGTTACGAAGTACACGGTGTTCTTCTTGACGAGGTAACATCAAATAATGAAGCACCGTTTGTTTAATCCCCACCCAATACAGGCGGCTTCTAAATTTAGGAAGTAAACGGTCACCACGATAGCGAATGGCCCCATAAATTCTAAATACAAAGGCAAAAATCAAAACAAATGCAAAGGTGAAATGGACTCGACGAATGGTTTCCATAGAAAACCAGCTCGTAATGGCTTCGGCTGGCTCACGGCCAACAAACATGCTAAATCCTGGGTCACCTATGTATAGCCCGGTCCAAAACAGGAAGGTTACGCAAAGCACCATTGTCCAATGGAATATGCGGAGCCACAGACTAAACACGCGATACGGCTTTTTATCCGGTTGTTGTAGCATATACATCCCCCCTATTATTTACACATCGCATCGGTATTAACGGAGACGATTTTTTCGCCTTTTTTATTGTATAAATGGGTGGCACAAGCAAGACAAGGGTCAAAGGAATGAATACCTTTTAAAATCTCAAGTGGCTTATCGGCAATTTTTACCTTCGTGTCCATCATATTGGATTCGTAAGCCCCATGTTCATTGGCGATTGTCTTAGGACAAGCATTCCAAGTCGTAGGCACGATACATTGATAGTTATCAGTTTTACCATCTTTAAGCACACACCAGTGACCAAGACCACCACGAGGAGCATCAACTAAGCCCACACCTTTTGCTTCTTTGGCCCAAGTATTAGGATCAAAATTAGTCACATTAGCCACTTTTGTATCGCCAGCTTTAATATTAGCTACTAATTTATTGTAGAAATATTGACTAAGGTTAGCTGCCACTTGTGCATCTAAGGCACGACATGCGGTACGGCCTAAAGTACTACACATCCATACATGAGCTGGGGCGCCAAGTACAGAAGATACAGTGTCAATTTGTTGTACAATCATCTGTTCGGCCCAAGTTGGATTCGTAATAATTCCTTGTTTCACTTTGGTATATACAACAATATATTTAGCTAATGGGCCTACTTCACAAGCACCACCTTTAAAGGTTGGCGATTTAACCCAGGAGTATTTCTTAGTTTCATCCAAGAATTCCCAATGCTCCTTAGTCCCTGTTTTAGGACCTGTGTAATTAGGTTTTGTAACCCCTTCGCTAGGATGAATGGATTTTTTACCATCTGGATATTCAAACCAGGAATGTTCTACTTCTTCAGATAAGAAGTCTGGGTTCATAAGGTCTTCCCCTTCTAGAGGAATATATTTCGCTTTATCCACACCAAGGCCAAAGTCTTCAACTACGCCATTAGCTCGAACTAAGCATTTTTTGAAATAATCGCCATTCTTAGTGCCTGTATGAGGTTCATCAGGATAATCACCATAAGCGAGTACACGTTTTTTAGATAAACCGCCACCATCAATCATGCCTGCTTTCGCATAAATATGGCCAATAGCCAATAAATCAGGCAAGTAGAAATAGTTAACCAAGTCTTTTGCCAATGCAATAGATTCATCCACCACAGCTAAGCGCGCCGCATTAATTGGGGCATTCATATCATCCATATAAATGGAACATGGCATACCGCCAACAATGTAATGTGGATGTGGATTCTTACCACCAAACACAACTTGTGGTGTTACAATATCGCGTTGTTTATCTAAAATATTTAAATAATGTGCCACCGCCATCAAATGCACTTCAGGAGGCAATAATTGATAGTCTGGATGATCCCACCATTGGGCTGCAAAAATGCCAAGTTGACCACTTTCGACAATCTTTTTAATTTTCCCCTGAATCGCTGCATAATAAGTGGCATTTCCCTTAGGAAACTCTTTAGGATAAGCCGATGTACCATTAGTTAAGTCCGCCGGCTGTACGCCACTTACATTATACGTTTTTAATACGGTTTCCTGTAAAGCAGCTGTCTTAGCTGGGTCAGCTTTTAATGCCTCTACAGGGCTTACCCAGTCTAAGGCATGTAAATGATAAAAATGCACAGTATGGTCATGCACATCTAAACAGCTATGCATAATATTGCGAATATAGTTAGCATTTTTAGGAATCTCAATACCTAAGGCATCTTCTACACTGCGCAAAGATGCTAACGCATGGGTTGAAGTACATACACCACAAATACGCTGCACAAAAGCCCATACATCACGAGGGTCACGATCTTTAGCAACCAATTCAATACCACGCCATGCAGTACCGCTAGACAAAGCATCTTCTACTTTGCCCGTTGCTTCGTCCACATTAACTTCCACTCGCAAATGACCTTCAATACGAGTGATAGGATCTACTACTACACGTTTCATTAATGGTTACCCCCTTTATTCGTATCCTCAGATGCTGTATTTGCTGACGTTGCCGCTTCAGCTTGTTTAGCCTGTGCTTCAGCAGCTTTCTTCGCCTCTAATTCAGCTTGTTGTTTCTTTTCTAATTTAATCGTATCGTATTTATGTTTTGCTAAGGTTACACCACCATGTGCTACTACGGCACCAAATGCAGTTAAACCTGCAATCGTACCTACAGTGTCAGCATTCGTAATGGTATTAGCTACATGTACTTGTGGGAGTCGTTGATAGAAATTGTCATTGTCCCAGAAACCTTTTTCACTACAGCCAATACAACCATGACCAGATTGAATTGGATAGGATAAACCATTCCACCAGCGTAAATTACCGCAAGAATTATACGTTACTGGCCCACGGCAACCTACTTTATACAAGCACCAACCAGCTTTAGACGCATCATCATCAAATTTTTCAACAAAAAGTCCCGAATCAAAGAATGGACGACGATAACATGTGTCATGAATACGATTGCCATAAAATTGTTTTGGACGACCTTCCACATCAAGTGGTGGAATTTCACCAAATAATGCATAATGCATAATAACGCCTGTCATAACTTCAGGAATTGGTGGGCAACCAGGTACCTTAATAATTTTCTTCCCAGAAATTACAGAGGATACGGATACCGTATTGGTTGGATTTGGCTTAGCCGCTTGAACCCCGCCCCAAGCAGCACAGGAACCATATTCAATAATAAAGGCAGCTCCATCAGCACATTCTTTTAACACATCCACAAATGGACGGCCCCCAACCATACAATAAGTACCATTATCATCTAATGGAACCCCGCCTTCAACAGCCAGTACATATTGGCCCTTTTTAGCAGCCATAATATTGTGTAAATGAGCTTCAAAAGGAGCCCCTGCTGCCGCTGCCAAAGTATCATCGTATTCAAGAGAAATCATATTGAGCACCACATCAGATGCAAATGGGGATGTGGAGCGAATAAAGGATTCGTCACAACCTGTACATTCATGACCATGAAGCCAAATCACAGTTGGCAATTCTTTCGTATCTGCAGCCTTAACTACTTTATTTAAAAAAGTAGGTGGCATGCCTAAAATAGCCGTTAATGCCACACAAGTTTTCATAAAAGTACGGCGGCTTAATTTGCGAGCCTGGAACAAATTCCAAAGACTATTTGTCGTCTCTTTCACAGGTAGACCCCCTTCATTAGCAATAACTTTACTGTCGTCCCTATTATATACATGGTATATGACTTCATATAATGTCATATCATCTTATAACTTTGACGCTCCATTCATTGCGCTTATTTAATAATCGATTTAACGAGACCTTCTACTACAGCAGCTGGTTTATATCCAGCAATACGATCTTTTTCCTTGCCCCCTTTGAAGCAAATTAAAGTCGGAATCCCTTGGATATTATATTTTAAAGCTACGTCTTTAGCCTCATCCACATCAATGGTCACAACCGATACATCATCCTTCATATCTTCAGCCATTTTTTCGATTTCAGGATTCATAAGTGCACAAGGTTTACACCAAGTAGCCCAAAAATCAGCCACTACCACTCCTTGATGATCTTTCAAATACGCTTCTAATGCAGCTAAATCGTCAATTTTAGTTACTGCCATCCTAATACCTCCTTATACCTACTTTTATTGCTATACTTTGTATCTTAAGTATACAACAAATAGCTACTCTAAGAGAATACTTTAACAATATACCTTGTCTCTATTATATACTATTTCTACTTATAATAAAAAATATCCTCTTTTAGAATAAAAAAAGATAATACATTTTGTATGAAAAGAAAAAACCGCTCACAATGAGCGGTTAAGCAAGCAATCAATAAGCCGAGTTCTGTTCTGCTTGCGCAGTGGTGATTATCTTTCTAGGCCTATAGTTGCCTATAGGCTCAAGCGGCACAACCCGAAAGGTAGGCGGGCCACCCTTATCCCTTTCCTATTCGGCCTTGCTCCGGATGGGGTTTACCGAGCCGATACATTACTGCATCGCTGGTGCGCTCTTACCGACACCGTTCCACCCTTACCACATTGCTGTGGCGGTCTACTTTTCTGTGGCACTATTCCCTATGGTTACCCACGCCGGACGTTATCCGGCATCCTGCCCTGTGGAGCTCGGACTTTCCTCGAACTTACGCTCGCAATCACCTTTCATACTTGCTAATTAAAGTCTAACAGATTGATAATACATCGGTCAATTATATTTTTATCAAATGTGCTATGAACATAGGTTCATCGATAAATATTGAAATAATAAGCTTTCTCAATATCAAAAAAAGAAATCTTTTTGTGTTTCACTGGTTGTAACCTGAACAGTCTCGCCTAAAGTAAGTTGTATTTGCGATGCTAATAAAGAGGCCGCCCCAATTTCTGTACCAAAATGGCCTACATCAGCCACAACAATACCTAATTCTCTAGCTAACTGCATATCATGGTATTTTACATCACCTGTTACATACGCCTGCGCACCAGCCTTAACGGCAGCTTTAATAAATTCTGCACCTGAACCAGTGCAAAGCGCTACATTACTAATCTGTTCTACGCGCGCACCACCAAAACGAGGTTTGCCCTGAGGAAAGGCATGCTTCACGAGCTCCATAAATGCCTCGAGGTCTAATGTATCACCTAACACACCTTGGCGACCAATCGTTTCTACTACAGCAGGCTCTTTCAAATCATAGACTTCATAAGCCACTTCTTCATAAGGATGAACTGCTTTCATCGCATTCACCACCTTAGGCAATAAGGCCTTAGGGACTATAGTTTCCACCCGATGTTCCGATACGTTCTCTTGTGTATCCACCGACCCAATAAATGGTGTTGTCCCTTCTAATGGCTTAAATGTGCCCGTTCCTTCTCCATAAAAAGCACAATGACTGTAATTACCTATATGACCAGCACCCGCATCACCTAGCGCTTGCACCACAAACTCCGTATGAGTGGCTGGAACAAAAACAACTAGTTTACACAAACCTTCACTATGAGTCATTTCAAGCCCTTTTACTTGCCCCAATCCAAGTTGAGCCGCCGCCAAATCATTGAGCCCCCCTTTGGCTACATCCAAATTCGTGTGCGCACTATATACTGCTATATCAGCTTTTATAAGGCGTGCAATCATGCGCCCCAAAACAGTGTCACTAGTAATTTGCTTTACCCCTTTAAAAATCAAAGGGTGATGACTCACAATGAGCTGACATTTCCTTTCAATAGCTTCTTCAATAGCCTCTTCCGTCACATCCAATACGGTGAGTACATGGTCAACCAGTTGATCGCGACGACCTACCATGAGCCCTACATTATCCCAAGACTCAGCCAAATGAGGTGGTGCTAAACGCTCAATACTATCAATTACATCTTGAACCTTAATCATATATCGTCCTTTCAATGAAATGCTATTATCTATGACTTACCTTACTCAAGTATTATCTATAATTTACAATACAACAATATTATCTACAATTTACAATACCTTCGTAGTATCTTTAAGATCCCCTAGGGCACGTAATTCAGCTTGAAGCTCTTGGTATTTTGGCGTATCTTTTAAGCTTTCCGTCATACTCGCAAGAGCCGATTCTCTAATGTGCATTAAATGCTTTATGTACAAATCCCATAAAGGGGGGCGCTCATTGGCTAAATGGGCCCCTACAGCCCAAAGTATGGACTGGGGTGCTAACTGGCCATATACATCAGGCTTATCCAATACCTGCTTTGTAACAGGGCCTGATTCACTTACATACACAGCTTCCCGCCCCTTTTTTAAAGCTAACAATGCTGTATATAGTTTACCCATATCAGTCACAATCAGTTCTGCTACAATGCGATACCCTTGTTCCACCAAATACTGTCTAAGTTCAGCTTGCCCATTCTGGGGTTGCAACACATAGAAATCTAACAGTTCCGGACCTGCTGCAATAATATCGCGCATTAAAAATCCGCCCATACCACAAATAACGGCACCTTGAATTTCGCCCCGCCTTACGACTTGTAATCCATTACCAAGACGGCAATCAACCTGCGCTGCTAAGCCTTCATGCATTACATAAGACTTAGCTGAAGCCAAAGGTCCTTTATTCACATCACCAGCAATGGCAGCTCTAGCTCGCCCACGACGCACCAATTCCACCGCTAAATAGCCATGATCTGTTCCAATATCAGCAATTACCTCTACCTTTGGAATTAAAGTAAACACCGCTTCTAAGCGATTTGTCATTTTCTTTATTTGCACCGTGAACTCCTTTTACTCTGTCACTTTAACACTATGGATTCATTTGATTTAAATTATCAATACTCTCTCTTGTTAATACAACCCGCGCTACGCCATATGCATAGGCCGTTAATTCATAGGGTTGATACAACATGGCAATGCATCCATCACCTAATAACACATAATTTGTATTGCGAACTTCTAAGTCTGAAAGACCAAATAAATTCTTAATTGGCACTTCTTCCATCGTACTAGAATATACTTTTACTTGTGCTGTAGAAATTAAATTTCGTAATTGTTCATTATCTTTTATATGCACATAATACGTAGCGGGAATTAAATCCCCGGTATGTTTGTTAAATACTAAACCTTGTGATTGATTATAGCCATGAGCACCTTGCCCACTGTACCAACCACTATTAATAATGATAGATACTACATCTTCATCTTCATAAGTTACTTTGTAGGTCATAACTACGTCACGCATCTGTTCATTGTAGTATAAGTTACGCATAGCCACTACATACTTAGCAATCACAGTATTCATGCGCTCTTGTGCTGCCTGATTTGTTACATACACTAAGGGATACTCTAATTTCATATTACCATCAGTTTGATTCATTCCCACCACATGAGCCTCAGTAATAGGTGGTTGCACCACTGCTGAATAGCCTAGCAAGGTCGCTAGTGCTAAAGGAATACATAATTTCTTAAACATGTGAATCCCTCCTTATTACAAACATTGCATGTATTTTACTCTTTACTCTTTACTCTTTACTCTTTACTCTTTACTCTTTACTCTTTACT
>NZ_CALJON010000031.1 GCF_937981445.1 uncultured Veillonella sp. | reverse complement strand
ACCTGCGACCCCCTGGTCCCAAGCCAGGTGCGCTACCAAACTGCGCTATGCCCCGATATATAAGTAAAACTATTCTTTTCGTTGTTTCGTTCTACTCTTTCGCAACAACAAAGTTATTGTATCATATGTAAAAAATGTGCGCAAGTACTTTTTTAATATTTTTTACAAATTTTCAACTTGTTATTTCTTATACAAAAATAAGAGGCGAACTAAGAAGTAGTAGTACACCACGCAGCATTATTCTGCCTAATCTAGCTCGTTATTCTATCTACGCCAGCTCAGAACGCCCTTACTACTTCCATTCAATTAAATCGATTCATCAAGCTCTTGTCCGTCTACAACTTTTGCAAAAAAGCTGTTCAGCAAGATAGCCTCAGCCCTCACTGCATTTCGTACTCTAAATTTAGGACTTATAAATTTACCACAACGATTAAATATGCTGTCCATAAAAATATCATATTCATACCAAGGTAAATTCTCAGAGAATTCGTAGAGTTCCATGGCATCAAATTCTTCACAAACTGTTTTTAAGGCGTCACTAGCACCGCCTAGCACATCAAACCCACCACATCTACCGCGAAAATCAAATGTAACTTCACTTACTTCAAATACCTTGCACAGCTCCTGCTTATAGCGCTGTGCAAACTGTCTCGTTACATATGTTTCTAATAAGGGTTTACGCTTTGTTTTAAACTCTTCCGAAAACATATCATTCCATACAAAGTCTGCCATCTCCATGCACCGCCCTTCATTCACAGTACGTACATCACCACATATCGACGCATTCCTATAAACTGTTAAACCTAAACGATTAAACCTAAACTATTAAACCTAAACTATTAAACCTAAACTATTAAACTTAAAATTTTAAGCTTAGACGTTTAACAATCATCAAGTAATACCCATATACTGCCTACTGTTACGTCTTACGTCTTACGTCTTACGTCTTACAACCATTTTAACATATATAAGCTCTACGATTACATATACTGGCTTAATTCTACTAAATTTCCATCAGGGTCTCGCAAATAAATACTTTCCATTTTTCCTAAGCTACCATGACGAATTACAGGACCTAACTCAACAACTCCACCTTTGGCCTCAATATCGGCTTTTACCGTTGCCATATCTTTATCGGTATCAATTAGTAAGCAAAAATCTAAACTGCCACCAGTTGGATACAAAGCGGCGGGCAAAAACTCTGCTGGTTTTGTATGAATATTAATTTTCTGTTCTCCAAATCGCAAGGCATAGCGATTATTGGTTTGATCTAGCTCCATGCCTAACATACGGACATAAAAATTAATACAGGCTTCTATATCTGCTGTGGTAAGAACGAAATGGTCTAATCGTTTAATAATCATAATATCCTCTTTTATTTTACTAACCTAAATGTATTCTATTCTCTTAGTCCCTTGAAATTAGCCACTGTTGTACGAGCAAGCCTACCCCCATAGCCAAGGTAACGGGAAATAAGTATTCTACGGAAAAACGAGACAATTCGAGCATAAAAACAGCTGAAGTAAGAGGCATTTTTTGAGCCAGACCTAAAAACACTACGGCCCCAAGAAACGCTCCTGCCCCTAGTGAAATAGGCCCTATAATAGCTGTCCAAGCAACGCCCAAAGCCAAGGCCAATGTACTGCCTAGCATCATAGAAGGTGTAATTTTACCACCATAAGCGCCTACAGCTAACGCTAATACAACGGCTATCCATTTTGTGCCGAACATACCAAGAGCGTATTGCCAACTCACCAGCTCAGCAAAGGTCAACTGATTACCTGCCTTGCCATTCCCTAAAATAGAAGGAAAATACATAGCCATAACCCCCACAAAGGTGAAGGCTAAAATAAACCAAAATATCATTTTCGGGCTTTTACGATTTATTGTAGGTAAGGCCGTTTGTGATTTATCAAAGAGTACTACGGCCAAGCCAATAACTAGGCCTAATACTATGGAAAAAGCAGCCATAGCGCCCGTCAAAGGGGGCTGCATCATATCATATTGAATGGTATCGCCTAAACCTAAACGCACAATATATGTGGCTACACCACAAGCAATTAAAGCGGAGATTAGGGATTTTCGATTCCATGTAAGGAGCAATGTCTCCAATACAAAGATTGTTGCTGATAATGGCGAATTATACACGGCCGCTAACCCTGCCCCAGAGGCACAGGCAATAAGCAAACTTCGCTCCTCTTTAGTAACCTTTACAAACTTCATCACCCATGTAATTAATGCCGAACTAGCTTCACGGGGTGCCACTTCACGTCCTAAAGGAGAGCCCATGCCCACCGTAATAATTTGTAAGGTTGCATGACACAAGGTGGTCAAGGTAGGCATCGGCTTATCTGGATTGGTCACGGCTTGTTTTACATCCACTAAAGGACTGCCAAAACGATGGATTACATACCACCCTACACCGCCAACTACACCACATAAAAGTAAGGCTATCACACGATGCTCAGGGGATGCATTAGCGACACCAAGACCAAAGCTCAAATGGTCTGCCTCAGTATAATTGTAGGTCAAATGCTGTATAAAATGCATTAAATTAGTAAACCCAATACCCACTAAGCCCGCCATTATACCAGTTAGAACAAGCAAACTTAATATGCGTTTATTAATCATTTGCCCTTAGCCCCCATAGGATAAATAAGGGCATTAACAACCGTAACCTGTGAAATACGAAGCCCCTCTTCATTGCGAATATCAATTTGCCATACATGATTACGATTTCCTTTTTTTATTAAAGTCCCTGTAGCAATAACACGGCCCATAGACTTCATAGAATTCAAATGTTGGCCTGTAACGGTCTGTCCCACAGCTACATAAGGGCCTTTGGCCAACTGAGCAGCCAGGCGTTCATCCTGCACGCCCTTTGCCATGAGATTCATTTGTACAAAATCTTTTTGACCTGACTTATCGGCTCTCGTTCCAGCAACAACTTTTAGCTCTTCATAGTCTGTTGCATGCGCCGCATCATCTATACCGGCAGCTTTTTTTAACGCTTCATAATCTGCTGTTCCCAGTTTGTTAGATGCTTCACCGGCAATAGCTTCACAATAGGCAAGTATAGCACCGCCATTTAACAAGCCATACGGTTGTTGGTGAAATTCATTTAACGTCATAGCACTTTCAAACCCTTCATCAGTGAGCCGTAAATATTCAATTCCTAATTGATCAACTAAAGTCATATACAGTCCTTTCCAATCTCTTCTATCTTTTCTATCTTTTCTATCTTTGCAATCTTTGCGTTTTTGCTATCTTTGTAATCTTTACTATATTTGTAATCTTCCCTAATACTACAATCCGCCCCTGGCTTTACAAACACCGAGCCTTTGCCAGCTCTTTGCTCATATCATTACAATCGAATGACTATCTTCTGATGTATTCATTATGATTGTACCATAGGTGTGTAAGATATGACGATTTACTTTTACGCCTAGCCCAGGGCCTGCAGGAACTCTCATATATCCCTTTGAAAAAGTAATTAATGGCTCGATTAAGTCTGCTTCAAAATATCGCATCGAGTCAGATAAGTCGCCCGCCATCCACACAGCAGGCAAGGCTGACAATTCTACATGGAGTATTTTTGAAATACCACTTTCCACCATGCTTCCAACCCAAAATCCAATGCCCTGTTCTTTACAATAGGCTATACAACGTAAGGCCTCACGAAGGCCGCCTAAACGGCCAATTTTAATATTCAGCAAAAGAGTCGGCCTAGCATATACATTTTGAGCTGTCTCTCTCGCCAAAGCCCCAGAGTCCAAACTAGTTTCGAAGGATTCAGTTGTAGAATCTATTGGCGTATTAACGCCTACAACAGATGCCGCAACAGATGTATCTATTACAGTATTTTGTAAATGCAACTGTTTGAAAATGCCATGTAGTTCTTTTAATTCGTCTAAGGACTGCACGCTTTCGTCAAAACTCAAAGGTGTATTCCAATCTTGCCAAAATTCCTTGGGCACCATCCCATAGGTTTGCGCCACCGAATGGCTTACCTCAAATGGTTCCTCTAGGGATTTTAAATGATACGCATCTAATGTCTTTACTAAAGGCCATTGGGAAACAGCAAAGCTGCGATTCGCATCAGCAGCTAATTCTAAATCGGGAAATCTATTGCGCACTGCGGCGAGGCGCTTCTCCGCATCATTAGGCGTTAACTTTATTTTTACGCGCTTACAACCCTGTGCTACAGCGCCACTTATTTTTTCCAATAATAATGGAATAGGCATGTCCCCAAAAACTAAGCCCAAGGGAATTGTTGACGTAAGAGCGCAGTCCTTATCTAAAGCAAGGTCTACTAACGTTTGTATCATCGGCTTATTTTGCTCTTCAAAAAAAGCATGAAGCAATGCATTTTCAAGGCCCGCCCAAGCCATTGGCAGGCGGCCCTCACGCAACAGTGCCAAAGCGCCCCTCTCCCATGCGTCTAAACGTTCACCTATGTTTTTACCTGTGTTTTTACTTATGTTTTTACTTATGTTTTTACCTATATTTTCATCTACATATGCCCTAGTACTACGTCCCTTGCGAACACTATCATCAACTCCAGATTGCTCAAATGGCGGTTCCCAGTTATAACAATCCCATGGCTCATGCATGGTAAAACCAACAAAAAAAGGAATGACATTTCGTAGCCATTCCTCGCTGATATCAATTGTTTCATCTGTATAAAAAGGAGTTTCGAAGGCTACGACTTCACCAAATCCATGAATGCCAGATTCTGTTATGACTTCTACTATTAAAGTCTGACGTTCTCTCACGACGCCCTTAGCCGTATGAAAATCAAATTTCATAGGCAAGCGAAGACGCCACAATACTATGGACTGTACTCTCATAACCTTCCTCCTTGCTTATTTATAAAATACCATATCTGTCATCACATTAAAGCACGCCGCAATATTTTACCAGAACTATTACGTGGCAAGGCCTCTAATTTATGAATGGTCTTGGGCTGCTTATAACGTCCCAAATGGCGCCGTAAGTGCGACTCAACAGTAGCAGGGTCAGCGGCACCAGCATAGTATAATACCGGAACTTGCCCCCATTTTTCATCTGCCTCAGGCACCACAGCACATTCTCTAATGCCATCCAACGTATACAATACATCTTCAATTTCTTTAGGATATATATTTTCACCACCGGAAATAATAATATCCTTCCGGCGATTTACAATATACAAAAAGCCATCCTCATCTACATAGCCCATGTCATCCGTATTAAAGAAACCTTGAATCGGTGCCTGACCTAAATAGCCCTTCATAACCATGGGCGAGGAAATCCAAATTTCTCCAATCTCATCCTCAGTAAAACGAGTCGCCCCAGTTGCCCCAGTCGCCAGAGATCCTACACTGTCTTCAACCCCTTTAGCATGTAATGGCCTAATTTCAATCACTACACCTGGCAATGGCTTTCCTACAGATTGCCATTTTTGTGGATACTTTAAAATATCTACTGTTGTACTCTGCGCAAAAGTTTCGGTCATACCATAGGTCTTAAATATAGGCAACTGTTTCGCCAAGCACGCTTCTACTAAGGCATTAGGAATAAACTCTCCGCCTAAAAGAATGACACGTAACTGATGATGTTTAATTTTGTTCACTAAACGCTGCAACACGGTAGGCACTAAAGACATCATATTGATTTTTCCCGTCTCAATAGCCTTGAGTACAGCGTCTTCATCAAAACCTGAATGAATGGTAGCGGCTGTCCCATTGTACAAGGTCCGCATCAAGATAGATAAGCCGGACACATGAAACATGGGTAGTACGATAAGCCAATTATCTTCAGGTGCAACGCCCAGCACTTGAGCTGAGGCTTTTACATGGGCCTCAATTTGCCCCCAACGAAGGGGCACAGCCTTTACCTTACCGGTAGTAGCACTGGTAGTCATAATGGCGGCAATCGCATCGTCATCAGCGTCCGTAATTACCTTAGAGGATACCTTCTCATGAGTAGGTACTAATTGCTCAAACAATGCTACTAAACGCCGCCCCGTTTGTTCATCCATAAGGGGCAATGCAGGTATACTCTGCCATTGCACTAGATGTTCCTCATTGCCTTCAATAAAGCGAATTTGTGCCAACGCAGCACTAACACAACCAGCCAAGGAGCAAAGCTGTGCTTTGCCCACTTTTAATTGTTCCCCATCAGCAGCTTCTTGTTCTGCCACCACCCGAGCTTGTACCTGTGGCGATGTAAATACTAAGTCTACACCGAGCTCTACAGCTTGACTCATGCGCTCTTCCACAGAAAGTTGTGGATTAATTAAAAACACCTCTTTGCCAGAAAGCCACAAAGCAAACAGCACTATGGCCAGTTGCAAGGAGTTTTCACTGCACACGCCAATACGCTTCCGTTTAGCAATGGTAGGATTTAAGAAACCTACTAACAATATAGCTTGATTGTAAATTTGTTTATAGGAGTATCCATTTAGAAACGATTGATCAGGTCTATTTTCTACCTGTTCACGCAACCATCTCATATATTTTCGACCTCCGATTAAGGGAATTTAGGGAATTGTTTGAAATTAGGTTTTCTCTTCTCTTTAAATGCATCGCGCCCCTCTTTTGCTTCATCCGTTGTATAATACATAAGAGTTGCGTCGCCCCCGAATTGTTGTAACCCAGCTAAGCCATCTGTATCAGCATTGAAAGATGCCTTTAAGAAGCGAAGGGCCATTGGAGATAATTGTAAAATCTCTTCACACCATTTAACAGTTTCTTCTTCTAATTGTTCAAATGGTACAACTGTATTAACAAGCCCCATATCAAGAGCTTCTTGTGCTGTATATTGACGGCAAAGGAACCAGATTTCACGTGCTTTTTTATGACCCACTAAGCGAGCTAAATAACCTGCACCATAGCCTGCATCAAAAGAGCCTACCCGTGGACCAGTTTGACCAAATTTTGCATTTTCAGACGCAATTGTCAAATCACACACAATATGAAGTACATGACCGCCACCAATGGCATAGCCATTTACCATGGCAATAACAGGTTTTGGTGTAATGCGGATTAAATGCTGTAAATCAAGTACATTAAGGCGTGGAATACGGTCTTCCCCTACATAGCCACCATTACCGCGTACACGTTGGTCGCCACCAGAGCAAAATGCTTCTTTATTTACATCGCCACCATGGTTGGCCCCAGTCAATACGATAACGCCCACTTCAGCATCATCACGAGCAATAGTAAAGGCATCAATTAACTCCACAACTGTTTTAGGACGAAAGGCATTACGCACTTCTGGACGATTAATCGTAATCTTTGCAATACCATTATAAGTTTCATAAATCACGTCTTCATAACCGCGATCCAATACTTGCCAATCAAATTTACTCATAATAAACCTCCTTTGAAATAGTACTTCTTACTAACTATTGAATTCACTCCATTATGACCTAACTAATGCTACGCTCACTAAAATCTGACAGGAATAAATCAACAATATCATTAAACTCTTTAGGTTTTTCTATATGCACATTATGACCTGCCTGCGGCACTGATACAAAGGACACATTCCCGCAAGGAGCGAATACATGAGTTCCAAATTCCATGTATTTAGCATCGTATTCGCCAGCAATATATAAAATTTCCGTCCCTAGTTTTTCAATGGAATCACCTACATAGGGCGTTTTTCCCTGTCCTGTACCGCGCAAAGTATGAGCTAGTACATAGGGCTCATTGCTTAACCGGCGCCGTTTTATACTTTCTTGTACAGTCTCAGGCAATGTTTGCTGTGAACTAAAAATAGGCAGCGATGACCAAAGCTCTTCAAACCATTGTATAGAATGGCTTTCAATAGCCTTTGCCAATTTTTCATCATGACCCATACGTAAGCCTCGTTCCGTCATATGCTCAATCCCTGGACTAGCCGATTCTAAAATCAAAAAAGCCAATCGCTCTGGCTCATACATAGCAGCATATTGCAAGGCCATGCGACCACCCATAGAATATCCTAACATACCATAGGGCTCATCGCCTACCAAAGTATGAATTAAAGTATACAAATGGCGCAAAGCAGTATTAAATTCATATAAATTACTTTTATTAGGCCGATCAGAAAATCCATGGCCTAAAAAATCAATGCAATATAAGCGAAAACCAGGTAAATTCAAATGTTGCCACGTATCACAAGCTTCACTAAAGCCATGTAAACAAATCAATGGGAAACCTTCACCGCGAAGTAGTACATGATAGGATACGGTATCAATCGTAACAAACACATCTTCCGCATCATGTAAAATACTATCCAGTTCAGCCCGTTCCCCTTGATCATATACAGGAATTTCATCTAATGTTTCCAGTTCATCATTCATAGTTTCGCACCGTATACTTTCTATGTAAAGCACAAGACGATTCTCTACCAGTTTTTATTTCAAGTATCTGAATCCCCGGCGTATCTAAACTTGCCGCAACGGCCTGTTTAAACTGTTCATAGGATTGTATTTCTTCATAATCAACAGCAAACAAGGTGCTCAAGCCTTTAAAATCAACGCCCTGTGGGGTAGCAAATAAATAATCAAAATAGGCTGTTCCTTTTTGAGGTAAATACTCAAAAATCCCGCCCCCATCATTATTAAACAAGACGATGGTTAAGGATATATTAGCTTGGCGTCCCATAAGAAGACCATTTATATCGTGAATAAAGGATAAATCCCCTGTCACCAACACTGTAGGGCGCCCCGTACTAGCCACACCTAAAGCTGTTGAGATAGTTCCATCAATACCATTAACCCCTCGATTGCCTAGAATTCGTATATTCTGTACACCTTTTGACCAAAAATAATCAAAGTCTCGAATAGCCATGCTATTAGCCACTACCACTTGGCTATCTTCTGGCATAATCCCCTGTAACTCATGTACGAGGCGACCTTCAAATAAGCTAGGTTCACTTTTTACCTCATGCAAGGCTTGCCGCATAGACTCTTGTTCCGCTTGCCAAAGGCTAGCATAACTTGCATCTTCATTCATAACAGTTAGACCCGCTACAAAATCTATAACAGAGCTGGCAATTATACGATTGGTAGTTACCATGCCATTTCGATAGGTAAAGGAAGGATCCACCTGCAAGCAAAGAACATCCCTATGATGTTTCAAAAATTGATGTACCCTCTTAGATACAGGTAATTGCCCTAACATAATTATATAGTCCGGACGCAATGTATCCTTTAGTTTAGAATCACTTAAAAAAGCATCATAACTATCAATAATGTAGTCATCACTCCATTGTCGCACCGGCGATAATGGGTCCGCTAAAACCGGTGCCTTCAATTGCTTGGCTAAAGTTAATACACTTTCTACATAGGCTACCTCATGAGCTTTGGTCCTTTCTATAGTACCTTGTGGTTCGTTATAAGGGCCCGCCAATATGATGCCCTGTTTGCCACGCAATTCATCGCCTCTATAGGTACTGGTCATGTGTCCTTTTATATACTGAAATAGAGTCGAATTTCGTCCTTTTTCAAAATATGCCCAGTCCAAAGCAGGTACTAAGGGCTCTCTTAAAGGCACATTAATTTGTACAGGACCACTCATCGCCCCGCCACTCCCCAAGGCTCCGAGTACAGCGCGCTGCGCTACTTGCCGAGGATATACAAAATCCTCTAAACGACCTTCTAAATTTTCAAAATGATTGACAAATTCACCAAACAGTCGCATTTGGTCAATCGTCTGTGGTGCCCCTACAAACTGCATTTCACTAGGTCGATCTGCCGTCATCATTACTAATGGAATGTGACTGGCCTTCGCCTCGACTACAGCAGGAAAATAATGCGTACCTGCAGAGCCAGACGTGCAAACCAATCCTACGGGGCGACCAGTACTCTTCCCTATGCCTAGAGCAAAAAATGCTGCCGACCGTTCATCCACATTCATATAGGTTTTAAATTTACCATACGCAGTAAATAACATGGCTAGTGATGTAGACCTAGACCCTGCACTAAACACAACCTCTTTCATACCCAACGTATAAAGCTCATCCACTAGAGCCGCTAAGTATTCGTTCATTCTTACCTCTTTATAAAACTTCTAAAATTGTTCCTAACTTAGTCTTAGTTTCTTCATATTCACTTAAACAGTCAGAATCTCCTACAATGCCGCAACCTGCATAGGCGTAGGCAATATTATCTTTCACTAAGGCAGAGCGGATGCCCACCACAATGGTGCCATCTAAATGTCCATTGCCATTAGTTTCCAAAAAACCCAATGGCGCTGCATATAAACCTCGCTCTTGAGGTTCAGCTTTAGCTAGTACATCTAAGGCAACCTCTCTTGGTTGGCCCCCCATGGCTGGCGTTGGATGTAACGCATGAGCCCAAGTCAAAATATTAGGTGCCCCACCTTCTGCTGTAATGATGGTTCGCAAGTGAAATAGATTTTTAAGCTCCATAAGGCCCATTTCTTCCGCCTCAACGCGAGAGCTTAAGGTCTTCATAGTCGATTTAATCATATCCACTACAATGGCATGTTCATGACAATTTTTAGGGTCTTCTAACAAGGCCTGACCTGCTGCCCTATCTGTAGGACTTTGCTTTTTAATGGTCCCCGCTAAGGCATAGCTCAATACATGAGACTGATTTTTTTGTACTAAAATTTCTGGTGTTGCCCCAATAAACACTGCATCGCCCTTAGCATAGGCAAATACAAAGCTACTTGGATTATTACGCTGTAAGCCGCGGAGCATCAAATCTATATCAAATGATACTTCACTCTCTAATTTTACCGCTCTTGAAGCTACAATTTTTACGGCCTTACCACTTTGTATGGTGTCCTGAATGACCGAGAAAAACGTATGCCAATCTTCATAATCATCCGTACTAATCGTATACGCCTGATGCATACTCGCTAATGAATCAGTAGCCTCCTCAAGAGTAAGACTGTTGTCCCTATTAGCTTTAACCCCAAACTCATTAGTTTCTTCGAACGTCTTAGCTCCTTCGAAAGTATTAGACCCTCCGGAAGTATTAGTCCCTCCGAACTCCTTAGATACTTCAAAAGTCTTGGTTACATGAGACTCTTTAGCCCCTGCAGAAACACGCAAGGCACATGAAGCACCAGAACTCTTAGCAAGGCCTTCCACTTTTAAGCGCACCTCATCATTATGCTCCGGTACAAACCAACGTGCACCTGCTTCATCCTGCACATAATAGTAGTTAAAGCCCACCACTTCATTTCCCATACCAGCCCACAAATCGGACTTTGTATTAGGGAAAAAGGTCTCACTATACCAAAGATAAGGGTATTCACTACTATGAGTTGATGCGGTATCATCAAAAGTTTCCACCCCAAAGGCAGCCGCGCGAACTGCTGCAAATATAGTTTGTTGACGCACAGGATTATACCAATACACCTTCTCTGCGTCTGCAAAAGAAGACCATAGAGAAATTGGTTCCTGTGCCTGTTCTATGGTTATATATTTCATACAAATCCCTTTATATCTAATAATTTCATTAACACTTTATTATAAGCCTTTACGCCTTCATTTGTCTAACCTTCATTTGTCTGATAAACAAAAGAAGCCCCTTATTTACAGACTCATAATCTATTTTGTAATACAATCTAAATTATGACCTATAAATAAGAGACTCCGACTTACTATTATTGATGCGCCACGTGCTCAATACCTTGTTTTAATAAGACTACCACATGTTCATCATTCAAACTATACCAAGCTGTTTTTCCTTCTTTGCGAAATGTTACCAAACGTGCTTGCCGCAATACACGCAATTGATGAGAAATAGCAGATTGCCCCATTCCCATCGTATCAGCAATATCAGATACACACATTTCTTTATTTAATAAAAGGCGTACTATGCGAATACGCGTTGGATCACCTAATACTTTAAATAGCTCAGCTAATTGTTGTACATCCACTTGCTCATGCCCTAAATCCATACTACCACTCCTATTGTTGCTCATTTTGTCTATCTTGCGTTACTTCTACAGGCTTAGGTTCACCAATTTGAGACAATGGTGTTCGACTATCTAGTTCCTGCTGCTCCACACTCTCTGGAGTTGCTGTTTCAATAGACACACCTTTAGAGTATACACCTGTTACAACACCATAGCCATCCTTAATTTTTAATGTAGCTAATAAGGTGCCTTTATACGTAGTATAAAACTGCGGGTCTACTTTAGTTAAATCCAATGTAACTCGATTAAATAAAATTTGAAACTCCACATCAGTTTTTTCAACTTTTGTTAAACGAGCCAAAATATACTCCCCAGAAGCAGGCTTTTCATTAGATGCGCCTTGTACTTCTAAAATACCATTAGCCTTAGGTGCTATCCAAATATAGGCCTCTTGGTTCACTGTAGGAAGCCCTTGTCCTTGCCAAGTCGTGCGACTCCCTAAGAATTTCACATCTAAATAATCTGAAGGAATCCAACTCGCCGTGCGGCTTAACGTAACCGGCCATTGGTATTCAACGCCACCTTGTCGCAACGAAGTGGAACGCTGTTGAATATAAAAAGGAGCGAGTATAGTAAAAAGCCCCACAAGAACAAAGCATATCCATTTGATAGGAAGATTATTTTTCATGAGAATCCTCCTCTCCATTAGCGGCACTACGAGACTGCTGCCCGCCAGACTCATCACTTGGCAGAGCCTCGTGATGTAAAGCCTTATCTTCTGATTCACTGGTATCAACACTAGTTTCTGAGCTAGATTCTTCAACACTATCTTGAGAGTCCCTTACGTCCCCAGTTCTTGTCGTTACACTTTGTTTTCTATGCATGCGACGGCCTGCGCGCTGTACGGAAGCATTAATAGAATTCCGTTCTGCTTGCTTACGCCACATATAGAATAAATTCACCACGAATATAGCCGCCCCTGCTACGATAAAAGTAAGCCCTCGTTCTACAAAGGTAAACGCGGGGTCAAAAAAGCGGGCCCCAATCATAGCCAAAAAGGCAAAAATGTAACCATTTACTAGTGCTACACGATTTGTCACACCACCGCGGAAGAACATAACTGCCGCTAATATGACTACATATGTATTAAACAAAATCGAAGCCGACAAGGCGGTTACCCCCATATGCACGGTAACAATTAAAAGCCCCACAACTAAAGGGCAAATCGTTATAAGAATTTCAAGCCCCTGTTTGTCACGCCATAACGCCCGAATGGCACCACCGATCAACACTAAAGCAGCTACAGCCAACAATAAAGCTCCTATGCCTGGTGTGGTGGCCGCTTCTTCTTCCCAAGTGCCCAAGAAAGTACCAGCTACAACAACATAAATGAGGCCTAATGCTCCAATGCCTCTAAATGGCAAGGTCCATAAACCTTGCTCTTTAGATACACTACCTAACGCAAAGGTAACAGCCGACAAGGTGGCTACAAAGAACAAGCCTAAGGATAATTGGTACGAATTAATGGTAAAGAAAAATGCCCCAAATAAGGCAGCCACATAAGCCCAAGAAAGCCATAATGTGGAAATAAGCCCTACAGTGCGAGACCGCAAGCGCTCAGCAAAAAAAGGGCCCCCTAAAGCAAGCAATACCCAAATCCAGGCCGGTTCGCCCCAAATGGTTATATCATGGGCCGAGGTGCTCCACAATAAGGATATACCTAAAAATGCAATCATCGATAATTGACTACCAAGGAGATACACAACAGGTAAGGTCAGCACCATGATAATCAAACAATAAATGCCAATCCCTGCCCCTGTATAATATGTATCAGCCATTAAAAAGGTAGTCATAGTCACTACAAGCACATAGAATAAGCCTACTGCTTCAGCCCCCAATCCACCGCGCGGCGCCTTCCATAGTCCAGCGCCCAAAGCGATAATAGCAACAAGCAATACTGCAATACACCAGTCCAAACGACCAGCAGGGGAGAAACTATACCAATAACCGGCAAATAGTAAAAATATGCCTAAGCCCACCAATAAAAGTCCTAGTAACAGTGCTACAAGGCGCATTAATGAGGGTGTTTTTCGTGGCCCAATCGAACCATAAGATACCTTCATAGCCGCTGCATTTTCATGGCTAATCCAGCCCTTTTTCTCCCATTTAGGAAGCTCTTCATGGAGCCAAATAATTAGTTTTTTATCCATAGGCCCTCCACTTTAAAAAAGAGGCTTTGCCCTATGGCGAGCAAAGCCTCACTATTTAAACTCTTATTTTACAACAAGAACTGGACATGTTGAATGACTTGTTACATAGCTACTTACGCTACCCATAAACAAACCTTTCAATGGACCAAGTCCACGGCTCCCCATAACAATAAGATCAGCATTAAATTTCTTTGCCACAGCAAGCACAGCCGGGCCAGGAGATCCCACTTCAAATACATTCTTAACAGAAATATCTGCCGGAACATCTTTAGATACTTCTTCTAAAATCTTCTTGCCCGTTTCTTCCATATCTTCAGCAATCTGCTCTGATACATAACCACCACTAATTGGAGTTTGATCAAAGTTAGAAATGGCCGATACGATATTGGCAACATGCACGATAATTAATTGTGCTTCATTGCGTTCGCAAATTGAAATCGCATGCTGTAAAGCTCGTTTCGAGTTTTCAGAACCATCTGCTGGCACAACGATTGTTTTGTATTCTACTTTCATGTGAATCCCTCCCAAAAGCGAATTACGTTCGCATTTTCTTCTTCTATAAGTAGGTATTCTCTACTGACCTTAAAAAATCCTCTTTTATTTCATAAAATATTTCACAAATTTTAAAATTTGTTCCGCCCTATTTTATAATTTGTAAAATTTTATAAACTGTGTAATTTCATAAGGTGTTTAAGTTTCTTTTATTATAAAGTAATTGCCCCTGATTGTACAAGTCCTTGATGTTGAATTCTAACACCTTCTACTAAGCTAAGTAAGTCTTGTGTAGAAATGTCATAACTACTAGGCGCTAAAATACGAGCCACCACTACATCCCCCTTGTCAGTCAAGGTAATATAAGCCCCAAATTTAGTGCCTTCCCCAGTAGTACTATTGAGCATGCCCCCAATTAAAGAGCCTGTATTATGATTGTCGATCAAAGTGCGATACACCTCAATCTTAGCATCATAATTTTCAACCAATTCGTCTACATAATAATCAGCCATTTGCTGGCGTGCCGTCATAGTTGGATAGGCGGCTCCGCGCTCCATAGGTACAGATTGTTTCATAGGGAATATGCCCACTTCAATACGCATGTGATCCTTAGTAAGTACAGCCCCTGTATTAGCCTTGCTTACTACTTTAAAACCATCAGGTTTCACAAAGCTAATTTCAGAATTAATTTCTAAATTCCCTTTAGCTTTGTACTTCCCTTTTAATAAATTAAATGATGGAATGAGCGTTCTCACCGTACCTTCGCGCATGAAGTTCTGATATTTGCTAGGATACATCATAGTCAAGGTATAACGATAGGTAGGGTCATTTTTCATGATAAACTCTGCATCAAAGAAAGTGGACCCAGTAGAGCCTTCCCCCTGTCTTGTAAAAGAGTCCCAGCGCGCTGTAGTAGCCCCTTTAAAATCAAATAAATCGCCATCTAAGGTATACCCATTTAAATCAGGGCGATTTGCACGCCAAAGGCTTATGTATTCGTCCTTGGTCATGTTTGTCACTGATTTATTGTACCAAGTGGTATTCCATTCCTCTAAAGACACATTGCCTTCAACTGGATTGTCACGTTTAGTAAAGGAAATCAAAAATGGCTCCGCAATGGAACTTTCTGCCACATTAAAGAAGTAGCCCTTTTCCTTAGTACCATCTTCTTTTTCCTGTGTTGTATAACGGCCATTAGTAAGTCGCCAAGGAATAACCAAAGAATAACCATCTTCATTATCCCGAATTTCCGTTTCCATAATCGTAGTATAACTTTTGTATGCCGCCGGCAAGGTATTATCTTCATGCACCCCGCGTGCTTCAAAAGTTTGAGACTCCATAGCGGCCGTTGTCGTATCATAGGCTGGCAAACTGCGCGCTTCACTCTGAGCCATTACACTTGTTAATGCCAAAGCCGCTACCACCGCTAAGCGAATCTTCCAAGATTGTTTCATTTCATCTCCTCCAAAATTATAAAAAAGAGCACTTACTCTTCAAAGTAAGCGCTCTTCACATATAGCAAAAGGAATTACACTTTCTTTTCTTCTCTATTATAAAATATTCTGAAGATTATAGAAAGGGTAAATACTTATCCTGTGGCTACAAAACGGGTATCCTGCAACTATAGACCACGTATCCTGCAACTACAGACCACGTGTCCTGCCATTATAAAATAGGTATCCTATGCCTACAAAGCAGTTTTGTTAAAATCCCGAAACTTCATACCTAGCGTCTTCGCATACTCCAACTAAACTGTGATGCTAAATCGCCGGTAGCTTAGTCTTAACTATTTTAAATTATAGCATAGATTCTAAAAAGGCTTTTGTCCGTTCATTCTTAGGATTGCCAAAGACTTCCTCTGGTGTGCCCTCTTCTTGAATTACTCCATCAGCCATGAAGATAATGCGATCCGCCACTTCACGGGCAAAGGCCATTTCATGAGTCACAATAATCATAGTCATGCGTTCCTCTGCTAATTGCTTGATCGTGCGAAGCACTTCACCTGTTAACTCAGGGTCAAGCGCCGAAGTTGGTTCATCAAAGAGCATAATACTCGGGTTCATGGCTAATGCACGGGCAATGGCAACACGCTGTTTTTGACCGCCTGATAATTTAGTAGGATATACATCGCGCTTGTCCCATAAACCTACTTTTTTAAGTAAATTTTCTGCCACTGGCGCAATATCACTAGCCTTCATATTTTTTACCATTTGTGGTGCAATTAAAATATTATTCCATACAGTCATATGAGGGAAGAGATTAAATTGTTGGAATACCATGCCCATTTGAAGCAATAAATTATGAAGGGTCTTTTTATCTGCATATTCAGCTAAGCCTTCGCCCTCAGTTTTAGCCATAATAGTGCCATTTACTTCAATGGTGCCACGATCAATAATCTCTAATTGTCCGAGGCAACGTAAGAAGGTGGATTTACCTGACCCAGAGGGTCCAATAATGGCTACCACTTCCCCCTTTTCCATCGCTAATGACACCTGTTTAAGAACCGGTAAGCCTTCAAAGCTTTTTTCAATTTTATCCATTTTAATAAAGCTCATAATTGCCTCCTATTCATCATACACGGCATAGCGTTTTTCTAAGTAATTGAAAATATTAGTTAACACAAAGGTCATAATCAAATAGAAAATAGCCGCTACTATAAAAGCAGATGTATCAAAATCACGTTGTACAATGCTGCGTGTAATACGCAACACATCATTCATAGCTAAAATATACACTAATGATGTATCTTTTAACAAGTTAATTGTTTCGTTTGCAAGGGGTGGCAATACACGCTTAACCACTTGTGGCAAAATAATTTTGCGCATTGTTTGCACATAAGTAAAGCCCAGCACTTTAGCCCCTTCATATTGCCCTTTAGGGATGGATTGAATGCCGCCACGGAAAATTTCACATAAATAAGCTGCATAATTGAGCACAAAGGAAATGAGCGCTGCCGTAGTATCATCCAGTTGAACTCCAATATAGGGAATAAAAGGCAAGCCATAATAAATAAATAAGATCTGTAACATTAATGGTGTGCCGCGCATTACATATACATAAAGGGCCATAATCTTGCGCACGATGCCAAAAGGTGAGAGTCTCAACAAAGCGGCTAACACACCAAAAGGTACGGACAACACAAGGACTACCGTAAATAATGACAAGGTAACCCCTAAGCCCTGTGCAATAACGGGCGTAATTTTTAATAAATAATCCATCATGGATTTTGCTCCTTTCAAAGCAAGAAAGGAGGCCATAACCTCCCTTCTGGAACTACTCTTTAATTTAAGAGCGACTCAGCTCTATGATGTAAACGTTTATTATTTAAAACCATCTTTATTTAATAAATTGCTATTGCCAAACCATTTTTCAGCAATCTTATCAGCTGTACCATCATTCATCATTTCTTTGAGTACGCCATTAATTTTTTCTTGTAACGCTTTGTCTTCTAAACGGAAACCAACGGCCATTTTATCAGCACCATAATCATCATTAGCAACGCGGAATTTGCCAGGTTTTTGAGTCATTGTATATTGTCCCACAATGCCATCTACCACCAAGGCGTCAATACGACCAAGCTCTAAATCCATAAAGGCATTAACAAAATCACCATATTTTTTAACTTCTTTAATGCCACGTTCTTTAGCATCTTGTTCTAAAATTGGTTCTACATTGCTGCCCTGTTGTGTGCCTACAATCTTGCCAGTTAAATCAGCTTTACCTTGAATCGTTGAATCATTGCGAACTACAATGATTTGTTTATCTTGCACATAAGGAGTTGAGAACAATACATTTTTCTCCCGATCAGGCGTTACAGTTACACCATTCCATAATGCATCAATGCGCTTGCTTTTAAGTTCAGCTTCCTTGCTATCCCAATCAATAGCTTTAAACTCCACTTCCATACCAGCACGCTTAGCTGCCTCTTTGGCTAAATCAATATCAAAACCAACGATTTCACCTTTATCATCTCTAAAGCCCATAGGTGGGAAATTGTCATCCAAACCAATGACCATTTTCTTAGGAAGTTCTCCACCAGCCGCTTTATCCGCACTGGAACCACATCCAGCAGTAAATGCTACAACTGCAATTGTTGCTAAACTTAAGGCTAACCATTTTTTTATCTTCATGATACGATCCTTTCCATCACACAAACCCTTACACATATTTTAATTTGTGATTCTTTCATATAATACAAATTTTAATTCACATATTCATTCGTTACTGTAGTTACTACATTGTAGGCTTTAGTGTTACTACTCTGTAGGCTTTAGTGTTACTACAGCTAAAATTCTCTTCTTAGTACGCTATTTATTTTACTTTATCTCGCTAAAGTTGTAAAGAGTAAAATTTAATAATTTTACAATTTAATAATTTGGCCTCTTTACCTAAGTCGCTCTTTACTTAAATATGTCGCTCTTTACTTAAATATATCGCTCTTTACTTAAATATATCGCTCTTTACTTAAATACATCTCGCTTTACTTAAATGCCTCTCTATTTACCTTCGTGGCGTCACCAAACCATTTAATCGCAATCGCATCAAAGGTTCCATCGGCTATCATCTCTTTTAAAATATCATCAAATTTAGCCTTAAGTACCGTATCACCTAAGCGAAATCCAATCCCCGACATATCACTGCCATATGTGCCTTCTGTAATTTTAAATTTGCCAGGATTTTTAGTCATATTATATTTTCCTACATCATCAGCAACTACCAAAGCATCAATGCGCCCCAGTTCTAGATCCATAAAAGCATTGATTACATCACCATATGTTTTTACTGTTTTAAATCCATAGCGCTCTTTATCGGCCTCTACCAAAGGCTCAACATGGCTCCCCTGTTGTGTAGCCACGATTTTATCTTTTAAATCCTCTTTCCCTTTAATAGTCGAATCATCGCGCACAATAATAATCTGTGTACTTTTCAAATACGGCTTAGAAAACAATATATTTTTTTCTCGCTCTGCCGTAATCGATAGGCCACTCCATAATACATCAATATGTTTGCTTCGAAGTTCTGCTTCCTTACTACTCCAATCAATGGGTTTAAATTCAATCTCCATCCCCGCTCGCTTAGCAGCCTCTTTAGCAATATCAATATCGAAGCCTACTAAATTGCCTTGTTCATCACGAAATCCCATAGGTGGAAAATTATCATCTAGTCCTACTACAATCTTCTTCGGTAACTCTGTAGCACTAGCAGTAGACCCTGTATCAGATACACATCCTGTTAATATAGCGGCTAGGCCAATGGTAGCTAAACCTACTCCTATAATTTGTTTCCACGATTTCATTTTCATCATTTCCGCTCCCTCTCATGTTCGTATTAATATCTAATCTACCATAATTACAATGATGATGTTCTACCATATGCCTCACCTGCCTTCCCCATAAAAAATAGGTCCATATACGTTATGGACCTATTGTACTTTATCTTAATAAAGTTGTAAAGTGTTAAATTATTAAATTTTTTATTTTTCTTTTAGACTCTTTGCAAAATCTTCCTACGAGTCACTACGCCCTACATGACTGCGTTCATCAATAATCTTCAAAAGTGCCATTTTGTCACTATATTTCATAAATTGCAAGTCTACCACTACAATTAAAATACCGCCCTGCTCCGATACCATATGAATTTCTTCCCAATTAGAGGTAAAACCCATAATCTGTTGATATGGAACAAATGTATAGTAATCATCACCATGAACTAGCATATCGATGCGTTCAAATAAATTAACTGGACGTCGTCGAATAACTAATCCCTCTTCGGCTACATACGCTAATGGCCGCCGTTGACGAGTCATACGCCAAACACAAAAGATGATAATAATATAGTCCATGGTAATATGGGACCAAGTGCCTCCTCGCTGCGCATTCCACAAAGACCACGTAGCAAGAGCCCCAAAGATTAACCACATAACCCAGGATACTACGATATAGTCAGCAAAGGACGACTCCACCTCTCCACAGGGGAATCGTTGCTCCACTTCTTCCTTATCCATAGTCTCTACCTCCTACACATTATATAATGTCAATCTTTAAGGCCCACTATTTTTCTCTCGATTATTTAATTCGTCTCTTCTCAAATATGCCCTATATATGTATTCAATATACAGGGCTCATATTCCTACTATGGCATGTAAAAATTTTTAAGTTCATTTAAATTCGTGAGTTTTACCAAATAAAACTACATCTAGTCTCAATGCTTATTTGCGATGTAAACCCATAGCAAGTTCCACTTCACGGTATGTTTTACTTGCCTTTTCACGAGCTTTAATAGCCCCTTCATCTAAAATGCGATCTAGTTCAGGACTATCAATTAATTCATTATAGCGTTCATGGATTGGTCGTAATGCATCGACTAATAATTCAGCTACATCCTTCTTAAAAGTACCATACCCTTGGCCCACATAACGAGCTTCAATAGTCTCATAAGACTCTTTCGTAATTGCTGCATAAATGCCCATCAAATTGGAAATACCAGGCTTGTTGGCCTTATCATAATGTACTGAGTTTTCAGAATCAGTTTGAGCACGTTTAATTTTCTTAACAATGGCTGCTTCATCATCTAAGAGACGAATAGTAGCCATCTGATTATCATCGGATTTACTCATCTTCTTAGTTGGTTCTTGAAGACTCATAACGCGAGCACCACCAACACCTAATTTTATTTCTGGAATGGTAAAGACTTCACCATACATACGATTAAAACGCTGTGCTAAATCGCGAGTTAATTCCATATGTTGCTTTTGATCTTCCCCTACAGGTACATAATTTGTTTGATATAACAAAATATCTGCTGCCATAAGTGGTGGGTAGGTCAACAAGCCTGCTGGAATGGAGTCACCACGTTTTTGAGATTTATCTTTATATTGTGTCATGCGCTCTAACTCACCAACATAGCTAAGAGTCGTCATAACCCAACCTAAACGTACATGTTCTGGCACTTCTGATTGTACAAATAGGGTTACTTTTTTAGGATCAAGACCTACGGCCAAGTATAGAGCTGCTAAACGGCGTGTATAGTTAAATAATTCCTTAGGATCTTGTGGTACAGTAATGGCATGCTGATTAACGATGCAATAATAGCATTCATCAGTATCTTGGAAATCTAAGAAATTGCGCAATGCACCTAAATAATTGCCTAGGGTCAATTCACCACTTGGTTGAATGCCTGAAAATATTACTGCCATAATAATCCTCCTAAGAATCTCTATGTCTAAAATATAAATAACTGATTAAAATGATACAAACAACATACTCTGTAAGAAAACTAGCATATACAAGAAAAGTGGCCGAGCGAGTCGGCCACTTTTTATATCGGCAATCAAGGCCGTAGGTCGGCAATCAAGCGCCGTATATTACTGCAAACTCTTATTCTACGGTTACAGATTTTGCTAGGTTTCTTGGTTTATCTACATCAGCACCACGAGTGATGGCTGCATAGTAAGCCAATAATTGCAATGGAATAACAGCTAAAATAGGCGCTGTAAATTTATCGGCACGCGGTACAAAAATTGTATGATCTACATATTTTTCAAGCTCTGTATCGCCAGCTAAGCCAAGACCAATAACTACAGCATCACGGGCTTTAACTTCTTTCACATTGCTCATCATTTTTTCGCGTACATCTTCCTGTGTAGCTAACGCAATTACTGGTACCCCTTCTTCAATTAGAGCTAATGTACCATGTTTTAGTTCCCCACCAGCATACGCTTCTGCATGGATATAGGAAATTTCTTTTAATTTTAAAGAACCTTCCATAGCCACTGCATAGTCAATAGAACGACCTAAGAAGAATGCATCTTCACGGAAGCCATAATTACGAGCAAAAGCCTTAATATCATCTACAGTTTCAAAGATTTCATTACATAATGTTGGAAGCTCATGTAAATCAGTTAAAATCTTTTCTGCTAACGCTGGATCGATTTTACCATTTAATTGGCCAAGATATACAGCTAATAAAAGAAGTGCTACTAGCTGTGTTGTATATGCTTTTGTAGATGCTACTGCAATTTCTGGACCAGCCCAAGTATATACAACTTGATCTGCTTCACGAGAAATAGAGGAACCTACTACATTAGTAATCGCCAAGGAACGAGCACCAAGACGTTTTGCTTCTTTTAAAGCTGCTAAAGTATCGCTAGTTTCACCAGATTGACTGATTACAATAGCCAAAGTATTTTTATCTGTTAATGGATTGCGGTAACGATATTCAGAGGCAATATCCACTTCCACAGGAATGCGGGCCAATTGTTCAATATAATATTTAGCTACTAAACCTGCATGGTACGCAGTACCACAAGCAGTAATTAAAATACGATCAATAGATGCCACATCAGCTGGTTCCCAACCGAGTTCTTCGTAGATAACTTCCTTATTATCTTTAGAAATACGACCAGTCAAAGTATCGCGAATCGCCTTTGGTTGTTCGTAAATTTCTTTTAACATGAAATGTTCAAAGCCACCCTTTTCGGCTGCTTCGGCATTCCAAGTTACATGGAACACTTTTTTATTAATTGGATTACCCGCACGATCACTTACGCTAACAGAATCTTTAGTTACGATAGCTACTTCACCATCATTTAAAATGTATGTGTCGCGAGTGCGATTGATGATAGCTGGAATATCAGAAGCAATGAAGTTTTCCCCTTTGCCAAGACCGATAACAAGTGGATTATCTTGTTTTGTACAAATAATGCGGCTTGGGTCTTCTGCACACATAATAACTAATGAATAGGACCCTTCAATGCGATCAAGCATGCGGCGCACTGTGCCTTCAAAGTCCCCATCATATAAATCAGCTAATAAATGAGCGACTACTTCTGTATCAGTTTCAGATTTAAATTCATAGCCTTTTTTAATAAGCTCTTCTTTAATTGGCAAGTAGTTCTCTACAATACCATTGTGAACTACTGCAAAAAGTCCTTTTGCATCAGAATGAGGATGCGCATTCATATCAGATGGACGACCATGAGTTGCCCAACGAGTATGGCCAATACCAATATGACCTGGATTAGCATCTGCTTTTACTACTGCTTCTAAATTAGCCAAACGGCCTACTTTTTTCTGAATTTTAATAACATTGTTAGCACCAATTACGGCAATACCTGCAGAGTCATAGCCACGGTACTCAAGCTTTGATAAGCCCTCCAACATGAACGTCGAAGCGTCCTCAAAACCAATATATCCTACAATACCACACATGGTTGTATCCTCCTTAATTACGACAAGTTAGTTTGCTTTCTTGCAAGCTCTTTGTTCCTTTGTCACCAAAAGACTTTGCTTCTTGCATAACGACCAAAGCAAGCCGAGAGGCATCCGCTGATTCTTCGATACTCCTCTTCCTCGTCTACTGTCTGGGCTGTCCCCCAGCAGTGCTTGCGCTATTCGCCTTTACGAATTTGGAAACTCTCCTTTTTTATAAGTTACGACAGTCTATATATTAGCCTTTGCATTACTGTAGGTAATTCCTAAAGTGAACTAACCACTAGCATTAGTTGCCATCAGTATAGTCCTAACACTAGTTACAATCAGTATGGTCCCTAACATTAGCACTAAATAATTAACCCCTTAAGCTAGTAGATAGCTGAAAAAGGCATAATATCAAACTATATTATAGCTGATATGGACCTAAAATGTAAAGGCGGGGCCCAAAAGCCCCGCCACTACTAATCTATACTACTAATCTATACTACTAATCTATACTACTAATTTATACCACTAGTTTATACTATTAATCTTCCGCCTTGCCTTGTTCACGCTCAATTGTTTCAGCAATAGTCTGACAAAGTCGATTTAGTTGCTCTTGTTCTGGACCTTCAGCCATAACGCGAATCAAAGGTTCTGTACCAGATGGGCGAACTAATACGCGACCATTGTCACCTAGTTCACGAGCTGCTTCAGATATTTCAGCTTGAATTAATGGGTTCTCATCCCAACCAGTTTTAGTTACTACTTTCACATTAACAAGTAATTGTGGATATTTTACCATAATCCCCGCTAGTTCAGACAAGGTTTTGCCTGAAGTTTTTAATACGCTAAGTAATTGTACGGCTGTAAGCAAGCCATCACCAGTTGTATTATAGTCAAAGAATATTACATGACCTGATTGTTCACCACCGATGGAGTAATTTTCTTGGCGCATTTTTTCTAGCACATAGCGGTCGCCTACTGCCGTAGAGCATGTTTTCATCCCCAATTCTTGGGCTGCTTTATGGAAACCAATATTACTCATTACAGTGCCAACAATCATATTATCATTGAGCTTACCTTGTTCTTTTAAATGTTTAGCACAAAGTAGCATAATCTGGTCACCATCAAGGGTATTACCTTTTTCATCAATGAATAAACAACGGTCCGCATCACCATCATTAGCAACCCCTACATCAGCACCATGAGCCAATACGGCTTCACGAAGCCCTTCCATATGTGTGGAGCCAGCATTTTCATTAATATTCACGCCATCTGGAGTGACATTAATGGCAATCACTTTAGCTCCTAACCCCTGAAGGACTTCAGGCCCTACGGCGGAGGCTGCCCCATTAGCACCATCATACACAACAGTTAAGCCTTCAAGAGATACATCAATAGTGGATTGCACAAAGTGCACGTATTCATGTGCTAAAGACTGCGCTTGTACGATGCGACCAATATCGGCACCTACAGGGCGTACCAAGTCATTTTCACCACTTTTACGGCATAATTCTTCTAACTCATCTTCCACGGAGTCTTGTAATTTATAGCCTGAGCCATCAAAGAATTTAATGCCATTGTCAGGGAATTTATTATGAGATGCGGAAATAACAACCCCTGCATCCCATTTGTGTTTGCGCACTAAATAGGCCACCGCTGGTGTAGGAATCACACCGGCAATCACTACATCACCACCAACGGAGCAAATCCCCGCCGCTAAAGCACTTTCTAGCATAGCCCCAGAAATACGAGTATCACGGCCAATCAAAAACGTAGGTCGTTTTTTGGAACGGCTAAAATACGATGCCGCTGCCCGCCCTAAATGATACGCAAGTTCTGGCGTTAAAAACTCATTTACTACACCGCGCACGCCATCAGTTCCAAATAATCTAGCCATTATTATTCTCCTTCCATAGCCTGTAAAGGCTTGTATTCAGCCATAATACCAATTGCAGTTTCCGCTCCATCAAGAGCAGCACTCATAATACCGCCTGCATAACCAGCGCCTTCACCCATAGGGAATAATCCCTTTGTATTTGGGGATTCTCGCTCGTCATTGCGATTAATACGAAGTGGTGACGAAGTTCGTGTCTCCACCCCCGTCATACAAACTGCTGGATCATCAAAGCCTTTAATACGTCGTCCAAAATACGGTAACGCACGCTCCATGACGTCCGTTACATACGTAGGCAAGCACTGGTGTAAGTCCGCTGCCACAATGCCAGGTTGATAGGAATACGCCGCTGCCTCTGGCATAGTGCCTGACCTATGATTTAAAAAGTCTCCCACTGTCTGAGCTGGTGCCTTATAATCACGACCACCTAATTCATAGGCCTTGGACTCCCATTCTCGTTGGAAAGCTACCCCTGCTAAAGGATGGTCCCCAAAGTCTTGCGGTCCTACAGTCACTACAATAGCGCTATTCGCGCGACCACTATCACGGGCATACAAACTCATACCATTGGTTACTACATGGCCCTCTTCTGAAGCCGATGCTACCACTTCACCGCCTGGACACATGCAGAAGCTATAGGCCGTGCGATTCGTATCCTTATCATGATATACCAAGGAATATTCCGCCGCACCTAAACCTAACTCTTTAGGATCTACACCATATTGTGATAAATCAATCACTCCTTGATTATGTTCAATTCGTACGCCAATGGCAAAGGGCTTACTTTCCATAGCAATGCCTTTATGATACATCATTTCATACGTATCCCGCGCACTATGACCAACCCCAGCTAAAACGATTTGAGCTGGTAATTTTTCATCACCATTGATTTCAACACCAACAATTTGATTATCATTCATTAAGAAATTTGTCACCTTAGCGCCAAATCGAACAGTCCCGCCCCAGGCGATAATTTGTTCTCTCATGGCTTTTACCATGCCTCGCAATACATCCGTGCCTACATGCGGTTTATGTTTATAAAGAATTTCTTCAGGGGCTCCAAATTTTACAAAATAAGTAGCAATCTCATGAAGCCGTGGATGTGTCACGCGAGTCGTTAGCTTCCCGTCTGAGAATGTGCCGGCTCCGCCTTCACCAAATTGAACATTCGATTCGGGTTTAAATGTCCCCTCTTGCCAGAAGGCTTCCACATCTAGAGTCCGTTGGTCCACATCTTGTCCACGCTCTAGCACAATAGGACAATAACCTTCGCGGGCCAGGTAAAAAGCCGCCAACATGCCTGCTGGGCCAAAGCCAATCACTACAGGGCGGTGATGTAATTCGTTTTGACCATATACAATAGGCTCTGGCAAAATAGGATCCATTGTACTTACATTTTTATCGCGATGTAATTTCTTCATAACTACAGCTTCATCGCTCACCACTAAAAACAAAGTATACACAAAGGAAATATGAGGCTTCTTCCGCGCATCAACGGCACGACGCACCACGTGAATCTTTTCAATTTGTCCCTTTAAAATTGGGTATTTACGAGTCAAAAGAGATTCCAATGGTGCCTTTTCTTTTACATCTACACGAAAATTAATGAGTCTTAGCATCCGTAGTATCTCCTATAAATTTTTTCATAATTTCTACTGTTACATGTACTTTCGCTGGATTTGCATTGTACATATCACTGGATAAAATATCAAAATCACCATCAATAGTACTGCTTTGATTAGCTAGAGAAATGGGTACAGTCTTAATATCCGTCATAGACTTAATGCTATTCTCCTTGCCACTAATGAGCACTTGTTGCGGTTCCACAGTAACGCTCTTAATGATATATCCATTAGGCACGGAACCTACAAAATTAGGTGTGACTGATAAATTCTTTTCAAAACGAATTTGCTCTAATGTAATCTGCGCTTGTCCCTGTCTTGGCGTAATAGTAACAGAGTCTATTTCTTTGCCGGCTCCGTCAACAGCGACTAAATTACCAGAGGCAGTAAAATTAGCTCGATGATCGCCCATTTTCACGCGCAACATAACATGAGCAACACGTGTCACTTGCTCTTTGGCCCCACTAATGGAGACTACCTTTGGCACTGTTGCTATGCTCTTAATCGCAATATCATCAGGAACTTTCCCCACTTGTTGTACTTCTACGGGCATTTCACGGACCGTATATTCATCTACCGTAACTAATACGGAATCAGGGGATACTTCTACTAAATTCACCCCTGATGGTGGCACAAATTCAATGGGCAAATTCAATTGCCCTGGTGACACATCACTCATGTCAACATGGGCTTTTAACGAACTCTGTGAAACAGCTAAAATTGCATTCCTTGGCCCCTGTAAATGAACCTTGACTTCTTTTGGTACATTCGTCACTACATAGTCTGGATTGAGTCCCTGCACTTCAACCGGTACAGTATAAGTAATATCGACAATTGGATTTTGTTCCTTCATAATGAAGAACCACAATAAAATAGCCCCTAATAGAGACAATATTTTAGCCAACCAGTGGCCTTGAATACCTTGTATAAATCGCATCATTTTGTAATCCCCCATTTCTTAAGGAAGGATAACGCCGATTTAGGGCGCTCCATAAAGGCCCGCAAGGATTCACGTAATTGTTCCTCTGGTAAATGGCGATAAATATGACCGCCATAAGTATAAGAAATCTTCCCTGTTTCTTCACTTACCACGAGCACCACCGCATCAGCTTGTTCGCTAAGGCCGATGGCCGCGCGGTGACGCGTACCAAGCTCTGTGCTTAAAGAGCGGTCCTGCGTCAAGGGCAATAAACAAGCCGCCGCCATAACGCGACTATTGCGAATCACTACAGCGCCGTCATGAAGCGGCGTATTAGGAATGAATATATTATTTAGGAGCTCACGAGACACTTTGCCATCAATTTCAATGCCGGTGTCAATAATTTCACCAAGCCCCACTTCTCGTTCAAATACAATCAGAGCACCAATTTTTTCTCGAGACATAACCTTTGCTGCAGCCATTACTTCATTGACTACATTGTCAATTTCAACTTCCGTTACATCTTGTGATTTAGAGAACAAACGACCTCGTCCAAGGCGTTCCAAAGCACGGCGCAATTCTGGCTGGAATACGACTGGTAAGGCTACCAAGAGGACTGTCATCCCCTGTTGTAACAGCCAACTAATAACATGTAAATCAAAGAAACGACTGGCTGCATTAATAATCCCTAGAACCACCAGTCCCTTTAATAAGGCCATCGCCCTAGTATCGCGAATCTGTTTATATAAATAATATAAGAGCACCGCTACGGATAGGATATCAACTACATCACCGAAGCGGAACGTATCAATTAAGCCCTGAAGCTGTAAGGCCATATATAACAACTCCTTGTGTGTTTACAAAATAAATAAGGGTACGCTGTGTCTTGCACATGTACCCTTTTATTTTACCTTATTTTGCTAGCACTGTAAAATTAAGCCCCTCTTTAGGAGAAATTAACACTATCTCTTTAAAAGAGATTCCCCTCTCTAGTTTAGAATCGTTTAACAGCCCATTTTTTAGAAGAAATTATGGCTCCACTTATACCGCTATATTAGAAGAAAGTAAGCCTCCTTTTAGAGGATTTTATGCTTAACTTGTTTATATACATCGCTCTTTAAAAGTGTTTGTCAACTTTTCATGCCTTATATTTGCCTTAAGAATTAAATATTTTGAGTTTCAATCCATACATCTAAATTACCACCACAAACCATGCCTTCTTTTACGGCTACATCATCATTTAAATCCACCATGATACGGCGATGAGTTTCTTTGTTAGCTAGTGCTTCTAAGGCTTGTAGACGAATTTCATTTTCTGCGCGTCCGCCCCCAATAGTGCCAAAAATCCCACCATCAGTATGCACTATCATAGTAGTGCCCGCCTTACGTGGCGTTGACCCTTTTGTCTTTAAAATGGTGGCAATGGCCAAAGTGTCTTTCTCATGACCACGCAAATAATTTACAAACTCTCTCTTCATCGATTATAGCCTCCTTGTGACAAAAATCCCCCGGTTTTACCTCTAGTGGCTGCCAAAAACTCACTCACTATGGAAAGTGCAATTTCTTCAGGAGTTTCTGCACCTATAGACAGGCCTATAGGACCATATAATTGATCCAATTCATCCTGTGTCCAGCCTTCCTCTTTTAATACTTCAAAGGCATGGAAAATTCGTTTGTGACTCCCCATAAGCCCCATGTACGTAGTCCCTACTAGCTGACGCAACTGATGAAGGCAAATACTGTCATACTCATGGGCGCGCGTCACAATAATAATCCCTTTATATCTTGATAGCGGCAATTCTGCTTTTAAATTTCTAAAATCAACACAGAGGCGCTTAACTCGCTCATCAAAGAAATCAGGACGCACATATTCTGGACGATCATCTACTACGGTAACATGACAACCAATAAAAAGTAACATGTCAGCAATGCAGCGACTTACATGTCCAGCACCGAGCACGAGTACTTCTGGATCTTTTTCTACAGGTTGCACAAAACATTCCATGGAACCAATATTTAAAATCTCATTACCTTGTTTAGGAGTAATGCATAAGCCATCAATACCATTGCCATATACGACTTCGCCATCAGAACTATATAAAATCTTTTCACCTTCCCGTTCGCCGGAAAGAATGGTAACCATCACGGATGGCTCTTCGCGCTCTAATCGCTGTTCAATAAGCTCATATAAATTCATAAACACCTCTCTAATTTACATCATTTTTTGATTATATCACTTAATTTTCCCTGTATGTATTGCTCATACATAAAGGCACTGACCGCCTCTAACACGCCGCCCCCTACAGCGAGAGACTTATCAGAAATGGAATAACAATGTTGTTCTTCACAACGGGCGTCAATATCAGCTAGCTTAAATCCTTTGGTAACCATCAAACCTGTTTTTAATACGCCTCGTAAAATACCTGGAATTTTAGCCACTACTGGCACATCATCAACAAAACCGATTTTCTCGCCTGCTTCTACAGTTTCCCCGATATGACGGCGTGCCGTAAATAAGCCATCCGCCGGTGAATGAATCACCCGTTCCTTAGTGAAGCCACCCACATTGCCCGGTTCACCTGTATTGGGCAAAGCAGCCCCTTCATAAATACAGCGCCCCAATGTATGCCCCCGCATAGTTTCTATAACAACGTCCACATCAAGTCCTGCTGTAAAGCCAGGGCCACAGCCAATAACTAAAGCCGCATCATCATTAGCAGTGCCTAAGTTGCGCTTTGCTAAAATTGCATCCACTACAATTTGAGGTTTAATTTGCTCTAACACAGTTCTATACGGCTCGGTTACTACAGGAATTTCACGAGCTTCTGATTCAAGCATATGCTGTGCTTCCGTCAAACTCACATAACGAGCCACTAAGCGCTCTAATGCCATTTCCCCTTGGTGCACCGCATTGCCATAAGACACTTTACGGCGAATCATAGTCGGGATAGCCACTTCATTTACAATCACAGGGTAGCCTGCTCTACGCAAGCGATAAATACAGCCAGAGGCAATATCGCCTCCGCCACGAACTAAAACTATAGGTTTCATTTCGACCCCCACATATTATATAAATTTATATAGTCATCTGGTGTATCCACATCAACACCAGCAGATACTGCAAAATCAATAAATTCTATATACTCTGAGCCTTTACCATAGAGTATGGCGCGCCCGCCTTGGTCACCTTCAAGAGTTGCTAAAAAAGGACGCCAATAGGGGCCAAATAAAACAGGATTACCCCGTCTTTTATGAGCACCATACCGAGGACATAGAATAAGTCGCTTCGTATCAAAAGAAGCGTGCTTCGTAAATCCATAGGCTGTAACTAACGACTCATAGGTCCTTCCTATCTGTTCCACTATGTGAGCCGTTAGTAAAGGCTGATCTACAACAGCACAAAATAAGGGCCTAGACTCCCTGCTTAATGCAGCAAGGCCTACTCGCAAGGACTCACTTTGCCCTTTCTGTGCTTGCTTATTTATAATCGCTTTAAAACCATATGGCTCTACTAAGCCAGCCCGAGCCTCTAAATTTTGCCCTAAAACAGCAATTTTTTCGCCACTTAAGTTGGCAAAAGGGGCACAGGCATGTTCCAACAAGGTCCCTCCTTGCCACGAGAGCAATGCTTTTGGCTGCCCCATGCGTGACGAAGTCCCTGCGGCTAATAAAATCACATCAATTTCCATCATCTATTAATTATCATTCACTTAACTATCATCATATGATTGTCGCTTTTATCTAACCCATAGATTTGCGTTTTTACTGCCAACGCAATACACGGGCAATTTCACAGCTTGCCTTATACCCATCGGCTAGAACAATCATGGATAGGCCACTATCGGTCAATGAATCTAAGAAGGCATCAATAATACGATGCTGTACTGTGTCATAGCCAGTGCAGAACAAAATTCGTTCGCCCTTGCTATATTGGAATAAACCACGCGGATGAAGCACGAGTCGCGCTAGCATAGTGGAGGTAACAACAGCCCCTTCAGGACGCCCCATAATGGACGACACATCGGGTAGATTATATACATGTTCGTCATCCATAGTGGTACCTAACATTTGTAAATTAATAACCCCAATGGTAGTGTTCGTCTTCGAAGGAATTACAGGTTCACTTTCCTTTGGCGCTTTAAGCCACTTTTCTTTGGCCCCATCAGCTTCTACTAAAATCTGCCAATTCGGATGCACCATGTGAATTTCATCAATTTCTTTAGCCGTCAAAGCCGTTACTTTAGTGCCTTCAACGCCACCAAACCAGGACGCACAACGGCCCCGTTGCATGGCCTTTTGACAAGCTGCTTCGGCCTCATTAAAATCATGTCCATAGTACGGATTCCAAGCTGCCACCTGAGATTCATAAAGCTTAGTCGTAGTAGTGACTAAGGTAGGTTGCCCTGCCAGTCCACCATATTCGACTAATTTCGCTAACACCGTCGTCTTCCCACCAGCCCCTACAATCGCTGTGATTCCAGGGCGCACTAGCTTATTCCAATGTTTCGCCTGCATCGTATAGCCTCCTTTGTATTCACGCATCTATACTCATATACTTATTCATTCGCCATCAAGGCGTCAAATACCTTTTCTGAAATCATAGGTAATGTAGTAAGATTTGCACCACATGCATTGAGGATAGCCCCTTGCACGGCAGGACAAGATGTATTAATGACTACTTCGCCAATGGATTTAACGCCAAAAGCGCCAGTAGGTTCATGGGATTCTACAAAGTCCACATGAATTCGACCTGTATCTTGTCGTGTAGGGATTTTATAGGTCATAAAATTATTTGTTTCTAATCGTCCGTTTGAGGCATAACGAATTTCTTCATACAAGGCCATACCTAAGCCCTGCACAATGCCCCCTTCCGCTTGTACACGAGCCAGTGTAGGATTTACGATGGTCCCGCAGTCCACAACAGAATAAAAATCAAGTGGTACCACTTGGCCTGTTTCAATATCTACCGACACTTCTGCGATGCCTACCATAAAAGGAGGTGGTGATGTATGACTGCCCCATGTGGCAAAGCCCACCAGTTGCTGAGGTTCTGGCCCTAATTTGACCATCAATTTAGGCGCCAATTCCGCCGTTGTCATCGCTTTATTAGAACCATCTGTAGTGCGAGCTGTCACACCATCAAATTCAATATGCTCTTCAGCAACTTCTAAATAGTTAGCGAAGGTAGTGATAATTTTACTGCGCAATTCTTCGGCAGCCATTTTTGCTGCTGTACCCGTTACATACGTAGTACTCGATGCATAAGAGCCTGGGTCAAACGGTACCACATCGGTATCGGCTTCATAACAGGTCATATGATCTAAGGGACAACCTAAAACTTCACAAGCCATTTGCATTAAAATAGTATTCGAACCTGTCCCCATATCTGTGGAGCCTGTATACAAGGTATAATTGCCATCATCTTGTAATTTAATTTCCACTGATGCTACGTCAAACTTAGCGACCCCAGACCCTTGGAAAGCCAAGGCCACGCCTAATCCGCCACGATGTGTCTCATCGATTTGCCAACTATAAGGGCGCTCATCCCAACGAGCCATTTTCTTTGCTTTAGCAATAGCTTCTTTTAATAGGCCCGACTCTAATACTTCCCCTGGCTCATACACCAAGGATGTTTCACCTACATCAATGAGATTTTTTAAACGCAGTTCGATCTCATCCATACCCATTTTTTTAGCTAGCTTTGTAATGGCGCATTCTAAAGGCCATAAGGCTTCCGTTGCACCATACCCACGGAAAGCACCACCTGCCATATGGTTTGTATATACAATATTAGATTCATAGCGCACCGCCTTGCCCTTATTATAGAGCGGAATTGATTTATGTTCCCCTGCCGTAAAGGTCGTAAAAGCATGAGTACCATACGCGCCTGCATCAGATAAGGCTACCATATCAATCACTTGAATAATACCATCCTTGGTAGCGCCAAGACGAATATTCCATTCTCTTGCATGGCGACTAGTAGAGCAGTTATTAGCTTCATGACGGTTGTAAATAAGTACAGCAGGTTTTTTAAGCTTCCACGTTACAAAAGCGCAGAACATTTCACTACAAGCGGTTTGTTTAGAACCAAAGCCGCCGCCAATCCGGGGTTTAATAACGCGAATTTTAGTAGCTGGAATATCTAAGGCACGCGCCAAGTGGCGGCGCAAATGGAATGGAATTTGTGTAGAACTTGTACAAACTAAGCGATCAAATTGGTCAATATAACAAAATGTTCTAAATGTTTCCATGGCCGATTGTATAGTGGCTTGGTCAAAATACGTACCTTCCACTACATAGTCACATTTTTTTAGTTCCCCTTCCACGTCGCCTACAACACGACTATAAGAGCATGCTATATTGCGTTTAGGGTCCCCGCCTACGGGCATGTTATAAAACAAGTCATCTTCTGGATGAACTACCGTCGGATGGTCAATGGCTGTATGCATGTCTAGCACTGGTTCCATAACTTCATAGGTAACCTTAATAACATCGCGAGCCTGCATGGCGGTCTTTTCATCTACAGCTACTACTATGGCTACAGCATCGCCTACATAGCGCACAATTTGATCTAAAATTAAACTATCATAGGCCGATACTTCTGGATAGGTTTGACCAGCCAAAGTAAAGCGCACTTGAGGCACATCTTTATATGTGTATACGGCCTCTACGCCTGGTATTTTTAAAGCAGCCGCATAATTAATATCTAAAATTTTGGCCATTGCATGGGGGCTGCGCAAAATCTTAATCACCAATGCATTGGCTGGTATAAAATCTTCCGTATAGGCAACGCGACCACTTAAAATTGTCTTCGCATCAATTTTTTTATATGATTTACCTACATGCTTCATGGTGCCACCTCTAGCTTTTCTTCGCTTCCTTGCGCATCTTGACTCTTCATCACATCTAAGTATTTTAGAATGCCACGCAAATGAGATTCATAGCCCGTACAACGGCATAAATTTCCTACCAAATAAGCGCGAATCTCTTCTTCTGTGGGATTATCATATTTGCGACGTACCGCCATGGCACTCATCATCATGCCAGTGGTACAATAGCCACATTGATCAGCCCCTTCTGAAGCCAAGCAGTCGCCTAAAATAGCCGCTTCCTCAGCAAGACCTTCTAAGGTCGTAATTTCATGCCCCACCGCTCTAAATGTAGGGTACGAACAAGACAGAATCGTGTCGCCATCAAGCCATACGGTACAAAGACCGCAGTTCATTGTATCGCAGCCGCAACGCACACTATAAAAGCCTTCTCGACGCAAGGTTTTAAGTAACATTTCATCAGGCTCAATTTGTAATTTAGTCATTTTGCCATTGATTTTTAATTGCACGTCCACTGTGATACCTCCTGCACCAATCGTTTTACCATTACTTTAGCCATAGCAGCTCTATATGAAGCAGACGCATGAGAATTAGTCTGAAACGCCACATCTTGTAAAGCCTCTAAACAAGCTGGTAAGCCCTCTATGCCTTGTTCCGTAAGAATTTGGCCGGCTCTAACAGCTTCCACCGGCTTAGAAGGACGGCCCCCAATATAGATGTGATAGCCCGTTTCATTATGACTTATAGCACCTGTTAAATGAGGAAAATCTGACACTGATTTTCTAAACGCTAGGGCCGCCACAGGTTGATCTTTTTTAGGCACTATAATTTCAACTAAAATATCACGGTCCTTGAAAGTCAAATAGTCCTGCAAAGTCATTTCTCCATGACTATGTAAGAGAACTTTAGCATCTAGAGCCAATAAACTAGGAATAATATCGGAAAAGCCAAAGCGCGCCGCTACGGACCCTCCCATAGTGGCCATATTCCGGAATTGCACACCTAAAATACTGTTAACAGACTTTGGCAAAATACCCTTGCCAAAGGTTTTAAATGGCTCATACTGTTCCACATCACCTTGGGTTGTCATGGCACCAATATGAAAATTCTGTTCTGTTTCTTTTATATAGCGCAAAGGCAGTCCAGATAAATCAATTACGGCAGGAAACTTGCGAGTCCCCAAGCCAATCCAGCAACCGCCAGCTAATAAAGGAGCCCATTTTTGTTTTTTCATGAGCTCCACCGCTTCGTCTAAGGTTTTTGGTTGCCATACCTGACGATACATTAACATATGAAATCCTCCTAACCCCTACGTAACCTATACTTTAGTTCTATATGTCTTACATCTATATGCGCTTAATACTACTATTTGCTTTTATCTATATGCGCTTAAACTTTTGCTTTTATCTATATGCGCTTAAACTTTTGCTTTTATCTATATACGCTTAGAATTTCGCTTTTATCTATATGCGCTTAGACTTTCACTTTTATCTATATGCGTTTAGACTTCTACTTATGCCCATATCTACGCTTACTTCTAAATACCTATATCAGCTTATACGCTCACTATGCTTCATAGAAGTTTATTTTTAACATAGGCAAAATATATCTAGCAGTATATAATGTATATAATTATTTTACTATGTTTTATGAGCTCCTAGAATACAATATTTTTTATATTCCCAACACATACTCAATTAAGCTTACTTTATTGAACTTACTTTGTTAAATTTATTTTGTTGAATTTACTTTGTTGAATTACTTTATTGAATTATTTTATTGAATTATTTTGTAGAGCTTACTTAATCCATACTACTTCATGTGCTAACACTTCTAGTTGTTGCTATGTACACTAGCTCTTACAAATACTGCCACCATAGGTGAAACTATATGATAACCATAGAAACTATAAAAGAATTGACAGCGAAACTAGAAATTCCTGCCTTTGGCATTGCCCCTTGGCCGCTGCCAAAGGATGCCAAAGATTTTATACACACAGATAATCCCTGCCCCTTTATTAATGGTACTTTAGAAGAACGTTTATGCGGCAACACCAATATTGCGGCCCAAAGTGCCATCGTCTGCCTCTTCCCCTATTACATGGGAAAAGAGTCCTCTAATCTACCAAAATATGCGTGGGCTAAAGACTATCACCTCGTAGTCAATGATTACTTACAACGCCTAGGCCAAGCCTTACAGGACCTCGATGATACTGTAGCCTTTGAGGTTCACTGTGACACCTCACCTTTAGCTGATCGCTATATGGCCTATATAGCTGGTCTTGGCGTATTTGGAAAAAATAGATCGCTCATTAATCCTACTTGGGGCTCCTATACCTCTATAGGTACCTTATTGACGAATATTCCTTTAGAGCCAGCGACGCCATTAAGCGGCACTTGCCTTGGTTGCAATCGCTGCATCAAAGCCTGTCCTGGCCAATCATTGGGGCAAAAAGAATTTCGCTATGAAACTTGTAAAAGTTATTTAACCCAGAAGAAAGGTATTCTCACCAGCGACGAAGAAAGTATCATTCAAAAAACGCCGCTTATTTGGGGCTGCGATGTATGTCAGGATGTATGTCCTCACAATCAACAGGTCCCCCTCACCCCGATTAAGGAGTTTCAAGCTATTGAGCCTATGCTAGCAAAAGAAAGCTTAGCAAGTCTCTCCAATCGCGAATTTAAAGCCGCTCATGGTCATCGCGCCTTTGCTTGGCGCGGAAAAGCCACTTTATTGCGGAATTTTGACATTATAGAGAAAAAAACTTAAAAATATGTATTAGCCTTCTCCCGCCTTAAGTCTACCTATGATTACGCTGAACTTCAGAGTCCCTAGTATTCCTCTAAACGTAAGACGCTCTATAGTTTTTTCTCTAGTGAATAGTTCAACACATCCAAGGACTGTCCCATAGAATCCATATATAAATCTAAAAACTGCTCCACTGCTGGCATCTCCATATTGTGGAGCTTTTTTAATATACCTTCATAGGCTTCGTTAAATTCACCATTTCCAGCTTGACGCTCTAAGGCACATTTCATAAAAGCTGCCATGGTATCAGCAGCCTTCAAAAGACGCGCCTCTTCATCAGTCATTTCTCCCAAAATAATATCTTTATAATAGGGCTGTAAAATTTCGGGCAATGTATGAAGTAATTTCTCCTGCGCCAACCTTTCTACCTCACCATATAAACTGCGCAAAGTGGGATGAAAGTATTTTATAGGCGTTGGCATATCACCGGTAAAAATTTCACTCACATCATGATACATAGCTAGAACAGCTAGGCGATTTACATCTACTTGCCCCCCTGCTAGATTATGCAACAAACCTAAGTTATGAACAATAAAGGCCACATCTAAACTATGTTCCTGATTGTTTTCCACTTCTGTATTGCGCATTAACCCCCAGCGCCGAATAAAGCGAAGACGCCGTAAAAATGCAAAAAACGAACTTTTTTTCATTATTTTCTATATACTCCCTGAACTATGAAATAGCTTAACGATGTATCTTTACTCCTCTACGGCCATATCAAATTGTTCCGATTCTAACAAAGCAAAGCCATAATCTAATAAAGCCGGCGCATCGTCCCAACGATAGTCATCATTAAGTAGTACTACAATTAAAGTATGTCCATTTCGCGTAGCTGAAGCGATTAAGCAATCGCCGGCTGCTTCTGTATAACCTGTTTTTAAGCCATTAGCCCCTTCATAGTGGCTACGAATAAAATGATTGGTAGTCCGCACTGTAACAGGTGTTCTATTTTGATACCCCACCGTATAATAATCAAAACCTACCATATCTCTAAACATAGGAATGTTCATGCCATAGGCTGCAATACGTGCCAAATCCAAGGCCGTACTATAATGCCCTTCCTGTGTTAGTCCATGAGGATTTAAAAAATGACTATTCGTCGCTCCCGCTGCCTTAGCTACTTCATTCATTTCTAAGGAAAAGCGATATACAGATCCGCTCACAGCCTCTGCCACTACGACTGCCGCATCATTGCCACTGGCTACCATCATGCCTTCTGCCACACTTTGAAGCGGCAATTGGTCCCCCACTTTAACACCTAAATTTGATTCTTCCATAGAGGTAGCATAGGGTGAAATCTTCGCTAATTCATCAAATCGCGTGCCATAATGTGTTAAAGCCGTCAATAATGTAACCATCTTGGTAGTGCTAGCCGGGTGCATGCGACGCTCTTCATTGCGCGCAGCTAAAATGCGTCCCGTTTCCGCTTCTATAAGCACCGCCGCTTCAGCTCGAAACTGTGGCATGATTGGTGCTACTTTACTACGAGCGCCCCAGCCCATATTAATAGAAGGCAATTGACTCACTGTATCTTGTCCAGTTTTTACAGCCTCCATAGTACCATTAGCTGCGACGAATCCTGTATTACCTACTACTAGCCCCGTCAATATCATAATGCTACCTATTGCAGCAAGGGCTCTGTTCCAACTCAATCTCTTCACCTTCTCATTCTTACAATCTATAGAACGATGTTGCCTCTAACGTCTCATCCATAGGAATTATACTGCCATCAAGCCATCCCTAAGAATTATGTTGTCACCAAGCTGTCCATCCTCAAGAATTATACTGCCATCAAGCCACCATCCCTAAGAATTATGTTGCCACCAGGCGTCCCTTCTCAGGAATTATGTTGCCACCAGGCTGTCCATAAAAACTATTTTACATATTGACTTACATCACCTAGAGGGGATTTTCTTTCATCAATACCACCGCGAATGCCTTCTACATGAACCACTCGTTGAGGATATGGGATATCAATACCTTTTTCATCAAAGGCATCTTTAACATCTGACATAGTATCATAGAATACAGATAAATAATCAGCATTTTTTACGATAGGATAGGCTGCGATTCTAACCGAATTATCACCAAATTCACTAATCCCAATTTCCACAGTAGTGCGATTTACTACGCGTTCATCATTTTCAAAAATCTCTCGAAGCACGGCAATAGCTTGATGATGATCATTATTGTACCCAATATCAAATACAAATGGTACAATGCGCGTTTCATTATATGTACTATTGGTTACTTGTTGTGATGTCAACATAGAATTAGGGATGAATACAGTACGCAATTCTTTAGTAATAATTGTTGTATTCATAAATTGAATGCTGCGCACCGTCCCTGATATAGTTCCGACTGTAATAAAATCGCCCGCACGGAATGGTTTAAAAATCAAAATCAATAAGCCCGATGCAAAATTAGCTAAGTTACTCTGCAAGGATAAACCAATAGCCAAACCAAAGGCACCAAAGGCTGCAAGCAAAGAATTCGTTGGGAAACCTGCAGAATTTAGAGCTGATAACAGGCCTATAGACATAACGCCATAATAAATAATTTGACTCACAAAAGATATAACGGTGTGATCATAATTAGCTCTTTGCATAACACGAATAGAGAAATCTCGTACAAAACGAGCAATATAGGTACCTATAATAAAGATAACAATGCCCATGATAATACTTGGACCATGGGCCACAAAAAAGTCAATAATTTTATCTACATAGGTAGCACTATTTGCTACTTGTGTCTCTACAGCATTTGAAACTGCATTTGGTTCTACACTTGCCAATAACATAGTCTGTCTCCTTTGCCTATTACAGAATAAACACAATATACAATACAATTTAAATAAAATCAGAACGAAATTCAAATGAAATGCCAGTCAGCCCTTACAATCACATTAGATTATGAGAACTTCTAAAATTTCAGATGACAAAACATAAAAAACAATTTATATTAAGAACATATATTAATCCATAGTCCTATATAGGTCTATTAATAACCCCATTATATGTCCAATATTGAAAATACAAAGTATATACGAAAAAAACGCCAGGTATATATTCACAGGAGAAATTATGACGAAACAACAACATGTCAATCCCTATGCAGCACCGTCACAACTTGATGTAGGAGGCTATGTAACAACGACGGCCTCGGCCTTAACAGTAGCCTTTGACGAGGTGCATTATAGTCTCAGTACGAGTCCATTAAATGGTGGTTTTCATCATACCTTAGCACTGCGCAATCAACAGTTAAACTTCTTTGTCAATAATGAACAAGAACTACCTGGTGGTTCCATGGCAAGTTACTTGAGCCTAGAATTCGAGCAAGAAGACTATCCGCTTAACTTCTGTACCGGCCTCATTACCAGTGCCTCTATGAAATGGCATGCCTACGCCAAAGTAACCTGTGACACGCTCCTTGTAGAAGTCATTGCTACAGCGGGCTACGAAGAAACAGCCCACCGCGCTGGTGATGGCTATCATTATGTGGAGCAAGAAGGACATTTTACACAGCCGCACACCATCAATTTACTGGTCTTCACAAACCATGCCCTCACTGATGGCGCTATGACCAAGGCCTTAATAACAATCACAGAGGCTAAAACCGTGGCGTTACAAGAAGCACAAATTTATGATGCTACGGGGCAACATTTAGCTTCAGGCACTGCTACGGACGGTGTCATTTTAACTATCGACACCAATGGCCCTATCCTTACTGATGCAGGGACCTTCTCTCAATTTGGCGACACCCTTGCTAAAGCAGTGCGCCTAGCCATTAAACGGGCTTTAGAAAATGGTCGCACTCGCAAAGTGTTAGAAGAAGGTAATGCATAATCTTCAAAGAAGGTCTCCCATAGTCTTAAAAGAAGCCAGCACATAGGCGCTAAAGCAACTAGTACATAGTTTCTAAATAAACTAGCATATAGTCTCTAAATAACCTAACCCATACGCTCTAATAGGTATAAAACATTTGCTGCAACTCTTTTATACTATCAGTTTGACATAAACCTAACATAAGCAAAATCCGCGCTTTCTGCGTTGTTAAGGTATCACTCACGATAAATGGCGCCCCCAAAGCCACTCCAGAACTTACCATACCACTGCCCGTACGAGATGCGCGCACTACAGGAATCTGAAGTTGACTTACCTTCTTATGAATAGCCTCTGGTAATATACCATGACCTAAACCACCTAATACAAGGCCTTTCGGCTCAAGTGCTAATACACCATCTAACACGGCAGCTGGCATATCAGCATATAGAGTCACCGCCACAACCCTTGGCAACTTCCGAGCTTGCCATTCTGCCTTATTTTGTAATAAAGCAGAAAATTGACTCTCCTTCGTATGCTTGCGGAGCGATTTATAATACAATCTGGCCTTGCCTTCTTGAACAAAGCCCATATGTCCAAAGTAGGGACTTTCAAATGTTTCTACAGCGGTCGTGTGGGCTTTATGTACGTCTCGCGCACAATCAATGGCCCCATTCAATACAACTAAAACGCCGGCCCCTATAGCGTCTTTTGAACGCGCGGTTTGAACTGCTTGCAATAAATTTAAAGGACCATCCGCACTAATTGCTGTAGCAGGCCGCATGGACCCAGTCACAACAATGGGCTTTGTCGTATGTACCATTAAATGTAAAAAATACGCCGTTTCTTCCATCGTGTCCGTGCCATGAGTGATTACGACTGCATCTACATCACTGCGATCTACATACTCTTGCACTAGCGCAGCCAAACCTTGCCAATGGGGCGCCGTCATATCTGAACTATCAATATTACTAAACTGTTGACTTTCAAATGGCCCATATTGTCCTAGGCCTGGTACAGATGCAACAAGAGCATCTACAGTCAATTCGCCAGCATGATATCCTGTTAAATCATCGGCCGTAGCGCTTTGCCCTGCAATAGTGCCACCAGTTCCTATAATTACTAATTTATTAGAATACATAAAGCCTCCTTTTATCCTGAAAACTCTAATAAAATTATATCAAACCTATATGGATTTTCACAAATCATTACAAATATGATAGTATAGATGCATAGAGTTTTTTACTTAAATTAATAAACGAGGTGTTAGTATGAGCAACAACAAAACGATTGCATACTTTGAACAAATGAATCAAATTCCACGTGGCTCTGGCAATGAAAAAGCTGTAAGTGATTGGCTCGTTCAATTTGCCAAGGACCGTCAACTTGAGGTGGAACAAGACGAAGCATTAAATGTTATTATCCGTAAGCCGGCTACACCAGGTTATGAAAATAGACCATCCATCATTTTACAAGGCCATATGGATATGGTTTGTGAAAAGAGCGATGCCTCCACTCATGATTTTACCAAAGATCCTATTGAACATATTATCGACGGTGATTGGCTTCATGCCAATGAAACAACGCTCGGCGCTGACAATGGCATTGCCGTTGCTATGTCTCTTGCCATCTTAGATGATGATACTGTAGCACATGGCCCATTAGAATGCCTCTTCACCACATCAGAAGAAACTAGCATGGTTGGTGCCAATGCAATTAAAGAAGGCCAGTTACACGGTCAATACTTACTTAATATTGACACTGAAGAAGAAGGCGAATTTGTAGTTAGCTGTGCTGGTGGCTGTGGTGTAACCGTAGAAATCCCACGCCTTCGCGATAATCGCGACACACAATTTACTAAAGCCCTAAAACTAACTATCAGCGGTTTCTTAGGTGGTCATTCAGGGATTGAAATCAACAAAGAGCGCGCCAATGGTAACCAAATTCTTGGTCGCTTACTCTACGAATTGGCTCTTCAATACAATTTCCAACTTGCTAACTTTGAAGGCGGCACTAAGCACAATGCGATTCCACGTGTAGGGACTGCTACTATTTTACTTAAAGAAGATGATGTAACAGCCGTAACCAATTGGATTAAGGCAAAAGTTAAAAATTACCGTCATGAATATACACCGCAAGATGAAAACATCGACATTCTCCTAAGTGATGCGGAACTTCCTGACACTGTATACGGTGGCGATACAGCCGAGTCCTTACTCACCTTCTTATACTTGGCGCCTAATGGCGTATTTGCTATGAATCACTCTTTAAAAGGCCTCGTAGAAACAAGTAATAATATTGCCATTGTCAAAGAAACAGAGCATACAATTAATGTGGCTGTATCCATTCGCAGCCTCTCTGGTAGCTCCTTAGATTTTCTAGTGAAAAAATTCCAACTCTTAGCAAGTACACTAGGACTTCCAATCACTGTTGGTGAAGGCTATCCAGCTTGGGAATATGAACCAGGCAGCAAACTTGAAGAACAAGCCATTGCCATTTATGAACAAGTGACTGGTCAAAAACCATTAGTAACAGCGATTCATGCAGGCCTTGAATGCGGTCTTTTAAAAGCGGTTATGCCTAATACTGAAATGATTAGCTTTGGCCCAACCATCACACATGCTCATACACCACAAGAACGCATAAGCCTCTCTTCTGTAGATCGCATTTACACGTACTTAGTGGCTTTGCTCAAGGATTTAAAATAAGAACTTTATCATAGCCGTACTAGTTCAGCTATAACTGCATTGACGCAAGGATAACTATATGTAAGGCATCCATAGGGATATAAAAATATAAAGCACCACCGAGTCACTATGTCTTCTATTATTAGATATTTCTAAAGTTAGAATCACAGTGCACTCAGTGGTGCTTTTTCTCTATATTTTAGTCTCTCACTATTCTTTCTGTATGAGGTAGACTTCAACGAAACTTTTGTATCATTTAATCCTTAACCAATACTTTTTGGATTTCCCCTACATACATATCATGGAAGTCTCGTTCTGGATACATGGTCTCCATAATATGGCGATCCACAAAGCCTTCTTCTAAAATAGGGGCTTTATAAATTTTACGGCAAATAAGAACTAAATCAGCTTCTTCAAAATATGTTGTGTCCATGTCAAAGGCTGGCTTCATTTCCATCTTACCAATCTTATCTTCATCGCGACCTGAGTGAGTCCCTAAATAAGCTAATTGACGCTTATAGTCTTTGCTAAAGAAGGATAAAGTAAAATAGTCTTCACGATCTATAAATTCTTTTGTATAACGCTGTGGGCGTACGTAAACAATGGCAGTTGGTAAGCCCCTATTCGTTGCCCAAAGAGCCCCTAGATGGCCCCAGCTCGCCGTCATAGTATTAAACCCACGGTCTTCATTTCCCGCTGTAATTAACAACCAATCATCGGAAATCATGGTCATAGGATTTAATTGCAATTCTTTTACGGAAATTTCTTTCATATCTATCATCCTTTCTCAAATTTGAATCAAGTCCTTTACACATGCTATTATAAAAGAGATATATAAACCTGAAAAGACGGCACATTTTTTTACTATAGGAACAAATTTGTTACAATTAAGTAATTTCAATGCTTTTTAAGGAGGTGAACATGTTGCGAAATCTATATCATCTAGCCATTGATGCCACTCTTGAAATTTTAAGTGGCAAATGGAAATTACTCATCCTCTGTCATCTAGGCGATGGTACCTTGCGAACTGGTGAATTAAAACGGCGCATGCCGGGCATTTCTCAACGCATGCTAACCCTACAGTTGCGCGATTTAGAAAAAGCTGGCATAATTAGCCGAAAAGTATATAAGGAAGTACCGCCTCGCGTAGAGTATAGCTTAACCGAGCGCGGCTTAAGCCTACGCCATATCTTAGAGGATATGTCCGATTGGGGTTCTACGTTAATCGAAGAACGCCGTCAAGCTGGTGAAATTATTGAAGTCATAGCCCCTAATGACAATGGCCTTCGCAATACACTCCCTAGTCATAGCGATAACAATCTGGAGGGGCAGAACCCAACGGCTTCCACTAGTAAAGCTTTAAAATAATATACAATACTATACAAATAATATACTAGTACTCATATGTTAAAATAAAATCCCCTACTCTTTAGATTGTTGGTCTAATAGTAGGGGATTGTTATTTGTTATTTGTTATTTGTTATTTGTTATTTGCTATTTGCTATTTGCTAATTATTATTTTAATTGTTATTTATTACCTGTTTATCCTCTTAGGGTTTTAATTTATTGAGCCGTATGTCTTCGAATTATTTATTTGTATTCTTAGACTTCCAATCCTCTACTAATTGAGCTGTTGCTACATTGCAATCTTTATAGACTGTATCAATTTTATAATCTAATAAGGCCAAGCATTCTTTAATTTCTTCGAGCTTTTCACGTAAATTTTCACGAGTTTCTACTAAAATTTCACGGCGTGCTGGTTCAGTACCTGCTCCTTGTAAAGCTAATTTTACATACTCTATAATGCCTTCCAAAGGTACGCCTGCTTTTTTAAAGCAAAGCACAAACTCCACCCATTTGATAGTCACTTCATCAAAATCACGAATGCCCGATGCTGTACGAGGCACTTCTGGAATTAAACCGATGCGCTCATAATAACGGAGTGTATCAGTTGTAAGATCAAATTTTTCTGCTACTTCTTTTATAGTCATCCTTGCACCAACTTTCATTTTATAAAAATGCACGTATATATGTTACTATCCTTATGTATTAAGTTCTCTTCTTAGTATATCTATATGCCTATTATTAGAATACGCATAGTACTATTATTAGAATATCCATATTACTATTATTAGTATACGGCCTGAAGTGAACTCTAAGTCAAGAGCAAAATCAGCTAAAAAAGCAAAGAGACTCTAATCAAAGCCATTACGCTTCAATCAGAGTCTCTTTGTCTATGTTAAGGAGAGAGTTTTCGTATTAATTTAGAAAATTCTCTAGATTAATACCACCAATATTCTGGATAGGTATAAGGTGTCGCATGGGCGGCTATGTTTTTATACGTGTTCCAAAGCTTGTTCCAAATCATCGATTAAGTCCTCCACATTTTCAATCCCCACAGAAACACGAATCATATCTGGGCTTACACCAGCTGCCTTTTGCTCGTCTTCATTAAGTTGTGCATGGGTGGTGCTAGATGGATGAATTACCAAGGATTTAGCATCCCCTACATTAGCTAAATTAGAGAAAATTTGTAGGGCATCAACAAATTTAATGCCTTCTTCTTTACCACCCTTAATACCGAAAGTAAAAATAGAGCCTACCCCTTTAGGATAATACTTATCAGCTAAGGCTTTATATTTGCTATCCTTAAGTTCGGGATAATTAACCCAAGCAACTTTAGGATGATTGACTAAGAAATCAATAATTTTACGTGTATTCTCTACATGACGTTCTACACGAAGAGACAAGGTTTCAATGCCTTGAAGAATGAGCCAAGCCGCCAATGGTGTTAACGCAGCCCCTGTATCGCGAAGTAATTGTGCCCGCACCTTTACAGTAAATGGAATTGGTAAATCACCATAGACAAGACCATTGTAGTGAATATCGCCAGCTACAAAATCAGGATAGCGCCCACTGGCCTTGTAATCAAACTTGCCACTTTCTACAATTACACCAGCAATAGTTGTGCCATGACCACCTAAGAATTTAGTAGCTGAGTGTACCACGACATCTGCACCATGTTCAAAAGGACGGATAAGATATGGTGTACCAAATGTATTATCTACGATAAGAATGATTCCATGTTTATGAGCAATATCAGCTACAGCTTGAATATCAATTAAGTTAATATTAGGATTACCAATAGATTCGATATAAATAGCTTTCGTTTTATCATCAATGGCTTTTTCAAAAGCAGTTAAATCATCAGGATCTACGAATTTAGTAGTAATACCAAAACGTGGTAAAGTTGCACTAAATAAATTGTAAGTACCACCATATAATGTAGATGCAGCAATAATATTGTCCCCAGCGCCGGCTACATTTTCAATAGCATAGGTAATCGCAGCAGACCCAGATCCCACCGACAAGGCACCTGCACCGCCTTCAAGAGCAGCTACACGTTTTTCTAATACATCATTAGTCGGTGTGCCAAGACGAGAGTAAATACCGCCTGCATCGCGAAGTGCAAAACGATCAGCAGCTTGCTGTGCATCTTTAAATACATAACTAGTTGTTTGATGAATTGGCACAGCACGTGCCCCTGTTTCATCGATTACTTGACCTTCATGTAATTGAATTGTTTCGAATTTGTACTGTTTGTTGTTGCTCATAATAAAATCTCTCCTTTTTCTCAAATAGGCTTCTCACACCTATTTAATATGTGTTTTCATCTTTTTTATTTGTTCAATAATATATGGTGTTTCCTGGTACACATAATAATTTAACCAGTTAGTAAATAACAAAGTACCTGTAGAACGCCACCTAACAATAGGTTCCTTCGCTGGATCATCATCAGGATAATAATGTTCTGGCACATCAATCTCTAACCCCAAGGCCACATCTCGCTCATACTCTTTTTGCAATGTATCACGATCATATTCAGAATGGCCGAATACAAAAATGTGTTTATTATCTAAACTTCGTACAACTGACGCCCCTGTTTGTTTAGAATCAGCCAAAATTTCCAGCTTCTCATTAGCTTTAATCAAATCACTACTTACTGTTGTATGTCTTGAATGCGGCATATAGAAAATTTCATCCATCCCCCTTAACAACATAGGTCGTGAGTTATGCACTTCATTTTCAAATACGCCGAATAGTTTCTTTGGTAATAATTCCTTGTCAATTCCAAAATGGTAATAAATACCGGCTTGAGCCCCCCAACAAATGTATAATGTTGAATATACATGTGTTTTACTCCACTCCATAATTTCAACAAGTTCTGACCAATAATTTACTTCTTCAAAAGGCATTAGTTCTACAGGCGCCCCCGTTATTATCATGCCGTCAAAGAATTTTTCTTTAATGTCCTCAAAGGTCCTATAAAAAGAAGTTAAATGCTCTTCTGATGTATTAACAGCCTTATGTGTTGCCATGTGCAGTAAGGTTATGTCTAATTGCAATGGCGTATTGCTTAAGGCCCTAAGCAGTTGCGTTTCTGTAGTCTCCTTAGTGGGCATTAAATTTACGATTAGAATCTGTAGTGGCCGAATATCCTGTGTTTCAGCTCGAACAGAATCCATAACGAATATATTTTCTTCCGCTAACTTTCCTATGGCTGGTAAATCCTTTACCACTGTAATAGGCATCTTACCACCTCCCGATATCATATTGTCTATTTTTCAACTTGAAAACTCTCTCATCCCCTAATTCTTACCGCTCTCTAATCTCTCAATACCTCTCTATCCCCTCCTGCAACAATATATAAAAAACGCCTCATTCACTCTCGTGAACAAGGACGTTAGATAACGTGTTACCACCTTGATTTAAGTATATTTCACAATATACTCCTCAACCAGTACGACTTATACATTGTTTAAATTAAATAAGTTTATACTGTGGCATTATAACGGTTGCATCCGCCGAGACTAAAGCTTTCGCATTCCACCTCGGTGACTCCAAGACCATCTTCGTCGTATTCCCTTGTATCCCCTTTCACCTAACGGGACTCTCTGTAACAATACCCTACGAGTACTTATCTTTTCATCGTCTGTTCTATATATAATTATGAAATCTCAAATACCATGTGATGTATTTGATGTTGTTACTATACCAATGTGGCAAGAAAGTGTCAACAGCGATTTAACTCACGTCCATTCTCAAGAGACTCAAAAACTATAATCCATCATTAAGTACCAACAGATCATAATTCCTATAGATTCCCATCAAATCCTATGATTTAAACTTGTAAACAATCTAAAATATTAAAAGAACTCTTCGTTGTTATAGTTTCAAACTATAACTAAATAATAAGAACAACTATATTCATGTGTAATATCAATAGACAATTTATTTACTACGTATATTTGAATTATGATGCATTTTGACCTGCGATTGTATCAAATAAAACCTAAAATTATAAAACCAAATGTATCCTAGCTATTTGTATAAATATTTACTATGTTTTATTCTCATTATTTTTCATTTATAAAGAAAAAAGGACTGCAATAATGCAGTCCTTCTATAAGTAAATTTACTCGATTCGTAAACTCACTTAATAATTATTCGTCTTTTATACCTTTTTTAAGGCCTTTTTTTACCTCAATACGTAAGAGGGCACGTTCTAAAGCAAGACGAGCTCGATCAAAATCAACATCATCATGATGACTTTGTAAGCGTTCTTCTGCACGCTCTTTAGCGCGTTTTGCTCGTTCTTCGTCAATTTCGCCAGGCAATTCGCAATTAGGAGTTACAATGTTAATTTCAGTTGGTGTTACATCCATAAAACCACCAAAATTAGCAAAGAATAGTTGTTCACCATCCAAAGTATCCACGCGAAGTTGTCCCACATCTAATGCAGCCACTAAATTAGCATGTCTTGGCAAAATACCAAGTTCACCCGCTTTAGAGCGCACTACTACGAATTTAGCATCGCCAGAGAATATGGTGCTATCAGGAGTAATCACATTTAAATGGATTTTGCTTTCGCTACTCATGAATTATTCCCCCTTCTCCAACAATTCCTTTCCTTTAGCTACTGCTTCATCGATGGTACCAACCATGTAGAAAGCATTTTCAGGTAAATCATCATGTTTACCTTCAAGGATTTCTGTGAAACCGCGTAATGTTTCTTGTAATGGTACATACTTACCAGGGGAACCAGTAAATACTTCAGCTACGAAGAATGGTTGACTCAAGAAACGTTGAATTTTACGTGCACGAGCAACTGTCAATTTATCATCTTCAGATAATTCTTCCATACCAAGGATGGCGATGATATCTTGTAAATCTTTGTATTTTTGAAGTACTTCTTGTACGCCACGAGCAATTTTATAATGTTCTTCACCAAGTACTAGTGGGTCAAGAATACGGCTTGTGGAGTCAAGTGGATCCACAGCTGGATAAATACCAATTTCAGCAATAGAACGAGACAATACTGTTGTCGCATCCAAGTGAGCAAATGTTGCTGCTGGAGCAGGGTCAGTCAAGTCATCGGCAGGTACATATACGGCCTGTACAGATGTGATAGAACCTTCTTTTGTAGAAGTAATACGTTCTTGCAATGCTCCTACGTCATTAGCCAAAGTAGGTTGGTAACCTACGGCTGATGGCATACGACCAAGCAAGGCAGATACTTCAGAACCAGCCTGAATGAAACGGAAAATATTATCTACGAATAATAGTACGTCTTGTTTTTGTACGTCACGGAAATATTCCGCCATAGTAAGACCTGTTAAAGCTACGCGCATACGAGCTCCTGGTGGTTCATTCATCTGCCCATATACTAGGGCAGTCTTAGAAATAACGCCAGACTCTTTCATTTCGTTCCAAAGGTCATTACCTTCACGAGTACGTTCACCTACGCCGGAGAATACGGAATAACCACCATGTTCTGTAGCGATATTGTGAATTAATTCCATGATTAATACAGTTTTACCTACACCGGCACCACCGAACAAACCGATTTTACCACCTTTTACATAAGGGGCAATAAGGTCAACTACTTTAATCCCTGTTTCAAGGATAGTAGTTTCTGGTGCTAGATCGTCAAACTTAGGAGCTGGACGATGAATTGGCCATTTTTCTTCAGATGCAACTGGAGTATCATCATGGTCAACAGTTTCGCCAAGTACGTTAAAAATACGGCCAAGTACGCCATCACCTACTGGAACAGAAATAGCCGCTCCAGTATCAACAGCTTCCATACCACGAGTAAGGCCATCAGTGGAGCTCATTGCTACAGCACGAACAGTATCATCACCTAAGTGCTGCATAACTTCAACTACAATGACTTCTTCCTTACCTTGGTCATCGACTTTTTTAATGTGAATTGCGTTGTAAATAGCTGGCAAATTCCCTGCCGTGAAGAGAATATCAACTACTGGTCCAATGACCTGTACAACTTTACCAATATTATTACTCATTTAAGAGGTCTCTCCTCCTTTATAGTTCTGCCTATTGCAAGGCATTAGCGCCGCCGACAATTTCAGAAATTTCATTAGTAATGCCAGCTTGTCGTAATTTATTGTATTCCAAATTAAGGGTACTAATCAGTTCACCTGCATTATCCGTTGCGGAGGTCATGGCCGTCATACGAGCACCAAGCTCACTAGCGGAGGCCTGCAACAATGCATTATATACTGTAATCTCTAAATATTTTGGCAAGAGTTCACTATAAATTGCTTTTGCACTAGGTTCATAGTAATACATCTCTTGCATTTTTGAATCGTCTTGTTCAGGACTTGTTACGGGTAGTAAATCTACACTGCGAACAGTTTGTGTTAAAGAGTTCACGAAATGTGTATATACCATCACTACTTTATCCACTTTTCCTTCAAGGAAAAGCTTTGTAGCATCGCTTACAATCCGTTGTGCATGACTATATTCTGGCTTATCAGAGAAGCCATAGTAGGACTCAGCAATAGCATGTTTTTGATGAGTCAAATGTTCTAATGGCTTACGTCCTACCGAAATTACTTCGTAACTAGTGCGCTCTTCTTCAGCAACTAGACGAGTAAAATATTTAATCAGGTTACTAGTATATGCACCTGCTAGGCCTTTATCAGCACCTATAAGAATGTAGGCTGTACGCTGTACTTCTCTTACTTCCATAAGAGGATAGGCTGTCAATTCAGCTGTATTAAGACTGCCAGCTACATTATTTAGGATTTGGCCTAATTTTTCTGCATAAGGCTCCGTAGATTTTGCTTTTGTTTGTGCACGGCGCAATCGGGCAGAGGCTACCATTTTCATGGCCTTAGTAATCTGCTGCGTATTTCGTATACTTTTTATACGCTTACGTAAATCCTGTGCACTGGCCATTAACTACGCCTCCTCTGAAATCAAGTGATGGGAATCCCCAAATGATTCGATACATTCCTTAATAGCTTGTTTCAATTTTTCTTCCGTTGCTTCTTCTAATTTTTTAGCCGTAGCAATGTCAGTTAAAATATCGCCATGATTACTATGAATATAGCGTAATAAAGCATTTTGGAACTCAGATACATCAGCCACTTCAATAGAAGCTAAGTATCCATTAATACCTGCATATAAGCAAACAACTTGTTCTTCAACTTTTAAAGGAGAATATTGTGGTTGTTTTAACATTTCTGTTAAGCGTTCGCCACGGTCAAGCTGTGCTTTAGTAGATTTATCAAGATCAGAACCAAATTGAGCGAATGCCGCCAATTCACGATATTGTGCAAGGTCAAGACGAAGCTTACCAGCAACTTGTTTCATCGCTTTAATCTGTGCACTACCACCTACACGAGATACAGAAAGGCCAACGTCAACAGCTGGACGAACGCCAGAGTAGAACATATCAGTGCCCAAGAAAATCTGACCATCTGTAATGGAAATTACATTTGTCGGAATATAGGCAGATACGTCACCAGCCTGTGTTTCAATGATAGGTAATGCTGTGATAGAACCGCCACCTAATTCATCAGATAATTTAGCAGCACGTTCTAGTAAACGGGAATGTAAGTAGAATACGTCCCCTGGATACGCTTCACGTCCTGGTGGACGGCGAAGCAATAGACTCATAGCACGATATGCTGCGGCTTGCTTAGTCAAGTCATCATATACGCAAAGTACATGTTTGCCTTGATACATAAAATGTTCGCCCATAGCAACCCCAGAGTATGGTGCTAAGTACTGCATAGGTGCACCTTCAGAAGCCCCTGCAGATACAACGATAGTATAATCCATCGCACCAGCTTCTTCTAATTTTTGTACTACACGTGCTACAGTAGATTCTTTCTGACCAATAGCTACGTAAATACAAATTACATCTTGTCCTTTTTGGTTCAAGATTGTATCGATAGCAATAGCGGATTTACCAGTACCACGGTCACCAATGATAAGCTCACGTTGACCACGGCCAATTGGTACCATCGCGTCAATTGCTTTTAACCCTGTTTGTAATGGCTCAAATACAGATTTGCGGTCCGCAATGCCTGGTGCTGGGAATTCAACTGGACGATACCCTTCCGCTTTAATATCGCCTTTGCCATCAATAGGCTGCCCCAACGCATTAACTACGCGGCCAATAAGTTCATCACCTACTGGAACCTGCATGATACGACCAGTACGACGTACTTGGTCGCCTTCTTTAATTAAGAAGTCATCACCTAAAAGTACGGCACCAACATTGTCTAATTCAAGGTTGAGTACCATACCATATACACCATGTGGCAATTCCAATAATTCACCAGCCATGGCTTTTTCAAGACCGTAAATATGGGCAATACCGTCCCCTACTTCGAGAACTTTACCCACATCATCAACGTTAAGTTCCACATTATAGTCCTGAATCTGCTGTTTAATTATGGCAGTAATTTCTTCAGGCTTCATTTTCATACTTAACCATTCACCCCAATCTCAGTTGCACCTGTTGTAAGCAAGTGTTTCTTCAAATCTTCTAAACGACGCGTTACACTCGCATCAATACGAGTATCACCAATCTGAAGAATAATGCCACCTACAATCGTAGGATCCACTTTAATATCAAAAATGTACTGTTTGCCTGTAACAGCTTTTAACTTGTCAGCTAAGCTACTATAAATTTCATCAGGCATTGGTTCGCTTACTGTTACCGTAGCAGCGAAAATGCCGCGAGCTTCACGAGCTTTAATGATAAATTCTTTAATAGTAGACACAATATAGCGCATACGACCACGAGTAACCATGACTAACAAAAAGTTAAGAGCCAAGGCACTGATGGATTGGCCAAAGATTTTGGTCATCACATCACATTTTGCTTGTGTTTCTAAGGCTGGGTACAATAATAATGTGCCGAGTTCCGGCTGCGTATCCATAACATCCTTTACATAAGTGAGATCTTTTTCCATCTCTTCAAGAACGTTGCCTTCTTGTGCCAATTCAAAGATAGCGGTACTGTATTTATCTGTTACAATGTCTACACTCATACCATCACCCTATCGCTTTACTATCAAGCTTGGAGATTGCATCTTTAATCAAATCCATATTAGCTTGACTATCAAGATTTTTGGCTACAATTTTACCTGCCACAGCTACGGAAAGCGTAACCATATCTTCTCGTATCTGTTGCAATGCTTTTGCTCGTTCTCGTTCAATATCAAGACGAGCTTCTTCTTTTTCGCGTACTAGCTGTTCTCTTAATTCTTTAATTTGAGCTTGCGTATTGCTTTCCGCTTGTTTAGCTGCCGCTTCTACAATAGCTTGTGCTTCTTTACGAGCATTAGTTAACTGTGCTTCATACTCTTTTTTTGTTGCTTCGGCTGCTTCTAAAGTAGCTTGAGCATTTGCAAGATCACCCTCAATTTTATTGCGACGTTCTGTCATAATTTTTTGTAGAGGTTTGAAAGCAAATTTTGCTAAAATCGCAAACAAAATAAAGAAATTGATAAATTGAACTAGCAATGTACCGTTTACTTCTACCAACGGCGTAACCCCCTCTTAAAATGGATTAATTCTGCTTACCTGTTTTGTTCAATTTATAACAACCAGATTATAATTTACCTACAACAGTATCAGTAAATACAAGTACGATTGCGATAACGATAGCAATGATTGGAATCGCTTCGATTAAGCCGATAACGATGAATAAGTTAGTCATAATTTTACCAGCCATTTCAGGTTGACGAGTCATACCATCAAAAGCTTTACTTGCTGCAAAAGCATCACCAAATGCTGCTGCTAATGCTGCTAAACCTGCTACGAAACATGCACTAAATACGCTAACTGATAACAAAATCGCTTTTTCCATAATAAAAATCCTCCTAAATAATAAAATAATTTCTTACATTATGAACTGAGAAAACGATAGAATTAATGTTCATCCGCAATCGCCATACCTAAATAGGATGTAACAAGAATCGTAAATACAAAGGCTTGAATAACACCAATAACCAAACTAAAGGCTATCCAAATAATTGGCGCTAAATATGGGGCTAAATTATTTAATAGCTCCAATACGATTTCCCCGGCTATAATATTACCAAACAAACGGAAGCTTAATGTAACCGGCTTTGAAATTTCTTCAATCAAATGAAATATTGCGAATACAGCAAATGGTTGAAAATAATGTTTCAAATAACCAACACCCTTAATCCGCAAGCCAATGACCCAAACACTGACTGAACTAGCAAGTGCTAAGCCCAAGGTCGTATTCAAATCACTTGTTGGTGATACTAAAATGTGAGGACTTGGTAGCAAACCGAGCTCATTACTTACAAAAATGAAGAAGAAGAACGTAAATAATAAGGCCGTTAATTTGTTGAAATGCTCGCCAAGTGGTCCTTTAAACTGATTGCCAATAATCTCAAGCACCATTTCCACGCCATTTTGCATTCCACTGGGTACCATTCTACACTGCCGAGTGGCAAAATATGCTAATACGATAAGAATACCAAATACTAGCCATGTCATATATAGAGTATCCATATTAAATGCCATGCCCCACATATGAACTACCGTATGCTGTCCTGCATGTAATTCCATCAGATTCACCTCCTTCCTACTTATTAAATTGCCAATTACTCTATCTAAAAGTTAGTATATGTATTCACAAGACAATAGAAGTTTTACTCTGATTAATGAACTTTGGATATACCCATTTTTTCTTCCAATAAACGGGAACGAATATGTTCATAAAATGCGAAAGGTCTCCATACGAAAATCCCCGCAATATATGAAATATAATGAAATTCTAAAAATAATAAGTCCGCTAATAAAGTAGCAATTGCTACAATAATCAAACGAACAAATACACCACTTTTAGTAGCTCTAACAGCGGCTTCTGTACTTTTTTTGGCTGATTTATATACCCATACACCCAATACTAACATATAAATAATATTCGTTAGGCATCCCCAAACCCAGCCAATAATACACTCACTTAATTCTACAATCTCTAACAACAATGTTACTACTAGGGCGGCTAACATTACATGCACCGTCATTCTCTTAACAAACGTCAAAAATTGTAAGATGATAATGACCCCCTTAGTCACTTCACTACACGCAGGTATAAAGAATAAAGACCTCCTATACCTCCTGTAATTCCGCCCAAGAAAGTGAACCACGGCTTTGTGCCTAGGACATGATCCAAGCCCACACCAATGGCCAGACATATTAATATAGACGTTAGCAAGCTAAAGCCTGCTGAAAGAGCTACATTCAATGCCTTCAAAGTCGTCCGATCCATGGGTTTCATTAAGATCACCTGCTCTTTGATGAATTAAATAGACAACACAAGGTATAAAAAGTCAGTTCTTCTCACATATTAAAATTGTATACTACTGCTTCTTGTTAATACACATTAAATTATAGCATTTTTGGCACCTATACCACCAATGCAACTATGGTATGAATACTTTTACCTTGATTTGTCTACATCAATTTATCAAATGACAGTCAAAAACTGAACGTTATGCATATTTTCGAGACTTACAAAGTGATTATACAAAATTTTTTTACACTTTACAATAGATTTTTGTCCTTTACAAAAATACCGAATTATTCCAAAAAGTCATGGTGAGTATAATTTTTCATCACTTTTTCGAATAATGGTATATGCCAAAGAAATATGTCATCTCCTACCATTAAGCTCTCAAAAGAGTCTTAAAGTCTCAATATTTTCTATATATTGTGCAATTACCTTCAAATTCTACTATTTTATTTGTGGAGAAAAAGAAAAAACCCCTGTTGTCTCATCACGAGCTACAGAGGTTTTCCTTTTAATAACCAAATCGACTTGGCTTTTTACCACTATTTAAGAATTCAAAGCGCAAGGCCTCAACAATTCGTTGAGAGGCAATACCATCTCCATAAGGATTAACAGAGTTCGCCATTGCTTCATAGGCCTCTTTATGAGTCAACAAGCGATGTGCTGTACTATATACAGTTTCCTCATCAGTCCCTACTAGCTTCACAGTTCCCGCAGTAACTGCTTCAGGTCGTTCAGTTGTATTGCGAAGTACTAAAACTGGTTTGCCAAGGGCTGGCGCTTCTTCTTGAATTCCACCAGAATCGGTAAGTAATAAATAAGCACGAGCCATTAAATTAGCAAATGGTTCATATTCTAATGGATCGATTAAATGAACGCGCTCTACAGCTCCTAGTTCTTCGTCAACAATTTGTCGTACCTTAGGATTTCTATGTACCGGGAATACGACTTCAATGTCATCAAAATCTTCCACAAGTCGGCGAATGGCTCTGTATACATGGCGCATTGGCTCACCTAAATTTTCTCGTCTATGTGTGGTTACGAGAATAATGCGGCGCCCTTCATAATCTAAATTATTAAGTAATTCTTCATCAAAATGATATTCTTTTTTTACAGTCGTTTGCAATGCATCAATTACTGTATTGCCAGTCACATATAAATGAGCTGATCCTACATTCTCTTTCATGAGATTTTTTTCTGCACTTGAGGTTGGCGCAAAGTGATACGAAGCCAAGGAACCAGTCAATTTACGATTCATTTCTTCAGGGAATGGCGAATAAATATTGCCCGTACGTAGACCAGCTTCTACATGGCCTACAGGAATTTCTTGGTAAAAGGCAGCTAAGGCTCCCGCAAAGGTCGTCGTCGTATCGCCGTGAACAAGCACCACATCAGGCTTAGCATCAGCTAATACATCGCGAAGCCCTAATAAGGATTTACTCGTCACATCATATAATGTTTGGCCTTGGCACATAATATTTAAATCATATTGTGGTGTAATGCCAAATAAATTAAGCACTTGATCGAGCATTTCACGATGCTGTGCTGTTACTGTAACGATAGCCTCCATATCAGGCGCTGCTTCTAGAGCCTTTACAACAGGCGCCATCTTGATGGCTTCTGGTCGAGTTCCGAAAATCGTCATTACCTTTAACATAAATTCCTCCTGAGCACACTTTAGTTCTGTCTATGGGAAGCGGCTGCCTTCTCTTTGTTGATTACTTCGTCTTTAGCAATCATACCTAATTTAGTAGCAATAAATACACAAACGCAGAGAATCGCAAGTACAAGTGCGACCCCTACTAACCAATTGACCTTAGCCAATAAAATCGCTACATATCCTAATGCAGCAGTTACTGCATACATTAAAAGTACCGCTTGTTTTTGACTTAAGCCTAGGGCTAATAATCGATGGTGTACATGTCCTTTGTCTGGCTTAAACACAGGTCGTCCATTAATTTTTCGACGAATAATAGCAAAAGTCGTGTCTAAAATAGGTAAGCCTAGCACAATGATAGGTACTACTAAGGAAATAGTCGCCGCTGTTTTTACAGCTCCCATAACAGATATGGTGGCCATCGTATATCCTAACAACATACTGCCTGTATCACCCATAAAAATCTTAGCAGGATTAAAATTGTATTTTAAGAATCCCCCTGCCGCCCCAGCTAACGCCAAAGCAATACAAGCTAAATCAACCTGTCCCATTTGCCATAACACAGTAAAAATAGCGATGCAAGAAATAAAAGAAATCCCTGCTGCTAAACCATCAAGGCCATCAATTAAATTAACAATATTAGTAAATCCTACAATCCAAAAAATTGTTAAGGGTATCCCTAGATAGCCCAAATACAATAAATGTCCCCATGGATTAGTAATAAACTCTACTTGATTCCCAAACAGCACAATAATAGCTGCCGCTAAAATTTGGCCACATAATTTAGTTCTAGGACCAATTTGCTTGACGTCATCCCAAATACCGACGCCAACTAAGACTATGGACCCTATAATGAGACCTAAAATAGCTCTAATATCTTGCACTGTATATAAAACAGAAAGAATATAGCCAATAAAAATAGCCAATCCTCCTAAACGGGGCATCATGCCATGATGCACTTTACGAGCATCAGGCTTATCAACTGCCCCAATTCGTATCGCCAACCGTTTAATTAGCGGTGTAATCGCAAAGGTAATAACAAATGCTATTACAAATGCCCACACGTACACCGTCATTCTCGCACCTCCTCGTGCTAGCTCTTAGTTTGTTAGACTGCGTATAGGCGCCGGAATTCGACCGCCTCTTTTTATAAACTCATCAGCACTAAATGGACTTACTTCAATAATTGGGCAATATCCCAACAAACCACCGAATTCAACCATTTCACCTACAGTTTTACCAGGTACTGGAATTAGCCGCACGGCAGTAGTTTTATTATTAATCATCCCAATAGCTGCTTCATCAGCTATAATTGCTGAAATTGTCGCTGCTGATGTATCTCCTGGCACAGCAATCATATCAAGGCCTACGGAGCAAACACAAGTCATAGCTTCTAATTTATCTAAACTTAAGCTGCCCACTGCCACCGCATCAATCATGCCGCGGTCTTCACTAACAGGAATGAACGCACCACTTAAGCCACCTACATGAGAGGATGCCATAAGGCCACCCTTCTTAACGGCATCATTTAACAAGGCTAATGCCGCCGTCGTACCATGGGCCCCACAAGATGTAATCCCCATCTCTTCTAATACATGTGCTACGGAGTCACCCACTGCCGGCGTAGGAGCCAAGGATAAATCTATAATGCCAAATTTTTTATCTAATCGACGCGATGCCTCTTGCGCCACTAATTGACCCACACGAGTAATCTTAAAAGCGGTCCGCTTAATTGTTTCAGCCACTTCATCAAAAGACTTACCACGCACAGCTTCTAAGGCATGTTTTACCACCCCAGGGCCGCTGACACCAACACTAATGGTCGTGTCCCCTTCAGTAACACCATGGAAGGCTCCCGCCATAAACGGATTATCTTCTACTGGATTACAGAAAATAACGAGTTTAGCACAACCTAACGCATCTTGATGAGCCGTAAGTTTAGCTGTTTCCTTAACAACTTCACCCATTTGGGCCACTGCATCCATATTGATGCCTGCTTTAGTTGAGCCTACGCCAACGGAACTACATACAATATCCGTAGTAGCTAAGGCTTCTGGAATCGACGCAATGAGACGACGATCCCCTTCTGTATAGCCTTTGCTCACCAAGGCTGAAAAGCCACCAATGAAATTTACGCCTACGGTTTTAGCCGCTCTATCCAAAGCTTTTGCGACAGACACATAGTTTTTCAAATCGCTACCAGCTGCCACCAAAGAAATCGGTGTAACAGCTACGCGCTTATGAATAATGGGCACGCCAAGTTCCCGTTCAATAGCTTCCCCTGTAGCTACTAAATGTTCTGCTTCTTTGGTGATGTGATCATAAATACGATTGCACAAAGTTTTGCCATCCGCTGCTGTACAGCCGAGTAAGCTAATGCCCATCGTAATAGTTCGCACATCTAGCTTATTATCGTGAATCATGCGATTCGTTTCTAAAATATTATCAATGCTTAACATATGACCACCTACCCTACGCGATGCATGCTAACAAAAATGTCCGCATGTTGCGCTTGAATTTGCACGCCTAAGGCTTTGCCTTCGTTAGCTAACTCCTGTTGTACTGTAGCTAACGAATTTTTATCATCTGTTTCACACATCATAATCATATTAAACATGCCATCTAAAATCGTCTGATTAATAGATACAATATTTACCTCATTTTTAGCTAGTACCGCGGCAACGCCTGCAATAATCCCTACGCGGTCTACCCCTACTACAGTTACTACAATTTTCATATACTTCACCTTTTCTCTCTATACCTAGCAATAACTCCACAGGTTTGCACCAGCTAAGTCATCTGGCATGGCTACCTCTCAAAACAGTGGTCCTTCATTTATAACCACAGAATTTAAAGGTTCTTAAATAATAAAATATTATAGCATTTTTAAGGCCTTACTGTATAGCGTTTTTACGCGTCGCCTAAGATAGTTATCCTCTTTTAACTACCCATCCTACTACACTATCCAATCGCTTCATCCACTATCTTTTGCCCCTCTACGAGCAGTTCATCTACAGCGGTTTCCCCTTTGAAGCTTTCTGCATAAATTTTATATAAATCCTCTGTACCTGATGGTCTAGCCACTAAAAATCCTGATTCCGTACCAATGCGAACTCCACCGATAGCATAGTCTTTGTACAGCGAAGTAGTACGAATCGACTCAATAGGTTCACCAGAAAGCATGGTCGCTTTTACATCAGAAGCTTGTAAAGCACTTAATTTTTCCTTACTTTCCTTTGAACAAGCCGCATCAAAGCGTTTGAACACAGGGGCGCCATATGTTTTAACTAGCTCCTCATAATGAGCCACAGGACTCTTCCCAGTGGTGGCAAAAATTTCTAACGCCAACAAAGCCATCACCATGCCATCCTTATCCGTAGTCCACACATGGCCGTCCTTCATCAAGAAAGAGGCGCCTGCACTTTCTTCGCCACCAATACCAATGGTTTCATCAAATAATAAGGATGAGAAATATTTAAACCCTACAGGCACTTCATAAACGGGAATCCCTTGATCCTTACAATATCGATCAACTAAATTAGTCACTACTGCTGTTTTGCCAAATCCCTTGCCAGCCCAAGGTCTTGTTTTAAACAAGTACGCCCCTGCTACAGTTAGGAAATGATTTGGTGGAATCAAGCCTTCCGCTGTCACTATACCATAGCGGTCATAATCTGGATCATTACCTACCGCTACATCATAGGAGCCAATTTGCGCAATAACATCGGCCATAGCATAAGCCGATGAGCAGTCCATGCGAATAGCCCCATCATGGTCATAAGTCATAAAACTAAAAGTAGGGTCGTATTCACTATTAATAATAGTTAAGCCTAAATCATAGCGTTCACTAATAGCTTTCCAATAATTAGCACCGCTACCGCCTAACGCATTAACAAGCACTTTAAGATTAGCCTTTTTTATAGCTTCAAAATTAATAACCCCTTCTAACTCCTTCACATACTGGCCTTTAAAGTCATAAGCCCAGCGTAAATGAGGGTCAATCTGAGATTTTGCGATTCGCTTAATCCCTTCACCTTGCTTAGCAATATATTCATTAGCTCGAGCTTCAATCCACTTCGTTACATTCGTATCAGCAGGGCCACCATTGATAGGATTATACTTTATACCACCTTGGTCTGGCGGATTATGAGAAGGCGTAATCACGATACCATCAGCGTATCCCTTAGTAGCAACATGTTGATTATGCCCTTTTCCGCGCTGCTCCACACCCTTAATTTCCTGTTCAATTTCTTCAGCTCCGCCACAAGAGCCACTTGTAAATACTTTCTTCTGAGCAACCGCTTGCTTTAAGGTTTCATTAATAATTTGATTATAACGGATAATCGCTCGCGACACACTTGGTGTAGGCACAAAATCGCCGCCTTCATCAACGGCTGCCACTACACCATTACCAGCTAGCACTTCTAATACTGTTTCCAACGCCGGCGTAGAAAGGGCATGCGTATCATGTCCCACAAAGCAAACACCTGTAGCGCCGAACGCATTCCGTCCATCACAAATAGCTTGCGTAATCGCGGCCACATGAAGTTCATTAAAACTCCGCTCCAAAGATTTGCCTCTATGTCCCGAAGTACCAAAGGAAATGCGTTCACCTTTCTCCTCATGACGTGGCACTAAATTATAATAGGCTTCCGTTATTGTGGCCACTCGAATGCAGTCCTCTGGTCTTACTTTCTTACCCGCTAACTCACTAATCATCAACAATCCTCCTCATTCTCAGCGCTATGCTTGCGATCTAGCTTCTTCCTCATATTCATAATCCATCGTATTACTCTATACCATACTATTTATTCTTGAGCTTTTTCCTTCCCCTCTATCCTTACGCCCATACTAGTTTCAATGCTTACACTCCATCTTACACAATACGCTTATACGCTATCTTAAACAATACGTTTATACTCTATCTTAAACAATATGCTTACACTCTATTCTGATTGGCCTCATGTAATCGTCTTCGTCTGATTCGCGCTGTGCGGCTTGGACTCATTGCATACACAGTAGCTTCCAAATTAGATGCTGGTTTTATCAATCCTTTACCTACCGCTTCAACGCTTATTTTACTAGCAGCTGCAACGCTTCCTTTACAAGCAGCCTCGCCCCTTCCTTCAGAGAGACTTCTACTTGCTAAATCAGCTTGCCTACAAGCTTCTTGAGCTTGCTCAGACAATTTCTTTTCACTCTTAAATGTAAACCCTTGACCTATCACTTCAGCAACATCAGTGATCATCAAAAAGGCTGTGGGATCTTCTCTTTGAATGGCTTCTTTTAATTTGCTCACTTGCATAAGCCCAACAACAACCAAAATCACCTGCTTATGCTGATGCGTATAGGCACCTTCACCATTTAAAATAGTAGCACCACGACCAATTTTATGCAAAATAACATTACAAATTGTATCAGACTTGCGCGATACAATAAAGATAGCTTTGCGCTGCGAAAAGCCTACAATTACTTTATTAGTTAAAAATGCGGAAATGTAGCTACTAATCAATGTAATAGCAGCCGAATCCATACTAATAACAAAGGCAGCAACGACTAAAATCATCATATTAATGGCTAATAGTACGCTGCCAATTTGCATGCCATAATACTTGCGGATAATCAGAGCAATAGGATCTAACCCACCAGTATTACCACCGGCACGATACACTACACCAAGTCCAATACCACTAAAAATACCACCTAAAATGGAGCCTACTACAGGGTCACTCGTCAAATGATATAGAGATAAAAAGTGTAATTGGTCTATAAAATAGGACGACACAACGGTTCCAAATAAGGTCATAAACACATGCCAGCGACCTAACCAGCGGTACGCAGCATATACAATTGGAATGTTCAAGATTAAGTTCATAACCCCGATAGGAATTCCCGTTATATAGTATTGAATTAATGCTACACCACTAATACCGCCACTAACTAGTTTATGAGGCACTAAAAAAGCATCAATGCCTATGGAGAACAAAATTGTTCCCAATGTTACTTTAATCAACGAAATTATCGTACGTTTCCATTCTTCTGCAGTCCACCGTAAAGTCATAGGGCCTCCTTTAATTGGCTCTCATACAGCAACTCAAGTTGTTCGGCTCTCTCCTCAGCTCCAGCAACTAACTACGTACTACGCTAACACTTGATGCTTCCTAATCCCTCCCCTTATGTCTATCTTTTTTAGTATCAATCACTTTAACATTAACCACTGTATCATGAGCAGCTGTATCGCTCACCACTGTGCCCTTGCTTCGATCTACCTCAGCAGCATCTGCTTTAGCCATAATGCTCTGCACCACTTCAGGCCTTACATTAGGTGTTACAGGCATGGTAAAGCCCTGTCCAATCACCTCTGCGGCATCAGTAATAATCATAAAGGCATTGGGATCTTCTTTTTCTACATAATCTTTTAATTTGGCAATCTGCATAAGCCCCACCACGACCATGACAATCTGCCGTGATTGGTGTGTATACGCCCCTTCACCATGCAAAATAGTAGCGCCTCGGCCCATATTATGAATAATGAGTTCGCATATTTCATTGGGCTTACAAGAGATTATAAACGCTGCTTTGCGCTGACTAAAACCTACTACTACTTTATTAGTTACCATGCCCATGGCATATATACTAATAAGGGTTACCGCCGCTGATTCCACACTCACTACGATAGCCGCAGCGAATAAAATGAGTACATTAATGCCAAAAATTATGCTCCCCATTTGAAGTCCATAGTATTTTCTAATAATTAAGGCAATCGGATCAAGCCCGCCAGTATTACCACCAGCACGATATACAATGCCTAAACCAAGGCCACAAAAAATACCACCTAACAAAGATCCAATAATAGGGTCTGTCGTTAAATTATAGGTCTCCATGAAGGCCAAAGCATTAATACAAAAAGAAATGACTAGGGTTCCAAAAATTGTAATCCCCACATGCCAACGCCCCAACCAGCGGTAAGCGGCATATAAAATTGGAATATTCAAAATCAAATTTAAAGTACCTACTTGAATCCCTGTTAAATAATAGAGCATTAAGGCAACACCACTAAGGCTACCACTTACGAGTTTATGAGGCACAATAAACGCATCAATGCCTATGGCAAAAATAATCGACCCCAAGGTCGTCATTATTAAGGCATTAATTGTTTTCTTCCACTTCATGGATAGGCCCTCCTAAAATTGAAATTTCTCTTCCAATAGCTTATAATTTTAAATAGCTAAATCTAATACGTATACAATATACACTGCTTAGGTCGATTACATATTTTGTACACAATTTGTGTACATATCATATACGTTCATCTTAACCTAAGCTCTATATAATTTCAACTGTAAAAGCTAGTAAATAAAACCTTTTTCCTCATTTATAAAGGAGATTTCATAATGGAGCAATTAAGTTTCAGTAAAATCAACATTGGTCTCGCCATACTAGACAAGCGAGAGGATGGATACCACAATATTGACACTGTATTTCAATCTATCTACCTCGGTGATTCCATCTATTTTGCCAAGCATCATTCTGTTGTATTCTCAGGCATGGCACCAGATCTACCACCTTATATGCAGAATATGATTCCCTATGACGAATCCAATTTAGCCATGAAGGCCTTGCGCTTAGTACAAAAATACACCGGCTCTACGCAAGGTGGCGCCATTCATCTTATGAAGCGAGTGCCTCCTGCCGCTGGACTTGGTGGTGGTAGCTCCGATGCAGCAGCCATGCTATTAGGGCTCAATAAATTTTGGGACTTGCAGCTCACCGAAGAAGAGCTCATGAATCTAGCCAATGAACTAGGTTCCGATGTACCATTCCTTATGAAAGGCGGCACTGCTCGCGGTACAGGGCGCGGTGAAATTTTAGAAACGTTGCCAACTGGCGACCCCCATTGGCTCCTCATAGTAAAACCAGAGCTCTCCGTTTCAACAGCCGCTGCGTATGGGCGTTTTGAAGGCAAGTCTAACATCACTAGCCATACTATAGTTCAAGTGGTGGAAGCCGTAAAAGAGCATCGCATTCGCGAAGCTATGGAACTAAGTGGCAATACCTTTGAAGAACTTCTATTCCCACTGCATCCAGAACTCCAAGAATGTAAGGACTTCTTCATTAAACGCGGTTATACCACTATCATGACCGGTAGCGGTCCTACTATGGTTGTGTATTTACCAACAGCTCGAGAAGCTCTTACATTACAAGACGAAATCAAAAAAGCAGGCCATACTTGGCTCTCATTAATCACCAAAACTCATGGCAAGGAGGCTTTAAAATAATGTCAAAAGATTTAGGCCGTTTACAACCCATCTCACTTACCTCGTATAAACCATTGCGCGAGGTTGTCTGTGAATCATTGCGCCAAGCCATTCGTGATGGCGTGTTTAAACCAGGCGAACGCCTCATGGAAATCCCCCTCGCCGAAGAGTTAGGCGTAAGTCGCACGCCAGTACGTGAAGCTATTAGAAAACTCGAGCTAGAAGGTTTTGTTGTTATGATTCCTCATAGAGGCACTTATGTAGCAGATATTTCCCTAAAAGATATTGCACAAGTATTTGAAATTCGCTCAGCCTTAGAAGAATTAGCTGCAGCTTTAGCGGCAGAACGCATTACAACAGACGAAATCGAATATTTAGAACGCATGCTTGTAGAAATTGGTACCTATATGGAAGAAAAAAATATGGATAAAATCGTTGAAGCGGACATCAATTTTCATGAAGTACTTTACAAAGCCTCCCGGAATGAACGCTTAGTGGAAATCATCCATAATCTACGGGAGCAAACCTTGCGCTTCCGCACTATGTCCATGAACCAGCCAGGGCGACTCGTAAAAACCTGGGAAGAGCATCGTTTGCTAGTCGAGGCCATTGCAGAGCGCAATGCAGCCCAAGCAAGAGATATTGCTAGACTTCATATGGAACATTCTGAACAAGCCTTACTAAAAGGCCTTCACATTGATTATAAGGCATAAATATACTGCTTAAGTCTATGACATCAGGTCCCAGCCTTACGAAAAACTACCTCACAGTAGCTAACATATTATAAAAAATAAAAGCCTCACCTTTTAACCGGTTAGTAAGTTATCCTTTAAAGTTAAATGTACTCCATCTTTCTTTTAAGGTCTAACATAACGGTTTCAGGGTGAGACTTTTTTTATTTGCCCTATAGACGCCTTTACAATGTATAAAGCTATAAAAATCTTTATATATCTGTATATATTTTATATCTTTATATATCTGTATAGCTGTGTATAGCTATATTTATCTGTATAGCTTTTTATACTCTTTTTAATACTGTAAAAACTACTCCGAAAGCTTAGCTTTACAGCTCAACTCAGTACTTACCAACTTTATCACAGCCACACCTTTTAACATAGCTGGTTCATAATCCCATTCATATTTATTTGTATAATGACCCATGATTAAGTTCAAAGCATGCTCTTTTTCTGCCATATCTTCTACTATGCTCGCATCCGCTTCGCCAATAACACTAAAAAACGTAGATGAGTAATCACAAGCAATATCTGCTGGCAACAATCGCTGTCCTCCATCGAGCTCATATGCTGCATAGCCAGTGGCTTTAACTAAATCTAACTTACGCCCCACTGGTGCCCCATGACAATAGAACACATCCTTACCATCAACCTCTTCATAAGCAAAATGCAAAGGCACAATATAAATTCTATCGCCATCACGCAAACCCAAACGAATTGCTCTTGCACGGTTAATTAATTCAACAATCTCCTTCTTATCAGTAACCTGACGATCTTGACGACGCATAAACCATTCCTCCTTAATACAAAACCTATTCTTATTTTACACCATTTATAAAAAAGCATTTCACGTATATCTTCTAAGACCTAATGATATACATAAAATGCTTTTAGCAAACTACCCGGTGGCAGTATCTATATATAATTTAACATTCCCAACGAGCCTTTTCTCTCTTGTGCTAGCTGGGTACGGCTAGTAGAGTAAATCTGATATAAGGTGAATACTCATAAACTTCTCGCAGATGGCTATTTAACCATACGAGCCTTTTCTCTCTTGTGCTAGCTGGATACGGCTAATACCTCAAACTAGTTGTGTAATACACTTCTCATAGACGACCATTTAGCTTGTCTAACCTGGGAGTCGAGAGAAGTGTATTACACAACATCATGTCTAGAGATTTAGTACCAGCTGCACAAAGAGACCCTAAAGGCGAGCCTAGTCTTTGTGCGTCGTCAAAAATTCTGCCAAGGCTGCTACAGCGTCTGCTTCATCAGCACCTTCTGCAGAAATAAGTACTTCTGCACCTTTAGTAGCACCTAAAGTAAGAACAGTTAAAATAGATTTAGCATCAGCTTTCTTTTCGCCGATGGAAACAGTAATTTTAGAAGCAAATTTAGCTGCTAATTGTGTAAATAAAGTCGCTGGACGAGCATGTAAGCCGGATTCGTTAGTAATAATAACCTTTTGTTCTGTCATGAGTCATTCCATCCTTCCACATTATAAGAATATTTGTATATTCATAATATACTGTTTATTTTAGTATAGGTAACTACTTTTTGGCAATAATAGTTTTTTCAAAGCAAAGGTTAAACCTATATCATATAAATAATAAATACATTTCAAAATATATCTACACCAAGTGCCTAAGCGCCGTGTAGCCTATATTTTTCAAACCTCTTTGAAGTGAATATACCACTTAAGTATACTCTCATAGCTTTAATAATTATAAATTAATGCCTTTGGCCTCTAATACAGACCGCGCATAATCAGAAATCTCCTTAGCAGTACTCATAGTCAAGGCATTGTTAGCCACCTCTTCACATTCTGCAACTGTAACATGGCGAACAATTTCCTTAATCACTGGAATTGAGGAGGCACTCATACTAAACTCATCCAAACCAAGGCCAATTAAAATCATCGTAGCCAATGGGTCGCCCGCCATTTCACCACACATACCGGTAATATGTTTTACATTATGACTGGCTTCAATCGTATTTTTTATTAAGCGCAATACTGATGGATGAAGTGGCTGGTATAAATTACCAATTTTTTCATTCATTCGATCCACTGCTAATGTATATTGACATAAGTCATTCGTACCAATACTAAAGAAGTCTACATGAGGAGCAAATAAATCAGCTGATACAGCAACCGATGGAATTTCCACCATAATCCCTACTTCAATATCTTCATTAAAGGCAATGCCTTCAGCCCGAAGTTCCTCTTTTGCCTGCTCTAATACAGCATTCGCCGCCTTTACTTCTTCAATAGAAGCAATCATAGGATACATAATTTGTACCCCACCAAAGGCACTGGCGCGAAGGATGGCCCGTAATTGGGTTTTAAAAATATCGGTCCGATCTAAACTAATACGAATGGCTCGATACCCCAAGAATGGATTCAACTCCTTAGGTAATTGAAGGCATTTCAACTCTTTATCGCCACCAATATCCATGGTGCGAATAATAACAGGATTGCCATGTAATCGTTCAGCCACTTTTTTATACACTTCAAACTGTTCGTCCTCTGTAGGAAGAGCGTCATTTTTCATGTACAAGAATTCAGTTCTAAACAAACCAATCCCTTCAGCCCCTAAATGGCATGCATGACTAGCATCTTGAGCCTTGCCCACATTGCCAAAGAGAAGGACTTTTTTTCCATCCTTTGTTTCAGAGGGAAGTTCGGCCGATTGTTTCAACTCTTGTAAATGCTCACGATAGGCTTTTGCTTCCGCAGCATAGGCTTCAAACTCAGCCTCTGAAGGCGCTAGCAATACTTCCCCTTCTGTACCGCGTACAACCGCTTTAGTGCCATTTACCAAACCATCGATAGGCCCCACACCCATTACAGCAGGAATCTCTAATGTACGGGCCATAATAGCAGCATGACTTGTAGGGCCACCACTTGAAGTAACAAGACCTTGCACTACATTTTTATCAAGAGAGGCTGTATCTGACGGCGTTAAATCATCGGCCACTAAAATTACTTCCCCAGTTAAATGAGCCAAACCTCTTGGACTCATGCCTAGCAAATTACGAAGTAAGCGATCGCCAATATCTTTAATATCTGCACCGCGCTCTCTCATATATGGATCATCCATAGCCAAGAACATATCCGCAAATGTATTAATCTGCTGTTCCGTCGCCGCTGCCGCGGATACATGGGCGCTAGTAATTAATGTTTTTATCCCCTCGCTAAGCGATGGATCTTGTACTATTAATGTGTGAGCTTCGAAAATAGCGGCTTCTGCATCGCCCATAGTTTCACGGGCGCGTTCTTTGATAGCTTGCAATTGAGTTACCGTAGTCTCAACAGCACGCTCTAGAGCTGCTACTTCACTATCTACTTCGGACGCTTCAATCGTAGTTTTATTAACTACAATGGCCTCCTGTTTGTATACATATACAGTACCTGCACCAACGCCACGAGCGCCTGAAATTCCTACGAGTTTTTCCTGTGTCATATTTTACCTCCACACCATCGAGTCCCCATGTATCCATTGATTGCTGAATTACTAAGATTTCATAAACTTAGCTCTATAAACTTAACTCTGTTTCAAACACTTCAGTAGCTGGTCCCGTCATAAACACTGTGCCATCATCTTCATAGCGAATATGCAACGTGCCAAGATATACGTCTACATCTACTTCACGTCCAGTCAAGCCATTTTCATACGCCATAATAACGCTCGCACAGCAACCTGTACCACAAGCTAATGTAGCACCGGCGCCTCGCTCCCACGTACGCACCTTAATATGCTTATCATTTACTACTTCCACAAAGTTCACATTAGTACCACGAGGGAACAATTCGTGCTTCTCCAATTTAGGGCCTAATGTTGTTAATGGCACTGCTGTCACATCTGGAACGAAGACTTCTGTATGAGGTACCCCCATAAGAACAGAACTCACCTCATAAGTCTCATTCTCCACAGCAACAGGGAAGTTCTTTACAATAGCAGCCTCCGATTCCATAGGAATTTGGCGTGCTTCAAAAACTGGTTTTCCCATATCAACAGTGACAAGTGATACCTTACCTTGTTCAATAGTAAGCGTCGGCTTCATAATCCCAGCTAAGGTTTCAATTGCAAATGTATCCTTAGTGATAATGCCTCGCTCATACACATATTTAGCAAAACACCGAATGCCATTACCACACATTTCTGCTTCGCTGCCATCAGCATTAATAATGCGCATCCGCGTATCAGCTATAGTTGACGGTACAACTACCATGATGCCATCGGCCCCAATCCCCGTATGGCGGTCACATAAACGAATGGCAAGGTTGGTAAAATCTTTTTCGGCGCCCTGTTCGTCCACAAATACGACGAAATCATTGCCTAAACCATGCATTTTAGTGAATTTCATATATATTTACTCCTTTTTCTTTTGCATTAAAACTTACTTTTTATTATATCACACTACATATATATTTTATAAGAAAGTAAAACTACAAAAGTGGGACCTAATACGAGCAATTAAGTAGTTTTAACTTTATAAAAATATAGCCGTTGTATAACCTTCCCTCAACGCATAGATAAAACGTAACTTTATGCCTTAGTTTTTCAAATTTGTATATTAGGGACTGACTTCGCCCCATGCATACTCATGCATTAAGCGAATATCAATATATTTCCTCCGCACTCAAATGATTTTGATGCATACATAACTCTACATGGTAGAATTCAAATTTTATATACGAAAAGCTTAAGTGATTGAATTTTCCTTAGATTTTAATTGATTATCATTATAGACAAAGTATTATAAATCCCCTATTTACGGCAATTTATGGCATTTATAATTCTTCTAGTTATTCAATTAAGTTATAAATACCTGAGTAAAATTCAAAATAATCGATATTTAAGACTAGACATTTAACATATTTATGATACTATTGAATAAGAGATATCTAGAATGGTAATAATACCAGTTGGGTAAACTTTCACGAAGCTATATTTTGTAAAGTATACTGTAAACTTATGAGAAGGAAAAGGATATTTATTCTCCCCTATTCAAAAGTAGATGAATATTTGTCCCTAATCAATGTACCAACCGGGCCTGTGCTCATGCCCACTATAAGAATCTCGTCATAAATGCAGGAAAGGGGGCTACTGTCATTCAGTAATGTAGAATTGTGCGTAAACCAGTACGTAAAATAGTGCGTCAATCTCTTGTACGTAACTTAAATAAATTCTCCAATCTTACTATTTAACTAAGTAGTCCACGTGCATGCTGGTAAAGTTACTAAAGCGTTTTATTTTGAAAGGATGATCTCATGATTACAACATTATTCGCCTTGTTGCCACTCTTGTGGCTCATCGTAGCCTTGGCCATTCTTAAAGTTCCGGCCTGGAAGGCTTGTGGTATCGCAGCCATCGGTACCTACATTATCGCTATTTGGCACTTTGAAAAGTCACCAAGCGTAATGTTCTCTGGCGCTCTTGAAGGCGTGGCGCTCGCTATTTGGCCAATCTTATTAGTTATTACGGCTGCTATTTTTACTTACAATCTAGTAGTTCATACAAAAGCGATGGATACGATTAAAACTTTGCTATCTTCTGTTACTTCTGATATGCGTATCCTTGCTTTACTCCTTGCTTGGGGCTTTGGTGCCTTCATGGAAGGTATGGCAGGCTTTGGTACTGCCGTAGCCATCCCAGCAGCTATGATGGTGGCAGTAGGCTTTAACCCATTAAAATCTATTCTTGCTTGTTTAGTAGCTAACTCTGTACCAACTACCTTTGGTTCCATTGCGATTCCAACAACTACCTTAGCGTCCTTAACAGGCCTTGACCCAATCCATCTTGGTACTTTTATTTCTGCACAATTATTTATCTTAAATATTGTAGCTCCGTTCTTCGTTGTGGGGATTATTGGCGGCGGTTTTAAAGCGCTTAAAGGTGTATTTACCATCACTTTATTAGCTGGTTTAGCCTTAGCCATTCCAGAACTTATTATCAACATGACAGCTGGTCCTGAATTATCTGTAATGGTTCCTTCCATTATCATTATGGGTGTTATTATTCTAGGCGCTAAATTCTTACCTGTTGATGATCCTGACTACAAAGTAGAAACAACAAGTCAAAAAATTACTGGCAAAGAAGCTTTTGTTGCGGCTATGCCATTCCTTTTAATCGTTGTATTATTAATTTTAACTTCTAAACTTGTACCAGCTATTAACGCACCATTAGCAGCGATTAAAACTGCTGTACCAATCTATACTGGCGAAGGTGCTAAACCATATACCTTCGTATGGATTGCCACACCTGGTATTATGATTTTCATCGCCGCTTTCATCGGTGGTGCTGTGCAAAAAGCAGGCTTTGGCGAAATGTTTGGCGTGCTTGGCAAAACAATGAAGAACCTCAAGTTCACATATCTCACTATTATTTCTGTAGTAGTAACCGCTAAGTTAATGACTTATGCAGGCTTAACGTCTGAAATCGCTAGTACACTCGTGGCAGCTACTGGTTCCTTCTATCCAGCATTTGCTCCTCTCGTAGGTGCTTTAGGGGCCTTCATTACAGGGTCTGGTACAAATGCCAATGTATTATTTGGACCACTTCAATTAGCCGCTGCTCATGACTTAAATCCAAGTTTTGCAGAATTACCACTTTGGCTTGCAGGCATTAACTCTGGTGCCGCTGGTATTGGTAAAATGTTCTCACCTCAAAGTATTGCCATCGCTATCGGTGCCGTAGCACCAGCCCTCGATGCGTTCATCGAAAGCAATAAAGTGGAAGATGGCAAAGCCAATGAACTCCGTGATAGCATTAAAGCCAATGTAATCATGGTATCTGTTTTAAAATACTTCCTAATCTTTATCGTTGCTGATGGCATCATTTCCTACTTTGGTATGGCCTTCATCAACTTGATTACAGGATTACTTTAAAAATTTGTAATTTCACCTATTGAAATTACATAAATTTACATACTAACTTTTATATAGCAACCTAAGTAAAAAAGACCAAATGAACTTATTTACGCGCAGTAACTACAAGGAGTTCCTTGTAAACTACATGGCCGAAAAGTTACATATTGGTCTTTTTTATTTTGTAATCATAGTGTTGACAACTTTTATTTTTTGTATTAATATATATCTAGTTAGATGTATCTGATTAGATATATCTTGTTAATTGTATCTAGTTAGTTTATTTAAACAAATACATCTAATTAGATTTTGTGTGCACACCATTTTTCACAAGTAGTACAAAAGGAGTCTTTCAAAATGGCAATTACAAATGGTTATTTTCAATCAGAACGAGAAGAAGAATTAGATATTTTAAATTTACCAAGCTTAGAAAATTTAGCAAAACAAAGCATTCCTCAAGGTGGGTTTGGCTATATTTCTGGTGGTTCTGAAGATGAATGGACCTTAAAGGCTAATACCACATCTTTTGACGATGTACAAATCATTCCTAGAGTCCTAGCTCACATTAAAAATCCTAACACTGAAACTAGCGTTTATGGCATCCCTATGAAAATGCCTATTATGATGTCACCAGCTGCCGCTCAAGGTTTAGCACATGTGCGTGGTGAAATGGCTACTGCTGAAGGCATGGCTATGGCTGGCACCATTATGGCCCAAAGCACCTACGGTAACACTACCATTGCCGATACTGCCGCCGCAGGAAATGGAGCCCCACAATTCTTTCAATTATATATGAGCAATGACTGGGATTTTAACCATGCCCTTTTAGACGAAGCTATGAAAGCTGGCATCAAAGCCATTATTATTACTAGCGATGCTACTGTTGGCGGTTATCGCGAAGCAGACAGAGTCAACAAATTTGAATTCCCTCTATCCATGGCTAATTTAGAAAAATTCTCTAGCAGCAATGGTACAGGCAAAGGCATTAGTGAAATTTATGCGGCTGCTATGCAACAAATCGGTCCTGATGAAATTAAACGTGTTGTAGATTATGTAAATGTTCCAGTCATCGTAAAGGGTATTCAATCCCCCGAAGATGCAGAGCTCTCTATCCAAGCAGGGGCCAAAGGCGTATGGGTTTCTAATCATGGTGGTCGCCAATTAAATGGTGGTCCTGCTTCATTTAGCGTATTGCGTTCCATTGCTGATGTAGTAAATAAACGTGTTCCTGTCTTCTTTGATAGTGGCGTACGTCGTGGGTCTCATGTATTTAAAGCCCTTGCTAGTGGTGCTGATGTCGTTGCCCTAGCGCGCCCTGTTATTTATGGTATTGCCCTAGGCGGTGCTAAAGGTGCTGCCAGTGTAATGAATCACTTAAACGAAGAATTACGCATTACTATGCAACTTGCCGGTACCAAAGATATTGAATCAGTAAAAAAGGCCGCCCTACTTACTAAATAAGGACTGATTCACTATGACTATTATATATGCTCTACTTCCTTTAGTCTGGCTCGTTCTATCCTTAACAGTCCTAAAAATGTCTGCGTGGAAGGCTTGTTCAATGGCTGCCTTTATGACTTTTATTATAGCTATACTACCCTTAGGAAAATCAGTCCCTATTATGCTTTCTGGTGCATTAGAAGGGGTGGCCCTTGCCATTTGGCCTATTTTACTAGTTATTACAGCCGCTATTTTCACCTATAATTTAGTGGTCCATACAAAGGCCATGGAAACAATCAAGCTCCTATTATCTTCCGTGTCCTCAGACAAGCGAATTCTAGCCTTATTATTAGCATGGGGTTTTGGCGCCTTTATGGAAGGGATGGCCGGCTTTGGCACATCAGTAGCAATCCCTGCAGCCATGATGGTAGCATTGGGCTTCAACCCCTTAAAATCCATTTTAGTCTGCTTAATTGCCAACTCTGTGCAAACAACATTTGGCTCTGTAGCAATCCCTGTAACGACCTTAGCCTCTTTAACCTCCCTAGATGCAGGCACATTAGGGACCTTCATTTCAATACAATTACTGCTCCCTAATTTAGCGGCGCCTTTTTTTGTAGTCGCTATTATTGGCGATGGTATTAAAGCGATTAAAGGCGTATTTACTATTACCTTATTGGCCGGTCTTAGTCTTGCTATTCCAGAATTGCTCATCAATGCTTTAATAGGCCCTGAATTATCTGTCATGATTCCGTCCTTGCTCATTATGGCCGTCATTATCTGGGGCGCCAAACGATTCCCACCTCGTAATCCTGTCTATGAAGTTAGTATTCAGCACCAAACAATTTCCACTAAAGATGCAGTTCTAGCGGCGCTGCCATTTATTTTAATTATGGTATTACTCATTCTTACCTCGCAAGTAGTACCCCCAATTTATGGTCCTTTATCGTCTATCAAGACTACTGTACCTATTTATATGGGAGATGGTGCCAAACCCTATACCTTCACTTGGCTAGCAACACCGGGGACCATGATTTTTATTGCGGCAATCTTAGGTGGCTTTATCCAAAAAGCTAAAGCATCAGAAATGCTTGTTATTTTAAAACATACTATGAATGATTTAAAATTCACCTATATAACCATTATCGCCGTGGTCGTAACGGCCAAGCTCATGACCTATGCAGGGCTTACAGACGATATTGCCAATGCATTAATCGCTATCACAGGGTCCTATTACCCACTAGCAACACCATTAGTAGGAGCTCTAGGATCATTTGCTACAGGATCAAGTACAAACGCCAATGTCTTATTCGGACCATTACAGCTCTCTGTGGCCCAAACCTTAGCGCCAGACCTAAAGGAATTACCCTTGTGGTTAAGTGCTATTAACTCCGGCGCTTCGGGGATCGGTAAAATGTTCTCTCCTCAAAGTATTGCCATCGCTATCGGTGCCGTAGCACCTGCACTAGATGAGTATATAAAAAATAATAAGCTAAACAATGAATCAGCCTACGCCTTACGGCGCGGAATTCAGGCTGACGTAATTATGATTGCCATCATTAAGTATTTTTTAATCTTTATCGCAGCGTTTAGCATCATATCCTATTTCGGCATAGCATGGATTGATACGATACTAGCCTTAAAATGAGTGCATATTAAATGTAAAATACATTTAATATGAGTAATCTAAAAGCCCCAGTGCCTGGGAAGTTCATATAGTCTTGAAAGGTTTACTATATGAAGATCTAATGCACTGAGGCTTTATTTTTTATACACTTCTGTCTTTATACACTTTTGGTTTTATACATTTCTAGTTTTATATACGTCTAGTTTTAAATATATTTTTTATATTTAGTTTTATAAATTTATAGAAGCGAGATCTTCTATATCTATAGTGCGAATGCCTGCTTGGCGTAACTGTTGAGCAAATATCCCCGCCCCTGCTTTAAGTGTGCCAGAAAAAGTACCATCATACACTTCCTTAGGTCCACACGAAGGGCTTCTCGATTGTAATACAGCCAAATCTACCTTTTCAGCTAGCCCTATATGAAGTGCCTTGGCCGCACCTAAGCGAAACTCCTTATCCACAGAAGTCCCCGTTTCCGTCCTAACAATGCCATTTACAATCTCTGCAGGTACTCTAGGGGTAGGCAAGCCGCCTAACACTTCAGGACACACTGGTATAATTTCCACCGATGTTCCATCCCCCTCAGCAGTCGACTGCAAAAACTCAATATACTCCGCCAATGCAGCACTATAGTTGTTGCCACCATTATATTTACAGTTCTCACCAATTAAACAGGCACTGCATAATATTTTCATAAAATCCCCCATATATAACAAATTTGTGGCTATTTCATAAATAAATTAACCCTATTTGTAATCAATAGGCCCAAAATAATAATGCCACCGCCTAGCCACTGAATGATATCCAAGGTCTCACCAAGTACAAATCGTGCTGTGAGCAAACCAATTACTGGCACTAGTAAGGATAGAGGGGCAATCTTATGTGCCGAATATTTCGCCAATAACATACTCCATAAGCCATAGCCCATGATTGTTGCTAAAAAGGCCAAATATAATACAGAAAAAATTGCTGACCCTGAAATGCTTGCTAGCGATAGCTGTGCTATTTGATTGCCTTCTAGATACAGCGAAGCCAATAACATCGGAATAGGTGGAATTAAACTAGACCACACAACAAGACCTAACATATTTACCTTTTTCTGTTCTGCCGCCGCTATGATAGAAATTTTACGCACTACAATATTGGATAAACCCCAGAAGGCCGCCCCTAGTAGCGTTAATAAAAAGGCCCCTACAGGAATACCGGTACGACTATCCAAGTCCGTAGTGCCAGTATCTAAGCCTAATGCACCACTAATGAATACAAGGCCTATAGCAGCTACTACGAGACCCATAAGTTGATGTTTCTTGACTCTCTCCTTAAATAAAACTGCTGTAAATATAATAGTGAAAAAAGCTTGTGCCTGTAATACCACCGATGCAACACCAGCAGGCATTCCTATATGAATGGCATAAAATAAACAGGAAAATTGCCCCACTCCAACAGTTAATCCATAAGCCAAGAGCCAAGGCCATGTAACCTGAGGCCGCTTCACTAGAAAAATAGCCGGAAAAGCAGCAAAGAAATACCTTAGCGCTACTAATAAAAGTGGTGGCACTGCACTAACGCCCCATTTGATAACAGCAAAATTAAAGCCCCAAACTAAAATAACCGACGCCGCTAATATTATATCGCGTAACTTCATTCTGTAAACTCAAGTCCTTCCAAAAACATCTACAAAGTCTCTATACTACTTTCTATGCTCTTTCTATACTATTTCTAACTATATCTATACTACCTTTATAAAGACGCTCTTTCAATTCACCATATCCCTCAATGCATAGAGCGCAAGTAGCCATATAAACTAATTTCAATTATACTAATTATAACATGACTAATAGATTACACTAATACAAGGAAAACTTTATGATAATACGCCAAGAAACACCTAACGATTACGCAAAAATATACCAACTAATTACAACCGCTTTCAAAAATGCAGAGCACAGCGATGGCAAAGAACAAGATTTAGTTGTAGCCCTACGTCAAAGTCATTCCTTCGACCCCCAATTATCATTAGTCGCCGAAATTGATAGGGCCATTGTCGGTCATATATTATTTACCAAAGTACAAGTAGGAGGACAAACAGCCTTAGCGCTAGCACCACTCTCTGTATTGCCAGAGTACCAACATCAAGGCATTCATGCATGAAGACAGCAATACGGCTTAGTGATATAAAAAATACCACTAAGCCGTATTGCTATTTAGGTGTATATGAAGGCTTATTCTATTTACAGGTCTTCAGTTTTGTATGTCATATAGCCTTCATAGTAATAACTAGCATCCAATCCTTTAAAAAAGGTGGCTTTGCTTAAATCATCAGTAAGTGACTGCTGCAACAAATATTTCAATTCACCTGTAGACACATGGCTACGAATCATAGCCTGTAAATATTCGTCTTTATCCACTTGATTCCAATCTACAATCTTACCTAATTGGGAATGCAACATAGCATCAAGCCATAATCGAGTTGCTCGACCATTCCCCTCTCTAAAAGGATGTGCCACATTCATATCTGAATACTTATCTATAATTTGATCAAATGTTTCATATGGTAATTTATCAATATAATCTAGTGACTATTGTAAAAAAATGCGTGGTGCAAACTGAAAGCCATCTTTCGCAATATTTACATCCCGTATTTTACCAGCAAATTCGTAAATATCTTCAAAAAGAGTCTGATGAATATCAGATAAGCCTTTAAAGGTCCCTATTTCAAATGAAAATAAACGACCCGTTTCAAAAAGAATCTTTGCTTTTTGTTTACTAATCCGTTCTTCTTCACGGCGCAGTTCCATGCTGTTTGCTAAACCTAATTTATTATGTAATACCATTAGCAACTCCTTGAACTAACGTTACATCCGTATACTATTTGCTTTAATCCTAATCAATCAATTCATACATTAATTATATCATATAATGAGCTAAAATCGGTTTCTTCCCTCACCCTCTCGCATACAGAAAAAACTAGATAATTTTCGCAGCAACCCAAAGAGCACGCCCCGCCCTAAATACAAAAATGACCATACATCTTTCGTAGTGACCATTGTTGCGTAGCAACGCAGGAAACGAAGAAGATGTATGGTCTTTTTATTATTTTATCTTATTCCCATTCAATAGTAGCTGGTGGTTTTGATGTAATATCATACATAATGCGGTTAATATGTTTCACTTCATTGATGATGCGTACAGAAATTTTATCTAAAATTTCATAAGGAATACGCGCCCAATCAGCTGTCATGAAGTCTGTAGTAGTTACACCGCGAAGGGCTAAGGTGTAATCATAGGTACGGAAGTCCCCCATAACGCCTACGGTGCGAGTGCTTGTAAGTACTGCAAAGTACTGGTTAATGGAACGGTCCAATTTTGCATTGGCAATTTCTTCACGGAAAATTGCATCGGCATCGCGAAGAATATCGAGTTTTTCACGGGTGATTTCACCCATAACACGAATAGCAAGACCTGGACCTGGGAATGGTTGACGCCATACTAAATAGTCAGCAAGTCCTAATTCCATGCCAAGTTCACGAACTTCATCTTTGAATAGATTGCGAAGTGGCTCGATTAGGCCTTTGAAATCAACTACAGCAGGTAAGCCCCCTACATTGTGATGGCTCTTAATTACTGCTGCATCACCAGCACCAGATTCAATCACGTCTGGGTAAATAGTGCCCTGTGCTAAGAAATCAACAGCGCCAATTTTACGGCCTTCATCTTCAAATACACGAATGAATTCTTCGCCGATAATTTTACGTTTTTGTTCTGGTTCTTCCACACCTGCTAAACGACCTAAGAAACGGTCAGCCGCATCAACACGGATGAAATGCATGCCAGAATCTTTAAATGCTGCTTCTACTTCATCGCCTTCATTTTTACGCATTAAACCATGGTCAACGAAGATACAAGTTAATTGTTCACCTACAGCTTTAGAAATTAGAGCTGCTGCTACAGAGCTATCTACCCCGCCAGATAGAGCAAGCAATACTTTGCCATCGCCTACTTTCTGACGGATTTCTTCAACAGCCACTTTAGCATAATTAGCCATAGTCCACTCACCATGACAACCACATACTTCAAACAAGAAGTTGCGAATCATTTCTTTGCCGTGTTCACTGTGAAGCACTTCTGGATGATATTGCATAGCATATAACTTGCGCTCTACATTTTGCATAGCCGCTACTGGGCAATTATCAGTATGACCTACCACTTCAAAGCCTTCAGGTACAGCTGCTACATAGTCTACATGACTCATCCATACGATTTCGTCTTCACTTAAACCTTTGAAAAGTGGAGAACTTGTATTTACTTTTACCGGTGTTTTACCGAATTCACGAGCTTCAGCGGACTCAACTTTACCACCCAAGGTATGAGCCATAAGTTGCATGCCATAACAAAGACCTAATACAGGCGTACCAAGTTCAAATACTTCCTGTTCAATGCGTGGCGAATTATCTTCATACACGCTATTAGGACCGCCAGTAAAAATAACCCCCATAGGGCGTAATTCTTTAATTTTCTCTACTGCTTTATTGTAAGGATACACTTCGCAATATACGTGGTTTTCACGTACACGACGGGCAATTAGCTGATTATATTGCCCACCAAAATCCACTACAATGACAAGTTCCTTTTGATCCATTATTTCCTCCATGACTGCTGATGATTTATAAAATGGTTTAAACATATTTTTACATTTTATTATACCATAGAAAGGCAAATGAAAAAACAGCCATACACAGGTTGTGGCTGTTTTTCGGCTCATTTTTAATACAACTACATTATATCTACATCTTCACCTGCCAAAATACGCTTCATAGTTCTAGCTGGGCACATTTTACCACACATAGTACAAGTACCTTCACATTCTGGCTTACTGGACTCGTAATAGCGGCGTGCTTTATCTGGATCAATAGCCAGTGGAATCATCGTATCAAAATCCACTGCAGCACGGGCTTTACTCATAGCATCATCCCAAGCTTGCGCGCCAGGAATTCCTTTGGCCAAATCTGCTGCATGGGCAGCGATACGCGTAGCAATAATGCCTTCTTTTACATCATCAACAGTAGGAAGTCGCAAATGTTCCGCAGGCGTTACATAGCAGAGGAAATCGGCTCCACAAGACCCTGCAATAGCCCCACCGATAGCACTTGTTATATGGTCATAACCAGGGGCAATATCGGTCACTAGTGGTCCTAATACATAGAATGGCGCTTCATGGCAAAGTCGTTTTTCTAACTTCATATTGGCGGCAATTTCCGTAAGCACCATATGCCCAGGTCCTTCAATCATGACTTGCACATTATGGTCCCACGCACGTTGAGTCAATTCGCCTAAGGTAATTAACTCTTCAATTTGTGCCGCATCAGTGGCATCATGAGTACAACCAGGACGGCATGCATCGCCAAGACTCAAGGTTACATCATACGTTTCACAAATGTCTAATAAACGATCATAGTGTTCGTAGAATGGATTTTCCTGCTGATTCATTTCCATCCACGCAAATAGCAAGGAGCCTCCACGAGACACTATATTAGTTAGCCGTGGATTATCCTTAATGCGCTGTGCGGTCTTCTGATTCATACCGCAATGAATGGTCATAAAATCTACGCCGTCTTTAGCATGTTGTTCCACGACAGCAAAAAACTCATCTACCGTAATATCCTTTAAATCTTTATCGAGCATGCCCACTGCGTCATACATAGGCACTGTCCCTATCATGGCGGTCGACATTGCGATTAAGCGGTCACGAAAGGCTTTTGTTTTACCAAAATTAGACAAATCCATAATCGCTTCTGCCTTCATAGCTATGGCATTGCGTACCTTTTCTAACTCTTCCTCTAAATTATTATGCTCTGGGGACACGCCTAAGTTAACATTAATCTTTGTACGGCAATTTTTGCCCACCCCTTCAGGGGATAAACTCGTATGCTGTTTATTAGCTGGAATCGCTACTTTACCGCTAGCGACTAAGGCCATCAAATCGTCTAAACGCATCTGTTCTTTTTCCGCTACAATACGCATCTGTGGTGTAACAATACCTCGGCGAGCCGCATCCATTTGTGTTGTATACGCCCCTTGAGCTGCTGGCATCTGACTTGCTACTTTAAGTGGCGCCTGTAACATTTCATGAGCCCCTTTAATACGTCCATTGTCCGCTAACGCTTGCGTAGCCTTTCCTGTATTTACACCAGGTACCCCTTTCACGCCATGTACATCCACTTCATTCACCTGTGCCATACCTTGTTCCATGCCCTTTGCCATTTGTTTTGCCTTCATACATTGCCTCCTTGAATACTATGGAAATTTATAATCAAAACCAATTAAACACCCAAAAAAGCAAGCAAAAACAGCCCATCCACGTATGGATGGGCTGTTAGAGTACGAGTTTTATTTACATACAAAACAAATCAAACTTTTAATTCTCAGTCGCTTTCCTACGTCGGCATTATCCGAATCAGGTCAAGGGTCAAGTCTTGTACTTATCTCAGCCTACAGGCTCCCCTAGCTCTTTTGTGTATTTGCCACAATTATAATACAGACCTATGTAAAAAGCAAATATAAGACCTTCACTACTATAAAACTACTAAATGTAATTGAATGCTTATTAGCTAGGCAGTTTTAAATGTACATCCCCCGATCTTCTACAGACGTCTTATCCAACATGGACAAACTATTTTGAAAAATACTTCACCAGATCATCCATAGCACGCTCTTTAGCAATAATGCCATGAGCATTCCAAACAAGAGGGTTTACATTTAAAATATGCTGCTCTCTTACAGCGGGAATGACCTGCCACAAAGGATCTGTGCGAAGCTCTTCATAGCGCTTTTCAGCAGCCTCCGTATTCCCGGCACTGCTAGGGCCATAACCACTACTAACAATCAAATAGTCCGCCTGAAGTTCTGGCAACATTTCAAGAGAAATCGCTGTAGAATCAGCACCGTTTTGTGTAATCGCCAAAGGGTCTGGCTTTATATTTAATAATTCATACATAAAGCGGTTAATATCATTCGAATCATACGGATAGATTCGCACTTCCTTTTTTAAAATCCGTAAAAATGCTACTGGCGCGTCCCCAATAACAGCCTTAATGGCTATACGGGAATCTTTCACATGCTCATAATAGGTCTTTAAACGAGCCTCAGCCTGCTCTTCACGATGCAAAATACGTCCCAAGGCTAGCAAAGTCACTTCTGACTTTTGCAAATTCAAAGCGCCCACGGGAGCAATTTTACTTAATGCATTAAAAGTATTGCGATCAAACGAATCTCTTAATAAGATAAGATCCGGCTTTAAAGCTTGTACTTGCTCTAAATTAATTGCCTTTGTGGCTTCATTAATGCTAATCGTTTGTACGCCTTGTGAAATTAATTCCTCATGTAAATAAAAACTCTCTGTATTATAAGCCCCCACCATAGGGGCCCCTAAGGCTATCATGGGATCCTCTAAACGGATCACCACAACACGCTGTGGATTCTCTGGCAGAATCGTAGTGCCGTATTTATGTTTCAACACAAGCCGCCCTTGTTCTTCCTTAAACAGCGCGTCTGTCTCCTTTTTAATCCGCTCATAGCGAGCATCTAATTCCTTATCAATCGCCTCTGGCGAATCAGAACGAGGTATAGTCACATCAAATAGAGACTTTGTAACAGCCCTCTTTTGTAGCAGTGAGTTTATATTCCCATCGGCCACAGCACAACCACTCGTGAACACAGCTAAGACTAAAAGGGCACTACATGCACTATATGTAATCCCTGACGCCTTATGCACGTAAAAAGTCTGCCCCCACTTCGGACATTCATATCGAGAAATCATCTTCCACCACATCATAAGCTTATGTAGGCGCATCATAGTCTTACGTAGGTTTGACACATTATCCTTATGCAATATCTTAAGGCGGTACCACCACTTCATAGTGAACCTCCCACATATTGGGGAATACAGAAGGGCAAACCTGTAACAGGATCACGCATAATCATGGCCGTAATATTAAATACATCGTGAAGCATTTCATTGGTAAAAACCTCTTGTGCCGTCCCTTCAAATCGCACAGTCCCTGCTTTCATCGCAATAATATGGTCAGCAAAACGAGCCGCTTGATTTAACTCATGCAAAACCATAATTACAGTCTTATTAAATTCTGTATTTAAATAATCCACTAATTGTAAGACTTCTAATTGATGGGCAATATCTAAAAAGCTTGTGGGCTCATCTAGAAATAGGACATCTGTATCCTGAGCTACAGCCATGGCAATCCAGGCATGCTGCCTTTGACCACCTGACAAACGGTGAATAGGCCTATCCGCCAATTCCTCTAAATGAGTAATTTTCATAGCCCAATTAACATAATCACGGTCTTCCTTGCTAGTTTTTGAAAAAATCCCATTTCTATACGGCGCTCTGCCATAGGAAATAAGCTCCCTCACAGTAAGGCCCTCTGGCGCCGTAGGATGTTGTGGTAAAATAGCCACTTTCTTAGCTAGCTCATGAGTTGGAATGTCATGAATGGACTGACCATCTAAATATACAGACCCTGACATAGGTTTAATAATACGGCAAATCGTCTTTAGCAACGTAGATTTACCACAGCCATTAGAACCTATTAAGGTAGTAATTTTTCCTCGAGGGATGGTGAGATTTAAATTATCTATAATGACTTTTTTATCATAGCCAGTGCGCAAATTCTCTATCTGAATATCACGCTCATCTTGCCTAGTCTTTGAAGACTTCCTCGAATTGACTTGCTCAGCCATTGTTGCTACTTTCAATTGTTCATCCATCTTATTCCTCATACTATCGCTGCTTTCGTCCTAAAATAAATAAGAAATACGGCGCCCCCACTAAGGCCACTACAATCCCTACGAGCATTTCACCAGGAGCTATAACAACACGGCCAATCCAATCCGCCGTAACTAAGAGCCAACCACCAATCAATGCCGCCAAAGGCAATACATAAGTACAATCAGCTCCTACTAAACGCCGTGCTATATGAGGTGCCACAAGGCCGATAAAACCAATACTACCACCTACAGCCACACAGGTAGCCGCAAGAACAACACCAATGGTCAAGAAAAGCAAGCGGCTTTTATTAATTGCTACCCCTAGGCCAATGGCAGTTTCATCGCGCAAAGCCAATACATTCAAAGTGGTTCGCTTGGCATACACAAGGAAAAACAAAATGATGAGCACTACCAAAAGAACATTCACATGAGCCCAGCTAGTACCTGAAATACTGCCAATGAGCCACGCATTTACTTGATGGAATTGTTCTGATGATAAACTTACCACAAAAAGCAATTGCACCGCATGAATCCCTGCTGTCAAAGTAATACCACTCAGTACCAGTGCATAATTACCTTCTGATTTACCATGATGCAAAGATAAACCATAAATACTCCCTGACGCTAGTAAAGCCCCGGCAATGGCCACTAAAGGTAAAATCCAAATAGGAAGTCCTTGATTATTTGGCAGGGCATAAATAAGTACCATCACTGCTAGGCCAGCGCCGGCATTAACACCGAGCAGCCCCGGCCCAGCAAGCTCATTACGAGTAATCTGTTGAAACAAAACGCCCGATACAGCTAAGCCCATACCAATGAGTACGGCTAATATAGCGCGAACTAGGCGAAAATCAAAAACAATTAAATTCTCCTCCGCCGTACCATGCCCAAGAAGCACGGCCAATAATTGGCTATGAGAGAAGTAGGTAAAGCCTGTACTCACATGTAAGAAAAAAAATCCTAGTAAGAGCACTAAAAATAAAATACTATAACCAATAAAGCTCTTCGTACGCTTACGCACTTCATCGCCCCTTTCTGTTTGCTAAATATAAGAAGAAAGGTACGCCTAATAAAGCGGTAATAGCACCTAAAGGAATCTCATGTGGCGGGGCCACAGTCCTTGCAACTAGATCAGCAGCCACCACTAAAACAGCCCCCAATAAGCCGGTGATAGGTATTAATTTTCTATAATCAATCCCTACGAGCTTTCGCCCCATATGAGGCGTTATAAGCCCTACAAAACCTATGGGCCCTGCAACAGCCACGGCCGAACCACATAATAGGAGCACTGCCACACTGGCTAAGACGCGGATGCGCATCATATGACCACCTAAACCAATGGCCATTTCCTCACCAAAATTAAGTAAAGTAATAGATTTTGACAAATAGACCGCCAGCCCTACGCCCACTACAGTCCATGGTCCTAAGAGCAGAACTTGAGGCATTAGCACGCCACTGATGCCACCTGCCGTCCAATAGCTCAAATCTTGGGCCACATCAAAATACACGACTAAAGCTTGTGTGATGGCTAACAAAACAGCACTCACCGCTGTTCCCGCTAGGGCTAAAAAGACTGGTGACATATTGGCGCCTTGACGATTGGCTAAGGCCATAATGCTCATTGTAGCAAGAGCTGCGCCTAAAAAGGCAAAGATAATCATCACATTAAGGCTTGCTTCAGGAAAGATAATCATTGCCACTGCTAGCCCCAACGCAGCCCCTGAATTAATACCCATAATAGAAGGACTTGCCATGGGGTTATTTGTGATACCTTGCATTAAACAACCTGCTACGGCAAAGCTAATTCCACAAAAAATACCTAATAACAGGCGTAGCAAACGCAAGGTTTGAATCAATAATTCCTCCACCTGTGTTGGGTCATATGCAGTCAGCGCTTTCCAGATAGTTGTGCCACTTATAGGTCGGGCTCCTACAGTAAGAGAGAATCCCCCCAACACAAGCAATAGAACTAATAAAGCTAGCCCCAATAGCCCAGGCTGTCTATACCAATTCATGAATCACTCCCGTTAGAAATCAGCCGACACAGAAAGGGTGAAGGTACGCCCTTTACCAAGATAGATAGCATTTGTCGTACTGCCTTGCAAGGCACGCCATTTTACAGTATCAAGCACATTATACACATTGGCACGCACAGTCACAGGCGTTTGATTCCAGTTGAACTGATAGCGAGCCCCTAAATCCCAACGAACCCACGCGCTAGTGCTGAGGGTATTGGCCATATTTACATAAGCCTTGCCATTATAGGTCAGGCGAGTAGTAACCGCTAAGCCCTCTACAGATTTAATATCTTGATCCACGCCAACTACGGCACTCCAACGAGGAACCCCTGTGGCTTGATTCCCTTCATAATTAGCATACGTAGACGCTAAGGTGCGATATTTCGCATCCATAAAGGTAATACCGCCTAAGATACGAGTCCCTTCGCGAGGCTCACCAAACACACTTACTTCAATGCCGCGATTACGCTGTTTGCCAGCCAATTCATAGTAATTTGCATCAGTAGTAATGAAACTTGGATTATCCATAGTAAAGGCACTAATAGTAGTAGCTAATTTGCCAAAGTCAAATTTAGCACCCACCTCGTATTGCTTCGTTTTATATGGAGCAAATACTTCACCAGAATTTTCAGTGCCACTTGGTGCTATCTCACCTAAAGAAAGAGCTTGCGCATAGTTTGCATACAAAGAGGTACGGTTATTTAGTTTATGCACAATACCAAAGGTTGGTGTAAAGGCAGTTTCATCATATGTGGTGGCGCTTTTTACTTTAGTTCCATTATATGTATAGGACGTGTCCTTCACATTTTGAATGCGCCCGCCAACAATAAAATTCCACTTTTTATCTGCCGTAGTCATAATATCGCTAATGCCCACACTTTGTTGTACGCGGTTATCGCGAAGTAAATAGGGACCAAAGCTACCATCTGTAAAATTCTGCCAAGCTGGACTGTACACACTTGTCACATACGTATCGCTTACTTTCGGCTTATCTTCAAATACTTTATAGCGAACTTGGGAGGCAGCCACACTAATTTCATGGTCCAAGGAGCCGGTCTGAACATGGCCACGCACGCCGATTTCACTGGAAATCGCCTTATTAATCTGGCGATTATGTACATAGGTAACCTTGGCGTTGCCATTTACATTATTTAATAAGAAACGATTCGACAAACTGTCCTGCGATGTATTACGCATGCCGAAAGCAGCCCAAGCACTCCAAGTATCATCTAAATCGTATTCGCCCTTCCAAAGAAAATATTTTTCAGTCAAACGACGATAGGTCCCAGGGGCACCGAATTTGGCATCATCAGCTACACCTGGCAATGATGTCAACTTATTAGCTGTTGCCTGTGACATAGTAACTTGGTATTGTGGATCTTCAATGTCATTGTAAATATAGCCTAAATCTAATGAACTCCTCCAACGTTCCCCTTTCGCATCAAGCCCTAACGCCACTGTATTGGCACTATTTGATTCTCCTTCATAGGCATCTTCTTGTGCACCACGATTAAGCACATTGAGACGCACGCCATATTTACCATCATTAAAACGACGACTCATATCCAGTTGTTGCGTGAATTGATGCCCTTCACCGTAAGTCAAAGTAACCGTATTTTTATCTTCAGATCCAGCATGCTTTGTTACATAATTAATCACACCACCTACTGTATCATTCGGCGCCATACCGCTGAGCATAGCACTAGGGCCCTTCAAGATTTCTACATTTTCAAGATATTCAACGCCCGTATAATAACGTGGAGCTACGCCATATATACCATTTAACTGCACATCTTGTTGTGTAGTTTTAAAACCGCGAATACTCCAAGCATTAGAAGCCCCCGACAAGGTTAGATCTGTCACGGAAGGATCATTTGACGTCACATCAATAATATTCGTAGCCTGCTGATTTTGAATCGTTTCTTCTGTAATAGAGGTAATATTAAATGGCACATCTAAGAAATCCTTTTTACCTAACATACCAATAGTACTACTACGGGCAACTTGCCCGCCAGCATACGTTGCATCCCCTACGGCAGGCGCTTCACTCTGCGGAGCCGGTGGTTGTGCATTAGTCACAATCACTTCGCCCAAGTTATAGACTTCCTCATCAGCAGCCCCTACAGGAGTTCCCACTGCCGCCATAGACCACACACCTAATACTAAAGCGCACATAATCTGTGCTTTTAATCGTTTGCTGCGCCACGCAGCATTCATCTTACTGTTATTCACAATATTTCTCCTCTTTTTTCATATAACTTAAAACATCTTTTTTCATATAACTTAAAACATCATATGTATAAAAACTAAATGGCAAATCTAAAAAACTAAACATCATATCTAAAGGGACATGCTATATATGGCTCCAAAATCTTATGTACCTAAAAAAACACACGACTTAAATACGCCGTGTGTTTCTCTGTAATACTCGTAACATATAATGTTATACAATATTGTCTTGCCTTTGAAACAGTATACGACTTAGAAAGTATGCTCTACGCCCACTACATAATGGCGCTCTGGCATCGCATAGGAACCAATAGTTGTGGATAGCTCTACTTCATAAGATTCATTCGTTAAGTTAAACGCCTGTGCATAAATTTTTGTTGACTCATTGAGTTTGTAATTTATATTCACATCCCACACAAAATAGGAAGAGTCTGAATATTTTGACTCAGAGCGACCAGTTACATATTGGAATAAATTATTCACGGCCCAACGATTCTTTTCATAGGAAAGCTCTACACTGTAGCGATTCGGATGGCGATTATTGCTGTCATTCACATAGCCATTACCTACATCTTGTTTTATTTTTAAATAACTGTAGCCCATTTTAAGTCGCCATGCATCATCTAATTTATACGTAGCGCTTAAGTTAAGACCTTGCCGTTTTTCACGATTTACATTTTCATAATAACCTGGAATATACGTATTATCAGGTCCATCATAACCATTTACCCAAGAGAGTGCATTTTTTAATCGACTCTTAAACACACTCGCTGACACCGTTAATCGATTATTTACGGCACTGTCAATCCCTAATGTAACAGTTTGAGATTTCTCTTGTTCCAAATCAGGATTACCTCGCCAGAATTCTGTATTGGCATATAACATCTTAAGTGTCGGATTATTGACCGCTTGTCCCCAAGACACATAGGCATGCGTATGGTCATTGAGCTTTTTATTCAATCCTATATGCGAAGCAAAATCGCCACCAAAGGTATCATGATGTTCATAACGCGTACCCAAATTAGCCGTCCAGCCAGAACCTAATTCCCATTTATCTTCAGCATATACGGCCTTGCTAATCATAGATTTATCAAAGGCTACACCATTATTTTCTTCTTTAATATGCTCTTGATTGTAAGTAAGACCACTAATCAAAGTATGGTCTCCCAAGGTCCAGGTCTTTTGTCCTTCTAAACCGTCCATGGATAAATCATGGCCGTAAGAACTCGCTGAAGAACCTGAGCCAAAGCCGGATTCGCTAGTTTCTGTATTTCTATAGGCACGAATAAAAGTCCCAGAATCGATGCCAAAATTATAGGTAATGCCATAACTCATATCCACTGTATCTTTAACATTGCCTGCCCCAGTAACAATGCCCTTTAATGGATTCTTTAAGCGAATACCATAGCCGTCTTCTTTTTCAATGCGGCTAAAATCTAAACTTAATTGATCATCTCCAATGTAGCGATCATAGCGCGCAGTCCACTTATCACGGTCAATATATGTGTCAGGGAATTCATGTCTATTACCATTCACATCTTTATAATGCACATTATCACGACGTTCCTTAGTATAGCTTACAAAATAGCCTTGCTTTTCGTCGCCCCCTTCAGTCATGATAGTGCCTTTGCGATGCCCCCAAGATCCAAGCTCACCACGCACCATCGTTTTTTGACCTTCTGCGGGTGTCTTCGTAATAATATTAATAACCCCCGCAACAGCACGCTCACCATAAAGTGCAGAGTTAGGTCCTTTTACTACTTCAATACGCTCAATATTATCTACTGGCACTTGGTCAATATCAATCGCATTAGAAGCCCCAGATACTACTAAATGGTCCCAGTTCATCTTACGACCATTCACCATCACAAGAACACGAGTATCACCATTAAGTTCTGGATAGGCGGCAAAGCCTTTTTGTATAACTGGTATATTATTAGCTTTTAAAGCATCTGAAACATTACTATAATTACCTTGCTCAATCTGTTTAGCGCTAATGACCGTAGTATCGGCAGGAATATCTATTTTCTTTTCTGCCAATCGACTAGCCGTCACCATAACATCCCCTAAATCATATACCGCCGTATTCGTTTCCTCAGCGGCCCACACAGTTGTTGCCATAGTACCTACCAACGTAGCTAATATAGCTCGGCTCATATACTTATGAGTCTGTTTCATTGAAACCTCCATAACAGGGCTAACCTACACCCACTCAATAAAAACACCCTATACAAAACACAAAAAAATTTTGACTTCTCTTAATTAGGCCTAAATGTCAAAGTAGCCTGTGAAGACACGGCCGTTCCATTAATTGTTTTAGGTGAAAAGCTAGCAGAGCGCACAATGCCAAGTACCTTACGATCATAGGTACGGCTACCACTGCTACTACTAATGCTTGCAGCCGCTACATTACCATCAGAGTCAATAGTAAAATGTACGGTTACAGCACCAGGAGCATCACCTTCAATATTGGTAGGTCCTAAGTATTCTGGTGCAATAACTACATCTTCTTGTACCACACCATTGGCACTACCGCCTAAGACACCGTCTTCAGAGCCATTAGGATCACCTTGGCGTCCTTCTTCAGTGCCCGTACCAATCCCACTGCCTTGTCCACCGCCGGTCGCCGTACTAGCACCACCACTAGAAACTGGCGTAGCGCCTTGACTCATACTAGGTGCTACGGTTTCAGTTAACTGCTTTACAGGCACACCATTTTTTACATCTTCTAATTCTTGTGCTGTCAATGGCGGTGGTGGCGCAATATTAGATTTCTGAGGTGCCGCAATTTGTGGTCCCCCATTGCCACCTGCATTAGGCGAATCTCCAATGAGACTAATTGACACCGGCGTTGTATCTGGCACCACTGCAGGCGTATGAGTCAAGGACCACACAAGACCTGCTACTAACGCAAAATTAATTACAAGAGAGCTAGTAATGGCCATTTTCCAACGGTCTTTATAAATATGAGCAAATGGCGAGGCCGCATGTTTATCACGCACTGCTGTATCTTCCATTTACATCACCTACTTACTTTCTGTTGCTACCGCAATCTTCGTTAATTGCATTGTCTTTAATGTATCTAAGACTTGCACAAATTCACCATATTGGGCCTTTGTATCGGCACGTAAAATAATGGTAATATCTTCCCCTTTAGCCTTCTCTACTTGCAGACGTTTCACCATGCCATTAAGGTCCATCTTATCTTGTTCTACATAAATGCTGCCGTCAGCAGTAATTGTAATAGGAATCTTGCGCTGAATATCTACCGCACCGGCTAATGCAGTCGGTAAATTAACTGGCATAGAACGCTGTACTACCATGGATAGCATACTCATCATGAAGAATACTAACAGGAAGAAGATAATATCAATCATCGGAATGATCATAAGCTTAGACTTATTAGTAGTTCTCAAACTTCTAAGTTGCATACTTAACTCCTTTTTATGCTATATCAGCAGCTGAATTCATATACACATTACTAATTTCTTCCATATCAGTAATCAATTTATCTTGTTTTTGTACTAAATACGCATGAATAACAAGCGCAATAATGGCCACACATAAACCAGTAGCTGTCGCAATTAATGCTTCGCCTACACCGCCAGTAATAGCAAATGGTTGTCCATCAGATACAGAAAGAACACTGAAGGAGCTAATCATACCGGTTACAGTGCCTAATAACCCAAGTAAAGGCGATAAGGTAACGATAGTTTCTAAATAATTCAAACGAGAGCGAAGGCGCCCTGCAATGGCCCCAGCAGCCCCTTGAAGAGCGGCGCTCTTAGATTTAATACTTTCACGGCGAATCGCTGCAGTTAACATTTCAGAAGCAACGCCACCATCTTCAGCGCATAAGGCTTCTAGCCCATTCATATCATTTTTTGCGGTCAACTGAGGAATCTCTTCACGCAGTTTATCCATATTGGATTTTGCTGCACTGTATGTGCGTAAACGTTCTACTAAAATTGCAATTGAAATGATGGAGCAAAGTAATAAAGGATACATTACTAAGCCACCTTGATGAAATAACTCTACTATTTCCATTATTTTTCCTCTTTTCTTATTCATATATCTTAAAAACTAACAGCCTAGCATCCTAGACAATATTGTGGAGCTGATGCGGCTAAGCCGCACCAGACTTTTTATACTACTCATCACGATGAATACATAAAGTAATCAGTCACTACCAAGTCAGAAATAATCTACTATGTAATCATTCTGCTCTGTAATTAATTATTACCCAGCTATAAATCAAACAACTACGCAATCATTCTGCTCTGTAATCAATCATTATCAATATGAATCAAGCGACTATGAAATCAATATCTATACATTATGATGAGATTAGAATTTATGTTCAACACCCACTACATAATGACGACCAGGCATTGCATAAGCACCAATTGGTGTGCTATAAGGTTCTACTTCATAAGATTCGTCAGTTAAGTTAAATCCTTGGGCGTAGATTTTAGTAGACTCGTTGAGTTTATAGTTTACATTCATATCCCAAGTGAAGTATTTGGAATCTGTGAAGTAAGCTGTAGAGCGACCCGTTACATATTGGAGGGTATTGATAACACTCCAACGATTCTTTTCATAGGTAAGTTCTAAACCATATGTATTAGGATGACGGTTTTTCGCATCGGCATTCATGCCATTGCCGCTATCTACTTTTTGACGCAAGAAATTGTAGAAACCTTTTACTTTCCAAGCATCATCTAATTTATACGTAGCGCTGAGGTTAAGACCTTGGCGTTCTTCCTTGTTTACATTGTAATAAACAGTGCGGCTAATCGCTGTATTCCATTCCCAATCAATGGCGTCTTTTAAATGACTTTCAAACACACTAGCTGATACGCTTAAACGGTCATTTACTTGGCTATCAACACCGAGGGTATATGTGTAAGAACGTTCTTGTTTCAAATCAGGGTTCCCAATCCAATATGGAGAGTTCGCATACATCATCTTCAAGGTCGGATTATTTACTGCTTGTCCCCAAGATGCATATACATGGGTACGATCATCTAATTTCTTATTAATGCCCACATGAGATGCCCAGTCCCCACCGAATTCATTGTGATGCTCATAGCGGGTACCAAGATTAGCTGTCCAGCCATTGCCAAGTTCCCACTTATCTTCTAAGTAAGCCGCTTTAGTATTGGCATTTTTATTGAAACTTACACCTTCATTTTCTTCATCGATGGATTCACGATTATAGGTTACACCGCCAATTAAAGTATGGTCATCAATATGCCAAGTCTTCTGGCCTTCTACACCAAACATAGCTAGATCATGGTTATATGGAGTGCCTGCAAATGGTGCATTGGATTTTTCTGTATTGCGGTACGTACGGATAAAAGTATCATTTCCAGAGCCGAAATAATAAGTAGCACCATAGCTAGCATCAATAGTTTTATTCTTCATGCCAGCACCATAAGGTGTACCATTTAATGGATCACTGAGATAAATACCAAAGCCATCATTTCGATTACTATAGGAGAAGTCTAAGCTTAATTGATCTTCTGCATAGTAATGGTCATAACGGGCCGTAAAGGTATCACGATCGATGGTGCTATCAGGGAACACATGATGATTACCACGATTATCCTTGTATTCATAGCTCTTTTGTTTTTCTTTGCTATAACTTACAAAGTATGCATCATTCTCATCGCCCCCTTGGGTTACGATGCTTGCTTTTTGATGCCCCCAAGTACCCACTTCAGCACGAACTTTAGTTTCTTGTCCTTCAATACCTTGCTTAGTAATAATGTTAATAACGCCGGCTACAGCCTTTTCACCATATAAGGAGGAATTAGGGCCTTTAACAACTTCAATACGCTCTACATTTTCAATTGGCAATTGGTCAATATCAATGGAGTTATTAGAACCAGATACAACTAGGTGCTCCCAAGTGATTTTTCGTCCATTAACCATCACTAGCACACGAGTATCACCATTTAATTCTGGATAGGCTGCAAAACCTTTTTGTACAACTGGTACATTATTCGCTTTTAAAGCATCCGATACGCTATCATAATTGCCGTCTTCAATTTGTTTTGCAGAAATCACTGTTGTATCAGCAGGCACATCAATTTTCTTCTCTGTCATACGATTGGCAGTTACTAGCACTTCACCTAAATCATATACATTGGAATCCGCATCAGCCGCATAGGCCCAAGCAGAACCACTGGCAGTCAATACAAAGGCTGCCATTACAGCTTTAGTCAAACGTCCACGAACAACAGGATGTGTTAATTTCATTTTATAATTCCTCCTCAATACCTTTTTCAATTTTCTCTAAGGCATCAACAACACGACCATTACCATTATTTACATCAGCAAAAGGCACGGCAATAATCTTGCCCTCCCTAATAGCCCGCATACTGGCTAAATTAGGATCATTCTTAAGCTCTGCAATAGCGGCTTCGTCTGATAAAGACTTCGCCCCTTGGCTTACAGTCACATACACAATCATATCGGGATCAAACGCCAACACACGTTCAGGCCCTACAATAGATATTTGGCGATTGGTCATATTATGACCACCCGCCTTTTTTACAATGTCATCAACGAGATACACCGGACCATAGAGACTATATGTACTATGTCCATGAGCTTGTAAAATGAGGACATTAGGTTTATGATCACGCGCTGCCACACGATTGAGAACGGCTTGAACGCGCTGCTCCAATTGTCCTTTATAGGCACTTGCCACAAGAGGCACATTAAATAAGCGCCCCATGTCATCAATAAAAGGATATATAGTTGATTCTAAAGTAGGGGCATTTTTACGAATCGTAGCAGGCACTATATAAATGCCCGTGCCCCGGTCATACCACTGGCGCACATCGCCGAGACTAGCCGGCGTAAAATGATGCGACCACCCCAAAATCAAATCAGGTTCCTTCACAAATACTTGTTCTCGGCTTGGCACATAAGCTGTAGTCAACAAAGGCAGACTACTGTAGACCTCTGCGTACCGGGCAGGCTCTTCCCCATAAGGCGCTACAGTACCTACAATTCGGTCCTGTAGTCCCAAATCAATGAGTAATTCCGTGGCCCCTGGATATGTGCTAATCACACGGCGCGGTGCTTCTTTATAAACAAAACGCAATGGATTGCCATCACTGTCTACATTTTCTATTTCAATGCCACTTTCCGTCTCAGGACCTTGTCCAATCACTTGCCAATGACCATTCGTAAAAGAAAACCACGCGAGAACCAACAGCCCCATGAGGCTAACAGTACCAATAAGACGGCGACTCCAACGCTCCCAAGTCGATATCATAGGGGCGCCCCTCCTTTCCCAAAGGATGGTGTAGTAATATGCCGCAAAGGCTGTCGCCCATAAGTAATTATAGGAATACCCTCATCATTATGAGTTACCTGGCTTTGTACTTCGTACACCGCCTCTATAAGATCTTCTGTAATAATCGAAGCCGGTGTGCCGTGTGTAACGAGCGTGCCTTGTTTCATAATAAAAACTTCATCACAAAATAGTGATGCCAAATTCAAATCATGAAGCGCTGCAATAACACCAACGCCCAAGCCTTTAATAACTTCTAAAAGCTCTAACTGATACGTGATATCTAAATGGTTTGTAGGCTCATCTAAAATTAAATAGTCCGGTTCTTGGCATAACACCCGGGCCAACATAACACGCTGTTGTTCCCCACCAGACAAAGAATTAAAGCTTCGCTTTGCTCGATCTAACATGCCCACCCTTCGAAGTGCTTCACTAGCTAGGTGCATATCCTCTTCCGTATCATCATCAAAACCTTTTTTATAGGGCGTGCGTCCCATCATCACAATTTGCCATACGGTAAAATCAAAATTCACCGTATGAAATTGTCCCATAACGCCAATTTTCTGTGCCGCTTCCCGTAAAGGAATGGATTCAATAGGCGTATCATCAAATAAAATGCGCCCCTGTTGCACAGGCAATATTCGGTATAAATGTTTAAGTAATGTGGATTTGCCACAGCCATTAGGCCCCATGAGACCCACAAATTTCTGTGCCGGCACAGTCAACGATAGATTTTTCAAAATCTCAACGGAATCAATGGCGTAGCTTACATTTTCAATTTGTATTGTTTGCATCGTCCGCTCCTCTCTAAGCCCCAAAATTCTTACTACTACCAAACAAGAGCTTCATAAAGAGCGGCGCCCCCAATAGGGCCGTCAAAATGCCAATAGGCAAATCGCCTGCAGGCAATAATACACGAGACAACAAATCTGCTAACACAAGAAAGCTAGCGCCACCCAAAATAACCACGGGGAGTAAGCGCTTATGCCCTACGCCAACAAAATTACGCGACATATGAGGAATAACAAGCCCCACAAAACCGATGATGCCGCACTGTGACACGAGTACACCTGTTAAGAAAGCGATACAGGCCATATAAATGTACCGTTTTCGCGTCGCATTAATCCCTAAAGTAATGGCCATTTCTTCCCCCAATAATAGAGCATCTAAGGCTCTCACTTGGGATAAAAAATAAAGGCTCATTCCAGCAACCACTAAAATTGGCCATAATAACATCGACCACTTAGCATCTGCTAATGACCCCATCGTCCAAAATGCTGCACTTTGCATGCCTTCTGCATCGCCTGCCATATAAATAATGAAATTAGATAATGCTGTGCACAACGCACTCACCACAGCACCAGCTAACACTAACTTTACAGTGGAAATCTTTTTCCCCATGCCTGCTAACATAAGCACCCCTAAGGTAGCTATAATAGCGCCACCAAAGGCCCAAATAGGAACACCCACATTAGCAGCGCCTAATACATATCCCAACAATATAGCCACTACAGCCCCTACCGAGGCCCCAGAGGCAATCCCTAATATAAATGGTTCGGCTAATGGATTTTGTACTGATGCCTGCATAATTGTCCCTGAAAGAGCTAAACCAGCACCTACTAAGGCAGCTAACATAACTCTTGGCACCCTAATATCCCACACAATATCCACTATAGCGGGCGCTATATGATGTACATCAGTACCACTTAATTTCGCCATAATAATGTTCATAACATCCCCAGCTGGAATTACCACACTTCCTAAGGCAATGGCCAACACTATGACAAACAACAAAAAGGCAGTCAGACCTGTTACAGCCCAACTGCCTATTATATCAGTGCGATGTTTTGTAACATTTGGTACATTGCTCAGGTCCATTCCATTCGCCGTCGAATCGACGCGCTTCATACAAAAATTCCTCATTTCGTTTCTACACTAAACCTAAGTTATCCAAAATTGAATAACTTTAAACGAGGCCAACTTTTGGCTTTCCTGATATTCTTTTCCAAATGCTACTTAGCATCACTTTAATTTATAATTATTGTATTATCTGTTTCGCTATCAATATATCTAGTAACAAAACAGCCTATTTAATTTATTACCACAAATATTTTATAGTAAATGATACTTTATGTCAATTACCCTTATGGATTATTTTCTTGTTGCTACTCCATATTAACGTAATTTTCTGATTTTAATTGATTATCTTTGCTTTATATTCAACCCTTTTGGAGTTACTATTGATTTTCAATACGAACAATGGCTCCTACGGGGCATATTTCATAACAGTCACCACACCCCACACAATTATGTAGAATTATAAAATAATTTTCTTGCCGATTATCGTCTATACTATTATATTCACACTCCAGAGCACAAGCACCACAATGGACACAGCGATCTGGCTCTATATAAAATCTCATAATGTCCCCCAGCACATGACTCTTTTACAGCTTCACCAAAGGCTTGCATGAGCAATTTCTAGCACCACCTAAAGCTTGATGCTGTACTGCTTATAACTAGAACGCGGTATCACTTCTGCCGTCAATTACAACTGACTGCGGTTACTTCTATAATTAAAACGCGTTACAGCTACCGCTGACAATTAGAGTTGGCCGCCACTACAGCTTCAATGGCTACTGCAACGCCTTCTTCTTCATTGGTCGGCGCTATATATGTAGCCACCGCCTTAGCTGTATCTTCACCATTTCCCATGGCAAAGGATACCGGTGTATATTCCAACATGGAAATATCATTATTGCTATCCCCAATGCACATGACTTCGTCTGGAGAAAGGCCTAATGACTCGGCTAATGAAGCCACTGCGCGGCCCTTACTAATACCAGGCTGAACAAACTCTAAATTTCCCTCACTAGATTCAATAATAGTAAAATGAGTACGCCCTTTAAAATGAGTAAGCACTTCTTGTTTCTTAGTCTCAGTACCGTAAAAAATCTGCACCTTTTCTAATTCAATGCCTGTGCGAGCAATATACTCTCGTAACCCCTCTACCATGGTGCGACTGGCTTGAATTAGGGGCAATAAATGAGGTGATAACTGACGAGCAAATTCCTTCATTTCCTCGCCATCGCCATAAATTGTTTCACCGCTGTAGGCTTCAATATATACGCCAAAAGGCAAGAGCTCATCAATTAAATCTAAGCCTTCTTTATTACTAAAAGATTGATGAAATATAGTTTCTGTACCGTTCGCACTATGCTTTAGTACAACGGCCCCATTGCTACAAATATAATGTCTAATCTCTGGCAATTTGCTCTTTACTTCTGCCATTTCACCCCAAGCACGGCCACTGGCAATGGCTACAGTAATTCCTTGCTCCATAGCTGCATGGACTGCCTTAATCGTCCGTGCTGTTACATATTTATCTTTATCCACTAATGTGCCATCCACATCAGACACAATGAGTTTAATTGGCTTCGACAAAGAAATGGGAAGAATCCCCTTATCTATTACATTATGTCCAGTCATCAATACGCTCCTTTTAAGTACAAGTCTATTAATACTTTAAATTATACACGAAATGAACCTTCCTTTGCACCCAAATAAAGAGCTCTACCCTCGGTAGTCTTACACCAAGCAGTAGAGCCCTTCATGACCTGTTAGTAATGATTTGTGATTTTGTTTTAGAGGCACTGCCCCATACTAGAATAGTAGAAAAATTTTAATTATAGGATACCTAAGAATTGATTCGACCTAAAATCAACGCATCCTATTCTATTTAATTGCAACAATGACTATATATTACAACACAAGCACTCCATCTTTTGTATTATACTCCCATAGTTTTGCTACAATTCACCCTTTACCCCTCTTTCATAGGATCCCCCCTTTTTCTACCTTATATAATATATTCTTCATAGTTTATTAAATCTCCTTGTTTTTTCGAGTGCAATTTTTAATTTAATTTTATTTTCAAGAAAAAACAATTTTATCTCCCCTTATAGCTGATTACATCCCCTTAACCAGCCACTAGAATTATACGCCGTTACCGTCTACTTAACTGCCCTTGCCATCGACTTAACGGTCCTTAACCAGCCACTAAGGATTGAACCAATTCTTCAAGTTTTTGAATTCGTTCGTTTTGAGTTTCATTTTGTGCACGAAGCGCATCGATTTCATTAGTTTGTTTTTCTACATATTCAATCAATCGACCACGGCTCATACCTGCATATGGATTGGATTCGCCAAATTTCATACTTACGCCAAAGTTCATCATATCTTCGCCATTGCCTATAGCACCACCAATGCTAAACATGGTTTCTTCATTAGGACGATAGAATGCACCCAATGCGACTGAACTTGAACCATGATATGTGCCCACACCAGCAGTGAAGTTCCATTTATTATCTGGGTCAAAGTCTAATGGATGAAGAGCGGCCAAAGCAGCGGCACCAGCGCCGGCTTTATTAATTTTAGAGTCCAAATGGGAAATTTGACGTGCATTATTTTGTACAGCAGTAGCTACGCCACCAATCTGTTCTGTTAATTGATCCCGTACTTCCACCACTTAATTAACAGTCGCTGCATTCTTCGAACCAGCTTCTAACTTACCTTCCCCTACATTCGTAATTACTTGGTTATTCGCATTAATACCGTCCTTAGTGATATATTCATTGCCACCTACAGAAATGCTATTTTCAACCGTTACGTCTTTATTCAAGGATAAGGTATATTCATTCTTCCCTTCAGTCTTAAGGGCTTTTATATTGCCATACCCTTCTTTAATAGTTGTAGCACCGGCAATGTCAGTAATATTGTCGATAAGATTTGTAATATTACCTTCTACCACATGAAGTTGGTCTTCTGTAGCAGCACGACCAGACTCAAACGTCTTGCCATCCCAAGTCGTATTAGTTAAACCAGTAATTGTATGGCTAGCAGTGCCCCCACCGTTTGCCTTTGTACCATCAATGGTAATACCACCCACAGTGATTTTGTCGTTAAGCCCCACTGTTACCCCTTTAGATGCGTCATTTTTATCCTTAGGAGTAACGATAACGCCAGACCCATCACTTTCAATTTTAGTCACAATACCATTGTTTGTGATGTTGTTTACTTTACTCTCTAGACCGTCAATCTTATTAATTTTATCTTTTGTGACTTTATTCAAATCAACAGTAACATCAGCCCCACTGGACGTAGCCGTAACTTCGATATTTTCACTACCAACAAAATTAATAATAGAACCTTTAGAAATTGTACGCATAGATTCTTTTTCAGTGCCCTTGTTAGTATAGAGAGTCCATGCACTAGCTTGATCTAACGCTGTACTAGTAATGCCCAACTTAGTTTTCCAATTGTTAATATTCATATCACCAGTTAAGTTGGATGCATCAATTTTCACAAATGTATCCCCTAAAGTAGAGGTGATACCCGTTTTATTTAATTCATATTTTACAGTTGTACCATTTAGTGTAGCTGTTACATTGTCGTCACCAATAAAGGTAATAGTTGGTGCTGTATCGCCACCTAATGTTACATCAGTTTTTGCACTCCCTGCAGCTACTTTGAAGCCAGCTTTGAGTTTTGTTACATCTCCACCTTGATCACTAATTTCATCCGTTACTTTTTTAAGCTGTGCCACATTAACTGCATCAGTATCTTCTGTACCTTCAGCCACATTAGTAATCCGTTGGTTACCATTATCTAAGCCTGTAGAGGATAATTTTACAGCGCCTACATTTGGTTGTTCTACTGGACTTATAGTGGCATTATCTTTTGTATAGGATTTAGAATCTTCATCATATACAGCATCCGTTAAGTCTGTATACCAATTACCGTCTTGCCCTTTTACTAATAAATTACCATCAGCATCTTTTGCAGTTTCTGCGAAAGCTACACTGCCATCAGTAAGCGCTAAGTTCTTAGCCAATTTAACGCGTAAGCCTGTAATCTTAGTATTATCGCTAGGATCTACATCAGCGACTACACCAATGTTATTATCAGTCAAGTCTGCAATGGTAGCACCGCCAACGATGTTTAATTGTTCACTAAGACCTCGATGTAATACATCTGGTGAATCGCCTTTAAAATTAAGACCTGCTTCACGTAATAACTTCAATTGTGCTACGTTAACTGCATCAGTGTCGTTTGTCCCAGCTGCAACATAATTAATTTGTCTAGTGCCTATTTTGCCATTATATGGTGCTTCATGACCTAGAGAAAGCGCACCGAGTGTAGATTTCCATGTTGACGTGTCTTTAGTGCTATCCTTTCCAGTACTAGGGTCATATCCCATTACACCAGCTTCTATACGAGCTACAGAGTTTGAGCCTAAAGCAACACCACCTTCTTTATTCGCCACAGCCATTTTACCTATAGCTAAGCCATTTGTAGCTTTAACTTTAGCTTTATACCCCATAGCTATGCCATAAGTATCTTCACCTAATTTATAATATCTTTTTCCTCCTTGATTAATATATTCTGGATCTAATGCATAATTAGCTTTCTCTTCTTCACTAAGCTGTTCGTAGTCTCTACTAAGTACATATTTAGAATTATCAGCATACACTGTAGCCTGAGAACCAATCGCAATCGAGTTCTTACTATAAGTTGCAGCTTGATGCCCACTAGCTATTGATTTTCCTTTATAAGCTCGTGCATAACTGCCGATAGCCGTTGAATCTCCACCATAAGACTCAACATGATTACCAAGCGCTGTACTCTTATCATTAGATACTGCCATATAACCAACAGATACGCTACTCTGCTTATTTGCTTTACTTAACATACCTAAAGCAAGGCTTGTAGAAGTATCACTGTAGGAATCATAACCAATGGCCATACCTTCTTTAGCTGTCGCCATATGTCCAATAGCAATAGCAATAGTACTACTGCCGCCTAAGGTAGTCGCCTTATAGCCAATCGCAATTTGCCCACTGCCACCAGTAGTAATATTCGCTCCATGACCTACTGCTAAAGAGTACGAGCCTTGATTCGACGCATTCGCACCAATAGCAATGCCCCCCATCTTCGTGGCGCCCTTATTATCTTTATTAGTATCGGTAGCAGTAGCCCCATTAACAGATACATACTCAATTGAATCAGTCCCTTGTAACTTTTCCATCACCGCATCATACACAGCCTGTTGCTCTGTTGTTAAATCTGCTGCTAGACCTTGACCCCAAGGATATAATAATGATCCTGTAATTAAGGACGCCACCATAAGCGCCATAGACTTCTTACTCATAAGACATGCCCCTTTCATGGATTACACTAAGTCTCCTACCTATGTGATTTTATACAGCTATCCTTTCATTAGCCTTAATACAAGAACCTTTCCGTAACTTCCCCTGTGCTTCATTTTATATTTTATATTTATCCTATTATTACCCTTAGGAAAATATAAAATATAAAACTAACACAATTTACAGAAAACAAAAACAACACTAACTTTTTAAATCATTTAATTAACACCAACAAATAATTGCAAAAATATCATGAATATTATTCTTTGCAATCATTTATTTATTAACATAATGTCATATTTGACAAAATAAATCAAATATTATATTTATATTTTAAAATTTTTAATTATTTTCACCATATTATAATTTACACTTATTTCATGTTATTTTCTTCCATTTTCTCATTTTTAATTTTTCATAAAACTCTATTGATATTATATTTTAATCTTATACAACTGATTAATTAAATGAATTAACTAACAATTATGATTAATGCAAAATATATTATATTGTATACTATCTAAATTACCAGGCACATATTTGCCAACAAAACCGTAAGCTATCCTCTTTATCTCCTATAGAAGAGCTCAAATTGTATATCTAACAATCACTTTAGAAAAAGATACAACTAAGTCAAACTACTTTTTTCAAATTTAAGAATCCCATAAAATAACAAAAATCCTAACCATAAATACCATTATCAAATAAGGCATAAAAATTTATTATACCCATTTAGGTCAATTTTATTTTTCTTTTACTCTCTCCATAAATCAACACCTTGAATAAATAACAAAAATAAACACGCGTTGCTAATAACCGAGCCCTAATTACTATATAAATATAGAAAACACTCCCAAAGCAACCATTCGAGCTTGACGAGCTGGTTGTAAGGGAGTGTTTTTATTTTTCAGCACTAGTATAACTAGTACAAATTATTAGTTAACATGCTTATTTTGCCAATACGCTTGCACAACGATCACACAATGTTGGATGTTCTTTATCGTTTCCAACGCTATCTTTATGGATCCAGCAGCGTTCGCATTTTTCAAATTCACTAGGTTTTACTACTACGCTGAGGTGACCTTCTTCTGTAGCCACAGCTTCAGCTGGCGCACTAGTACGGCCTTCAACTAATGTCGCTTCACTTACGATGAGAAGAGCTGCTAAGTTTTTCACTTGTCCTAAAGTTTCATAAGCTGCACCATCAGCATATACAGTGATGCTAGCATCTAAAGAGTGACCAATAATTTTATTTTGACGAGCTGTTTCAAGAGCCTTTGTAAGTTCCCCACGAAGAGCTAGGATATGGCTCCATTTTTCAGCTAACGCTTCATCATAATGTGCTTCATTACCAGTTGGCCAATCTTCAAGCATTACACTAAGACCCATGCCTTCTTCTTTTGGCATATATTGCCATACTTCTTCTGCTGTGAAGGAAAGTACAGGCGCTACCATACGTACTAAAGTCGTTACGATTTCATACATTGCTGTTTGCGCACTACGACGACCAAGTGATGTAGCTTCTTCTGCATACATTGTGTCTTTTAGCACATCTAAGTAGAAGGAGCTCAAATCAACTGTGCAGAAGTTATGAATTGTGTGATATAAAATGTGGAATTCATAATTTTCATACGCTTCAGTTACTTTACGGCGTACTTCTTCTAAACGAAGTAAAGCCCATTTATCAATTTCAGACAATTGTTCATAAGGTACTTTATCTGTATTTGGATTGAAATCATCTAAGTTACCAAGTAAGAAGCGGAAGGTATTACGGATTTTGCGATATACTTCAGACAATTGTTTTACAATGTCCTTAGATAAGCGCACATCGCCTTGATAGTCCGCAGAGGATACCCAAAGACGCATTACATCAGCGCCATATACATCGATAATATCGGAAGGCGCTACTGTATTACCTACAGATTTGGACATTTTACGTCCTTCACCATCCACTACGAAGCCATGTGTCAATACAGAATTATAAGGGGCTTTACCTGTAGTGGCTACGCTAGTCAACAAGGAGGAGTTAAACCAACCACGATGTTGGTCAGACCCTTCAAGATACATAGCGCAAGGTACGTCGATGCCTTCATTTTGAAGGACCCCAGACCAAGAAGAACCACTATCGAACCAAACGTCCATAATGTCTGTTTCTTTATGGAATTCACCATGACCACAGTGAGGGCAAGTGAAACCTTCAGGTAATAATTCTTTGGCGCTATGATTCCACCAAGCATCAGAACCTTCTTTAGCTACCCAATTTTGGACGGATTTGATGGTGTCATCATTGATTACATAATCGCCACAGGAGTCGCAATAGAATACTGGAATTGGCACACCCCATACGCGTTGACGAGATACACACCAATCTCCGCGGTCAGCAATCATATTGTAAATACGGTCATGACCCCATTTAGGAATCCATTGCACCTGATTATCAATAACATCAAGAGCTTCTTTGCGATAGCCATCAACAGAAGAGAACCATTGTTCAGTAGCGCGATAGATAACAGGATTTTTACAACGCCAGCAATGTGCATATTGGTGACGAAGGGACCCTTTACGAAGAAGGGCGCCATTATGAGCTAAGATTTTTAAAATTGGCACTTCTGCATCATGAATTTCTTTGCCTGCAAGAGCCTCTTCCGTATCGCCATAGCGGCCACTATCTACAGCTGCTGCATATTCCCCAGTAGGACCAACGAAGGATGTGATTTCAAAATCTACTTTGCCAGCCTTTTTATACGCTTGATATACATAGAAGTCTTCTTCACCATGTGCAGGAGCTGTGTGAACGCAACCAGTACCAGCTTCAAGAGTAACATGTTCCCCTAAGAATACAGGCACTACCCGTTCGATGAATGGATGTTTAAACGTAGCAAGTTCAAGTTCTTTACCAGAGAACGTATGTAACACTTTGTATTCTTCTACCTGTGCATCTTTAAGAGCCGAGGCAACAAGATCGGTTGCCATCAAATAATATTCATCCCCCACTTGTACCCAAGAGTATTCAAGCTTTGGATTCACTGAAATTGCTTGAGATGCTGGCAATGTCCAAGGTGTTGTTGTCCAGATAACAGCATAAGCCTTAGTTGTGTCTAAACCTTCTGGCAAGGTACGTTTCAACTCATTTACATAGGCGTATTTTACATAAATGGAGAAGGATTTCTTTTCCTTATACTCGATTTCAGCTTCTGCTAAGGCTGTTTCACAATGTGTACACCAGTAAACAGTTTTAAGACCTTTGTAGATATGACCGCGTTTAGCCATTTCACCAAAGATACCAATTTGTTTTACTTCAAAAGCTGGTTTCAATGTTACATATGGGTCATTCCAACGACCAAGCACACCAAAGCGAACAAAGTCTTTCTTTTGTTCTTCTACACATTCCAAAGCATATTCTTTACATTTTGCACGAAGGTCTAATGGCGCCATTTCGTGTCGATTAAGGCCTGTATTTTTGATAACTGCATGTTCAATTGGCAAACCATGAGTATCCCATCCTGGGATATATGGCGTATAGTAGCCCTGCATAGTTTTATATTTCATGATAATATCTTTTAATGTTTTATTAAGAGCATGACCAATATGCAATTTACCATTTGCATATGGAGGGCCATCATGAAGCACAAATTGCTTATTCCCTTCTCGTTTTTCTAGACGTTTTTCATAAATTTTATTGTCTTCCCAAAATTTGATAAATTCAGGTTCCCGTTTTGGCAAATTGCCACGCATTGGGAATTCAGTCTCTGGTAAACGAAGTGTTTTACCGTAATCCATACATAACTCTCCTCTCAATAATAAAAGCGCTCATCCCCGAAGGGACGAACGCAAATATCCGTGGTACCACCCTACTGACTTATACAATAAGCCACTCACGCATATAACGGTGCTCACCGACAAATCAATAGTTGGTTAGAACTCTAATTTGTATGCTCCTAAGTGATTCGCTATCGCTTCATCCGCTGAACTCACACCGTACTTCAGCTCGCTGAGGACTACCCGCCATAGCCGTCTTAATCATCGCACATTCTCACACGGCACACAAAGAACCGTCTCGAAGAGACATCTGTCTTTCACTGCCACCATCTTTAGTTATAGATAGAGTATAGATAAGGGTTTTACTTTTGTCAAGAGCGGATTTTCATTTTACAAATATGTTACAATAAAATAAAATGCATTGTTTTATCTATTATTACACCAAGTAAAGGAGGATTTTTATGCCTGCTTGGCAACGTACTGTTTATGTCTGCTTATTTGGTGCCTTCCTCTCCGCTACAGGAATGAGCCAAATTGCCCCTATACTGCCCCTATATTTGCATGACTTAGGTTTATCTGACAGCGCCGAAGTAGCCTATTGGTCCGGCCTAGCTATGGGCATTACCTATGTCATCGTAGCCTTAGTATCCCCCTTTTGGGGGCGTCTTGCAGATAAAAAAGGGCGTAAATTAATTCTATTGCGCGCTAGCTTTGGCATGATGCTTTGTAATCTACTCATCGGCTTCGTACATACACCCTTGCAGCTCGTTCTGGTACGTATGGCGCAGGGCTTAGTATCAGGATTTTTCTCTGGCTCTATTACCCTTGTAGCGTCAGAAACACCGGAAAATCGTACCGGTTGGGCCCTCGGCTTATTAGTGTCTTCCAATTTAGCCGGCTCCCTCTTAGGTCCCCTCATCGGTGGCTATTTAGCCGGTATCTTTGGTATCCGTATCACCTTTTTTATTACGGCCACCTGCTTAGGCCTCGCCTTTTTACTAGTTCTCTTCTTCGTACACGAAAATTATAAACCCCAACCTAAAGCCTTACCAAAAGGATTTAAAGAGCTCAAAAAACAGCTGCCGTATTTCAAAGAACTCACCATCATTGCGGTTTCAACATTCATTTACGCCATGTCTATGATGAGTTTACAACCTATTATTACCGTCTACTTACATGATATTATGCCACCTAATACACCGCATCTAGCGCTGATTGCTGGCTTTGTATTCTCCTCCACAGGCATTGCGCAAATGCTGAGTAGCTCTTTCTGCGGCAAGCTCATCGATCGCATTGGGCCACGCAAGATTTTAATTGCCTCCTTGCTATTTACGGCCATTATAACCGTGCCGCAAGCTTATGTAACAAGCGCTTGGCAATTGGCTGTGCTCCGATTCCTCATGGGCTTTGGTCTAGCCGGTTTATTACCAGCCCTCAACACATACATTTCGACCCACACACCTAAGGCCTTGAGTGGCCAAGTGTTTTCGTACAATCAATCCACTCAATTTCTAGGCTATTTCTTAGGCTCTGTAGGTGGTGCTACATTCATGGGCCTCTTTGGGTTTACCGCTCTCTTCTGGGCTACTGCGGGTCTTTTCTTCTTAAATAGCCTTTGGGTCTATGCCAAATTAAAATAGAGCAAAACTCCAAATTATAAAACACAATACCAAGTTATAAGAGAACATACCAAGCTGTAAAAAAATACCTCGTTATAAGACAAAATACCCCCATCTTATGTACTAAGCATTGTCTCTAGTGTTAGATATGAGTCTAACCTTATGGACACAGCCCATCATAAGATAGGGGTATTTTATTTAGTAGCATCTGAACTATAAACTATCTCCAATATGAGTCACTAATTCCTTAATAGTTGACTCATTACGGCGGTAGTATGTCCATTTGCCAAAACGGGCAGACTCTAATAGCCCTGCTCGCTGCATCATGTCTAAATAATGAGAAACGGCCGATTGTGAAATGCCCAATTTATCTTGGATACTCCCCACACAGACGCCTCCTTCAAACACGTCTTCCTCAGAGCCATGAATACCCTGGGGCGGAAAGTGTGTCTTTGGCTCTTTGAGCCACTGCAAGATTTTTAAGCGGCTCTCATTCGACAACGCTTTAAAAATATCGAGTAATTGTTGATTATCCATACTTACATTATATCTATTTTTTTAGATATGTCAATATAGTTCTATCAACCTACCTATCATATCAGACCATTTGATTTCATGCTATAATAAAACTACATACGTCTCTTATATATGCACATGTCCTATATATGCACATGTCCTATATATGCACAGGGACTCGTGTTTTATAAATTCTTCCTAAATCATTTATAATTCTTTAGCAAAGGAGTCATTTCTATGAAATCCATCACCACCGCACTAATAGTAAGCAGCCTGCTCGCTCTTACCCTACCTGTATATGCTACTGGTATAGTTTCTACGGAAGTAGCATCTACTACATCAGAAACTAGCACTACAGGGCCCTTTATAACGAGCCATCATCAAGTAGGAGAGATTATCCCTTCGGCGGTACATCCAACTAAAGATCCAATACAAATACTGCAACAAAATACAGTTTCACAGCGACAAATTATTCCCACACCATTTCGTGTGCTGTATAAACAAACACTTCCTAAATCGTGGAATGAGTTAGAAGCAACACTTTATAAAAATAATAAAAATCCTTTATCTAAGACATTTTTACATACATCCCTAAAAATGGAATACAATCGAGCCTCCGCTGTTTATCCCGTAAATGATATAGCTGATTATAGTCCTTTCCCAAGTTTTCCAGTTAAAATCCCTGCCTATGCTAAAAATGTGAATTTCCAGGCTGGTACTTATACTGGTGGAATTACACAATATATCCAACTGTCCTTTAATGCCACGCCCGAAGAAGCACAAAGTTTAATAAATGAAGCGGCCGAAACTGCACAAATTATTACAACACCTCAGGAAGCTAAGAACTTTAAAGTAATTTTATCTGGTGAACATGATAAAAAGACAATCTATACAGTGGCAGATTCGAAGCACCCAGCCATTCCACTAAGTGCCCTTATCCCTAAATATTGGGTAGAAGTAACATCTGATTTAAAAGATTTAAACGAATATTATACCTATTGGCATCCTGAAGAAATAACTAAACGCCTTCAAGCTGTAGATGATATGATGGAGGAGCAAAAACAAGCTCTTTTACGAAAAGCCACAAGAGAAGAGTTAGGTCAGATTAATCAAAAGTGGGTAAAAAAAGTGGCTAATATGATACAAAATCAACCGACCAATCTTAAGCCAATGACCAATGAGGAACAAGAAGAAGCTCACAAAACATATTTAGGTCATAAATCATACAAAACCTTTACACATAATCTGCCAGATAATTACACGATTTATATCTATGCATATGGCGGCACACTTGGTCCTAAAGGCACTATTAATGCATATGTAGATGGCCTAGCAGTTAGTCCTGATAAGACACATCTTATTTTTTATAACATAGATACATTCAACGAATCCTTATTGGTAGATTAAAGTCCGTCAACTACGCTTATATTCACGGCATTCCTCTTTAGAGCCGCAAGGGATATAAAACCTAAACTACATTTACACATTAATACATAAAAAAGAGTCAGTCTCTAGAAGTCTTTCCTAGTAAATTACTACCATCTACTAGAAAGCTTACTAAGAGAGCTGACTCTTTTCTTTTTTGCTCTTTACAGCTTTATACTTGCCTTTATCGCCCTTTTTCTCTCGCTAAGATAAATATGGTAATTAAAATTAAAATAAATCCCACATAATCAGATGGTAGAAAATGATTTCCCAATAAAGCCCAGCCTAAAATCGCCGCCGAAATCGGTTCAATGGAGGATAATACGGTACCCTGAACAGCACCAATACGGCGTACCCCTTCCAAGTAGGCATTAAAGCTCACCACAGTGCCTAATACAACGATGGCAAAAAAAGCTAAATACGTGTACATATCCCAAGTACCAGGAACGTCCGAAGGCCACCACAAGAACCAGCCTACAATGCCACCGCCCAACATGGCCCAGCCTAGAATAGGCAAGGTTCCGTACGTGCGTAGCAAAGTAACCGGTTGCATACTATAAATAGCTACTGCTACGGCCGACAAAAGTCCCCAAAACAAAACTACTTCATCAATGGCGGAAAAATCCCAAGTTCCTTGCAAGGCAATAATAAAAGTCCCCACCGTAGCCAGTACGACACTGAGCATTTCCCCTTTGGAAGGTAATTTATGATAGCGCATAAACATATAGATAACAATCATGGCTGGTGCCAAGTACTGTAATACTGTGGCAATGCCTGCGCCAGCATAGTATATGGACCTAAAATAAGAATACTGGCATAAGGCCACCCCAAAGATTCCAAAAATCAGCATTTTTATAATATCCCGAGGTGACTCAAAGACTCGCAACGATGCCTTTTTATCTTTTAAAGCAGCCCAAATAATCGTTATGACGCCTGCAATGAGCAACCGAATCACAAGTAACCACTCGGGAGACACGCCCCGGTCTTGCTGAATGAACTGCGCACTGGTGCCTGATAAGCCCCAAAGCGCACCACCTAGTAAGGTCAAGGCAATGCCTACCAATTTATAGGAATCCATGAAAAACAACCTTTCTACTAATTTATACTCAATTCTATATCTATAAAAACTATATCCATAAAAAACGACCGGTTAAGTTCCGGTCGTTCTTTTATTATTTTATTTTAGCAAATCTACGCTCACCTTTACAACTACTTTGCGAATAGGCTGCGGTGTGTTGTCTACAGCGATTAGTGGCCGATGTAAATCATCGGGGAAAAATATGGAATAATTACCTGGCTTGGCCAATATTATGCCTGCATCAGCTAATGATGGATTATAAAAGTAGAGGTCTCGATCCTCATATACTTCACTTGGTGGCATTGGGCCCACATTAGGTGTAAATCCAATTTTTTCTGCACCTTGCACCATAAACTGTATATCAATATACCGTTTATGAGACTCAGGCTTCGTGTCTTCGTACTGGCGCGTCTTTACATCATCTACATTGGCGTATATCGCTTCGCCCTCTATTATCTGACGCCCAGCCGGCAATGCTAATAAATCTGTATGCTTCAACCAGTCTAATACTTTTACAAGTGCTGGCGCATACGCGTGAGTGTCATACGGCACATCAATATGTCCAAAAATCATTACTAACTCCCATATACATGAGTTACAAAACTATCTGCAATAAAAGCGTATCCGCTAAGAGAGATACGTCTCTTTCTACTTATATTGTACTCCTATTCAGCGTCTTCGTCTACATAGGCAGCAATAATGGCTTCTGCTTTTTTATGTGGTACTTCTTCATAGGAACTAAACTCCATATTAAATACCCCTTGACCTTGAGTCATAGAGCGAAGCACTGTTACATAGTCGAGCATTTCTTCAAATGGAACTTGTGCTTTAATTACTGTAACCCCAGCTCGTTCAGCCTGTTCCATGCCAAGCACACGACCACGACGACTTGTTAAATCGCCCATAATATCACCAGTAAATGCATCAGGAACAAAAATATTTACATCGTAAATAGGCTCTAACAAGATAGGCTTAGCTTCTGGCACACCTTTTTTAAGGGCTTGTGCCGCCGCTACTTTAAAAGCAAGTTCAGAAGAGTCCACTGAATGGTAAGAACCATCAAGCAAGGTCACTTTTACGCCAATCATAGGATAGCCAGCAATAAGGCCATGTTCTAAGGTTTCCCGAACGCCCTTTTCTACTGCTGGAATATATTGGCGAGGCACAGCGCCACCAAAGATTTCATCAACAAATTCAAACTCACCATCATATAATGGTTCAATCTTAATTTTCACATGCCCATACTGACCATGACCACCACTTTGTTTCTTGTGCTTACCTTCCACTTCAATGGTACCACGCACAGTTTCACGATATGGAATATACAATTTTTCAAGCTTAGCTTTAGCGCCATACTTGCGTTCCATCTTAGTTAAAATATGTTCTAAATGAACTTCGCCCATACAACGAACCTGCATTTGACGACCTTCCACATCCTTAGTCACTACGCAAGTTGGATCTTCTTCGGCAATTCGCGCCAAGGCGGAGGCTAATTTTTCCTCCTCCCCTTTCTTTTCTGCTACCATGGCCACCGTATGAAGAGGTTGCGGGAAGCGAATTGGATCATAGGTTACTTTAAATTCAGCCGTACCAAAGGTATCGCCTGTTTTTGCATTTGGTAATTTAGGAATTACTACAATATCCCCAGCGCCTGCTTCAGAAATTGGCACTTGTTGTTTCCCAATAAGGGTGTACATTTTACCCCATTTTTCTTCCACATCTTGAGAGATATTATATAGCTTATCGCCTTCTTTAAGCTCGCCAGAGAAAATGCGGATAAAGCTTTGTTTACCAGCAAATGGATCAAGTACAGTTTTAAATACAAAGCCAGTAAATGGCTTATCTACATGAACAATCTTTTGTTCCCCTGTATCCGCATCCTTTGCAGTCATCACCCGTTTAGCTGCATCTGGCATATAGCGAATCATACGGTCTAATACTTGGTCCATACCAATATTATGAATGGCACTACCACACATAACGGCACATACGCGACCAGTGAGCATACCTTCACGAAGACCTTGACGAATCTCTTCTAAGGTAAGTTCATGACCATCTAAATATTTTTCTAATAGTTCATCATTGCCTTCAGCGGCTGCTTCTACAGTAAGTTCACGAATCTCTTCTACCTTCGCACTGAGTTCTTCTGGCACAGGTACTTCGGTCATTTTACCATTTTCATACACATAGGCGGTTCGTTTTGCCACGTCTACAACACCTTTAAAATCAGGGCCTTCTCCAATAGGAATTTGAAGTGGCATAATGGCTTTGCCAAAGAGCTCATGCATTTTCTCTAAGGTGCCAAAGAAGTCAGCCCCTTCAACATCCATCTTATTGATAAAAGCCATGCGTGGCATTTGAAGTTCTACGCCATAATCCCAAGCTCGCACCGTATCGATTTCCACGCCTGATGTAGCAGATAAAACCATTAACATACCATCGGATGCGCGAAGTGCAGCGCGCACTTCACCATGAAATTCAGAATAGCCCGGCGTATCAATAAAATTCACTTTATGCCCCTTCCATTCGCAAGGCGCAATCCCTAGTTGAATGGTAACATTACGTTTAATTTCTTCAGGCTCAAAGTCCATAATATGTTTATTGTCTTGGCCTTTTCCAACCGCATCAACGGCACCACAAGCTAGGAGCAATGCTTCTACAAGCGCTGTTTTCCCCGCTCCGTCATGGGAAACAATAGCCACATTACGAATCAAATCACTTGCATATTCTTTCATTATGAACCGCCTCCTTTAAAGCGTAAAACGCAATTTAATGTATGTATTCGCTATAAGGATTGAAAATTCCTTTATATTTTTTCATAGTTCTTATGCAAATCTTGCAAGATTATTAAGTTAACCTAAAAATACGTAATACAGCCCCGTCTAACTCCCTTTAACCCAGTAAAATGCCGCTTCATTTATAAAATAAATACTATTTTTCAAAATATTCTAGAAAATCCTTATAAAGATATTGCCAAAAAGATATATATACTCTATCATTAGACATTATATGGTAATGCACGGCAAAGACAGGTGCATTAAAGGTAATTATGTTTTTATATGTTATATGTATTTTCTGTGTAGGTTGTGCGTATTAATCTTTGCTTAATACTGGCACAAAGGGGAGAATTGTTTATGAGTGAACACAAAACTGACACCAATCAGTCTACGCATCATATGAAGCGTGGCCTGAAAAATCGTCACATGCAAATGATTGCACTTGGCGCTTCTGTAGGAACAGGCTTATTTTATGGATCAGCACCTACCATTAAATTAGTAGGTCCTGGTATTATCGCATCCTATGCCCTAGCTGGTCTTTTTATTTTCTTTGTTATGCGCATGCTCGGTGAAATGGCCGTACACGAACCTGTATCAGGGTCCTTTAGCCATTTTGCTAATAAATATTGGAATGGTTTCATGGGGTATTTAGCGGGTTGGAATTACTGGACATTATTCATGCTCGCAGGCATGGCAGAGCTCGCCGCTATTGCCGTATATTTAGCTTATTGGTTCCCAGATATCCCACACTGGCTCACCACACTCATATGCTTAGTCATCATTACGGCGATTAACCTAATCAATGTTAAAGCCTATGGCGAAGTGGAGTTCTGGGCCTCCTTTGTTAAAATTGGCGCCATTGTAAGTATGATTCTCTTTGGCTTCTACCTTATTTTTACCACTATGGGATCCTTCCCTAATAATTTCCATAACTTATGGGATAATGGAGGCTTCTTCCCTAATGGCTCGTGGGGCTTCTTATGCTCCCTCGCTGTTGTTATGTTCTCCTTCGGTGGTGTTGACCTCATCGGTATTACGGCTGGTGAAGCGGAAGACCCTGAAAAAAGTTTACCAACAGCTATTAATGAACTCTTGCTTCGTATTTTAATTTTCTACATCGGTACTATGGTAGTGCTTATGTCCTTAGCACCATGGGATAAAGTCGGCCTAGAGGCGAGCCCATTCGTGCAAATCTTCGAAGAAATTGGTATTCCAGCGGCGTCTAATATTTTAAACTTAGTAGTACTAGTAGCGGCCCTTTCTGTATTTAATAGTATTCTATACAGTAATTCACGCATGCTCTATGGCCTTGCCAAAGCAGGCAATGCACCTAAAATCTTCGGTTATTTATCAACCCATGGTGTGCCATTGGCTAGTACGCTATTCTCCGCCGGTTTGGCATTAATCATCGTATTAACGACCTATCTCTATCCGCAAGCTGGTGAAGTATTCATGCATCTCTTAGCCCTTGTAGTAGCAGGTCTCGTAATTAGTTGGTTTGTCATTATTGCCACACATATTAAGTTCCGCAATACCTTCATTCGTGAACAACGTTTAGATGAATTAAAATTTAAATCGCCACTCTATCCTTTCATCAACTACTTATGCATGTTGTTCTTAATCGTTGTAGTCGCTGTTATGTGGCAAATGGATAGTTTTAAACCATCAGTGATTGCCATTCCACTATGGATTGCCTTCCTATATGTAACATATAAACTAAAAGGCAAAAAGCAATAAACATAGTAAAATCAATAATATTATACCCTTCAAAACAGCTCTTACTTTGAAAGTAAGAGCTGTTTGTCTAAGAAAATCAAATGAAACAATAAAAACACCCGCACATACCAATCATTAACTGCAGTTTCTTAAAACTCAGCATGATTTAGTAAATGCGGGTGTTTTCTCTCTTCTTTCGCAAAAGCTTTGTTCTCAGCAAAGCTCTGGCTATCTATATGTTCTCTCCCCTAGCATCTTCTAAGGTTTCTCACGCCTTAGAAGTTTATTAGCTGTTATCTATTATAATTAGTTTTTATTCCTAGGGCTAATATATAAGAAAAAAGGTTTGTTATAGGTAAAATCTATAACAAACCTTTTTATATTTTAATGTCTTTATCAAACTCTATCTATCCATTTAAAAGGCTAACGACCTATATCTATATAAAACGCATAGACATACATCTATATAAAAACCATAAACTAGCACTATA
>NZ_CALJON010000030.1 GCF_937981445.1 uncultured Veillonella sp. | reverse complement strand
GGAGCTATTACATAGGCTACCATCATAGACGCCAAATCAGCAAAGGTAATAAGTCCTTCTTTGAACCAAGTCGATTCATCAATAGGTCCCATATGACGATCAATATAAATAGCAGAATCTAATTTGTCACTCACTTCCACAACCCAATTATGACGCTTCATATCGTCCACTACAGCTTCTACCGATGTTTTTAGCATATTTACGCGAGCCGTTAAGCGCGGCGACATATTAAACCATTGAGCGAGACCTAAGGTTTGCTCTTCTCCATACTCAGCAAGCCAACGCTCTAATAGCCAAGTAGGTTGATTGTAAATGAAAGCCAAACGTTCTGTTTCTGATTGAGCAAGCTCATCAATCGTATAGGCCTCAGAATTGCGCAAATAATTGCGTAGTACTCCATTTATAAATCCTTCAAGTCCGCGTGTCATTTTCTTTGCCAACTTAACAGACTCATTGACTGCTGCACTTTCTGGCACTTTATCTAAATAAATAATCTGATATAAGCCTAGGCGTAAAATCTGATGTCCTAAAGGGGATAACTTCTTTAATGGCCGCTTTGTTAAGGCAACAATAATGGCGTCTAAATAGTTCTTACGGCGCACTACGCCATATACAAGTTCTGTTAAAAAACGACGGTCCACATCAGACAATGTATTTTGGCTGATATATTGTTGCAGTACAAGATTGGCATAGGCTTTATTGCGTTCAATTTCTACTAAAGCTTGTACGGCAAGACGACGCACATTAGGCTTTGTATTAGATGTACTGTTGCCATTGGTAACACCATGGGTTGGCTTTGTCTTATTTTGTTGTTTTGAACCATGAGTCTTACCATTAGTTTTATTTTTTATATTTGATTTAGGTTTGTGACTCTTTGATAGGTGTTCCTTATTATCCATTAATTAACTTCTCCACAGCTTCTTTAATTCGATCCGTATCAACTCTTGTATTGCAGCAGGGACCGCAAGGTCGTTCGTTTAATACACCAATAACGGGAATGGGAAATACATCATTCATACCACTCACTAAGTCCCGTTCGCAAGCAATAGCTACAATGGCTTTTGGCTTTACTTTTTTTATCATAAGACGTGCTAAGGTACCGCCGGTCACTACTAGAAAATGGCAGCCATAGGTATCAGCAATATCAAGCAAAGTGCCCACTTGACAACGTCCACAGCGCTTACAATTATGCACATCAGTAGTTACTTTGTGAACACAATCACTTTGTTGTAAACAGTGAGGTGTCAATAAGAGCACGCGATCGGCCGGTACTTTATAAAGTTTTAATTCTACTAGATAGTTAATTAAATCGATTAATGCTTGACTCACGCGCTCTTTACTAATTCCAAAGAGGCGACCTACTAATAAAACTAAGGGAAAAAAGCTATACAACCAGCGATTACTTAGGCGTAAAAGAATAAAATGCACTTTTACATGTTTCGATGTAGCAAAAAGCATGAGCCCCCACATAAACCAGCAAAGCAGTGGAAACAAAGCTAATGCCACTTCGCCTAAGTACGCTATGGATAGACCAAAGCGCAATAAACCAGGCCATAATAAATAACCGAGTAAGATGGCTAATACAGTGATTACAGCAAAAACCAGTCCTGTTAATTTAAAGTATAGAGGATATTTTCCTAGCTTATTCATTAAATGAAAGCCCTACCTTTACTTGATGTCCACGACAAAAATCTCCAGCTAACATGCGTTTTTTATTTTCTGGTTGCACCTCTAAAATTTCTAATGCACCCTCACCTGTACGTACTACAAAACTAGTATCTAACACAGCTACTACCGTACCAATATCGCCCGTAGTACTTAAGGCGCCTTCATAAGGACGAGCGAGCCAAATTTTAAGGCGCTTTCCATTAATATAGGTATAACAGCCTGGTGCTGGATTAAGACCTCTCGTCTTATTGCTTAATGTTTTTGCATCTAGGTTCCAATCAATACGTCCCATATCTTTAGTGATCTTAGTTGTATAAGTGGCGTCTTCATCATTTTGAGGAGTGGGTGTAATAGAGCCATTTACTACGCCTTCAATAACTGCATTGATGCGGTGGCCGCCTAAGAGCGCTAATCGATCAAACAACTGTCCACTTGTCTCTAATGGCTCAATCGGTGTTTTAGTTACTTCGAGCATAGCTCCCGTATCTAGACCATCATCCATTTGCATAATAGTAACACCTGTTTCGGTATCACCATTTAATACGGCAAATTGAATAGGCGCTGCCCCACGGTACTTAGGTAATAATGAGGCATGTACATTCATACAACCATACCGCGGATAGGCAATAAGCCAAGGTGGCAAAATTTTACCATAAGCAACGACCACAACTAAATCAGGGTGCAATTCTTCAATGAGAGCTTGTGCCGCCTCATCTCGTAATGTAACTGGTTGAAAAACATCAATATGATGAGCAAGAGCCACTTCTTTAACAGGACACATTTGAATTTTCTGTCCCCGTCCTTTTTGTTTATCTGGCTGACAAAAAACACCTACAACAGTATGAGGTCCATCTAATAAAGCCTGTAAGGTAGGAACTGCGAAATCAGGTGTTCCCATAAAAACGATACGCAATGACTTCATATGTCCTCCTATATACCAATATTAGTAGATTCGGCTTTAGCCACTTCGGCTACCGCTTGTTCCATTTCTTCTAATTGGTTCTTTTCTTCTTTTTTTGCTTCGTATGCCGTTTCCACTTTTTCAATGAATAAAATACCATCTAAGTGATCAATTTCATGTTGAATAATGCGGGCTAAGAAACCAGACGCTTTAATTTTTTTCTTTTTATTATTGCGATCAATAAATTGAACTTCGATTGTTTGATAACGTTTTACATCACCAAAATATCCGGGCACACTTAAACAGCCTTCAAGCCCCAATTGGCAACCTTCCCCCTTGGTAATAACAGGGTTGATAAACTCGCGAAGACCTTCCCCATCATCTACTACGATAATGCGTTTTGACACATTAACTTGCGGCGCTGCTAAACCTACACCATCGGATGTATACATAGTAACAGCCATATCATCTAATAATTGTCGAATTTTCTTATTTACAAATTCTACTGGCTCCGCTACTTGTTTAAGTACAGGAGCACCCACTTTTATAACATCTAAAACAGCCATGAAACCTCCTAAACAGGATCTACATCAATATGTAGTCCTTCTTGACTAAAAATCCAAGAATTATATATATGTTCTTTAATATCTTTTAATTCTGTACCGCGAATCATAATAGAAATGCGATATAAATCGCGCACTTTTCGAATGCCCTCATCATAAGGGCCCAACACTTCTACCATATCGTCTACTTCAAAAGCTTGAAGCTCTTGGGCAATCTTATTGGCAATGAGTAAGCCTTTCTGATAGTTTTCATGTTGAATGCGCAAATGAATCATATGACCAAAGGGAGGATATTGTAAGGCTTGGCGCGCTTCAATTTCCTCTTTATAAAATCCTACATAATCATGATTCTTACTCTTTATTATAGCATAATGTAAGGGATTGTAGGTCTGAATTACAACTCGTCCTTTGCCTGTGGCGCGACCGGCCCGACCAGCCACCTGGGTGAGCAAGTCGAAAGTTCGTTCTGACGCACTATATAAGGGAATATTCAATATAGAATCAGCCGTTAGTACACCTACCGCAGTAACACCTTTGAAGTCATGCCCTTTAGCCACCATTTGAGTGCCCAATAGTATATCGTATTCACCAGCAGCAAAGCGAGTTAATACTTCTTCACCCTGTCCTTTTTTTGCTGTTATATCTTGATCCAATCGAGCAATACGGGCTTTAGGAAAATTGCGACGCAATTCCTCTTCTACTTTCTGTGTGCCAGAGCCGAAAAATTTAATTTTTTTGCTTTTGCAATGAGGGCATATAGTAGGAACTTCTTCATGATGCTCACAATAGTGGCAGCGCAATTCTTCACCTGCTTGGTGATATACCATAGCAATATCACAATGAGGACATTTGATAGGTTCACCACAGTCGCGACACATAATGAATGTGCTATAGCCACGACGGTTCAAGAGAATGATCATTTGCTCGCTTTGTTCTAACGTCGTTTTAATGAGCTCAAATAAGGCGCTGGAAAAAACCGAGTAATTACCATATATAAGCTCTTCCTTCATATCTACAATCTGAACTTTGGGAAGTGGTTGATGAAATATACGATGCGGTAGTTCTACTAAACTATAAGCACCCTCTAAGGCTTTATAATAGGATGTAACAGCTGGCGTAGCAGACCCTAAAATGAGGGGACAATTATGTGCTTGCGCACGCCATAACGCCACTTCCTTAGCATGATAGCGCACCATATCCTCTTGTTTATATGAATTATCATGTTCTTCATCCACTACAATGAGCCCTATATTGTCGGTTGGTGCAAAGATAGCAGACCGAGCTCCAATAATTATATGGCTATCTTTACGGCGCAAGCGCTCCCAATTATTATAACGTTGACTTAAAGTCAGCTTACTGTGAAAGACCACCACTTCATCGCCAAAGGCTTCGACAAAGCGTGTAACAATTTGATTGGTGAGCATAATTTCAGGTACTAAAATAATGGCTATTTTATCTTGCTCCACACATTCCTTCGTAGCTTTCATGTACAATTGCGTCTTACCACTACCGGTTACACCATGCATGAGAAAGGTCTCAAAACGAGCCTCCTCAAGTGCTTTATGAATAGGCGCATAGGCTTGCGCCTGCTCCTCTGTTAAAGGTAAATCCTCAATCCGTTGGGACTGAAACAGTGTTTTAGTGGGGCGATATCGCTCTTCTACAGAAATGCCTGGAAATTCCATGAGCTGCTTAATTACAGGTAAAGAAAAACCATCTTTTTTTAAGCGGTCCACTGATGCGGCCTGTACATCTTGTAAGTAAAAAGCTAGTTCACGTTGTTTTTTACGCCGTGGTGGCACCGTTTCCGGATTGAGCCAAGGTTCCGCAATAAGCCATTGCTCCTTAGGACGTTCATAGCCTTTTAAAATCTTTTTATCAATAGTAAATAAACTCAATGCTTCTGATAAGGCGCAAAGATAATAGGTACTCAATTTTTTCGCCGTTGCAAGCATCTCTGATGTAAACCAAGGTGTTGTATCCAGTACGGCTTGAATGGGACGCAAACGATAGGTTGGCATCTCCGCTAATTCAGTGTAGCCTATAATAATACCTTCTTCACGAGTAGAGCCTAAGGGCACGAGAACCCTGGAACCAACTGGTATATGGCCTAAGTATTCTGGCACTATATAGCTAAAGGGTGTATTCATTTTTTTAGCTGGTCGATTAATGATAATCTCTGCTACACGCACTGGTCTACCTCCTTACTTTTACCCTTTATTATATCATTTTTGGGATGTATAAAAAAAGACAGGATATAGTAAATAATTACTACATCCTGTATCTTTCTTATATTATAAACCTGATTCTAAACGAAGTGTTGTTGCCTTATCAGTGTGTTCCCAAGGAAGGTCCACATCGGTACGACCAAAATGTCCATACGCAGCAGTTTGATGGTAAATAGGGCGCAATAAATCAAGCATTTCAATAATGCCTGCAGGACGAAGATCGAAATGTTTCTTCACAAGTTCGATAATGCGTTCTTCAGCGATTTTGTTAGTGCCAAATGTTTCCACCATAATAGATACTGGTGTAGCTACACCGATGGCATAGGCAATTTGGATTTCGCATTTATCAGCTAAGCCAGCGGCTACAATGTTTTTTGCTACATAGCGCGCTGCATAAGCCGCACTGCGGTCAACCTTTGTAGGATCCTTACCAGAGAAAGCACCGCCGCCATGACGAGCCATACCACCATAAGTATCTACAATGATTTTACGGCCTGTTAAGCCTGCATCGCCTTGTGGACCACCGATAACAAATCGACCAGTTGGATTGATGAAGAATTTAGTATTTTCATCTACAAAGCCTTCTGGAAGAACCGGTTCAATTACGTATTTCTTAAGGTCTGCTTCGATTTGTTCGCGAGTTACTTCAGGACCATGTTGTGTAGAAATAACAATTGTTTCAATACGCTTTGGCACACCATCAACATATTCTACAGTTACTTGCGTTTTACCATCTGGACGAAGGTAATCTAAAGTACCATCTTTTCTTACTTTTGTAAGCTGACGAGATAAGCGATGTGCTAATGCGATTGGCATTGGCATATATTCTTCAGTTTCATTAGTTGCGTAACCAAACATCATACCTTGGTCACCAGCACCAATTTTATCAAATTTATCATTGCCGCCTTCACGAGTTTCAAGGGCATCATCTACGCCCATAGCAATATCGGAGGATTGTTCGTCAATTGCTACATTGACACCGCAAGTATCGCAGTCAAAACCGTATTTTGCGCGTGTGTAACCGATTTCACGAATAGTATCACGTACAATGTGTGGAATATCCACATAGCATTTGGTAGAAATTTCCCCAACAACGTGAACTTGACCTGTAGTCACTAATGTTTCGCAAGCTACATGAGCGGTTGGGTCTTTTGCTAAAATTGCATCAAGCACTGCATCAGAAATTTGGTCAGCAATTTTATCTGGATGACCTTCTGTTACGGATTCTGATGTGAAAAAAACATGTTTTTCAGACATATTATCCATTACCTCCATAAAAAAATTCCTCATCAATCGATGAGGAATAAAACCCCATCTTTCGGCAATAACCGTCGGACTTAGCACCTTTTCATTTGAATGGTTGCTGTAGCTTCACAGGGCCTTTCCCTCCACTACTCTTGATGAGAATAAAATCATATGTAACTAGTGTGATTAATAATCACTTCTAATATTATACTATAGTATTAAAGTTCTGCCAAGGCTAAAATTATTCTCTTAGCTACATCACTTTTTGTCATAAGTGGCAAATCAACCACTTGTCCACCGGGATAAATAAAGCTTACTTTATTCGTATCTACATTAAATCCGGCATTAGTTTTACTTACATCATTGGCTACAAGCATATCAAGATTTTTGTTAGCCACTTTCAATTTACCATTAGCAATAACATCCTGTGTCTCAGCGGCAAAGCCAATTAATTTCTGATGACTCTTATGTTCTCCCAAGCCTTTTAAAATATCAGGATTTTTAACTAATTGGAGCTCCATAGTATCCATTTTTTTGATTTTTTCTGGTGCCACTTGAGCCACTCTAAAATCAGCTACAGCAGCGGCCATAATAACAGCATCAGCGGCAGTATATAAATCATTTACAGCTTGCTCCATATGACGTGCAGAGTCGACTTTAACTAATTCTACCCCATGAGGTGTGGGTAGATTCGTAGGAGCAGATACTAAAATTGTATTAGCTCCATGTAGCGCCGCTTGTTCAGCTATGGCATAGCCCATTTTACCACTGGACCGATTGCCAATATAGCGGACTGGGTCCATAGCTTCTTGGGTGCCACCAGCTGTTACAATGACCGTTTTACCAGCCAGTAAATCAGTTTTATTCAGCTCAAAATTAAGCCATTTTACGATGGTTTCAGGTTCTGGCAAACGGCCAATACCACTAGTTCCACAAGCTAATTGGCCACTAGCAGCTGGCAATATATGATAGCCTAAGTCTTCTAAAGTTTTAAAATTTCGCTGTGTAATAGGATTTTCATACATATTAGTATTCATTGCCGGGCAAATGTAAATAGGCGCTTTAGTAGCTAACAACTGTGTAGATAGCATGTCATCGGCTATACCAGCCGCCATTTTAGCAATAATATTAGCTGTAGCTGGTACTACTACATAGGCATCAGCCCAAGTGGCCAACGAAATATGTTCTACATTCCAGTCGTGAATATTTTCGAACATTTCGACCGCCACAGGATAACCACTGATTTCCCCAAAGGTCATGGGTGCCACAAATTTTGTAGCATTGCGGGTCATTACAACTTTTACTTCGGCCCCTAATTTTCTAAGACGACTCACTACCTCCACTGCTTTGTAGGCTGCAATACCGCCACTTACACCGACAATAATATGTTTGTTTTTCATGGTTCACCTATACCCATATTTTGAATTTGTTTATTATGTGTTAAAAGAAAGCTCACTACAAGTCTTATTTAATACCGTCTTTGGTGCGTGCAAAGCCAATTTTATTCTCTGCAATTTCATGAAGTGCCACGGACACAGGTTTATCTGTATCTAAACCACTTACTAATGGCGCGTCACCATCAGTCAATTCACGAGCACGTTTAGCTGCTAAAGTAACTAAAGTATATTTGCTATCAACAAAAGGTTCTAATTCTTTTAATAAAGGTTTTACCATCATAATTCTACACCTCATTATTCCTATACCGATTATAAATATATTGGATTTTCTCTTTATTGCGCTTAATGCGACAGGTTTCAGCTCGTAAAATCGATGCTACTTTTTCTACGGCTTCATTTAATTCATCATTTACCACAATGTAGTCATAGCGATGAGCTAACGCGAGCTCTGAACTTGCTTTAGATAAGCGTTTATTAATGACATCTGTTGCATCCGTACCGCGATCGCGTAGGCGCGTAGATAAAATATCTAAGGACGGTGGCACGATGTAAATAAATACGGCCTCACTAAAGCGCTCTTTAACTTGCATAGCGCCTTGAATGTCAATCTCTAATATAACGCTTTTCCCCTCGCTAAGTAAATTCATTACATGTTGCTTTGGGGTGCCATAATAATTGTCATATACTTTGGCATACTCTAAAAAAGCATCGTCTTCTATGAGTCTTTGAAACTCTTCTTTAGTGCGGAAGAAGTAACTAATTCCTTCTTCTTCACCTACTCGAGGCTCTCGCGTCGTCATAGAGACAGAGTAAACTAAATTAGGCATTTCTTTTCGCAAAGCTGCACAAATGGTCCCTTTTCCGGCTCCTGATGGACCAGATAATACTATTAAAATACCTCTATCCGACATGATTCCTCCTACACTTCCGTTTCATTAGGTGTGGATTGAACAATACGATGAGCTACAGTCTCTGGCTGAATAGCAGATAATACAATTTGCCCACTATCCATTACAAGTACGGCTCTCGTTTTTCTGCCATAGGTTGCATCAATTAACACACTCTTTTCGCGAGCATCTTGAATTAAGCGCTTAATTGGAGCTGATTCTGGACTAATAATAGCAATAAGTCTAGTTGCGGACACCATGTTGCCAAATCCAATGTTCAAAAGCTTTGTACTCATATTTTAATTACTCCTTACTACTTTACCTAATGCTAGGTTTCTTTAATACTACGTAAAGGTTTAAGCCGGCTAGGCCAACTATTCAAGATTTTGTATTTGCTCTCTAACTTTTTCTAATTCGCACTTTAATAGAACTACCCGATCTATTACTTCTAAATCAGATCCCTTAGATCCCATTGTATTGACTTCTCGATTCATTTCTTGAATTAAAAAGTCTAATTTTCGACCTACTGGTTTAGTCTCTAATAGTGTGTCCTTTAATTGTACCACATGTGACCCAAAACGTACAATTTCTTCTGTAATATCTGTTTTATCTGCCAAAATGGCCACTTCTTCTAGAATCCTATCTGAATCAGCAGGTATAGCGTGTTTTTCTAACAAGGCTTCAATTTTACTGTGCAGACGTTCTTCGTAGCGCTTAAGCAAACCATCCTTATTGGCTCTTATGGCAGTTAATAATTCTTCCATATATACTAAGCGCTGTTCAATATCTGCTTTTAAAAGCGCTCCTTCCGTTGCTCTCATATGGAGCAAGCCATCTATAGCTTGTGCCAATGCGTCTTGCGCTACCAGACCCACACTAGAATTATCAGCGGGAATTTCACTAACCGTAATCCAGTCTTTTGAAATACTCATTACATCTCCTAATCGTATCCCTTCAGTCGACGAATAGAAGCCTTCTTTCACTAGAACCTGACGAATTTGGTCAACCAAGGTATGATTGATAGTAATTGCTTTCTCCCGCTCCCGATTGTCTTTCAATGTAATGTAAACTTCTACCTTACCTCGATTTAGTTTTTCTTTAATGAACTGTTTTAAAGAACTTTCAAATTCATTAAGGAGAGACGGCATATTTAAATATATATCTAAATACCGAGAGTTAACACTTTTAACTTCTACTTGAATCTCCACATCACCATTGGTAGCGCGGCCGCGACCAAATCCTGTCATACTATACCACCTGATTTATAATAAAGTAATTAATTTTTCTTCTTTCTTTTTATTCTAACATGTTCCTTTCATAGGGTAAAGGAAGCAAATATGTTATACTAAATAGAGTTGTATAAAAAGGAGTATAAAAATGAACTTAGATGGTCTAACCCTGTCTGTTTTGACCCGTGAACTAAGTAATGAATTAGTAAATGGTCAAATTCAGCGATTAATACAAATAGATAAAACCTCCTTAGTATTTAAAATTAATACTGTAGAAGGTAATAAAAATTTAATGATTACCGTGGGCAATACACCGGCTTGCTATATAAGTGAAGATCTAACTGATCTGCCTAAAGAGCCCAGTGCCCTATGCATGTTCTTACGTAAACATATTGAATCAGCGCGCATCACAGCGATTGAGCAATTACATGGAGATCGAATTCTATTAATTACAGTTGATAAACTAGCTTTAGACGGATCCTTGGTAACCACCAAAATTTACGTAGAGCTCATGGGCAAATATTCGAATTGTATATTTGTACAACATGATGTGATTTTAGAATCTTTAATTCATGTTACACCTTTAATGAATCGGGAACGTTCCATCGCTCCTAAGCTAAACTATGAACTGCCCCCTAATAGCAATCGCATGGGCATTTTTGAGGTGTCCCCTAAAGAAGCTCATGATATGCTTAAAAATTTTGCCCAAGACACAGTAGCGAGCACAATTCGGCATATTTTTAATGGCATCGGGCCGGTGCTATTAAAAGAGCTTTGCTTTAGAGCACAGGTAAAAGAGAAAGATGTATGGAACACCCTATCAAAGGAAGCCCTATATCAGCTCAGTCAAGCCATAGTTGATTTAGCAGCACAGATTAAAAAATCAACACAATTATTGGTGTATGAGCAAAGTAATGGAAAGCGCCTAAATAGCCCTATTCCTTTAACCTATATTGATGATTCCGTAGTTTTACTTACTACTTACACCACCCTATCTAAGCCCCTAGAGGCTGATGTAATGAAACAGGGTGGCATACATACAGCTACGAAAGATTTGGAACGCATCATTAGTCAAGCTATTAAAAAGGAAGAACTGCGCCATAGTAAGATACAAGAGGAACTTAATGCTAGCCAAGAAGCTGACAAGTTTAAAATGTATGGTGATTTATTGATGATTAATTCCTATATGGATGTACATTATGAAAAGGAAGTCACGCTCTCAAATGTCTTACTCGATCCTCCTGAAGAAGTAACAATAGCACTCCAACCGGAATTAACTCTCGTGGAAAATGCGCAGCAATATTATAAACAATATACACGCCTTAAAAATCGTGTAATCAGTGGGAAATACCAATTAGAAGAAAGTACTAAGAAAATTGAGTATTATAATTCCATTCTCTATAGCTTAGAGTTGGCTCAGACTAAGGAAGATGTGCAGGAAATATATTCTGAATTTGAGGCCATTGGTTTAATAAGAAAATCTAAAAAACCGCTATCCTATAAAGTGGGGAAAGAAAATTTTCTTCGCTTTGAACTTCAAGGGGGCACAGTATTTATTGGGCGCAATAACAAGCAAAATGAATACTTAACCCATCGCTTCGCCAAGTCCACAGATATATGGTTTCATACATTACAAATTCAAGGCAGTCATGTTATCCTACGCCCTGATGGAGAGCCTAATGATGATTTACTCACTAAAGTGGCTCAATTTGCAGCTTACTATAGCAAAGCTAGTCATAGCACCAAGGTGCCTGTTGATTATACATATATAAAATATATTAAAAAGCCACCAGCTTCTCCCCTTGGCTTTGTTATTTATACTCATCAACAAACTGTTATTGTTGATCCTAAATCACCGCTAGCTAGTGATTTACTTATTAAGTAATACCTTAGCATTTAATTAATATACTAGTGTAAAACGGTTAGCTTAATTTCATTAACCTAGTTTTATAATACAAGAGGCGTCCACCTAAGCCATTTTAAATAATGACCTAGGCGGGCGCCTTTTTAGTGTTACAATTTATGAAATTGTATTATTCACGATTTGTTTGTTTTAAACTTTCACGATTTACGCGCAAGCTTTCCAAGGTTTTTTCTAAGTTATTTTCTACATAACGCAATACATCGGATGCATATTGTAAAGAGCTATCCTTCAATTCATCGGAAGATTGGTTAGCTGCATTGATAATTTGATTTGCTTGGGCTTGTGCTTGTTTTACTAATTCACTTTCATCAGTTAGTTTGCTGATATATTCTTTTGCCTGTGCAATAAGTGTATCAGCTTGACGCTGTGCATCAGCCAAAATTTTATCTCGTTCAGCAATAATTCGACGAGACTCTTCCATTTCTAATGGCAATGACTCATTAATAGCGTCCAAAATACTCATAATTTCTTCTTCTTCAATGACCAATTTGTTGGTCATAGGAATGCGACTAGCCGATTCAATTGCATTTTCCAAGTCTTCTAAAAGTTTTTCAGTTCTCATTCTCGCCACTCCTATTAACTATTACTAAACTTTTCTAAATTTTGCTTCTAATGCATGTTTAACTTTTTCTGATACTAAGCCATCAAGATTACCGTGGAATTTGGCAAGCTCTCGAATTCCTGTAGAGCTTACATAAGAGTATTTATTATTGGTCATAATAAATACAGTTTCAATCTCATCATCTAAGAATTTAGAGAATAAAGCTCGTTGGAACTCATATTCAAAATCACTTAAGGCTCTGAGACCGCGAATAATCATGAAGCTATTTTTAGATTTGGCATAATCAATTAAGAGCCCTGAAGCACAATCTACCTCTACATTAGGTAAATGTCTAACAGATTCTTCAATTAATTCTACACGTTCCTCTTGAGTAAATAAACTATTTTTATTAGGATTATCAAGAACGGCTACAATTAGTTTGTCTACTAATTTGCTAGCTCTTTCAAATATATCTACATGCCCATTCGTTACGGGATCAA
>NZ_CALJON010000029.1 GCF_937981445.1 uncultured Veillonella sp. | reverse complement strand
GAGCCAATAATAGTTATCGATGACCCTATATCAAGTTTTGATTCAATATATAAAAATAAAATTGTATATGCTTTAGTAAAGATTTTAGAAAAGAAGGAGGTAATAGTTTTAACTCACAATACAGATTTATTGCGATTATTGCATGGTCAAAATGGTAATAAATATAGATTATATATTTTTAACAATTTTTCAGGATGTGAAAATGGATTTATTGAGTTAAGTAATACTGAAAGTAGTTTAGTATGTAATATCGAGGCATTTGTTCAATTATTAAAAAATCCACATGAATTAGAGATTCAGGATAGCCTTATATATTTAATTTCTCTGATACCTTTTATAAGAGGATATTCTGGTTTGGTCTCATCTTCAATTAAAGAACAGCTTACACAAGTTATGCATGGATATAAGAGTGAAGTAGTTGATATAGGTAAAGTTTATAATGATTTATTTTTAAAAGACTATAAGAACGAAAAGTTTGATAGTTTTTGTATCGATTCAGTAGGAGTAATCGATGCTTTTAAAGGTTTACTTGGTAGTAAAAACCTTAATGATTTACAAATAATTAATAATGATGAATATAGATTGTTAAATAGGACTTTAGTTCATTCGTTTTCATATTTAGCATTACGCTTGATAATTGAAGAGGTATTATGTCGTAAATACTCAATTAAAGGGGACTATTTACAATTAGGTAAAATAATTGTTGAGGCATATAAAGATAAATCATTAGAAACTACGAGAAAAAGAGTATTTTTGACCTCTAAAAAAACGTTAATAAATGATTTTAATCACTTTGATGGGAATATGAATATTTTTCAACCGGCTATTGATATTAATGACGATTTATTAAAAAAAGAAATAGATTCTATTTTAAAGTTTATTGAGGCTGAAGATGCTGAGATAAATGAAGTTAGTACTCAGTAGATTTTAAGAGAAATGAGGGGAATGTTAAGAATATAAAATTTGATCAGAGTATTACTAGTACATATAAATGATAATAGTATTTCTATTTAATATAAAGGAGTGGCAGTATGAAATTATTTTCGGTTATATCATCTAATATAGCTGCTATTGGCTATGAATTAGGTATCATTGAAGTACACTTTTTAAATGGTCATGTATATCATTATCCTAATTGTACTCAAGAGTTATTTGATGCATTTCTTTCTTCACCATCTAAAGGTAAGTTTTTACATCAACGGCTAAAAGGTCGTGGGGAATACCCTATTAGATAATATTCTTTATAACGTGTCATATATTGAGCTATAAAAAATGAGATATTTGACTTTTTGTGAGATGAAACTAAAAGAATGTAAGAAACTTGGAAATGCTAGTAATGTTTTAAAGGATTTTTTTAGTAAATAATAGAATATATAGAGTATGGGAGAGAACGTTTTATTGCATGTAAAAAGTATTTAATAGAAGATTAGGATGCTACTTAGGGAGGCGTCATCATGGCTAAATATACGGATGAGGATATTAGAAATTGTAAGAAGGTCACCTTAAAAATAGCAGGTGATTATCTAGGGATATCCCATTTAGCTGTAGGTGTTGGGATGAGGAATAATTTGCTACCTATAGGGTTTGCTATTCATAATGAAGAACGAGATTGTAGATTTAGCGAAAGTTGGTCATATCATATTGTTCCGGATAGATTAATTGCATATAAGCATGGAACAATTTCAGAAGTACACGTAGAAAATATAGAAAAAAGCCTAAATACAATGGTAGATGAGTTTGGAAAGTTAAGGCAAGAGTTACTTTTTATATTAAGCGAAAACTCAGAACAAAAGATTTAGAACTTTTTGAATATGGGTTTTCGCTAGGGAAATATTCATGTGAAGATAATAAATTATCAATTAGTCTGAATGAGGCGATAAAAGATGAGTTGGAATGATATAGTAAAAGTATCGCGAGAGAGTTTTTATAATGAATTATGGGAATTAGGTATAACTAAAGTAGCTAATAAATATAATACATCAATAATAGAACTAAAACGGATTTGTGAATATTACCGTATACCAAAACCAGATAATGTGTATTGGGGGAAGTTACACTCCGGTCAAGATGTATCAACTTTAAAACCTGCTTTAGAAGACTTTGATGAAGATGAGATTCTTATTTTAGAGAAACGTAAATCCAATAGAACAATTGAAGTAAAATCATTAAATTCTGGCTTAGATAAAAGTGATATGACTGATAATGATATTAAGAATTATGAACATGAAAAATTTAAAGAACAGTTATCTTTTTTGCCTATGGAAGATATAATAAGAATCGAAAAGATTGCTTTTGGGGTAGACGTATCTAAAAAGGGACGATTACATGTTCGTGTAGTAAAACTAAAGAATAGTATTGAGGCATGGTTAAATAGACGTCGTCAGGATCGTAGAAATTACTATGATTATAGTACTGGTGAGTATATAAATGAACCACGGTTTGTTATGGATGTTTCAAAAAGTGGTCTACCACGATTATATTCTTTACTAGACATTTTATTTAAAACTTTTGAGTTACTCGGTGCTGAAGTTACTGAAAATTGCACGCTCAAATTTGGTGAAGATGAAGTTAGATTTGATATTATAGAAAGATTAAATCAAGTGCCTCATGAAATCACAAAGCAAGAAGCACGAGATTTAATCATATATGAAGATGCAGTAAAGAATAATAAATGGGCAACGAAGCCACAAATTAGAAAATATGATAAAGTGCCAACAGGGATATTTCGTATAAAATTTAATCAGCGAAAATTTATAAAAGATGGAGAAGCTAAAAAACTTGAGAACTTAATGCCAGAAATTATTGCTTCAATTTATGAAGAATATAGGGGTGTAAAAGAAGAACGAGAAGCTAGAGAAGAAAAATATCGTCTGTGGTTAGAAGAAGAAAAACGAAAAGAATTATTATTAGAGCAAATTAATAAAGAAAAAGAAAAGACGAGGGCTTTGTTGAACACAATTGAGGATTATAAATTAGCTCAAGATATTAGAATGTATGCCAATATTTTATCAAGTCAATCCAATGATAATGAACTTGTATCTTGGATTTTAGCCAAGGCCGATTGGATTGATCCTCTTGTTTCAAGGCCTGATGAATTGTTAGGAGAGCGAAAGCATAAGGCCTCCGCAGAGGATAAACAAGAAGCGTTGGAAGCGAAGCGGTATTTATAAAAGCAGGTGACACACATGAAACTAGCAGAAGCTATTATGGAACGTAGCACACTTATGGGGATTGTAAATAATCTTCACGACCGAATTGAACGAAATCTACAGATTCAAGAGGGGGAGATTCCTCAAGAGGATCCGCAGATTCTTATTAAGGTTAAGCATCAAAAGAGTGAAGAGTTGTTACAGTTGATTACGAATATTCAGCGCATTAATGCGTCTAATTATGTACTAGATGATAAGGATAGAGCAACAGGAGAAACATTGCAGGCTGCTTTGGTTCGCCGTGATTACTTATTTAGACTTTCTTCAGCATATAGTGAATATGCACGGTATAGTGTGCCCAATGTTCGTGGTAGACAGTCTGAGATTAAAGTGCTACCTGTATTAGAGGCATCATCATTACAAAAAGAAGCGGATAAATATGCTAAAGCAGCTCGTGAATTAGACCGAATGATTCAAAAAACAAATTGGTATGTCGAATATAGTGAATTATAAATTTCCATAGATTGTTAAGGTGCATATATAAGGCGAATGATACCCTGTCTATGTTGACTCCAGCTGTGGGGCGCGGCACGATTTACAAATTTTGCCCATACAACTTACAGGTTATGCTTACAAATTAAACGCGGATAATACCAATCATTGATTATATATGTAGGGTGGGTATGGGGATGAAGAGCAGCTCAAAAGGCTGCTCTTTTTTTAGAAGAAAAGAAGGAGAATAAGGGGGTAAAAGCGAAATTAATTGTATAAATATTGCAAAAATGTTACAATAAAACCAAACATACGTTTCATTAATTGTGGATTGTTGTATATTAATTGAACTCTATATGTAGAGGAAAGGTTTTATGTATTGTTATCTTACCGTACAAAACTTATAATAGATATAATGATATTTAGATAGGGGAGAAATATCATGGGTCAATTAGAAATAACTCAAGAATATCTTGATAAACTAATTATTACACCTAAGAGAATTGTAAAGAAACCTAAAAAAGATTACTTAATAAAAAATGGATCTAGGCGAAGAGATTTTCAAGTTTATTCTGATAAATATAAAGAATCGTTTAGGGTTTTTATTAGACAAAGTGAAGCGTTGGCTGAGTGTTTTTCTATTGGTTTACAACTCTTAAATCCGTTGTTTGATGAGGCACCAATATTATTTCGTTGCAATGGCCCGCATGGCGGTAATGATAGGATTAAAGAACATTTTGTTACGCATATTCATCGTTGTAAGTTAGAGGTTTTAGATGATATGTTATTTTCTATTGAGAAAACAATAGAGCCTACAGATGCGTATACAACTTTTGATAGTGCTATATATTATTTTCTGACTATGTGTAATATTTTAGATGCGAAGCAATATTTTGAAAGATCTTGGAATGTAACATTATTTGAATAAGGAGGTGAAATTATGACTAATAGTATTTCTATGATAAAAGCTGAACTACAAAACTCATTTGCACATCAGTTTGATTTAATTGAAAAACGTCCTGATATATATCAATTGTTAGTTCCCATATATCATCCTGATGGAGATATGGTAGAAATGTTTCTTGATCTTAGAAATAAAAATCAAATTATCCTTATGGACTATGGAATGACCTTAATGCGTCTATCTTATACATTTGATATCGATACAGATAAAAAGCAACAATTATTACAGCAGATTATTTTTCAATATAATGGAAATATTGATTACAGTACAGGCATAATTTCAACTCAATGTAATATTAATCAGCTATTTAATGCAATAATGCAGTATTCACAACTGATTTTAAAGGTACTAAGTTTAGCTTTAGTTCAACGTAAATCGGTAGCTAATCTGTTTTATAAAAAGTTTACAGATTATGTACTAACCTCATTAAAATCATTAAACCCAAAAGTTGATTATAAGCCATTGTCAGCAGAACAAGATTTGGTAATACAATATGCATTTGAAAAAAATAATAAAAAAGTATTTTTATTTCCTTCTAGTAGTGAATCTAAAGCAAAAGATACAATTATAGATATTTTGACATTGCAACAGGCAGAATGTATTTTTACAAGTGTGGTAGTCCATGATTCATTTGATAAATTACCAAGGGGGACCCAGAAGAAAATAATGAAAGTTTCTGATAAGCAGTTCTATGATTTAGCTGATTTTGAAGAAAGTGGAGCAGACTATATAAATAGAATATTAGCTTAGATTAGTATGTTAAAGGGAGGCCATTATGATCCAAGAAAAGCGTTTATTAAATGAGTTTTTTGAGTTATTGCAAATGTACACGCCTACATTAGGGGAGCGCGAGATTGCTGATGTTCTTACAAAGCGTTTAGAGGAATTAGGTTTTACTGTAGTGGAAGATGATGGTGGCACAAAACTAGGCGGCACGGCTGGTAATTTAGTGGCCACGCGCAAGGGGACGATTCCTGAGGCACCTATGATTATGTTGACGGCTCATATGGATAATGTGCAGCCATGTAAAGGGGTTAAGCCGCAGCTCAAGGATGGTCTTATTACATCGGATGGTACAACTGTACTAGGCGCCGATGATAAAGTGGGGATAGCTACTATTTTAGAAGCTTTGCGTACCATTGATGAACAGAAAATCCCTCATGGTGATTTACAAATCGTTTTTAATATCGCTGAAGAAGGCGGGGTTAATGGTTCACGGGTAATGAATTCATCCTTATTAAAAGCACAATATGGCTTCGTTTTTGATACCATCAATTCCCCTGGCCGTATCGTTCGTAAAGCGCCAGGCAAGAACCGTATTGAGGCACGTATTATTGGTAAATCGGCTCATGCTGGGAATTCCCCTGAAAAGGGCATTAGTGCTATTGTGGTGGCTGCTAATATTATTACAAAACTACCGCAAGGGCGCATTGATGAAGAGACAACAGCTAATATTGGTATTATTCATGGTGGTCGTGAAACTAATGTGGTGCCAGAAGAAGCTCAGATTGTGATGGAAACGAGAAGTCGTGATAAGGAAAAACTCACTGAACTTACAGACAATGCAGTGCGTACGTTTGAACTTGTGGCTCGTGAAATGGGGGCTACTGCAGAAGTAACAGTGATTAAAAACTATTCACCATTTAAATTAGCTGAAGATCATGCTACCGTACAATTAGCTAAACGAGCTTGTGAAAATTTAGAATTCCCTGTGAATATCACTGAAGGCGGTGGGGGCAGCGATGCCTGCTTCTTTAATGCCTACGGAGTGCCTAGTGTTGTATTAGGCGTGGGCATCCGCAATCCACATTCTAAAGAAGAGTATATTCCTGAAAAAGATTTATATGATACGGCGCGCTTGGCTGTGGAGCTCATTAAAGAAGCAGCAAAGTTAAAAGCGTAAGTGTTAAGGGGCTACAATGAATCGGAAAATAACGGTACAACGAATTGTTTCTAATAAAGTTCAGTGTTGTCATTGCGGTGATATACTAGGGTCTACATGGACTCATGGTGTAAAACTTTGTAGTTGTAAGACTGTTGCTGTAGACGGTGGACTTGAATATTTACATCGTAGCTTTAAGAAAAAAGGCGATTATATTGAGTTGTCAGAAACGTATTGGGAAGAAATAGAATGGGACTTACCAGAAGTATCTTCTATGAGTGAGAAAAAATAGTAATAGAAAAGCTGTAATACCATATGGTATTACAGCTTTTTTAGATTCAGAACGAGTGTCTATTTATTTAATTCTTCTAATATGCTTAGCACATCGCTAGGTTTTCGGGCAATATGCTGAGCCCCTTGCTCAACTAAGAAGCTTTCGCCTCTAAAGCCCCAAGTAACGGCGATAGGTAGAAGTTTTGCATTGCGCGCTGTTGCGAGGTCTACTTCAGAGTCCCCTATATAAACAGCTTTGTCTTGAGCGCTTTTGAGTTCTTCAAGGGCTGTGATGACCATGTCCGGTTCAGGCTTGCGTGCTAGTCTAGGCCGTTCGCCTATGCCGACAGGAAAATAGCCTTTAAAGTATTGCTCATTGAGAGCGGTTACGCCTTCTTGGATTTTATTAGATACAACAGCGATTTTATATCCTTTTTCTTTTAATCCATCAAGTAGCTCGTAAATACCTTCATAAGGAGCTGTTTTATCTTGCCAGTGATCTGCATAATAGGCTTTAAAATCAGCTAACATAGTAGCTTGTTTTTCTGAAGATGTGCCAGCTGGCACGCTACGCTCCACGAGCTTACCTAAACCATTGCCAACGAAACTACGAATTTCATCAATAGTACGTGTCGGATAGTGATGCATAGTAAGAACATAGTTCATCGTGTCTGCTAGGTCATTGAGGGTATTTAATAGTGTACCATCACAATCAAAGATAATTGTATTATAACGGGTGTTTTCAGTAATTTTGCTCATATAGGTCTCCTTGGATTATTTATTATATATGTCTATATTTTATCATATAACAAAATGGGGAATTATACATTTTTGATATAAGATTTTAAAGAAAGTGCTTAATTTTAGACATAAATTAATTGTCTATGAGCTCATATATAGTATATACTAATATGAGAAAGCATAGGAGGAGTCATTAATGAGTACTATGGAGTTATTACAGCCAGTAGACAATGCATCTCGTGACTGCCTAGATTTGAGTGGCCAATGGTTTTTTGCCTTTGATTCATCAAAGGATAAGAGCTATGAATCTGGGGTAGCCCGCGACATGACCGTACCGGTTCCTGCAGCGTTACAGGATGTCTTTGTGTTGCCAGAAGAGCGTGCCTACTGTGGCACTATGTGGTATGAACGGCAAGTGTTTATACCTAAACGTTGGCTTGGATCAGATGTATTTTTGCGATTTGATGGCATTGGGAATCGTGCTGTTGTATATGTAAATGGGATTGAAGCAGGACGTCATGAAGGCATTTATACCTCTTCATCTTTAAATGTAACAAGACAGCTTCGTTATGGTGAAGATAATCGTATTGTTGTAAAAGTAAATAATGAATTATCACCTTATGCATTACCAGCAGGGCAAGTGATTACATCTCCAAAGGGGCAGCGAGTGAATCAGTCTCATTTTGATTTTTCTGTGCCTACAGGCATTTACGGGCGTGTCGCTTTATATACGGTGCCTTCAACGCGCTTGACGGACGTAATGGTACAGACTGTGGAGCTTAGTAAAGAAAAAGCGGTGCTACAATATATGGCTCATGTGCAAGGTAACTGTCTTGTTACGGCTACCCTTCGTACTCGTGATGGACGTATTATTGCTACTGGTGTGGGTGGTAATGCCAAACTCGTTATCGATGACCCTCAGATTTGGTCTATTGGAAAAGGCTATTTATATAACTTAGAGCTAGAAGTTAGTCGCCTTGGTAAACAACATGATTCCTATACCCTTAAAGTTGGTTTGCGTACTACAGCTGTAGAAAATGGTAACTTTAAGTTAAATGGGGAGATGACGCGTCTCAAAGCCGTTTTATGGTCTAAACCATATGGTGATGAGTTAGTAATGACTCCATGGCAGATAAAACAGCGTATGCTTCAGATTTTAGCCTTAGGTGGCAATTGCATTTATAGTGGTGGACGCCCTTTAGGCTCCGAAGTCTTAGCTATGGCAGATGCTTGTGGGCTCCTTGTGATTGGCGAGATTCCAGGGGCTGGCCTATTATCTAAGGATTTAAAACTTGGAGAGGCTAATTTTAATAAAATTGACATTAAATCTAGACTTTTAGAAGCACATAAAGAAGCCATTCAAGATTTAATTCGTCGAGATAAAAATCATCCATCCATAGTGACTTGGTCGCTCATGTATAATCCTGTGACTATTATGAAAGACGATGAAATGTATTATCAAGCTTTGGCTGATACTGCTAAAGAAGCTGACTGGGAAGAACGACCTTTAAGCATGACATTAAACCATGCTGTTAATACGATTTGGATGAATAATTTAAATTCCTATGCTATGATTATTCTTACTCGTTGGGCTAAGGAGTGGCAAAAGCCAACAGAATTATTGCAAAGCCAGATTTATAAAGAGTTGATTGATTGGGATGCTAAGCATCCGGAAAAGGCGATTGCAGTATTTTTAAATACAGATGTGCCAATTCATTCTATGTCTTTCGGCATGTACAAAGAACAAACAGAAAAGCTTAAGGCCTTATTATTAACTCTGCTAAATGCACAAGGTGAATTATTTCAAATCAGTGATGCCACTCTTTATGATGCTTTAAAATTGGGCTGGAAGTCTTGATATTAGTAGCGTATTCATTGGAATGTATCTAATTATATAATGTTATTTTCAGAGAGTAGTAAGTTAAAAACTTACTACTCTTTTTTATATATAAATGGCTGTTTATTTCATAATTATAAAAAGCTGTAGTTTCAGTATATTACTGAGACTACAGCTTTTTTGTATAGAGTGTCTATGGTTATTTTTTATTAGTGTTGAAGTAAAAACTAGTTAAAGTAATCAAATTATTTCTTTTCAGGTTGTGGATGATTTAATGCATACGTATCATTTTGAGCAATGATGTCTAAGAATACAAGTGGTTCTTCGTTTTCATTGCGAAGTGCATGGCCTTGGCCAGGGCGGGCAATTGTAATGTCTCCAGCTTTTACTACTGCTTCTTTACCAGTACCATCCATGAAGATACCTTCACCAGAAATGATGATGTATGTATCTTCATTGACACCATGAGTGTGAAGGCCAATAGAAGCACCTTTTTCTAAAGTCATCCAGCCAATTTCTTTAATGGCAGACTCTTTGCTAGCTTGGTCACGTGTAAAGGAGAATTTGCCAAATAAAGTGCCTTCACCTTTGGCTACATTTTGTTTATCCAATGTAATGAGTTGATCCTTTGGATAGTATTGTTCATCTGGTGCAAATTGAGTTTGTTCTGCAGCGATTGCAGTACCTGTTGCTAAGATACCAGCTAAGACCAATACAGTAGTTAATTTCTTTAATTTCATAATATACCTCCTTACAAAATCCCTAAACCTAGGTGCCGCACAAAGTATTGCTTAAGAATACATCATACAGGCAACCTTAGCATATCTAGCTATTCTATAAAATAATAGTAAATATGCAAAATGTTAATGTTAGTATAATCCTAATTGGCAAGAATAACAAGATATAATTAGAATGTTTATGCAAAATGGGACTATTAAATAAAAGCACCTTAATGAGCCGCTTTAATAGGTTATTTTGAATTTTCTTAGAATACTACAGGTAGGCAAGCTTAAAAATCGGTTTACTTTATAGGGGAAGCGAATATGTTTAAGAGGTTTAACATATTCTAAATTGCTTATATTATTTAGATGCTTTAGATAGTTTAGTGTACATGTAGCGGTTTAAATAGTTTAGTGTGCTTGTAGCGATTCAGATAGTTTAGGAGGGCTTATGTTTCAAGTAGAATTCGAATTAGATCGAATCGTTCAGGAGGCGATTGAACAAGAGGCTAGTGATATTCATTTTGATGCAACGGCCCATGGTTTAGTTATTCGTTTACGAGTTCATGGAGTCCTCCAAATAAAGGAAGAGATTCCTAAGGGGCGCGCAGAGCAAATTGTAAATCGTATAAAAATTGTGAGTGGCATGGATATTGGGGAAAAACGACTACCTCAAGATGGTCGCTGGTCTTGGCAAAAAGGGCCTATGCAGGGGAGTCAACCGTTACGAGTGGCGGAGCGGCGCAATCAGTTGCATGTTAAGGAAGAGGATGAAGAGCGTGCGTATATGTTACGTGTATCTTCATTACCTTCTGTATATGGAGAAACCATAGTTTGTCGTATTGTAGGAAATGAAAACTGTTACAAAAATTTACAAGAATTAGGCATGTCAAAGGCACTTTATGGAGCCGTATGTAAATTACTAAAAAAGCCTCATGGCTTATTTCTTATTAGTGGTCCTACGGGCTCAGGTAAATCATCCACATTATATGCATTGCTGCGCCTATTAAATGGTGTGGAAGAAAATGTAATTGCCCTTGAAAATCCAGTAGAGGCGGATATTCCAGGGGCTATTCAAGTGCAGATTAATCCTAAAATTGGCTACACCTTTCCCTATGCGTTACGTGCTGTGTTGCGTCAAGATCCGGATACGATTATGGTAGGCGAAATTCGTGATGTGGAGACCGCTGAATTAGCTGTACAAGCCGCATTAACTGGCCATCGTGTGCTAGCCACTATTCATACGAATGACGCAGTAGGTGTTAGGGAGCGTTTGTTAGACATGGGAATTCCCGATTATTTAGTGCGTGCCACTTTGCTAGGATCCTTAGCGCAACGTCTAGTTCGCATTAAGACAGAGCGTGGTGTAGGTCGTAAGGCGATTTTTGAGTTTATGGATGTGTCGGCGAAGTTGATTGATTGGAATAATTTAGCGCAATATGTGAAGCCTACTTTGTATGAATCCGGTACAGTTTTATTAAATGATGGACTTACTACTAAAGAGGAGCTTCAAAAGGTCGGAATTTTGTAATGTAGCGTTATTTATGCAGGAAGGAGGGCTACGGATCTGTGTTATATAAATTGTTAGCTGTGGCCATGAAATTAAAGGCCACTGATTTGCATATTGAATTAGGCAAAGAAGTTTGGTTTCGCCTAGGCTCAGATATAGTAAGAGGTTGCGAACTTGCCACTGCTGATGAATTTTCAGGCGTAGGGGGTAACATTTGTGATGAAAGTATATTTTTGCAAATCTATAAGGCTTGTAATGAAGACTCCCAAATGATAGATGGTGCTTTTTCATTTAGCTCCATTCGTGTACGCGTTCATTTGTATAAAGCTCAGGAAATACGTTGTGCAACATTACGTTTATTGTATAGTAATGATCTTTTACTTCCTCAAAACGATGAAGGTGATTTGTTACGAAACATAGCGCTGTTAAAGGATGGGTTATTTATTATTAGTGGCCCTACGGGGTCAGGGAAGTCATTTACCTTGGCTAGTTGTATTCAATATATTAATCAATGTGAGGCAAAGCATATTGTGACTATAGAAGACCCCATTGAGTTCGTTTTTTCTAATAAAAAGAGTTTAATTCATCAACGGCAATTGGGGCGAGATGTAGAGTCTATGGCATTAGGTATAAAAGAGGCGCTGCGCGAAGATCCAGATGTCATTATGATTGGTGAATTGCGAGATAGACTAACCCTAGAAGCAGCACTTCATGCGGCGGAGACGGGTCATTTAGTATTTTGTACTTTACATACGCAGCGTGCTGTTATGGCTATTAACCGCATGATATCCATGTTTCCAGCAGAGCAGCAAGAAGAAGTGCGAGCACAGTTGTCTCAAGTATTGCGTGCCGTGATTTGTCAGCGCTTAGTGCGTCAAGGTGATCAGTTTATACCGGTACGGGATATTTTGATAAATAATGCGGCTGTAGCTAATTTAATTCGTCAAAGAAAAGAGCCTCAAATTGTGTCGATACAGGAGATGCAACGCCCTATGCAGACCATGGAGATGGCTGTTAATAAAGTACGGGCTGTTTTAGGACCTTGTGAGCAACTTGATAGTCTTTTAGATGAATTATAGAGAATTTTTATAAAAAATAAACCTAATTTTGAGGAGGTGAGGCAGTATCATGAAGCAGTTTATGTATGTTGTGTATGATGAGAAAGGAGTGATACAGGAAAACTCATTGTGGGCGGAGTCTCTTGAGGAAGTCAAGTTAAAACTCATATATCGTGGTTGGAAATTGATTCGCATTGAAGAGGCTAAGACGCATGGTTTAAGCAAGTCTAAGTGGTCTGAGAAGGATATTGTTGAATTTTCTTATCGCATGAGTTTGTTGCTTGAAGCGGGAATTTCGATTCGAAGAGTTATGCAATTTTTGAGCACTAAAGGAAGCAAGAAGATTCCCTATGGTCTCATTAATGAGGCCATCAAGCAAGGTCAGTCCTTATCTATGGTGCTAGAATTGACCCAATTCCCTTTGATTGGACTGGCTCTTATTACTGCCGGAGAAGCAGCTGGTACATTAGGGCAAAGCTTTAAGCAAGTGAAGTTGTACTATGAAAAGCAATTGAAATTTAAGCGTCAATTATGGAGTGCAGCTACATACCCATTGTTTTTGTTAGCTTTAATGTTTATTTTTTTAATCGTTGCTTTAGGCTTTATTATTCCTTCATTTAAGCAAGTTTTACTTTCTATGAATGTTCCTTTGCCTTGGATAACACGTCTTTTGTTTAGCTTAGGTGACATCTTTATGGCCCATCCATTTCTTTGTGTTTCATTGCCTTTAGGTTTTATGGGAACTATCTTAATTAGTTTAAGGCAATCTACAACAAAAAAGATATTAGCTAAACGATTTTGGCTTTTGGGGCATGGGAAGGAATGGTTTGATGCATTTTTTCTAGCCCGTATGACTGAAATTTGGGCTGTATTGCTTGACTCTGGTATTAGTATGACAGATCTTTTAAAATTGTCCGAAAATTTATGGGGTAATAGTTATGCTACTTATTTACATAGGCAAGTGGCGCAGCAAGTAAAAGATGGGGCAAGTTTTAGTAAGGCGTTGCGATTGACGGGCTTAGGCAATGAATTTTTATGGGAACTACTTCTTATGGGTGAAGAATCAGGGAGTATGGTAGATATGCTACAGCATTGTCATACCTATTATGAACAGCTAACAGTTCGCTATATGCATAAAGTACAACAGCTTATGGAACCTCTTATGATTACCTTTATGGGCGTCGGTGTGGCCATACTTGTTATAGCGGTTATGTTACCTATGTTTAACTCAGTATCAGCGATTCAAGTACTATAAGACTACAAAAGAGTTGGATTTAATCTACTATTAGTACATTTGAAAGGGGCGTATAGGATAGTTATGAATTTGTGGAATCGAATGATAAAAAATATACAAGCGGTACTATTTCTCTCAAGACCTAAAGGTTGGGATAGGCGTAGTAAACGTGAGGAACAGGGAGGTTTCACCTTAGTGGAACTTATGGTCGTTGTCGCTATTATTGCTGTACTTGCAGCAGTGGCTATGCCACAATTCTTGAATGCTGGTGATAAAGCACGGGATGCAAAAATTCAAGCCGATACGCAAACGATTAGCAATGCAGCACAATTATATATGATTGATAAATCTACTGATGCGGTGCCTACTGTTGAGGATTTATACAAAGAAGGCTATTTGTCCGAAGCTGTAAAAACACCTAAAGGCGGGGACTATACAATTACGGCAGAAGCAAATGAAGGTGGAAAAGGCCAGCATATTGTAGTGAAGGCCAGTGATGAGGCTAATTAAATGATTTGGCAGAAGGAGCGTGAGACCGCGACTTATTATTTTATAACTGGACTGATTTAATTCATTTAGTTATAGAAATAAGAGGCTGGCTGTTTTATGTATGTTTAAAAAAGGTCATAAGGTAGTTTATGTGGTATGTACATTATTTAGTAAATGGTTTTGTAGGACTATTAGTTGCCTTAGGCAGTGCCTATATATGCGAAATATGGATCTTAGGGCGAGAACGGCGTTCTAAGAGACTCTATCTCTTCTCAAGTGTTGTGGGCATTTGTTTTGGTATACTTTGCGCATTTGAATTTACACAAACATCGATTTCTTTATTAACAATATTCTTCGGATTCGTATTATTTATGGGCGCTACCATCGATATGAAGTACCTCATCTTACCTGATGAAGGTGCAATTTTAATACTCATAAGTGGATTAGTTAGATTGTGGTTACTAGAGGAGTCTATTGTTGGTGCAATTATAGAAGTAATTATGCTATTAATGGTTGGTTGCCTATTGTGGGGACTGAGTAAGCAAAGTTTTGGCTTAGGTGATGTAAAATGGCTAGCCGCCAGTATGTGTTGGGTTCCTATTCATTTATTATGGCTTGTTTTATACATTTCTTTTGTTAGTGGCACGCTGTTTGTAGTTCTAAGATATGGCTATAAAAAACTCGGTTTATTTACTGGGCGCTTAACAATAGACGTGCAGAAACAAGAAAGTACAAAAAACAAACAACTACCTTTTGCTCCTTTTTTATGTAGTGCTATATTTTTAGTTTATCTGTGGGGAGAGTGGATTAGTGGGTGGTATACAAGGAATTTTTTATAAATTTGGGTGCATATAGTGGCACAGATAGGGCTAATAAAGGTTTTATATTGAGCGAATTAATGGTATATATTACTATTCTCGGTATATTGGCAAGTTTAGCTATTACATCAATTCATGCTGTAACGAATGAAAATCGTATCTTTGATAATACAACGAGGCTTTTTTATTACAATCTAAAGCGTACGCAACTGGCCTCGCTACAGGGGCGAACAGGTTTTGATAGTAGTGAGTATAATTTGTTTACCGTCTATGAGGATGAATATGTTACTAATATGTATGAGCGCCTATGGGGCCAAGAGACTCTAAAATTGCCAGAGCATATGGTTCTTAAAATTAATGTGCGTCGAAGCAATAGTATTGATGTGAGTGGATATGAAGGACAAGATAATGCATCGACTTTGGAGATTTATGACAAGAAATTACAAAGAGGGCGTCAGTACATTTTTTCGCAGCAAACAGCTCGGGTTCGGTGGGTTGATGTTACGCATTAATGTGTACGAAGGCATTAAAACGAAACTCAAAGTTTATAATGCTTTAAGACAAAACAAAGAGCCATATGTTACTCAGGACATTTTAGGGCGGAATAAAGAGATAAATATTGATAAAGAGGTATCTGTAAATAGAGAACAATCCCTTACTCATGAAGGCGGTTTTCTTTATTTAGATGCATTAGGTGGAACGACAATAATTAGTATCGTACTACTTGCTGTAGTAACTATGATTGGAAGTTTATGCTTAGAATATAGGCAAGCGCGCATGGAAGAAGCGGCTTTGCAGGTGGC
>NZ_CALJON010000028.1 GCF_937981445.1 uncultured Veillonella sp. | reverse complement strand
GCGAAGGTGGCCACACAGTAGGTGCTGGTGTTGTTACAGCTATCGAAGCTTAATTAATTGCAATTTGTGATTTACAAATCAATTAAATAATTATTCTTCACATATGAGGGCTAGTTTTATTCGTAAAACTAGCCTTTTTTGTGTAAAAAATAAGTATATATAAATTTATATTTATTTTTATTTCATTGGCCTACTTTAGAGATGTTCTGCTGAAAAATATTTATTTTGCCATAAAATTTAATTGGCAACAATCAAATTGATTTTTTTCGACCTATCGTTTATAATAAATATGTAAGTCTTAAGAATCACCATGTTCATGAACTGTCATGAATGGGCGTATTTTTATTATTTTAGGAGGCTATTATGAGCATATATGAATATAGTGTAAAAGATAAAGCTGGCAAAGATGTGTCCTTAAAAGATTATGAAGGACAAGTGCTAGTTATTGCTAACACAGCTAGTAAATGTGGTTTTACACATCAATATGAAGGGCTAGAAGCTCTATATAAAGAATATAAAGACAAAGGCTTCACTGTTATTGCAGTACCTTCCAATCAATTTGAAGAACAAGAACCTGGCGATAACAATGAAATCCAACATTTCTGCAAACTTAACTATGGCGTAACATTCCCAGTTATGGGTAAAACTGAAGTACGCGATGGTGGTGCTATTCCATTGTTCCAATATTTAACTAAGGAACAAGGCTTCAAAGGTTTCCATGGTAATAATGTAGAATCTATGGACTTCTTAAAAGATGAATACCCTCAATTCCTCGGCGATGATTCCATTAAATGGAATTTCACAAAATTCTTGATCAACCGTAAAGGTGAAGTCGTGGCTCGTTTCGAATCCAATGTAGAGCCAGTAGAAATGAAAGCTGAAATTGAAAAATTATTAGCTGAATAATAGAATATCCTTGATAAATAGAATGCAAAAAACTGCTATGAATTTTCATAGCAGTTTTTTGTTTTTGGTCGCTGATTTTTCGTGTTATGGTCATTTCATGTTATAATTAGTAATTAAAGATAATTGTTTTTGGTATTCGTAAGGAGGTCGGTTGTGAATAGAAATGATATCATAAGTGCCCTGGAAGACTTACGGGCTAAAGAGCATAATCGAGTTGTTTTCAATCCCCATAAACCATATAAAGTAGGCTTAGTATATCCGAATACATATTTTGTGGGCATGAGTAATTTAGGCATGCAAATTATGTATGAGGAAATTAATGAAAGGCCTACGAGTGTAGGTGAGCGGTACTTTTTGCCAAATCCTAAAGACTTAAAATTTTATGATAAGTTTAGGTTGCCACTCATGAGTGTGGAAACTACAAGGCCACTTAATGAGTGTCATGTGGTAGGCGTGGATATAACTTTTGAAATGGATTATTTTAATATTCCTACTTTGTTAAAATTGGGACGTATTCCCGTGCTTCGAGAACATCGCATTGAAAAAGATCCCTTTGTTATCGCCGGAGGACCCTGTGCTACATTTAATCCAGAGCCTGTATCGGACTTTTTTGATGCCTTTATCATTGGTGAAGGGGAAGGCTTGATAAGTCAAATTCTTCAAGTCATTGAAGAGGGACGTAATCAAGGGGCCTCGCGCCTTGAAATATTAGCGGCTTTGTATGAATTAGATGGTGTATACGTACCTAGTTTTTATGAACCTATTTACGATGAAGAGGGGCGTTTTAAAGGCTATGTAAATAAAGCCGGCCAAAATCAATTAGCGGTGAAGCCGGTAAAACGTCATTGGCAGGAATTAAGCCGCTTAGGCGAAACTGTTGTGGCCACTGACTTCACTGAGTTTGGTTCTATGTATATTGTAGAAGTAGCGCGTGGTTGTGGCCGTCATTGCAGGTTTTGTATGGCTGGGTATTGTTATCGCACACCACGAGTGCGTCCTCTTGAATTACTAAAAGCAGGCGTTGATCGAGCCGCTGAGTTGGGGAAAAAAGTAGGCCTTATGGGGGCGGCTATTTCAGATTATCCTCAAATTGATGAATTAGTAAAATATATTCGCTCTAAAGGGCTTCGCTATTCCTGCGCATCTTTACGGGCCGACTCTTTGACTCAGGAGGTAGTAGATGGTTTGGCCGCTAGTGGGCAGCAAACTATTACTATAGCGCCAGAGGCGGGGAGTGAGCGATTGCGGCGTGTTATCAATAAGGGCATTTCTGATGAAGACCTTAAAAATGCCGTTACTATGGCAGCCAAGGCGGGAGTGCCACATATTCGACTTTATATTATGGTAGGGTTGCCAACTGAAACAAACGAGGATATAGACGCTATTATTAACATGGCGAAGGACTTGTACGAACATATGGAGTTTGTGGGATGTAAAGGCCGATTGACTTTAAGTATTAATCCATTTATACCTAAGCCATTTACGCCATTTCAGTGGATGCCTATGGCGAATCAAAAAGACATAAGCAAGACCTTGACGTATATTAAAAAATCATTGCAGAAGAATCGACGCATAGAGGTGCTCGTTGAATCGCCTAAGGAAGCCTATGTGCAGGGTGTACTAGCACGCGGTGACAGGCGATTAGGGGCTATTATTGTGGATGCTGTAGAGCAAGGGGGCATACAGGGAGCGGCAAAGCAGTTTAAAACATCTTGTGACGCCTTTGCATATCCTTTTGAAGAGGAATTATATAGGCAAAGAGGCCTTCAGGATGTGTTGCCTTGGTCTATGCTAGATATGAATTTACATCCCCAGTATTTGGCTCAAGAATGGCAGCGAAGCCTTGATGAAGCGTATACAGCGCCTTGCGTGCCTAATTGTAAGCGCTGCGGTGTATGTAAGTAAGGGGCATTTAAAATAATAGATGAGAACACCATATTTATAATAGATGAGAACACTGTATTTATAATTGATGAGAATACTATCTTTATAATAGATGAAAGCGCTGTTTATAGTGGTATAACCTGTTTGTACAGGAGGTGAAGTGTATGGACCCACTGAATAGAACGATAATTCGCGAAGGTGGCGGCTTTCCAGGTCAGCCCTTTGAATTTGAATCGGCTGCGAATCTCACTGGCTTTCCGTTAATGCATGGAGTGACTAGACGTTTTGGCGGTGTGTCAAAGAAGCCCTTTGATTCGTTTAATTTAGGTCTTCACGTAGAGGACCAGGTTCAAGATGTAGTGGAAAATAGGCGTCGTTTAGCTAAGCACTTGCGTGTGAGATTAGAGGATTTAACCTGTGCTAAACAAGTGCATGGTGTGGGCGTGGCACAAGTGACACAGTTTAATCGCGGCCATGGAGCCACTAGTTTAAGCCAGGCCATACCAGATAGTGATGCGATGATGACAGATTTACCTCAAACGCCCTTGCTCCTTTTAGTTGCTGACTGTGTGCCGGTTTTGATTTATGATGCGAAGCATCACGCCATAGCAGTAGTTCATGCGGGGTGGCGAGGGGCGATTGGTCATTTACCAACCATTACCCTTGAGGCCATGGCCGAAGCCTATGGCACTAATCCTGCGGATTGTTATGCCTATTTAGGACCATCTATTCAAAGCGATTCTTTTGAAGTGAGTGAAACTTTGGCCGACCAGTTCCGAAAAGAGTCGGCCTATGCAAATGACATTGTATATTATCGGTATCGGAGCGATAAACAAATAGAAACGCCACGAGTAGATTTGCAACAATTCATCGTTCATGATTTATTACGAAAGGGCGTTCCATTGCGGCAAATTACGGTGAGCGGAACGGACACATTGACCTCGCCAAGCTGCTATTCCTATCGAAGAGAGCATGGTAAAACAGGGCGCATGGCTTTATTCGCTATGTTGAGAGCCAAGAAATAAGTTTGATTGTTAAGCACCTTGTTAAAGGCGTTAAGATCGTGTGTTGTTGAAAATATATAAACTTAAAACAAGACGGTTTAAAATGTGCAGCAGATTAAATTCATTGAAATTTTATTAAATGGGCGGTAAAATGCAGAGAAATGAAGATAAATGCTATACATCACAATTTATATATTATATAATAAGAACGCATGAAAGTAATTTTTAGAAATGCAAAATCAGAGTTGGACGTATATGGGAGGTAAAGAATGATTGAACAGGCATTAGCTGCTGTGCAAGAGCGCATTAAGGTGGCTATGGCAAAGGCTGGTAGAACTGATGAAGTTCAATTAGTCGCAGTTACAAAAAATCATCCTGTATCAGCAGTTGAAGAGGTTGCTCGTTTGGGGATTACTACAGTCGGAGAAAACCGAGTGCAGGAAGCAAAGGAAAAGATATTGACCTACAATGGCCCAGACATTAATTGGCATTTGATTGGTCATTTGCAAATGAATAAAGTCCGCCAAGCAGTTCCGCTTTTTTCACTGATCCATTCTGTTGATAGCATTAAGTTATTGAATGAGATTGATAAAGTGGCAGCTAAAAATGACAAAGTGCAAGACATTTTACTTCAAGTAAATGTAGCTGAAGAGGCGAGTAAGTCGGGTCTAACAGTGGATGACTTACCAGCGGTTATGACACATGCTAAAACATTAGAACATGTGTGCGTGAAAGGACTCATGTGTATGGCTCCTTTCTTTGATAATCCAGAAGAGGCACGACCTGTTTTTAGAGAGGCACATACTTTATTTGAAGCTATGAAATCACAATTTCCAACAGGGCAAATTGAGTATCTCTCCATGGGGATGACTCATGACTTTGAAGTCGCTCTGGAGGAAGGAGCAAATATAATTCGCGTTGGTACAGCTATTTTTGGAAACCGCGTATATTTTTAACGGCGGTCTAGGAGGATACACAGATGAGTTTTATAAAAAACTTTACAGACATGTTCAAAAATAATACAAATGACCAGTATGATGATGTATATGAAGATGGTGAGGACGTTGTATACGAAGACGAACCAGAACATGTAACCCAGACTACTACTACAAATTCCGCATTTCGTGCGGCAAAACCAGCAGGAGGATATAATAGCGTGGCACAGCGTTCAGCAGCAATGCGATTAGTTATCATTGAACCAGTAGATTATGAAAAAGATTCCCAAAATATTGCGAATCAATTACGCGATATGCGTCCCGTAGTACTTAATTTTGAAAGCACTGAAGAAAGTCATAGAAAACGTATCATTGATTTCATGAGCGGTGCTACTTATGCATTAGATGGCACTATTAAACGTGTGGGTGAAAAAATCTATCTTTGTGTCCCTTCCAATGTGACTGTAGATAGTACTGATCAAAGCTACAGCGATTTAACTGAAACATTAGCTTGGAAGGAACCTCAATTATAATAGGAGGTCCATATGCTAGGTAAAACCTTATTCGTCGGAGCGGGAGCTATGGGTGGCGCTATTTTGCGCGGCGCCATACAATCAGGCTTGTTGACGAAAGAAACAACCTATGTAGTGGTAAAATCAGATATTCATGCTACGGAACTTACGGAAGAATTAGGCGTTACCGTGAGTACGTCTATTCCTGAGCTCAGTACAGTAGATACGATTATTTGGGCGTTAAAGCCACAAGTATTGCCTACTATATTACAGCAGGCACAGGGGATAACTCCTGAGACAGTGTGTATTTCTGTAGCCGCCGGGATTACCTTAGAGTCCTTAGAGACTTTAGTGCCTCAAGCTATTTGGTATCGCACTATGCCTAATACACCCGTGGCCGTGGGGGCTGGTTTAACAGCCATTGCGGGGGGCTCGAAGGCAACCGTAAATACTACAGAACAAGTAGTGGAATTATTTGCTCCTATTGGTGAAACTGTGGTGGTAACAGAGGCTGATTTAGACCGTTTAAGTGCTATTTCTGGTGCTGGTCCAGGTTATGCATTTGTCATTATGGATGCCTTGGCTGATGCTGGTGTTCGCATTGGTTTACCTAGAAAAGTAGCCATTAAAGCGGCGGCCCAGACTTTATATGGGGCAGGGCTTATGGCACTACAAACAAGTGCTCATCCAGCGGTGTTGCGCGATCAAGTAACATCTCCGGGGGGAACTACTATAGCAGGCATTGCGGCGATGGAAAAAGGGGGACTTCGTTCCGCCATACAAGACGGCGTAGTTGCTTGTTATGAACGCTCCTTGGAACTTGGTAAAAAATAGTTTTTATATGTTAGGAACGATAGAGTGAAGGATAGAGATAAATTAATTCGATATTTTGAAGCGTCTGGTAATGGCGATCAGGCTCGACGTATGCTTGACTTAGCTGAGCAAGTTGTGGCCGGAAAGCCTTATCGAGTGACCGAATTTATGTCTCCTGCAGGTTTAGTCATTGCAGATGCCATAAAAGCTAATTTACCGCAGCTTCGCGTAGCTTCTGAAGGTGGCTATGAAGGGGCGGAACGATTACGGGTCGCTTTTATTGAGCGCGATTTTCAAGGGACTGTAGACTTTGGTGTACAAGCCTTAAAAATATCTTGGGATCCTCGATTTCGCTTATTAACGCATCGCGATGTACTCGGTTCTTTGATGGGACTGGGGATTGAACGTGAACATTTTGGTGATATTATCATGCAAAATGGTGGGGCTCAGCTTATAGTAGATGCTACAATGGCGGATTATGTGAAGCAAAACTTTACAAAGATTGCCATGGTATCTGTGTCCGTTGAGGATTTACCATTAAGTGAGATTCTTCCTAAGGAAGAGAAAATTAAAGAAATTAGAACCACTGTAGCTTCATTGCGTCTAGATGCAGTAGCATCTTCAGGCTTTAGCTTGTCACGGACTAAACTCGTAAGCTCCATTAATGCGGGCTTAGTTCAAGTGAATTGGCAGGATGCTAAAGGGCCAGCTCAAGAAGTTAAAGAGGGCGATATTATTTCCCTGCGAGGTCGTGGGCGAATGAAAATTGAGGCCATTACAGGAACATCTCGTAAAGGACGTATTGGCGTTTACCTTAAGCGATTCATGTAATTAGGAGGGATACGTATGATTACACCAATGGATATTCATAATAAGGAGTTTGAAAAAGGCTTCCGTGGTTATGATACTGAGTCTGTAAATGCTTTTATGGCAGAGATTGTACGCGATTATGAAACCTTATATCGCGATAATCGTGAAATGACAGATAAAATTGAGCAATTAGAAAAACGACTAGCTCAATATGAACAAATGGAAGAAACCATGAATAACACATTGGTATTGGCTCAAGAAACGGGCGAAAGTGTTAAGACAGCAGCTCGCAAAGAAGCTGATCTTATTATTCAAGAAGCGGAACAACAACGCAAACAAATTCTTGAAGATGCTGAGCGTTCCTTGCGCGAAGGCCAAGAAAAATATACTGTAATCCGCAATGAGATTGCCGTATTTAGAGCTAAAATGGAATCCATTTTAACATCTCAGTTACAAATGCTTGATGGCTGTGTATTAGGTGATAGCAAAGTGCCTGTAGAAACAGCACAAATTGATTTGCCTCAAGCAGAGGCAAGCGAAGCAACTCAAGCCGCTTCCGAAGGTACTGAGGACATCATTGAAGAGGACTTAAATTCTTCAACAGACGCCGATACGGCAGAAACAAAATAATAACACATAGTATGATCAATCGGCTTGAGTACTTCAAGCCGTTTTTGATATTTTTGCCATATATTTAAGTGTTTAATGAAATTACTTCCTGAAATGTAGCTTTAACAACGGAATGAAACTGGTGTTTTTAGTACAATAAATAGTGTAGGTGGAGGCTTCTATGGTAACAATGGGATTTCGACTAGCCAACCAGGCTTGTGTTGTTATTGGTGGTGGTAAAGTGGCCGAGCGACGTATCGGACTTTTATTAGCTGACCAGGCACGAGTTACTGTTATTAGTCCTAAGGTAACGGACAGAATAAGATCATGGGCTGTGGAGGGTCGATTGTTATTATATGAAATTCATTTTACTGGTGAAGGCACAAGCGCGTCACTTTTAGAAGGGGCTCGCTTTGTAGTGCTGGCTACAGATGATGGGAACATTAATCAACTAGGTGCCACATTAGGGCGAAAATTAGGGGCCTTTGTGAATCGTGCGGATGCACATGATGATTGTGATTTTACCTTTCCTGCAACCTTGGTTATGGGCGAATTAATCATTACCATTATGACGGGACGGGTGAGTCCACGGATGAATCGATTATTAAAAGAAGATATGGCACAAAGGTATGAACAGGTGGCCTTAGTACTTCCCAAAATTCGAAAATATCGTAAGGAAGTAAAGAAATTACTTACAACGGCCAAAGAACGAGATGAATTTTGGTCACGTCAGTTAAGAGCAGAAGAATTGGATTTAATTCTTCGCGGCGAGTGGAAAAGAGTGGAGGAACAAATAGGAGATGCAATTAGTAGTATTAGGCTTAAATCATCGAAGCGCACCTGTTAATGTGCGCGAACTTTTCTCCTTTGATAAAACAGAGATGGTAGAGGCGCTTAATCATGTATATGAGCATGAAAATGTAGCAGAATGCGTATTATTGTCTACCTGCAATCGCACAGAATTATATGCGGTGCTAGAAGATGTAGCTGAGCCTAAGCAATTTATGTTAGATCTTTTAAAACATTTAAAAGGAGCTGAACAGTGGGAGGTAGATGGTAATTGGTTCTTCCTCTATGAAGGGACTGAATTAATGCGCCATGTATTCAATGTGGCAGCCAGCCTTGACTCCTTAGTCTTGGGCGAAGGACAAATCCTAAGTCAATTAAAAATGGCTTATATAACAGCGTATAGCCGGGGCTTAACGGGGCCTGTATTTAATATTATTTTTCAGCGTGCCATTAGTGTGGGTAAAAAAGTTCGCACTGTTACAGGCATTGCCAATACGCCCGTATCGGTTAGTTATGCTGCAGTTAACTTAGCGGAAGACTGTTTGGAAAAACCCCTATCAGAGGCAAAAGTCTTGATTTTAGGGGCCGGTGAAATGAGCGAATTAACTGCTACTCACTTGCAAGCTAAGGGTGTAAAAAGTATTTTCGTGTCCAATCGTACTTACCATAAGGCACAAGCCTTAGCAAAACGCTTTGGTGGTGAGGCGGTTAATTTTAATGAATATATTGAACAGGCCAAAGAGGCTGATATATTAATCACATCTACGGGGGCACCTCATTACATTATAGATACAGAATCGGCTGAAAAAATTGCAGAAGGTCGAAAACATAATCCCATAGTTATGATTGATATTGCGGTGCCACGAGATATTGACCCAGAAGTGGCACAAGTGGAAGGCGTATATTTATTTAATATAGATGCCTTGGAGAGTGTAGTAGAGGCCAATAAGGCACAGCGCGCTAAAGAAGCGGAAAAGGCTAAGCCCATTATTGAGCAAGCGGTAGAAGAAATAGAACAGAAGCTTCAATATTTATCTGTTCGACCTATGATGGTATTGTTGCGCGATAAGGCAGAGCGCACGCGCAAACGCGAACTACATCGGGCTATGGCTAAGCTGCCTGAAGCGGATGAAAAAACAAGAAAGATCATGGATAATATGTCGCGCATGATTATCCGTAAATTATTGAGAGAGCCGATGATTCGCTTTGGTGAAATTGCCGGTAAAGAAGAAGAGCAAGACTATTGGAAATTATTCCATGACATGTTTGACTTGGAGAAGGAGAAGTAATCTGTATGAGACAGCATATTCGAATTGGCACGCGCAGCAGTGCTCTTGCTTTATGGCAGGCTGAGTTTGTAGCGGCTGAATTAAAAAAATTATATCCAGATTGCTCCGTAGAATTGGTGCATCATAGTACAAAAGGGGACCGTATTTTGGAAAAGCCTTTGGCGGCTATTGGGGGAAAAGGTCTTTTTACAGAAGAATTAGAACAAGCTATGCATGCCGGCACGATTGATTTAGCCGTACATAGTTTGAAGGATATGCCTACAGACTTGCCAGATGGATTGACTTTGGGGGCCATTACTAAACGTGCTACCGCTTGTGATGTATTAGTATCGCCAAAGTATAAAACCTTAGATAATTTGCCGCAAGGCGCCAAGGTAGGCACCAGTAGCTTGCGTCGTCAGGCGCAGCTCTTACATCTTCGTCCTGATTTAAAGATTGAAATGCTCCGTGGTAATGTACAGACCCGTTTACGCAAATTAAGTGATGAGAATTTTGATGCCATTGTCTTGGCTGAAGCTGGACTGACTCGCTTAGGTCTAGAAGAATATATTACGCAAGTATTTACAGTAGATGAAATGATTCCCGCTGTAGGACAGGGCGCACTAGCTATTGAATGCCGCAGTGATGATGAAGACATGCTCGCTATGTTAGCACCTCTTAATGATGAGGCCACTAGCTGGTGTACCAAGGGGGAGCGAAGCTTTCTTCGTCAGCTGGAAGGGGGCTGCCAAGTGCCTATGGGGGTGCATGGAACTATTCACAAAGGGCAATTAACTATTAAAGCTCTCATTGCTTCCTTAGATGGCAAAAATTGTTACGAAGGTGAGATGACGGGGCCTTGTCAGACCGCTGAGATCATCGGTAAGAATTTAGCAAAAGCTCTCTATGAAGAAGGTGGCAAGCATATTATGGCAGACTTAGTTCAGAGGGGGATTTTATAATGGCAGGCATTGTATACTTAGTCGGCGCAGGGCCGGGCGATTATAAACTCATCACTGTGAAAGGCCGTGAATGTATTGAAAAAGCAGATGTCATTGTATATGATTATTTAGCTGATGAAAAACTATTGCAATGGGCGAAACCTTCGGCTGAGATTATTTACGCAGGTAAACAATGTAAAAATCATACGTTCAAGCAAGAGGAAATCAATGCCATGCTCGTTGCTTATGGCCAAGCGGGCAAGGTGGTGGCACGACTAAAAGGGGGTGACCCCTTGGTGTTTGGCCGTGGTGGTGAAGAAGCCTTGGCCCTTAAAGACGCCGGTGTACCTTTTGAATTTGTTCCCGGTGTTACATCGGCGATTTCAGCGCCAGCTTATGCAGGTATTCCTGTTACACAGCGGGCAGTAGCTACCTCCTTTGCCATTGTGACGGGCCATGAAGATCCAAAGAAAAATGAGTCGGGCATTCATTGGCAAGGGTTGGCCACATCTGTAGATACTATAAGCTTTGTTATGGGCGTGTCCAATTTACCGCTCATATCTAAGCGCCTTATTGAATATGGCCGATCTAAAGATACACCAGTAGCGGTGATTCGTTGGGGGACCAAGGCGGAACAGGAAACTGTAGTTTCCACACTAGAAAATGTGGCTGAAGATGTAGCTAAGGCACAGTTAAAGCCGCCCGCTTTGATTGTAGTGGGGGAAGTTGTTACATACCGCGATGCGTTGCGTTGGTTCGATAATAAGCCTTTATTTGGTAAAACGATTATGGTTACCCGTGCGCGTGCTAAAGCCAGTGTTCTTACTGAACAGCTAGAAGCTTTAGGGGCTCGCGTTGTAGAGGCGGCGGCCATTAAAACAGCACCATTGGCATTGACACAAGCCGATGAGGATATACTATTGCAAAGTGGTTCTTATAAAGCTGTTGTATTTACTTCGGCTGAAGGGGTGCGGTATTATTTTGATAGCCTTCGCCAGTTAGGTAAAGATGCGCGCCTATTAGGTAGTGCTAAAATTTGCGCTATCGGTACAGGTACTGCAAAGGCCTTAGAGCAAAAAGGCATTTTAGCAGATATTGTGCCTGTTGATTATAAAGGGGAGTCTGTGGTTACGGCTGTTACTTCCTATGTCAAGGCAGGAGAATCTGTATTATTAATTCAACCAAAAAAGGCACGTCCTGTGATTCCGGAAGGGCTACGTGGGGCTGGGATAGATGTTCAAATTGTGCGGCTCTATGAGACTTTATTAGATGAGTCTCAAGCAGAAGTAATGCAACAAGCCTTAAAGGACAACGCTGTAGACTGTATTACCTTTACTAGCTCGTCTACAGTGCTTAATACTTTACAGTTGTTAGGCGCAGAGGGGAAAGCCCTTTTAGGTCATACCCAGATTGCTTGTATAGGACCTATTACAGCGGCCACTTGTGTAGAACAAGGGCTTGAGTTAGCTTATATTAGTGAAGTTCATACTATTCCTGCACTTGTAGAAGGTGTGAAAGAATTACTCAGTAATGGGAAACAATAAAGTAGCAGTAGCTTAATTTAACGGTTGTAATGAAGTGGCAGTAGCTTAGTTTTATTGTTGCAATCACATTGGCAAAGCCTAGTTTAACTGCTGTAAAAAATAAGTTTTATAATGTATTAAAAGTTAGGAGATACTATTATGTTGGATTTAACATATCGTCCACGCCGTTTGCGTACTAGTGCCGCTATGAGAGCATTAGTACAAGAAACGACTCTTAATGTAGAAGATTTAATTTACCCTATTTTTGTTGTACCTGGTGAAGGGGTGCGAGAACCAATTGAGTCCTTACCCGGTCAATACCATTTATCTGTTGATGAAGCTGTAAAATTGGCTAAAGAAATCGCTGAACTTGGCATTTTAGGGGTGGAGATCTTTGGTATTCCTACTTATAAAGATGAACAAGGCTCTTCTGCGTGGGATATGGATCAACCGGTGCAGCGCGCTATTGCAGCGATTCGTAAAGAAGTGCCTAATCTCATAGTTATTGGCGATGTGTGCTTATGCCAATACACGTCCACAGGTCATTGCGGCTGTGTAGAAGACCATGAAGTACTTAATGACGAAACCTTGCCATTACTAGCAAAAGTAGCGGTTAGTCAAGCTAAGGCTGGTGCCCAAGTGGTAGCACCTTCTGATATGATGGATGGTCGTGTTAGTGTCATTCGTACGGCCCTTGATGAAGAAGGCTTTACTAATGTGGCCATTATGAGTTACTCCGCTAAATATGCTAGTGCTTATTATGGTCCATTCCGCGATGCTGTACATTCGGCACCAGAATTTGGTGATCGCAAGGGCTATCAAATGGACCCAGCTAATCGCTTAGAAGCGCTTCGCGAAATTGAACTCGATATTCGTGAAGGAGCTGATATTATTATTATGAAGCCAGCTCTTTCCTATTTAGATATTATCCGAGAAGCTCGAGATAATTTTGATGTGCCACTAGCAGCATACAATGTAAGTGGTGAATATGCTATGATTAAAACAGCGGCGGCACAAGGTTTGATTGATGAAAAACGCATTGTATTAGAAACCTTGTTGTCTATGAAACGAGCCGGTTGTAAGATGATTATTACGTACCATGCGCTAGATGTGGCACGGTGGTTACGTTCATAAGGGATACTACGTGTAATATGCATCAATGAGGTGTTTTATAAAATAGTTTAGTATTAATAATCTTGCTGTGTAAAAAGGAGACTACTATGTATACATTGGAAAAATCAAAACAGGCCTTTCAAGAAGCTAAGGTATATATGCCTGGTGGCGTAAATAGCCCTGTCCGCTCATATCGTAGTGTAGGTTCTGAACCGCCTTTCATTAGTTCTGCCAGTGGGGACAGAATTTATGATATTGATGGAAATGAATACATAGATTATGTATTATCCTGGGGACCTATGATTTTAGGCCATGCTAAGTCTGAAGTGGTAGCAGCATTGCAAGAAGCAGTACTTCGTGGCACTAGCTATGGTGCTCCCACTTTGTTGGAAACGGAAGTGGCAAAAAAAATTCAAGCCTTCATGCCACATATGGAAATGGTGCGTATGGTGAACTCTGGTACGGAAGCGACTATGAGTGCCCTTCGCGTAGCTCGTGGTGTAACAGGGCGCGATAAAATTGTAAAATTTATTGGCTGCTATCATGGCCATAGTGATTGCTTATTAGTAAAAGCTGGCTCAGGCCTTGCCACATTTGGTGTGCCTGATAGCCCTGGCGTACCAAAATCAGTGGCAGCTGATACAATTACCTTGCCATACAATGATATTGAGGCGGTAAGAGACTTATTTGCTAAAGAAGGGGACCAAATCGCTGGTGTGATTGTAGAACCAGTGGCTGGAAATATGGGGTGTGTGCCACCGGTAGAAGGGTTCCTAGAGACCTTGCGTGCTGTTACGGCGGAACATAAAAGCATCTTAATTTTTGATGAAGTTATGTGTGGATTCCGTGCCTCTGCTGGCGGAGCTCAGAAGAAATATGGCATTGTACCAGATTTAACATGTTTAGGTAAAATTGTAGGTGGTGGCTTACCAATGGCTGTATTTGGAGGCCGTCGTGATTTAATGTCCCAGGTGGCACCACAAGGGCCGATTTATCAGGCCGGCACTTTAAGTGGTAATCCAGTGGCCATGACGGCAGGGCTGGCAACGCTTACTTTATTGCAACAAGATCCAACAGTGTTTAAACGGGTTGAAGCGGCTACAATGAAACTTTGCGAGGGGTTAGTAGAGCGCGCTAAGAAATATAATATAGCAGTTCAGGTGCAATATGTAGGATCTATGTTTACTCTATTCTTTACGGATAAACCAGTACGGAATTTTGATGATGCCTCTGCATGCAATATGGAGCAATTTAAAAAATTCTTCCATCATAATTTAAGTCATGGCATCTATTATGCACCAAGTCAATATGAAAGCAACTTCTTATCTATTGCCCATGTGCCACAAGATATTGAAAAGACTTTGGATGTGGCAGAAGAGGCCTTTGCTTTATTGGCCAAGGATAAGTAAGGTCTTTATAGTACAGGAAACGTAAGAATTTTATAGTACAGGAAGAGTAAGAACTTTATAGTACATGAAGGGTAAGATGCTTATGGCAAAGGAAAAGCAAAATCCTTATGGCATAGGAAAGGCAAGTTCTTGTGGGCAGGGACAATAAGCCCTTATCTTAAATTAGTTAATTTGAAGGAGGTTCTATGGTAGCATTAACTCCAGAAACAATAGCGGCAGCTCGCAAGAGTCTAGAGGAATGTTTAGAAGCGAGTGTCATTCCTAAAGAGTATTGGGAATCTATTTACTATTGGTTAGAGCATACTGATGTGGAGCGCTTGTATTTAGTTGGGCGAGATGCAGTCGGTGCTTGGTGGGCCTCTCAGGAAGTAAAGAAATTAGGTTATCGCATTAATTTTGCTAAAAGTTCGTGTTCCCCTGGTAATTGGTTTCCTGAAGGGGACAATTGGGACATGGCTAAAGTGAATGCTAAATATAAGTTAGTCGCTGATTGGCAAACCTTAATTGCTAATGAAGCGTTAGAAAAAATTGAAGAAACACATGAGGTCTCTGCAGAAACAAATGTGGCATCCTTGGAATCTAATGAGGTATCAGAATGAGAACGCCTACTAAAAGCGCAAGCTTATCAGTAGTTGCTTTAAGCTGGCCTATTTTCATAGAAATATTCCTACAAATGCTCATCGGGAATATTGACCAGTTTATGATGAGTCATTACTCTCAGGAAGCCGTAGCGGCTGTGGCGAATGCGAATCAGATTATGAATATTTTTATCATGCTGATTATAGTAATGAGTACGGCCAGTACGATATTAATCGCCCAATACTTGGGGGCGAAAAATCCTGAGAAAATCAATGAAGTGTCGACGGTGAGTGTGGCCTTTAACTTTGTATTTAGTAGCACGGCGGCCTTGTTTATTGTTATTACTCATCGCTGGCTTTTTGAATGGCTCGGTGTACCCCCTGAAATTATGGACGAAACCAGTTTGTACATGACAATAGTGGCATTTAGCATTCCTATTACAGGTGTGTATACCGCCTTTGTAGCCATGTTTAGAGGCTATTCCTTGCCTGTTATTACCATGGGCGTAGCCTTTGTGATGAATGTGTTCCATATCATTAGTAACTGGATTCTTATTTTTGGTTGGGGCTTTATTCCATCGATGGGGGTATTTGGTGTATCTGTCTCCACCTTTATTAGTAAGGGCGTCGGCCTTCTACTCGTATTTTATTTATTTAAAACACAATTGCCGATTACGATTTCTTGGTCTTATTTGCGACCATTCCCTAAAGACATGTTGAAACGCTTATTGCATATCATCATTCCTTCCGGTGGCGAGACCTTGTCGTATCAACTATCGCAGACTACCATTATGAAGATGGTTAATATCTTTGGTATTGTAGTTATTAATACCAAAGTATATGCTTACATTATTTCCATGTTTTGCTACATGTATACCATTGCGCTAGCCAATGCAGCACAGATTATTGTAGGCTTCTTGGTGGGGGCTAAGCGGGAAGAGGAAATTTCACGCCGCGTATGGCGTACTATGTGGCTAGGCATGGCCATTAGTGTCGGTTTGTCATCGACCTTCTATTTAGCTTCTGACTTTATATTTCAATTCTTTACCACTGATCCAGAGATTATTTCCTTAGGGAAAACTATTTTGTTTATTGAAATATTCTTAGAAATTGGTCGATCCGTTAATATTATTATGGTTCAATGTTTGCAAGCTGCCGGCGATATTCGGACTCCAATGATTGTCGGGGTCTTTGGCATGTGGCTTTGTGCCGTTAATTTGTCCTATATTTTGGGTATCTGGCTTGGCTGGGGCCTAGTGGGAATTTGGATTGCTATGGCCATCGATGAAGGTGTGCGCGCTATTATCTTTGTATGGCGTTGGTACAGTGGTAAATGGAAAAATCGAAGATTGATAGAAGCGTAGAATCAGCGATAATAAAAGCTAATAAATATTAATAAAAGATAGTAAAAGATGGTAAAAGATAATATACCTTAAAGTTAGTAAAAGAGAATATACATTCAAATTAGAAACTGTAATTATGTGAAGTGCTAGGATAGAGACGTGCTTTCATAGTTACAGTTTTTTATATTCTCTCGTCATGGGCAATTTCTTACATTCTCTTGTCAAGAGTGGTTTATTGCATTCTCCTGTCATAGGCAGTTTATTATATTCTCCTGTTATGGGCAGTTTATTACATTCGCTTGTCAGGCATATGTTATTACACTTTTTTATCATGATTGCTTTATTACTCACTTTTATCATGATTATGGCAATTAATCACTAGAAATAATAGTTAGGCTAGGGTTATAATAAATATTATTATCTACTCAAGGTAGTAATGTAGTATAGTAGGGAGCCTTAGAGGCTCACGGGAGGAATTTGTATGAGTAGAACTGTAGGAATTATTGGACTTGGATTAATTGGCGGCTCTTTAGCAAAGGCATTAACTAGTAGCACGAATTATCATGTAGTAGGCTATGCGAGACGACAAGAAACTTGTGACCAAGCCCTAGCTGATGGTGGCGTTCATGAGGCGAGTACTAATTTATTTGAAATTGTAGCCGCTTCTGATATTGTAGTCTTTGCTTTGCCGCCGAATACAAATGGTGAAGTATTTAAGGCTTGCGTCCCTCACTTTAAATCAGGGGCTCTTGTTACTGATGTGTCCAGTACAAAAACTAATTTTGCCGCTATTGTATATGAACATATACCTGACCATGTAAAATTTGTATCTGTGCACCCTATGGCAGGGTCTGAAAAGGGCGGTTATGAAATGGCGAATAGCCATTTATTTGCTGGTTGTACGTGGATTGTGTTGACGGATGAAGGACAATCCTCTTGGAGCTCTGAAGGGGCACTTGAATTAGCCGATATGGGGGCTCATTTAGGATCTCATGTGGAATTGATTTCTATGAAAGAACATGATGCTTTTATGGCCAAGGTAAGTCATATGCCTCATTTAGTAGCCGCCATGGTAGCTAAGGTGGCGGGCAGTGGGGCAGAAGGAGAACTTCGTTTGCGCTTAGCAGCAGGAGGCTTTCGCGATGTTACACGTGTAGCAGGGGGCTTGCCTTCTATGTGGCGAGAGATTATCGGAGGCAACCATGTAGAAGTGTATAAGGCATTAGAAAATTTGGAACAGGAAATTCAACGCTTAAAAGAAATACTTAAGAATCCTGATGAGGTAGAGTTAGAAGCCTATTTGGATGAAGCAAAAACAATTCGGGATCATTTTGCTGAATTATAATAAAACGTACATTTTGTCATAAAGGAGCTAGTGATGAGTATATTTGAACAAACTTGTCAAAATATAAAAGAAACAGACAAAACAATTGGTTCTAAAATTCAGACTATTATGGATCAAGGAACGCTGTATGGGAGTTATGGCAAATTAGTAGATATGGTTAAACAGTATGCTATGGCTACAAATGACAAGGTTGTAAAAGCGCCTAAAGTAGCCATGGTTATTTCCTCCGCAGACCACGGCATAGCCAAAGTAGGGGTTAGCGCGTATCCACAAGATGTAACGGTAGGCATGACGAAGAACTACTTAGTTGCTAAAGGGGCTGGCGCTAATGCATTGGGGAGTTATTGTAATGCGCAGCTAGATGCCATCGATGTGGGGATTGCAGCAGATGTGACGGATATTCCAGGCCTACGACAATGCAAGGTAGCTTATGGGACTAAAAATTTTCTTGAAGAACCAGCCATGACTAAGGAAGAAGCACTAGCGGCTATTGAAGTGGGCATTGCCTATGTTAAGGAGAAAATAGAAGCTGGGTATAATGTATTTTTAGTCGGTGAAATGGGCATTGCGAATACCACTGCAAGTGCTATTATTACTGCTAAATATGTGGGCCTCACGGCGGAAGAAGCGACTGGCCGTGGTACGAATATTTCAGACGAAAGACTAAAAGTAAAAACGCAAGTCGTACAAAAAGCATTAGAACGATATCATCATATACCAGCTAGCGATGGTCTAGGCGTTCTACAAGCAGTAGGAGGTTTAGAATTTGCCTGCATTGTAGGGATTATACTAGGGGCAGCGGCGTATAAAGGATTAGTCATACTTGATGGATTTAATACTACTGCTTGTGCTTTGATTGCCCATGCTATAGCCCCAGCAAGTATGGAGTATGTGATGGCGTCCCATTTGTCAGCAGAAAAAGGCCATCGCCGTGCTTTGCAGCAACTAGGGTTAGAAGCATATGTTACGTTGGGTCTCTGTCTTGGTGAAGCATCCGGTGGCGCAGTGCAAATGGGCATGCTTGATTTAGCCATTCGCTTGTATAAGCAGATGGAAATTTTAGCAGAAACCGAAGGGCTTGAAAAAGGTCAATCTAAAGGGAATCGGCAGACTACTGAGGGGGCTGGTGAAGACGTGGCGACCCCATCTGTAGAGGCGGAGCACTATAATGCGTTGTCCCCTAACGATACAGATGCTTGCCTTGGAGACTTTAGAGACGTTGAGCGTCAGGCTATAAACGTGGAACAAGTGGCGGCGTCTATTAAAGTTCTCAACACAGAGGCTATGGCAGCATGTCGCACGCGGGTAGATAATTTGACTAAGCCTTTATATAGTTTAGCTAAACTGGAAGAAATTGCTGTACAACTAGCCGGCATATATGAAAAAGCTCAACCGAATCATTTGAAACAAGCCGTCCTTATCATGGCTGGTGATACAGCAGTGGATGGCCCTCAAAATCATACAAAAGGGCTCGAGTCAAAAGCCGTAGTAACGCGGTTAGGGGTCGGTCAAAGTCCAACGAGTGCGTTGGCCAAATCATTGGCAGCTCCTGTGTATGTTGTAGATGTAGGCCTTGAGCAAGATACTTCAGACATACAGGGGGTTATACAGCAGAAGGTAACTTCTGGGGGACGTTTCTTTGGCATGCACAAAGCCTTTTCAACTGAGGAAGTAGATGATTTACTCAATGTAGGTCTCGCCATGGCGCAAAAAATGGCTACTGATGGTATTGAAGTGGTCGCCATAGGGACAGCAGGGGAACGTAATTTATTGAGCGCCTTAGCGCTTACCAAAGCGTTTACCTCATATGATATGACTGATTTGTTGACTGATAATGAATGTACCTTGTCTATCAAGGAGAAGGCCGCACGGTTAACACAAACTATGGAGCGTTATCATATTGAAACAGCGTCTGTAAAAGAGATTTTACAAGCTTTAGGATCTCCTGAAATTGTGGCCTTAGTGGGCTTTATTTTAGGGGCTGCTAAGGCGCGTATGGCTATTGTCTTTGACACTGCTGTTACTGGTGCTGCCGTATTGGCAGCGGTGAAGATGGCACCATTAGCCTTGAACTATGTATTGCCATCTGTGGCGTATAATGAGCCGGTTCATAAGAACCAAATGAAATATTTAGGGCTACAAACGTATTTAAATTATAATCTTGCTGTAGATGAAGGGATTGGATCATGCTTAGGTTTGTCCGTTATTAATGCGTCTATGCACATGTTGAATGATATGAAAACCTTTGGCGAAACTGAAGTAACCGTGGCTGAAGATGGGCCTGGTAATATATTACAAGATGGACGATAGGTCTTGGCGTAGATTGTGATAAGATGCATGATACAAGGGCTATATTTGTAAGGTATGATATAGAGACTATCTTCTGCATGGTATGCCTTAGAGCCCATCTTCTGCAAGGTATGAGTTAGAGGCTATATTTTGCTATGCATGATGTAGCCTTCAGTAGCCTATGACGTAAGCCCAAGCCTTAGGCGCGTATGATGTAGACTTTTAGGTATAAAATAGTATCGAAGGAATTGAAAGGTAGGATAGTAGGGAATGAAATCAATATATGGTTTATGTATGTCTGGCATCAGCGGCAATATGATGGTGGGCGCATTGTTAGACTATGGAGTGCCATTTTCATATTTAGAACAAGAATTGCAAAAACTTAATCTAGGAGGCTTTACGATTATTTGTGAAGCTCAGGAGAAGTTAAATGTAGGTGGTACTTATTTTGATGTTGTATTAGATGATGCGGCACACACACATTCGGCTGATCACTGTCATAGCCATAATCATGGTGACAGTCATAATAACGCCAACCACAGACATGAACATAATACACATAGTCATAATCATCATAATAACAATCATAGCCATAGTCATTCGCACTCGCCTATTCATAAATTGTGGCATGCTATTACAGGGCATACTCATAATCATGGGGAGCATCGTGGCTACAGTGATATAAAACATATTATTGAAATGAGTTCTCTATCTGATTGGGTCAAAGAGAAAGCCATTGAAGCTTTTACTCATTTAGGTAAGGCTGAAGCAAAAGTCCATGAGGCGACCTTGGAGTCTGTTCATTTTCACGAAGTCGGAGCCATTGACTGTATTATTGACATTGTGGGGACTATGATTTGTTTAGAATATTTACAAATTCAGTCCATTCAATTTTCCCCTCTTCATCTTGGTCAAGGGAAGGTGAAATGCGATCATGGTCTTATGGATATTCCAACGCCAGCCACAGCGGAATTATTAGGCTCCTTTCCTACCTATGTGACGCCTGTTAAGGGGGAATTGGTAACACCTACTGGGGCGGCTTTAGTAAAAACCTTGCAAAAGACCGCTTATGGTGCGCTTACTAGTAAGGAAATACAGGAAGAAGTTGTACAAATGTTGACCAAGTCTCAAGCGGCTAAGCAAAAAGGCGTGGGTCTAGGTTCTATGAATCTACCGATTCCTAATGTACTTACTTTATTTGATGCCCAAGAGTAGCTAATGGGGAGGCTTAGCTACTCTGTGTTAAGGTGATATATATAATGCTGTAAAATATTTGTAAAAAAAGTGTTGACAGGATAATCATCTATTTGATATTATAGTAAAGCAGTCAGGGGAACTGACTTAAACCTAATAAGTAGTTAAAAAAGTTCTTGACAACTACTTGTTGAAAGTGTAAAATTGTTCCTGTTGTGATATGCGGAAATAGCTCAGTGGTAGAGCACCGCCTTGCCAAGGCGGGGGTCGCGAGTTCGAATCTCGTTTTCCGCTCCATACATTCCTCGATAGCTCAGTCGGTAGAGCAATCGGCTGTTAACCGATCGGTCGTAG
>NZ_CALJON010000027.1 GCF_937981445.1 uncultured Veillonella sp. | reverse complement strand
ACCGCTGACCTCTTGAATGCCATTCAAGCGCTCTCCCAGCTGAGCTATACCCCCATGCATTACAGATAATATGATACTAAAAAGAATTGTTGTTTGTCAATTTTTTTTTAACAAGTAAAAGTATTCGTAAGATCTTGTTTTGACAGACTTTGTATAGTTTATTTAGAAGCGTCGTGAACAATGGTTTATTTCTAATAGTATTCTTTTTCTATGTCATACAATGAGTAGGAGGGGAAAATATAATGGGTAAATGGAGAAATATAATGTTAATTTTTGGTATAGAGTATGTATATTTCAAGATTGATATTATGAAAAAAACATTAATAGTTTATAATATGAAATATAGATGAAGTATTTTTGTGGGTAGATTTAAAGATTAATCTGGTCGGGGAGGTACTATTATGAAAAAGCTTTGGGTGATGTTGCTAGTTGTATTTTCAGTTGTATTTTTAGTAGGATGTGGGGATGCTGTTAGTAGTTTAACGGGCGGTAGTAAAGCAAATGTACTTACTGAGCCAGGTTTAGCCAATAAAATCATAGATGAACTTAAAAATAGAGATGAATTAAAGGGACATGATTTAAAAGCTATGAGTGATATTTCCTTTAATTATTATAAAGAATTGGGAAGTCGTGTTGAGATTCATGTTCAGAAGCCTGGTACAACAGATAAGGTTGATGCCTATATATATCAAGATGGTAAGTGGAGTGGTCCACAGCCAGTTCAATTAACCGGTGATGGTGTGTTGGCTGATAATGTAGGGGCTATTAGTACCATTGATTTTAATAAAGTAACAGAAATTTACAAAGTATCTCAGGAAAAGGCTAAAAGTATAGAAGGTGGCGAGGTAAAACACGGCGTTATGTACCAATATTCAGTAGATGATGGTGTATTCACAGCTTCTACTACTGTAGATGGGGCGCGTGAAAAATATTATTTACGTTTTGATGCACAAGGTAATTTAATTAAAGAAATTAAAAATTAAAACTCTCAATTAAATCATAGGGGTTAATGGTGCAACAATTGTAGTTCTTTAGTACATTTAGGGCGGTTAAAAGGATTATAAACTCTCATCTTCTTAGCTTTAATGACCCTAAGGAAGATTATGTTAAAAACAAAGGAAAAACAAAAAAGATCTCATACCTCATGGCAGGTATGAGATTTTTTTGTAGTTTACGCACATAGTAGTTTGCTTATAGTTTAAGTTTATTATTTATCCATTTGTTTCATAAACAAGTATGGTATAATATTATTTCAATTGAAAATGTCATTTTAAAACGTAACATATTTCATTATAAATTAAACTTAAAAATAAGTTTTTGGGGCTTAGTAAATTAAGTAAAAAGGAGTCATTTGTCCATGAAGACATCGATTATATTGCATTCGTTATTTAGTGAATTTTCTCGTGAACAATTACAAGATATTATGAAATTAGCTACTTTATATAAGGCTAATTTTCGGATTGTAGCTACAGGCATTCAATTATATGATATTTCAAAAGAGGACAAAGAAGCTATTATAACACAATTACCTGAAGGGGTTTCAGTAGTTAAGCATAAGGCTGTGAATTCTGTGGTAGCATGTCGTGGCACGGATGGTTGTAGCCACGGGTTTATGCAAACAATCCCTTTGGCAAAGCATATGGATAGGAAGCATTTTGGAGAAGCCATGCCCAATAAAATTCGCATCGGTATTAGTGGTTGTCCTCGTTGTTGTGCCGAAACTATGATCAAAGATATTGGCGTGTATGGTATGCCTGATGGATTTGTATTAGTGGCTGGAGGCGCCAGTGGCAGCAAACCGCAAAGTGCAACTATACTTTTGAAAGGGCTTACAGCTGAAGAGGCACAGGAAAAAATGGAATTTTTACTTCAATGGTATAAGGAAAAGGCAATGCCGAAGGAGAAATTTGAACATCTTCTAGGAAGACTGGGTAATCCATTTGAAATAGTGAGATGAGGAAGACGTAAATAAGAGGGGACTTGTATGAAACTATATAGTAAATTAGCCTTGCGTGTTGGCTTAGGCGGCATTATGTATGCTTTTTATGGCTTGTTTTCTATGATTTTAGGAATTTATATTGGTGAAGATACTAATGATATGGTCCTACAAAATGCAGGCATAATTTTATGCCTTTTTTTAGGCGGTTATATGGCTAGAAAATTATATGTAAAGGAATTATCTACGCATATAGAACTTCACAAACATACGATGTATTTTTTCTTTGGTATTTTATTTGCTTTTTGGGCCTTAGCGGAGGCTATGTTGGCTTATCATTCATTGACTTTTATTAGCTTTATGGAAGTCATCTTTTTTAACGACGATTATTTTGGTCTCAATCCTATAGTGTATTACATGATTCTTTGTATTTTACTTTGCATCGTAGGAGCGTATTTCTTCGTAACATTTTTATGCGCCGCAGCATCAGAGTGGTTTGTTATAAAAATAAAAGAAGGCCATGCACAGTATAAAGAAGTAAAAAAAGCAGTAGAATCCGCTAAAAAGGGGAATACCAATGATAGTGTCTAAGAAGCATATGCCATAAATAACTATTGAATTTTACAAAAAATAGGCGTACACTAGGTCAGTATTCTATTGATAAGCGAGGTTAGTATGGTAGTTTCGTTTAAAAGAAAAGAAGAAAAACGAACCTTTTTTGATTGGTATCGCAATTT
>NZ_CALJON010000026.1 GCF_937981445.1 uncultured Veillonella sp. | reverse complement strand
ATATGAATTTTATATTAAATTATTCATGCACGTTAAGTAATACGTGCAAGTATACTATTTAAAACCCTAATCAAAATTATGATGATTAATTTTAATTGGAGGCGATACGATAGTAGTTTTGAAGTAGAGAAAGAAGATTTATCTTTTATTGTGAAACCGTTATGTGGATTAAGAAGGGAGATTTAAAGTGCCTAAGAATTCTAAATGTTTTAGAAAGATTGGTGTTGCGTTAGCAGTTAGTGCCCTAACAGGCAGTGTAATTGGTACTACTTGGGCAGCTACTAATGTGGCTGGTAGAGGCAATGGTGTGGCTTTAGGTGAAGGAGCTGCAGACACATCTAACGACGAAAATACATCCATTGCCATTGGTAAGGACTCAAAGTCTAAATATGATGGGAGCATAGCTATTGGTGATGGTTCAGAGGCTGTAGGAAATGACTCCATCGTTATTGGTAAAGGGGCCGCGACTAATGCAGGCCCAGGTATTGCCATTGGTAGTGGTGCATTAGCACAAAACGGTGGGAATTTAGCTATTGGTGTAGGTGCTAAGTCTGGTGGAGAAAAGAGCATTGTTATTGGTGAGAACACTAGTGCAGAAAGTGGTAAAAGTATCGTATTAGGCTATAACACTCATACCTCAGGCTATACAACCAATGCTATTGCTATGGGGGAGAATATTAAGTTGGATGGAAATTATTCAGACTTAATTTCTATTGGCTCTGAGTCTAATGCCCAAGGCATTGGTTCGATAGCGATTGGTGGACATTCGACTATAGCGGCACCAGTTACTGGAGCAGTGGCATTAGGTTATGGCGCTGCTACAACGGCTGAAGGTTGCGTTGCTTTAGGCCGAAATTCTGTAGCTAATCGTTCTGCTGGTAGTTATGGTTACATTCCTCAAAGTGGCGATAAAATAGGCTATACAGGCCGAATTGGGGGTATTTTGCCAGACCGTGAAGCTGTATTTACTGCTCAGAAGCCAGCTAATGTGGATGACTCTGTATATAAATCTACAGATGGGGCAGTAAGTGTTGGTAGAGAGTCCTATGTTGGTCAAAATGGTAATGTCGTGCCAGTTAGCACTCGTCAAATTACCAATGTGGCAGCCGGTGGACAAGATACTGATGCAGTTAACGTACGTCAGTTGAAAGATTTGAGTGCTGCTGTGGGGACACAGTTGGCAACTAAGTTGGATGCTAATGCTTTTCAGTATGTATCTATTAACTCTTCGGTAGCTGGTAATAAAGATAATAAAGGTGCAACAGGTGGTAACTCCGTCGCTATTGGCCCTAATGCTTCAGCTACTGCCGTATCCAATGTAGCCATTGGTGAAAATAGTGTTGCTGCTGGAACAGGGTTTGCTACAGCATTAGGTTCTGGTGCAAAAGCAGAGAATACTGGTGCAGTAGCTATTGGCTCTAGCGCTAATACTACGGGTTCAACAGGTATTGCTATGGGGTATGAAGCAAAAGCTACTGGAACTAATGCTGTGGCGCTAGGGATGCGTTCACAAGCAACTAGCTTTGGTATTGCGATTGGGCAGGCTAAAGCTTTATCTCAATCAGCGATTGCACTTGGTGATGCAGCTACTATAGATAATAGTAGTCACTATTCAATAGGCATTGGTGATGGTGTTTCAGTAACTAAAACTAAACAAGCGGTTGTAGCTGGTGTACATGCTAAAGCTGATAATTCGCAGCAAGTGGTTTTATTAGGCTCTCAAGCAAAAGCAACAAATTCTGGTAACTCTGTTGTTATCGGTACAGGTGCTTCCTCTAATTCTGTAGAGACTGTAGCTATTGGTAAAGGTACAATTGTTACTGATAAAGCTGCCTCCTCTTTAGCAATAGGTAACTCCGCCTATATTGGTGAAATGACGCCAGTTGATCCGGGTACTAAGCCAAGTGATACATCCAATCCAGGCTACCGTAATATAGGGACTAGCGAAGAAGTAATGACGAATCCGTTGGATAAGAGTAAATATTATTTCTCTACAGCTGTAGGTACTGATGCTAAAGCTTTTGGCTATCAAAATACAGCATTTGGCGCTGGTGCTGAAGCACATAATACAAACTCCTTAGCCTTAGGATTTATTGCTGTAGCAAAAGGTGATTTCTCAGCTGCTATTGGTAGAAATACTAAGACTGATGGTACTTATGCTACTGCAGTAGGCTTTGATGCTGATGCTATTGGCGAGTCAACTCTTGCATTAGGCAGTCGTGCACGTGCTAATAAGGTAGCTGGTGTTGCACTTGGTACAGATTCTATTACTAATGTAGATAAAGGCTCCTTTGGTTATGATCCATCTGGTAAACAAGCAGACCTATCTGCATTCTTAGGTGATCAGAAATCAGTTTATGATACATTACAAACTGATATTGCTACAGCTCAAGGTGAAGTAGATACAGCTCGTCAAGCAGTGATTGATTTACAAAATTCTAAAAACGGTAAAACTGCCGAAGAAATTGCTGAAATAGATAAAAACTTAGCTTCTGCGGAAACAACTTTAGATGAAAAGAAGGCAGCTTTAACAGCTAAAGTAACTGAAGCTAATAAGATGGTATCTACATGGCAAGCTACTGCAGCTGGCGTATCTATAGGTGATAGTGAAACAGGATTAACCCGTCAAATTAATAATGTAGCCGCTGGTACATTAGATACTGATGCTGTTAACGTGGCTCAATTGAAAAATGTAACATTAAATGTTACTGGTGATAATTTAACAACAGATACTACGGCTGTGGGTAATGTTAATTTAGCTACACAACAACTTGCTATTAATGGCGATGGAAATATTACTACCACTGTCGATAAAGACGGTCAAGCTGTAAAACTTGCTTTGTCTAAAGATGTAACTGATAAATTAGGGCTGTGAAATATTTATCTGTTAAATCTACTGAAACTGGTGCAGGTAGTAATGTAGCTAATGATGGTGCAAAAGGAAATAACTCTGTTGCTATTGGGCCTAAAGCTAAGACTGTAAGCATAGGAAGCGTAGCTATTGGCTTAAATGCTGATGCTAAGGGTTTTTACGCTGTTGCGCTAGGTCAAAATACTGAAAGCACTAATAGTAATTCTATTGCTATTGGTAATGCGGCTAAGAGTAAAGCTGATTTGTCTATTGCTATGGGTAAAAATGCTACTACTAATACTAGTGGCGCTATTGCTATTGGCAAGGATGCAACGACTGCTAGTGATTCTATGGCTGCTATGGCCATTGGCTATGAAGCGAATGCTACAGGGGTAGCGGCTACTGCTGTAGGCCCGCAAGCTAAAGCTTTATCAGGTTCAGCTACTGCAGTAGGTTTTGATTCCGTGATTCAGAACTCAGATACAGGTTCTGGTCGTGAAGGCAATAATTCTGTAGCTTTTGGGGTAAGCTCTAAAGTAAATGGTGGTAATGGTGCTATTGCTATTGGTAATAATGCTAATTTTATTGATACCACACAGGCTACCGTAGTGGGGACTGGTGCTATGGTTTCCGCATTGCCTGAAAATGCGGGTGACTCAATGGTCATTACAGATGGTTCCAAGGGTACTAAAACAATCACTAAAGGTGATGACGGTGAGTATACTGTTGTACCTACAAAGGATAGTGGTGATGCATTAAAAGAACGTAATGGTGCCGCATATGGTGCTACTGCCTTAGGCTCTCGTGCAACAGCTCATAACTTAGGTGCTGTTGCGGCTGGTTTATATGCAACTGCTATTGGAGATACGTCTGTAGCCATTGGCAATAACTCTATGACCTTGGCTGATAGCGCTACAGCGGTTGGTTCTGCAGCTACAGCTACAGCCGAAGATTCTCTAGCGATTGGTGGTTATACTAATGCAAATGTAGAAACAGGTGTAGCATTAGGTGCTTATGCTAAAACTGACCGCGCAGCAGGTGCACAAGTTGGTTATGATCCATTAACTGGTGATGCTTCAACAAAAACAAGTGATCCTACTTGGAACTCGACTCTAGGCGCAGTCTCTGTTGGTACTACTGGTAAAACTCGTCAAATCACTAACGTAGCAGCAGGCTTTGCAGATACTGATGCTGTTAACGTGGCACAGCTCAAAGCTGCCAAAGTAGAAGTGGTGGCAGGTACTAATGTAACTGTAGCTACAGATACATCAGCAGCCTATACAAAATACACTGTAAATTCCGTAGATACTGATACAAAAGTAGAAGATAGCGCTGCTACTTATAATGCAGATGGTACAGGTTCTATCACATTGAATACGAACCAAAATGGTACAAAAGATACAGTTACTATTTCAGGTCTTCAAGACAAGTACATTACTGGCGCAAGCATGTCTGGTAATACCTTGACTATTAATCGTAATGATGGTCAAGCTTTTACTGTTGACAATATTGCGACTAAAGATGATGTTACTACAGCGGTAGGTAATTCTTCTTGGACCCTTGGAGTAGGTAAAGCGCCATCTATTAAGGTTACCGGTGATTCGGAAGCTACAGCTAATGGTGAAGCGACTGAGATTAAAAACGGTAGTACTGTAACATTGCGTGCAGAACGTGGTATTAAAATAAATCAAGACGGCAGTAATATTGATATTGGTTTAAAATATATTGATGTAGACCCTGCGGTTGATGCACAGCCATTAGGTGTTTCTGATGCGAAAGCTACTGGTGGTGGCACTACTGCTGTTGGTCAGAATAGTATTGCCGATGGTCATCAGGGGACTGCTCTTGGTTTTGGCGCCCATGCTGGTGAATATTCATTAGCAGTTGGTTCTCATGCTGATGCTAGCAGTATTCGTTCACTTGCATTAGGGTATAATACATCAGCAGGTCAATTTGGTGTGGCTGCTGGTAGTGAAGCTAAAGCAACAGGAAACCAATCTGTTGCAGTAGGTACATTCACTCAAACTAATGGAGTTAATTCTATAGGTATTGGTATAAGTGCAGTTAAACTAGGTGCTGTTGGCAGCGGTGCAAATGATTTTGAACTAAAAACTAATAGTGATAGAGCAATTGCTATTGGCAGTGGTTCTTATGTAGGTGAGAAGGCTGCAGATGCTACGGTTATTGGTGTAGGGAATAAGATATTAGGTTTAAGTCAAATCTCAAATAATGCGGTACTTATTGGTACTTCATCTTCCATTACAGATGGAACAAATAGTATATTATTAGGTAATGAAGCTGGAATTAATAACTCTCAAAGTGCTGTAGGTATTGGTAATAAGTCAAGTCTAAAAAATTCTACTGCGGCGACTGCAGTAGGGTATTTATCAACAGTTGAAAATTCTAGCCAAGGTACTGCAGTTGGTGGTGGCAGTAAAGTAACTGCTAATCAGGCGACAGCCGTTGGGGGTAGTAGTGAAGTAACGGCTGCACAAGGCGTTGCAATGGGGTATAAGGCTAATGCAAGTGTTGCTCATGGCGTTGCCTTAGGTGCTTTTTCTCAAGCTAATCGAGGAACAGGCTATACGGGGTATAATCCTTTAACTGGAACCGTTATGGCAAATGATGAATTAGCTATTGCAACGGCATTAGGTAGAGCAGACGATTTAGCTCAATATAATGCTACAATGCAAAGTGCAGATACTAATAGTCAAGAATACGTAGTTGCCAAAATGAATAAAGAGATATTGTTAGCAACCTACAAACCTAGTATGTCTGCAGTCTCCGTAGGTCGTGTTAATATGACTCGTCAAATCACTAATGTTGCTGCTGGCTTGGCTGATACTGATGCAGTAAACGTAGCACAGTTAAAGCAACTTCGTGCAACTGGTACAAATTATGCTGGTGATGATACGACAAGAGTACACCGTGACTTAGGTGATGAATTAACTATTAAGGGCGGCGCTGATATTTCTACTGATGAAGCAAAAGCAAAATTAACTGATGGAAACATTGGTGTAGTGGCTAATAAGGATACGAATGGCTTAGAAATTAAGTTAGTTAAAGATATTAATTTGACAGATAAGGGTTCTGTAGTCTTTGGTGATGGCGCTACAGCTCCTAAGTTAGATGCTACAGGATTAATCCTTCCTAATACTGATGCTGCTAAGACTGTAAAAGTGTCGACTGATGGTATTTCCGCTGGTTCACAAAAGATTACAAATGTAGCGGCAGCTACAGCTGATACTGATGCAGTAAATGTATCTCAACTTAATGCAGTAAAAACTTCAACAGATGATAAATTAGGGAAATTTACAGTAGGTACAGATGCAGCGGGTAATGCGGATGGTATTGATGTAGATAAGGACAATACACGCTTTGATATCCTCGGTGCTAATGGAAATATTACTACAACACTTGAAGGCCGTCAGGTTAAAGTAGGCTTATCCAATACATTAAACTTAACAGCTGATGGTAGCATTGCGTTTGGCAATGATGCTACATCACCTAAACTTGATGCTAAAGGCTTAACAGTGTCTGATACAGTTAAGTTTACAAATGCGGGTATTTCTGCAGGGGCTCAACAGATTAAAAATGTAAAAGCAGGTACAGACGATACCGATGCAGTGAATGTATCTCAACTTAATGAAGTAAAAAATTCCGCAGCGGGTAAGCTTGGTGGATTCACTATTGGCGCAGATGCACCAACAGAAGGTGAAAATAAAACTATTACTGTAAATAAAGATAATACGCACTTTGATGTTAAAGGCGTCGATAACATTAAAACTGAAGTTAAAGGAAACGCCATTGAAGTTGGCTTAGCAAAAGATGTTACATTAACAGATGGCAGTGTAACAACTACTAAAGATGGTGTTACTACTAAAGTTGATGGCTCTGGTATTACTATTACACCAAGCAAAGGTGATGCAGCTAAAGCGGTTTCTTTAACTAATGAAGGCTTAAATAATGGCGGTAATAAGATTACTAATGTAGCTGATGGTGATATTACTGATACGTCTAAAGATGCTATTAATGGCAGTCAATTAAAGGGTGTTAAAGATGAGTTACAAGGCAATATTGATAAGTTAGAAAGCAAACTCGGTGCTGCTGGTGATTTAACAACGGTTGACAAAGATGGCAATCCTGTTGTTAAAGGTAACGATGGTAACTATTACAATCCTACTGATTTAAATGAAGATGGCACACCAAAAGATGATGCTAAACCTGTTGATACTGCATTAGGTTCTGGTGCTGATACAAGTGGTCTTGGTTTAGATAATAAGGACAATGATAAACCGATTACTAAGGACGAAGCTAAAGACATTATTGGTGGTAAACCAGGTGCTGACGGTCAACCAGGTAAAGATGGTTTACTTGATAAAACAGGTCCATCTTTAAATAACTTAGTAACAGTAAAAGATCTCCAAGCACTAGCACAAGCCGGTCTTGACTTTGGTGGCGACACAGGTGATGATGCACATCGTGCATTAAGCCAAAAATTAACTATCAATGGTGGTATTAGTGACGAATCTAAGTTGACTGATAATAACATTGGTGTTGTGGCAAATGGCTCCGATACATTAACAGTGAAGTTAGCCAAAGACATTGACCTCGGCAAAGACGGCAGTGTTACAACTGGCAACACAACTATCAACAATGACGGCCTTACTGTAAAAGGTGAAGACGGCAAACCTGGCACAACTGTTGGTTCTGATGGAATGGGTGTAAATGGTGATGATGGTAAACCAGCTACTACTGTTGGTAAAGATGGTATCTCCACAAATGGTAAGGATGGTATTTCTGTAAATGGAGAAGATGGTTCTTCTACAACTATCAAACCAGATGGTGTAACGTCCAAAGATCCAAATGGTAATTCCACAGTTCTTGGCCCTAATGGCGTAGAAGTGAAGGACAAAGACAGTAACACTGTTGTAACTATTAATGATAAAGGCATTTCCAATAACAATGGTGGCCCAACGAACTTAAATGACGGCTTAAATGTACCTGGTGGTTTAGTAGTAAAACCTGCTGAAACAGTAAATGGTGAATATGTTCCTGGCACTGGTACTATTAGTGCCGAAGGTAACCGCATCCAAAATGTGGCACCTGGTATTGAAGCTACTGATGCTGTAAACGTAGGTCAATTAGGCGGTGTAAAACGTGATTTAAGTAATCGTATGAACACAATTGGTGCTCACGCAGCAGCTATGGCGGCGCTTCATCCAATGGAATATCTTGAAGATGAAAAATTATCTGTAGCAGCCGGTGTTGGTACATTCCACAGCAAACAAGCGGTGGCAGTAGGTGCGTTCTATCGGCCAAATGATGATACTATGTTTAGCGTAGGCGGTTCCTTTGGCGGTAGCGAAAATATGTTTAATTTAGGTGTGTCCTTACGGGTAGGTCAAGATAATGACTATGCAAAAGCAGCACAAAATTATAAACAAGCGCCACTTAGCACGATGACTGTTCTTGATGAAAAAGTAACAAATCTTGAAAAAGAAAATGCCGATTTAAAAGGTCAGTTAGAAGAACAACGTCAACAAATTAAGATGTTAATGGAACGCCTTGGTGTACAATAGTTTATTTAGATTATATAGTGTGGTCGTATGGGGTATGTTCGTATATAGTATGTTCGTATGGAGTATCTACGTATAGGGTATCTTTGTATAGAGTATGCTTAGAGTATATGTTGATAAACTATAAGTATATCAAATAAAGTTGTAAGAAAAATTACAATTTAATGTTTCATACAAAAAAGAGGGTGAAACCTGAAAATGGTATCACCCTCTTTTTATATTCAACTTGTTGAATTATACAAATCGTTAAACAAAATTTATATTGTTGAGAAACAATGTAAATATAATATACAAATCAAGATATATTGAAAAATAAGTTAAAATAGGGATTTATAAGCATAGCTGTTTTTCTTATCAATTTATATTTGTCTGATATTAAAATATAATAAACATGAAAAAATATGATGTAAACTATTGACAAATAAAAAATAATGACTATACTTAAATTAAGTAAATAAAAAAGTTGATGAGTTTTGTATAGGTTTTCTTGTGTTATATAGTCGTTCAAATTTTACGATAACTTAATATTTGCACATGATGTTGATTAATGATGTTGGCGTGAAAATATTATGAGTTATTAAATGAGTAGCATTGATTATTTTATATATGCTTGTGTACGCTATAGAATATGTTGGAACGGCTTATATGAAACGGCCCTACAATCCTGAGGAATTGTAGATTGTGTTGTGTAATAGTGGAGTGAGGCTTTACATCATGAAAAACGAAAGTAAAAAATGACAAAATTAGTCGCTGCTATGCTTGTTGGTACCGTAGGTGCTGGCTTATATAGTGCGAGTGCAGCAGGCTTAACTGGTTCCTATGTAGGTATCGGTACAGCCCCAACTGATTCTACCGTAGTTAAGAGTGGTACAGAGTACAATGCGGATAATCTTGTTGGTAAAAATGTATTGATTGATTATCGTCAAACTAAACTTATGAATGGCGATCAAGAGCAAGATTTCTCTCGTATTCCTACAAATGATAACAAAAATGGTGAAGGTGTAGATGGTACACCTACAGCTAGTGATAGTAGAGCAGGTGTGGGTACAACTGCTATTGGTCTTGGTACTTATTCAGCTCGTGAATATTCTACAGCTGTTGGTACCTATACAAGTGCTATTATGGGCAGTACATCTGTTGGTTCCGGTGCTTTTGCCACTCAATATGGCTCGGCCTTTGGTCGTAACACCTATGCAAATAACAAGGCCGTTGCCGTAGGTGAAGCAGCTCGTGCCGCTGATGGTATAGCCATTGGTATAGGTGCTTCTGCTGGCCAATTCTACAAATACATTCAAAATGATGGCAGACAAAATAGGGATTCTATTCAATACAGCATTGCCATTGGTCCTAATGCCACAGCCGTTGGTGGCACAGCGATTGGTGCTAAAGCCAAAACTAATGGATTATATGGTGTAGCTCTTGGTCAAAGCTCTAGTGTAGCTTACAATGGTGTAGCTTTAGGTGTAAGGGCTCAAGTGACTAGAGAAGGCAATGGTGGTGTTGCGTTAGGTACGTATAGTGTAGCTAACCGTGGTGCTGGTAGCATTGGTTACATGCCATTAGTTGATGGTGTGAAAGGTGAAATTGCTGCTGATAATGCCACATTGGCTGGCTATATGGGCTTGTCTGATACTATTAAAAACTTTGAAACTACCTATAAAGCTCAAATTGAAAAGTACAATGAACTTAATAAGGCTTATAACGACGCTTCAAGCGCAGAAGCAGTACAAAAACAGATTATGCTAGAAACTAAGGGGCATGATGATGTTGCGTATAAAGCTGCAGAAGCTGAATATAAAAGATTAAGCAATGAAGCTGTAGCAGCTACTAATGCTCGTAATGCGTGGACTGCAGCTAACAAAGATTTCACTGCTGCTTTAGCAGAGTATGAAAGTGCATTAGCTCCATTTAAGGCGACTGATGGTGCCGTAAGCGTTGGCTCTACTTCCTATGTTGATGCTAAAACGGGTCAAAAATACCAAAATACACGTCAAATCATCAATGTAGCAGCTGGTACAGAAGATACTGATGCTGTTAACGTGGCACAGTTAAAGGCAGTAGAAAAAGTAACGGCTGATAAAATGTCCAGCTTCACTGTAGGTGATGGTAAAAAAGCTGCAGACGGTGAAGAAGCACCAGCAACTCTTACTGTAGATGGTGAAAAAACACATTTTGATATTGTAGGTGCTAATGGCAACATTACGACTACAGTAGATTCAGATGGTCGTGCTATTCAAATTGGCTTATCTAATACATTAGATCTCGGTAAAGACGGATCTATTTCCGTTGGTGCTAGTCCAGTAAAAGTGGATGGTAATGGTTTAACTATTAAAGATGGTCCATCCATGACAAACAATGGTATTGATGCAGGTAATAAAACTATTACGAATGTAAAAAGTGATATTGCTGAAAAGGATGGAGCCGATTATTTAGCTAAATTAGAAAATGCTAATACTGCTAATCCTAATTCCGCGGTTAATGTAAGTGATCTTCAATCAACGGCTGATGCATTAAATACTAAGATTACGGATGCTGGTGAAAATATTACTAATGTAGCTGGTGATGTAACAAAATTAAAAACAGGCTTTGATATTAAAGCTGGTACTACAACATCCAACATCGCCTTAGGTGGAGATACAGCGCCAACTATTACCTTTGCTGGTGATAGTAATGTAACAGCAGAATTAGATGCCACTAACAATACAGTAACGTATAAACTTAATAAAGATGGCATTGTTGGTACCTTAGGAGATACGTTTACTAAGATTGATGCGTCTAATTTAACTGGTGATACTAATATTAACAATTGGAAAACTAAATTAGGAATTACGAATGAAGAACTTGGTCAAGCCAGTGCGTGGAAGTTACAAGCTAATGGTGCTAATGAATCTGTAATAGAAAAAGATTCATTAGTAAACTTTGTAAACGGCACAGGTACGGAAGTAAGCAAAACCGGAACGGATATTTCCGTAGGATTAGATAAAGCAACACAAGATAAAATTAATAATGCATCTGGTGATGTAACAAAACTACAAACGGGTTTTGATATTAAAGCTGGTAATAACATCTCTAATATCGCATTAGGTGGAGATAAACCAACCATTACCTTTGCTGGTGATAGTAATGTAACAGCAGAATTAGATGCCACTAACAATA
>NZ_CALJON010000025.1 GCF_937981445.1 uncultured Veillonella sp. | reverse complement strand
AGAAGCGGCCCGGGGATACACAGTGAACATAATTTGAAGGAGTGGTAACGACGCACAAATTATTGTGAATCGTGTAGTTCGGGGCGTAAGACTTTGCGCAGCAAAGTCCACAGCCTTCGAACGGAAGTATTTATAAAGGTAAAAGCGAACGTAAGAAAAAGTCCACAGCATCCGAACAGGAAGTTGCTGATAGATATGCTACTATTGTGGAGCAGCGTCAGATGACTAAATTTGATGAATTAAGTCAGTTAGCACGGCGTTTTGGTATAGATGAAGACACTTTTACTAAAGCGTATAATAGTGAGGAGACCTTTAAGGCCTTGATGGAGGACATAACTTGGCGGGTTAATTTGGGGATTTACTCACTACCATCTTATTTAATTGAATATAAAAATAAGCAGATAATCGTAAGTGGTGTTTTTTCTTATGAAGAGTTTTTACCCTATATTGAAACACTGACAGAAGGTATAGTACAGCCAAAAGCTGTACCCTTTTCAAAGGAACAATTGCAAGCCATATTACAAAAGCATCCTCATAGTCATTATTATGAATTAAACGCTGCCTTTGATTTAGACTCTATAGAGCCTTTAGATGATGTATTACAGTCTTGGGCGAGGGAAGGTTTTATTACTAAGGATAGTATAAAAGATAGTTATTTTATTAGACTTAGACAGTAAATTCCTTGACTTAGAGCCAACTCTAAGGTGTATAGTGTTATGTATACTAATGATATAAACTTCAATTTATAAAACGTTCTTTAATGAAAGGAATATATGGTGAAACAATTAGTTACAGATTCTATACAACTTCGCAGTGGATTAAGTCTTAAAAACCGCTTAGCCATTGCACCGATGACAACACGAATGAGTTATTATGATGGCACTGTTACGGGTGATGAAATTAATTATTATGGCAGCCGCACTGGTGATGTAGGCTTATTTATTACAGGAGTCGCTTATATTAAACCTAATGGCATTGGCTGGACCGGTGAGCTTGGCATTCATGATGATAGCTGTATTCCAGGACTTAGCAAGTTGGCGGCGCGTATTAAAGAAAATGGTACACGTGCTATTTTGCAGATGTTTCATGCTGGTCGCATGACAGATTCTAAGACCACAGGGGGTCTTCCTATCGTAGGACCTAGCGCTGTACCAGGTATTAGACCGGGTCAAGAAACACCACAAGCCTTGTCTAATGAAGAGATTGAGGAGATTATAAATGATTTCAAAGCGGCTACAGTGAGAGCGATTAAAGCTGGTTTTGATGGTATTGAAATCCATGGGGCCAATCAGTTCTTGTTACACCAATTTTTCTCACCTCATGCTAATCAACGAACGGATAAATGGGGCGGCTCTATTGAAAAACGATATACATTTATTGAAACTGTTGTAGATGAAGTTTTGGCGACGGTAAAAGAGAGTGGTGTCAAAGAGTTTGCAGTAGGGTATCGTTTTTCTCCGCGAGAAGAGAGTACACCTGGTTTCAATTTAAAAGAAACCCTCTGGTTAGTGGATAAATTAGCTGATAAAGAGTTAGATTATCTTCACGTATCTATGACACATTATGATGGTAAAACAAATATTCCAGGGTACGAAGAAAAAACTATGCTACAGTATATTCATGAAACTATTAATGGCCGTTTGCCATTAATTTCTGTAGGACATATTCATACTGAAGAGGATGTGACAGAAGCGTTAGAAGATTCTGAAATGGCAGCCGTTGCATCAGCTATTTTATTAGATCCTAAATGGGCATGGAAAATTTTAAATGGCAAAGCAGATACAATTCGTCATACTATGAATGCGGTTGATAGAGATAGTCTGCAAATTTCCAATGGTGCGTTTGAGTTTTTAGCTTGGATTAATCCAGATAAAGTAACTTTATAATGCATGGGATTCATTTGATTTTAGGTCAAGAAATAAGACCTCAAGTCATTAGAACTGCATTGATTAAAATAGAATGTACCAGTACTGTTTAAGTTCGAACGTATTCATATATAGAGTCAGTTAAAAACAGATAAAATAAAAAGAAATAGATAAAAAGAGATAGATAAAAAGAGATAGATAAAATAAAAAGATGCAATATATAGCTGTATTGTCTCATGGGTTGAGTTAACCGGTAAGATTAGGATGCTATATATTACATCTTTTTTGTATGAAATTTTATCTTATATTTTTTATGCTCTGAAATTTGAGATAAGACTACCAACCTCGACCAGCGCCACCGCCGCCGCCAGATCCGCCACCGAAGCCACCGCCGCCGCGACCGCCAAAACCACCACCGCCACCGCGACCACCGCCTCGGCCAAAGGAAATGTGAGCGAGTATAAATCTTGTAAGAGCACCACCAAAGAAGAAAAAGTCAGCTATGAGGAAGAGGAGTAGACCGCCACCAATATACATAACTTGCTCATCAGATAATTCATCAGAAGATGTATTTTGACTAGGGACGGTAGCAGATATATTCTCCTTGGATTTTATTTCTGGGTAAATCAGCGTAGTCGTTTGCCATACTGTATTTACAATACCCTCACCATAGTGACCATTTTTGAAGCTGGGAATTGCATACGTATCTAAGAGTTGACCTATTTTAGCATCATTTAATATGCCTTCCAGACCATATCCTACAGTCAAATACATTTGCTTATCATTCATAGCAACAACTAATACATAGCCATTGTCAGCATCCTTATGTCCTACGCCCCAGCCACGCAATACAGCTAGCGCATAGTCAGCAGGAGCAGCTCCTTCAAAAGAAGGAACCACTACAACAGCTAATTGGCCTTTACCAGAGCGATTTAACTCAGTGCCAATGGCATTAATAGTATTTATCTCCTGAGAGTTTAATACCTTAGCTTGATCCACTACATATTGGCCATTTTGAGGCTTTGCTGGAATGGCAGCTAATACGACTTGAGTGCTAAGCAAGAGTAGTAGGAGTAAAGGGACTAGGCGCGTTATTATATGATAGAGCTTATATGGTGTTACTCTGTGAAATGTATTAGTCATTATTTGCTCCTAATATATGCCTAAAAAATTATGTAATTAAGTTATTTAACTGGTGTAATTAAAGTTGTTTAAGATGTGATTAAAGATATCAAAGAGTAAACTAAAATTACGCAAGACAGTGCAATTAAAAATTCTTAATTAGGGTAATTAAAGTCCTGTACATAAGTAATCCAAGTTAGTTAATTAAAAGGATACAGTGGGGGCTGTTTGTGCGTTCTCATCTGCTTGGAAATATGCTTTTTGATCAAAGCCAAACATGCCAGCATAAATGGAAGTTGGGAAGGTACGCACCTTTGCGTTGTAAGCACGGACTGTTTCGTTGTAGTCCTTACGAGCCACCGCAATACGATTTTCAGTACCTGCTAATTCATCTTGGAGGGCACGGAAGTTTTGGTCTGCTTTTAAATCAGGATAATTTTCTGTAATCATTAATAAACGACTTAGGGCATTGGATAATTCGCCATCGGCTTTGGATAAGTCTTCTACTGATTTAGCACCACCTAATTTAGCGCGTGCATCAGATACGGCTTTGATAGCATCTTGTTCATGCGCGGCATAGCCTTTGACTGTATTGACTAGATTAGGAATTAAGTCACTGCGTCGCTGTAATTGTGTTTGCACTTGAGCCAATTGATTATTGGTGGTTTCATCCATTTGAACTAGTCCGTTATAACCACTCACAAGCCAGACTGCTAGAGCAGCCACAACTGCTAGGACGATTAACCAAGTTTTTTTCATAATATACCTCCTAAGGATATAGACACATGGGAATATAAAATACACAAATAAAAATATAAAAATATAAACTTACTCATATGTATTATACTATATAGAGGTAATTCTATGTAACTATTCCGTGGCACTATGGTATAAAAAAATATAGCCTAGCGAAACATTGCTAGGCTATTAGTATTTGTCCGTAAAATAAAAATGGTGCGGGAGAAGGGACTTGAACCCCCACGCCCGAAGGCGCCAGATCCTAAGTCTGGTGCGTCTGCCAATTCCGCCACTCCCGCAACAACATAATTATAATATCATATGGTGTTGAAAGCGTCAATAGAAAAATAAGATAAAATTTTAAAATTCATGAATTAGAGGAGGGACATGGGATTTTAATTGTTGCCTTACATGGATTATGTTAGAATTCTAGTAAGCTTACGTGATTTAATTAGTCTAAAAAAGAAAGGCGGAGTTTTGTGGATACAGCAAATTTGCTTTTAGGGGCAAAAGTACATAAAAAAATCAATATAGGGATAACCTTTTTTTGGGGCGAATCGTATCAACATATTTGGTCTAATGGGGCGGGCCAGAATATGTTCTTTTTAAAGCGTTGTTTGGAGCAAATTGAATTTGTCAATGAAGTCTATTTTGTGTATTGGGGCAATCAGCTGGTGAATTTGCCTGAACAATTTAGAGAATTTGATGTAACGTATTATGAAATGAATGAGGTATTAGATCACACGGATGTATTAATTGAAGGGACATTGGCCATTGAACCACATATTGAACAAGCCTTTAGATCCCATAATACTAAAATTGTTTCCTATCGTATGGGCAATGATTTTATTATGGATATGGAGAAGTTTGTTCATGCACAAACCAGTGGTAGGGCCTTTAATGGCACGCGCTATGATGCGGTTTGGATAACGCCTCATTTAATGAAGACTAATAAACCCTATGTTGAAATTATTACAGGGGCACCTGTTTTTGAAGTGCCACATTTATGGGATCCTCTTTTTATTGATAAGAAGGTAGAGGAATTAGGTCTTAAAGAGGTATTTGGCTATAAACCAATAGACCCAGTGAAGCGTCGTATTGCTGTTATGGAGCCTAATATTTCTGTATTAAAAAATTGCATGACGCCCGTTTTAATTGCTGAGGAAACTCATCGGCGTAATAAACATGTATTAGAACATGTGTATTTGTGCGGTACTATTGATAAAAAAGACGTACATGTTTTCTTTAACTTCATAGGATTCACTGAGCTGGTTCGGCAAAATATAATGACTGTTGAAGCACGCTTTATGACACCAGAATTTTTAGGAAAATATGCTGACATTGTATTGGCTTTTCAGTGGGAATGTGGATTAAATTACCTGTATTATGAAGCTCTTTATGGGAATTATCCATTAGTTCATAATTCTGAATATTTGCATCAACAGAATATAGGGTATTATTATGATCAATTTGATGCTTATGATGGAGCAGATGCTTTATTGCATGCAATTCACGGTTATGACAAGGAGCTGTCATATCAGGAAGTACATAATCGCAAATTTTTAGCATCCTTATCTCCACATGCACTTCAAAATGTGGTGAGACATAAAATGTTGTTACAGGAATTGCTAAATTAGATAGATAAATATTTTTTATGAGTTTTACCGATTTATATGTAATGCATACTAAATAGTTTTTGAAGATAAGAATTTTATCAATCAATTAGTACCATTTTCATATGAAAAAGATAAGAAAAAATGAATAAGGCTGTGTCGTTTATTCATGAATAAGATGTTCATGATAAAGTCATAGCCTTATTTTTATGAGAAAAAATGAAAAAACTTTAAATTTTAGCCTAAAAGTGTCGCAAAAAAAAGATTTAATGTATAAAAATGCAATATATACATTATTTGTTCTATGGACCAAAGATGAAAAAAGTATAAGTGATTGATTGTATATGATTAGTTTTTGTGATATGATTTAACATGTGATTTTATGATTAAAACTATATTTATTAATGTTACTCATAGGTTGAGAAGCTATAGAAAAACATGATTTATAAGATTAATAGTTTAGGTATAAGAATATTTAATGGCTCATGAAATACGTGATAAGTTATTGAAATCCTAAATAGGATGAGGTTCATTACTACTTTTTTCTACTAAAAGGACCATGGGGACGAATCATCTAGGCATGAGTAGAGACTAGTCATGAAGGGATAGAAAAAGAAGTTCTAGGGGAGTAATCAGCGCTAATACCTGACAATATAAGTATAGTTGAGTTAAGTGTTTAGATTTGAAGAGTATATTAGAAGTGTCATGCCTTAAATGCGGAAGAAAGGATAGGTTAAGCTTGAACAAAATTTATAAGATTATTTGGAGTAGAACTAAAAACTGTTATGTTGTAGCGTCTGAATTAGCTAAAGGACATACAAAAGCGAAATCTTCGTCAATTGTACGCAAGGTTAGTTTGAGTATGGCTGTAGCTACCATGTTAGCCAGTACATATGGAGCGCCTGGGGTGTTGGCGGTAGAGTCTACAAAAACCTTTGTAACAGGGATGAATAATGATCAAAGCTCTAATATATATGGATATTTTGTAGGGACTGGTAGTGAAACTACCAATGGCTTGGCTCTTGGTGGTGGTTATGGAACTGCGCATGTATATGGTAATGCCAATGCCGTTGCTTTAGGGGCTGCTACTTGGGCCTATGGTAAATCTTCCGTTGCTATTGGTGGTGGCCGGGCGGGCCTCATTGACTCTTTAAATGGTGCAGAGCCAACAGCGGAAGCGCTGAGAAAGCCTAGCTACGGTGTGGGACAAGTAGCTATTGGTTGGACCTTTACCCAAGGGGAGGCGGCTGTTGCTATTGGTGGCGATCGATCTCGAGCGTTTGGGAAACAAACCGTTGCCATTGCTAATGGTGAGGCACGAGCCGATAATGCAACGGCTCTTAATGGCGCTATTGCTTCTGGAGCAAACTCATTTGCTAGTGGAGGTGGTAATGCGAGTAAAACTGATACAATTGCAATGGGGCTTAGCACTGTAGCATCAGCTAATAATGCGTTAGCATTTGGTCGTGGGGCACAAGCAACTACAGCTAATAGTGTGGCTTTAGGTAATGGTGCTACAACAGCTAGTACAGTAGGTACTGCTTCTTATAAAATAGGTAGTAAGACGGTGAATTTTGCTGGTAGCAAACCAACCGGCACAGTGAGTGTGGGGGCACCTAATAATGAGCGTACTATTACGAATGTGGCAGCTGGTCGTATTTCACAGACTTCTACCGATGCGATTAATGGCTCCCAGTTATACCAAGCTTTGCAAAATGTAAGCGCTAGTGGCGGTTCCACTGATCCAATGACCTTTGCAGGCGATAAAGGCACTAATATTACGCGTAATTTAGGGGATACTCTTAACATAAAAGGGAATGCGCCAAGAACTGCTACGCTTGTGGAAGGTAATATTGGAGTTGAATCTAATGGTACCGATACATTGACAGTAAAACTTAATAAGGACATAAATTTAGGAAATACTGGTAGTGTGGCTATTGGCAATACAACCATAAATAATAATGGCTTTACCAATGGTAGTACGAGTATGTCTAGTACTGGCGTTACCACTCCAAGCCTTACTATTCCAAAGAATGGAGGCCAACGAGGTATTTATTTAAATGATACGGGCCTTAATATGGATGGCAAACCTATTACGAATGTAGCAAATGGTACGAGGAGTAATTCGGCAGCTACTGTAGGATAATTGCCAAAGGTAGAAGCGGGGATTAATACTACAGTTACAAGTACGGCAAGTACAGCCACTGCGCCTATTACATATACTGTAAAGGCAGTTAATACAGCCGTAACAGCTGGATCGGCATTAGCTGTTACATCAACGGCTAATGCAACTACCAGTACTACTACATATAATGTAGATTTGACGACTGATGCTAAAAACGCCTTAGCTAATGCAAGTAAAGAAGAGTCGGTAGTAGCTAAAGCAGGGGAAAGAAATATTATTGTTAATCCTCAGAGTACACCTAATGCCACTGGTGGTAAGCAATTTGAAGTGTCATTAAATTCAAGCTTAGATTTAGGTCCTACGGGTAGCCTAAAAACTGGTAATACAACCATAAATGATAGTGGATTCTCTAACGGGAGAACAACGATTGCTGGCGAAAAAATTTTCACAGAGGAGATTAGTATACCAAAAGAAGATGGCTCTTATAAACGAATCATTTTAAATAAAACGGGCCTTAATATGGATGGCAAACCTATTACGAATGTAGCAAATGGTACAGGTAGTAATTGGGCAGCTACCGTAGGACAATTGCCAAAGGTAGAAGCGGGGCTTAATACAACTGTAACAAGTACGGCAAGTACAGCCACTGCTCCTGTTACATATACTGTAAATGTAGTTAATACAGTCGTAACAGCTGGATCGGCATTGGCTGTTACATCAACGGCTAATGCAGCTACCAGTACTACTACATATAATGTAGATTTGACGACTGATGCTAAAAATGCCTTAGCTAGTGCGAGTAAAGAAGAGTCGGTAGTAGCTAAAGCAGGGGAAAGAAATATTATTGTTAATCCTCAGAGCACAGTAAATGCTACTGGTGGCAAGCAATTTGAAGTATCCTTAAATTCAAGTATAGATTTAGGCCCTACGGGTAGTGTGAAAACTGGTAATACAACAATTAACAATAGTGGTTTTACTAATGGGACTACGACTATTAATGATAAGGGCATATCTACGAATCAAGTTAGTATTCCAAAAGCAGATGGCTCTTATAATCGAATCATTTTAAATAATACAGGTCTAAATATGGATAGTACACCGATTACTCACGTCAAAGATGGTGTAAGTAATGGTGATGCTGTTAATATGGGACAGCTAAAAGCAGCTAAGTCTCAGGTAATAGCCGGGGTTAATACAACGGTATCGACTGTCGCTAGTACGGCCACAGCACCTACAACGTATGTAGTAAATGCTGATAAAGCTACAGTGGCAGCGGGCTCAAATAGTCAGTATATTAAAGTAGATAGCACCGCCTCCACGGCAGCGAATCGAACTACAGCATATACAGTGGATTTAAGTGATACGGCTAAAACAGCACTTAATAATGCGGGCAAAGTAGAGAGTCCTATTACATTTGCTGGAGATATGGGGAACTCTGTAAATCGTAAATTAGGCGAGACCCTTAACATTAAAGGCAATGCTACGTCTGCAGGCTCATTGACTGATGGTAATATTGGGGTTGTGGCTGATGGCAATAACACGCTAAATGTAAAATTAAATAAGGATATTGATCTGGGGAAAGGCGGTAGTGTTACTACTGGTGCTGTTTCAATGAATAATTCTGGCGTTAGAGCTGGATATACTACCATTGATGGTTGGGGTGTGAAAGCAACTAGTATCAAAATACCAACCACAGCAGGTGGCGATACTATTAAGTTATCTATTGATAATACAGGAATCAATATGGGTGATACGCCAATCACTAATTTGAAACAAGGAACTAGTTCGAATCATGCGGCTACAGTGGGTCAACTTCCTAATGTGGTTTCAGGCCTTAATACAACTGTGACAAGCACGGCAAGCACAGCAACTACTCCTGTTAGATATACTGTAAATGCAGCTAATACAGATGTAACAGCTGGGGCAGCATTAGCTGTAACATCTACGGTTAATGCAGCTACTAGCACTACTACATATAATGTAGACTTGTCTACTGATACGAAGAGTGCCTTAGCTAATGCAAGTAAAGAAGAGTCGGTAGTAGCTAAAGCCGGGGAGACAAATATTATTGTTAATCCTCAGAGCACAGCAAATGCTACTGGTGGCAAGCAATTTGAAGTATCTTTAAATTCACAATTAGATTTAGGCAAAGATGGCAGTGTTACCATGGGGGATACCAGTGGGAGCACTGTTGTAAATGCATCGGGTCTTACCGTGGGAGATACATCAGTAACTACTAGCGGTGTAACTGTGGGTGATGCTAAATTTGCGAATCAGACGGTATCAACTGATAAAAACAATAATCAAACTGGTACCTATGTGACGGGGCTTAGCAATACAACTTGGAATGTAGAAGCGCCAGAGTATGTATCAGGTCGAGCGGCTACAGAAGATCAGTTAAAGGCTGTTTCAGATAAAATTGGTAATCAAGTAGCAGCTAAGAGTGATTACCGCTTGATTGCTAATCCAAACTCTAAGGATGGAAGTTATGCTGTTACTGACGGTAAGGTAACATTACAAGTCCAAAATGCAGCAGCTCTAGAGGAAGCAGCTAAAGACGTAGTCATTACTGATGTGGCATCAGCTAAAACTGTTGGTGAATTAGGGAATACAGTTAACCAATTAGGTGATACTGTAACAAATCTTGGCGATACGGTCACTAATTTAGGGAATAATGTAACTAATTTGGGGAATACAGTCAATAATTTAGGCGAAAAAGTAGATAATCTTGATGACCGTGCTGTAAAATACGATACTAAAGCAGATCCAACAGATCCGAGCAAAACTGTAGTTGATTACAACACAGTGACACTTAGTGGGGATCAAGGAACGCAGATTAAAAACTTAGCTAGTGGTGGCGATAAAAATGAAGATGGCTCCTATAAAACTGATGCCGCTGGTAAACAAATATATACTGAAGCATCTTATACAAATGCTGCTAATATTGGCGATGTAGTTACTATTGCTGATACTAAAGTAGAGGCTGCTAAAACAGAATTAACTAAAAAAGGGCTTTCCTTCACAGCTGACGATAAAGGCGCTGTAAAACGTGAATTAGGTCAAACTCTTGGTATTGTTGGTAAAGGTGGTGTGGTAACCTCAACTGATAGTGCGAATGGCAATATTGAAGTTGGTTTAAGTAACAACTTAAGTATTGGCTCTAAAAATGGTGTTGATGGTGAAGGCAACACAGTTGAAGGCCAAGATGGTTCTATTGTAGTTAATGGCAAAGATGGTTCTTCCATTGCTCTTGATGGTGCTACTGGATCTGTCACTGCTACGGGACAAGATGGTACATCAGCTGTAGTTGATGGCGATACAGGGACTATTTCTGCTAATGGTAAGGACGGGTCTAGCATATCTATTAATGGTGAAGATGGTTCTATTACTATTACTGGAAATCCAACAGGTGAAGGTAATACTCCAGCGCCAACAGTGACAATTACAACTGGTGATGTAGTAAATACCATTGATGGCACACCAGCGACTCGTTTAGATGTAGATGGTCACAATGTGGCGACTATGGATGATGGTCAAAAATATGCTGGCGATAATGGACAAACAGAAGTCACTAAAGTAATTAAGAAGAAACTAAATGAACAATTAGATATCATCGGCGGCGCAGATCGCACTAAATTAACAGATAATAACATTGGCGTTAATAATGTAGATGGTAAACTAAAAGTTCAATTAGCTAAAAATATCGACCTTGGCAAAGACGGCTCTGTAACAACTGGCGACACTGTAATTAACAATGGTGGTTTAACTATTAATAATGGTCCATCTGTAACTAATACAGGCATCAACGCTGGTGATAAACAAATCACTAATGTAGCAAGTGGTGGCGATAGGAATGATGATGGTTCCTATAAAAAAGATGAAAATGGAAGCCAAATATACTCTGATGCTGTAAATAACAATGGTGCTAACATTGGCGACGTAAAGAATATCACTAACAATGCAAGCGAAGAAGTAATCAAAAAGGGCTTAGATTTCTCTGCTGATTCTGGTGAAAAAGTACATCGTGACCTTGATCAGACCTTAAAAATCGAAGGTGATGGTAAGAACATTGCTACAGTCGCGAATAATGGTGAAGGCAAGATTACGGTAGGTTTAACTAATGACCTTAGTATTG
>NZ_CALJON010000024.1 GCF_937981445.1 uncultured Veillonella sp. | reverse complement strand
ATTTCTTTTGCTAGTTCTGGATTTGCATTCCCTGTGAAAATTTTAAGTTTCTTACCATCTTCAAATGCCATGTCTCGATACCCCTTTTGCTTTGTCAATAAACTTTGTTGCCCTTGGCAAACTTCATCAATACCTATTGTATACTATTTTTTATATGATATGCAAAAAAATCGTCAACAAATTTTTACATATTATTTATTCTTTTTTTTGAATGTATCGTCGGTTACCCAATTTTCTTTAACAATCTGTTTAGCTCGGCCTACGGCTAAGGATTTAGCTGGTACATCCTTAGTAATTGTAGAGCCTGCCCCCACATAGCTGCTACTGCCAATGGTAACAGGGGCTACCAAATTGCTATTACAGCCAACAAAGGCATTGTCTTCTATTGTTGTGCGATGTTTAATTTTACCATCATAATTCACTGTAATCGTGCCGCAACCAATATTAACACCAGCCCCTACATCGCTGTCGCCGATATAGGAAAGATGCGGGAATTTTGTGCCTGTGCCAACATTGCTATTTTTTACTTCCACAAAATTACCAATATGAACACTATCGCCCACTACCGTATTAGGGCGTAAGTGTACATAAGGTCCAATATCTGTATTGTTTTTGATTTCACAATCATGAGCATAGGTAAAATGGATATAGTTGCCATCCCCTACTTTTACATTAGTTAAATGAGTGTGAGGTCCAATTTCGCAAGCTTCACCAATGACAGTATGGCCTTCTAATATCGTGCCTGGATAAATAACAGTATCATTGCCAATCATCACATCGGTACCAATATAAGTGTTAGCAGGGTCTATCAATGTAACCCCTTGGGCCATCCAGTAATTATTAGTACGCTCTTTTAAAATGCGCTCTGCTACTGCTAATTGAGCTCGTGAATTAACCCCTAAAGATTCATCTGTATCAGCCAGTAAGGAGGCGCTTACACGCTCCCCTTTATTAACCAAGATACTCACTACATCAGTAATATATAATTCGCCTTGTGCATTATCATCAGATAATTCTTCTAAACAAGGCCAAAGCTTTTGACTATCAAAAGCATACATTCCTGTATTGATTTCCTTAACAGCGAGTTCTTCTGGCTTGCCGTCTTTTTGTTCCACAATGCGCAATACTTTGCCACTCGTCTCATCACGGATAATTCGACCATAACCGGTAGGATCCTCAAGACTAGCTGTTAATACGGTAGCAGCGGCACCTGTTGCTTCATGCTCCGCCACCAAGGCTTCTAAAGACTCCTTAGTTACTAATGGGGTATCACCACAAAGAAGCAAAATGGTACCTTCATAATCCTGAAGTAATGGCTTAGCTTGCTTAACGGCATGACCTGTGCCATTTTGTTCTTTTTGGGTAACAAATTCAGCCGCATCACCTAAGTAAGCTGTAACAGCTTCACCACCAAAGCCTACAATAACGATATTGCGCTCTGTACCTAATTCTTTTACCGTATTAAGTACGCGTTCCACCATGGGTTTTCCGCCCACTTTATGAAGTACTTTCGGCAACTTTGACTTCATACGTGTGCCTTTACCAGCTGCTAAAATTAAAGATGTAATTGGTTTCATTCTATTTAATCTCCTCATTAGGTGTATAGTAAATTGGCTCTATATCAATGCTCCGCGTTTCTTCATCCACTTTATTAAGACGAAGCAAGGCTTCATAATCATCCACAACTTTCGGATTTGGTAACGCTGTCGCCACTAATACACCCGTTCCTACAACAATGCCACCCATTTCTTGTACTAACTCTTTCATACCATGGGCGGTGCCACCAGCTTTCATGAAGTCATCAATGAGCAGTACTCTAGACTTAGGTGGTATGGCCCTTTTAGTTAATGACATAGTCTGAATCCGTCTTGATGAGCCCGTCACATAGTTAATACTAATGGATGAGCCCTCCGTTACTTTACTATCTCGTCGAGCTATTACGAGCGGTTTATTAAAGGCTCTCGCCACCATGACGGCCAAGGGAATGCCCTTTGTCTCTACAGTCATAATATAATCAGGTTTACGCTCCGCAAAACGAGTCATAAAGATTTCGCCTAAGCGACTTGTAATATGCCAGTCATATAAAATATCTGACATATACAAAAATCCGCCCGCTATAACACGGTCCTCTTCTTGCAGGCGACTCTGTACTTCCTTAAGCACAGACAATGCTCTAGCCCCCTGACGGTATGGGATAAAACGTACGCCTCCTGCTACACCTGCTACAGTCTCCACTGTACCAAGAGAAAAGCGTTGCAAGGAGTCTTTAACACATGTTATATCCTCGCTCAATGTAGATTTGGCTATATTAAAGAAATCACAAAAATAGCGCAAGGAAATTAATTCCTGTGGAGAATCTACTAGTAATTTGGTCAGCGCTACCATGCGCTCAACGCGTCGCACTTTTTCCAATGTAAACCTCCTCATACAAAAAAATAGCGTTGCCTTCATTGACAACCTTTTACTCTTCTAGAATACCATAAAAAATGAATTAAATACACACCTCTTCATTAAAATTCCTAACATTCCTATTAAAATGAATCAGAACGTTCCCATTTATCTTTATCCCCGCTCGTTTTTTCACACATCTATTGGAACTCCCCCTTATACACAAAAAAACCTTTGAGATTATCAAAGGTTTTTTGCTGCATTTTAGATGTTAACAAATTAAAACGACCTGTTTTTATAACATAACTCTAAAACTATTATTTAATTTAAAATATATACCATAACTTTTTGTCTACCATAATTGATAGCCTCACCATGGGAATCCATGGCTAAATCAATACGATTGCCAATAATGGCACCACCCGTATCGTCAGCTACAGCATATCCATATCCTTCTACATACAAGGCTGTTCCCAGTGGTATTACATCAGGATCAACTGACACATAACCGCGCTTCAGTAAATTACCTCGCGCTGTGTAAGATGAATTTCCTGGGTCATACGCTGAATATGCGCTAGCATCCATGGAAATAGCTTTTCTATATTCCGTAGGAATGCCTCTCTCCTTAGAAAGTAAGCTCATAGTGTGCTTATCCACTTCACCAGTTGGTGTTAAGCCATGTGCCTCTTGGAAGCGTTTCAACGCATCCGCCGTACCTTGACCAAAGATACCATCAACGGCCCCTGGTGAATAGCCACTACTAGCTAAACGGGCCTGTAAATCAGATACAGTACGTCCTCGGTCTCCAAAGCGAGACACCATCACTTGACTTCTCACATTACGAGATTGTTGTGATACTTCAAAATGTTTGTTATTCTCTTTAATTGCGTTCAGTGTGTTATCATCTACTTTACCTGTAATAGGCAAGTCTTTTTGCTTCTGAAATACGCGTACAGCATATTCTGTATTATTTCCGAAAACACCATCAGCATTGTCCACTAAATACCCTTGCGTAACCAACATACGCTGGACATATTGAACTTCGCTGCCACGATCACCACGCCCCACATCAGCCCATACAACAGATGTACATGCCATGAGAAGTGTAAAGAGAACCGTTACTATACTAAGTTTTCTCAATATTTCCACCTCATATCTAAATGCATATCTATTTTACAGTATTTTGGGAACTTTGTCAAAAATCCCCCTATTTGGCTAGTATTAATCACCACTTTTATCAAAATTCGAGGGGCTTTTTCCCACTATGATGAAAATCTTCATTTTTATTTTATACTAAATAGGACAAATATTTTAAATTGCTCTACCATATCCTGTAATTTTGAATCTTAGTGCGATTTTTGATTAAAAAATGTAACTATCATCTGTAAAATACAGCCCCACATTCTTTAGTTAGTTATTTACTTACTTAGTTGGTTATTTACTTAGTTAGTGGTTTAGAGCTTCAACTTTATTTATTGGGGCATGAATTATTTAATTATTTAATCATTTAATCATTTAATCATTTAATTATTTAATTATTTAACTATTGCGTTGTTTAGCTATTTGATTATTAGGGATTATAGAACAAAAACTCTTTAGAACAATACGTACGCAATTTACCTATAGCATTAGATTAAATAATCTAATGCTATAAACATTCATACTTCAAATTGTTCTAAAGAGTTTCCATTAATATAATAATACTACTTTAACTATATCCCTTTTATTCAACAACATGGTCCACATGCTCTATGGCAACAACAGAGTCTTTCTTTTCAAGAGATGACACATCTGGGGTGAAATAACGAAGTACTATAAAGCCACATACGCCAGATAAAATAGAACCAATGAATATCCCCACTTTAGCCATTTCTTGTGCATGCCCTGCTGGTAGCGCCAATAAGTTAACAAATAGACTCATAGTAAAACCAATACCACAGCAAAGCGCGATACCATATACATGAGCCCAAGTAGCATGCGTTGGCATTGGCACAATTTTAGTTTTTACAAGCACATACATAGTGCCAAATACACCAATTTGTTTTCCTAAAAATAGACCTAAAGCTACACCTAGTACGACTGGATGCAGTAAGTCTGACGCCTGGAAGTCACCAAAGGATACGCCTGCATTAGCAAATCCGAATAAAGGAATAACAACAAAAGTTATCCAATTAGCAATCGCTTTGTTCCATGCATTCATAGGATATTTTACAACTCCATTGCGAACGGCTTTATAAGGAATTGTCATGGCTAAAATTACACCAGACAAGGTAGCATGAAGGCCGGACTGGAATATGCAATACCATAAACCAATACCTAATACTAAGTAAGGTAATGGATGGATCACATCTTTTTTATTAAGAATAGTTAGTGCAAGAATAATTAATACAGCAATCCCCATATAGATAAATTGCAAATTAGCCGTGTAAAACGCAGCAATAATAATAACGGCAATTAAATCATCTACTACCGCTAAGGTCGTCAAAAATACTTTCAACGCCACCGGTACACGGGGCCCTATAATAGAAATAATGCCAATAGCAAACGCAATATCAGTAGCTGTTGGAATGGCCCAACCACGTAAATATTCGGCGCTATGGTAATTAAATAATGAATAAATAATAGCTGGTCCACAAACGCCAAAGAAAGCGCCAATACTAGGCAAGAAACGCTTTGCCCCAGTATTAAGTTCCCCCTCAATCATCTCATGCTTAACTTCCATACCTACGCCAAGGAAGAATATGGCCATAAGCACATCATTAATCCACAACTCTACGGACAAGGGACCTATAGGCATCTCTAAAAACTCAAAATACTGATGCGATTCTGGTGAATTCGCAATCCATACGCCTAATGCTGCTGCAATTAACAATAAAACCCCTCCAGCAGATGGCGACCTAACAAAAGACTTCACTAAATTCATAATAACCCTCTTCTTTCCTATTTATTACATTAAATCAACTTGAGCCAAAAGCTCTGCTAACACCATACACATAGCCTTCTATTTCAAGTGGATTCAATGTCATACATGGTATTATATCACCTTTTAAGGAGAAGTGAAATGTATTTTGTTTATACTATATATACATTTGTATAATGAAGGCAAATCAAATATACTTTTCACCACATGCTCGAGAATCAAAATTTGAGCTATAAAAAAAGTGAGCATGGTAAACTCCCTGCTCACTTTTTTCTCATTTCCTAACACTTCTATTGTAAGCCTAACAAAGTCTTAAGTTTACGAGTTTCTTCTTCATTAGCTTCAATTTCAGGGAATCTACAAGTTTCATTAATTGAATGCCCCAACAAATTCAAAGCGCGCTTCATAATAGGAGGAAAGTTTCTTCTGTAGCCATAAATTTCCATCAAAGGTAAAAGTTTGTTATATAACGCATTTACTTTGTCAAAGTCTTTTGTATTATATGCCTTTACTAACCCACTCCACACTTCAGGATACAAGTTAGATAAAGCACCAATACAACCTGCGCCACCAATCGAAACATTATCCAAGAAGTGAGAATCAAATCCGGAGTATACGGCAAAATCTGGGTATAAATCTCTTACTGCACAAATAATCTCTCTTGTATGTTGTGAATTATTAACTGTATCCTTATAGCCAACTATATTAGGGTGTTTCGCTAATAATTTCAATAATACAGACGGCTCTAATGTATTCGACGTCCTATCTGGATAATTGTAGATCCATATATTTCCTTTTATTTCAGAAGCTATTTTGTCAAAATATAATTCAATTACATTATCACTTAATCCATAATAATAAGGAGGCACTACACATACGCCATCAGCACCTTGTTGGATTGCATAATTAGAAAGTTCAATAGTTTCTGCTGCATCCATTGTACCAGTACCAACAAATAATGTAACGCGTTTATTCACAACTTTGCAATATAAATCAATAGCTGCCTTTTTTTCTTCTAGCGTCAAATATGCAAACTCCCCTGTACTGCCTAACGCTAAAATACCGTCAACACCATTTGCAATTAAATGTTCAATCATATGTGTATTGCCTTGCACATCTAGTTTTTGATTATCATCAAAAACTGTAACAATAGGCGTAATAATCTTTACCTGTTTCATAATTCTTCCTCTACAACCTAAAATATGCTCTCAATCTCTACCTAAGTAAGCTTAAAGACATTACATTCTCTTATGATTATAAATTATGCATCAGCATATGCTGATGCATAATTTTTAGCAGTTAATTAATTATACATAGTTACATACACGAGCAATCGCCATTTCAGTATATCCTAAGGACTCTGCTTTTGTATGTTTACCATTAGCTACTTCTACTACTTCTTCTAATAACTCATCGCCTAATTGAGACAGTGTTTTTTCCCCATAAATTACAGGGCTTGCATCAAAATCAATATTATCCTTCATATTATTGTAAGTAATCTTATTACCTGTAATTTTAATTACTGGAGAAATAGGATTACCAGTTGGGGTGCCACGACCAGTAGAGAATACAATAATTTGAGCACCACCGGCTACCATGCCAGCTACAGAAGATGGATCATTACCTGGAGTATCCATTATCACCAAACCAGTTTTATCTACTTGTTTTGCATAATCATATACTTCATTTACTGGTCTATGACCACCTTTATGAATACATCCTAGAGATTTTTCTTCTAATGTAGTTAAGCCACCAGCTTTATTACCAGGAGACGGATTACCTTCACGAACTTCTTCGCCTACTAAACGAAGAGCATCTTCATAACGATGAACAATATCATAAATTCGTTTAGATACTTCTGGAGTAGCACCGCGTTCAGCCAAGATATGTTCTGCTCCGATGAACTCAGTTGTTTCAGATAAAATACTAGTACCACCTAAATCAACAATTCTATCGCTTAATTCACCAATTACTGGGTTTGAAGCTAAACCACTAGTTGGGTCGGAACCGCCACATTCTGTACCAATAATCAGTTTAGATAATGGGAATTCTTTCTTTTGAAGTTTAGAAGCTTCTTGAACCATTTCACGAGCTGCTTTTGTCGCTTTTTCAATAGTAGAAATACTGCCGCCACACTCTTGAATAATAAATGTTGCAAGAGGTTTATTAGTTCTTTCACGAATAGCAGCTTCAACTAAATCCATTTGGCAGTTTTCACAACCTAAAGAAATAATTACAGTACCATATACATTAGGGTTAGCAGCCATACCTGCCATAACGTCCATGGTAAACTGTTGGTCAACGCCAACTTGAGAACAGCCGTTTTGATTATTAAAAGTAACCGTGCCCTCCACTTGATTAGCAACAATACGGGTTGTATCAGAAGCACAAACACTGGCAGGAAGAATCAATACTTTATTGCGAATACCTACTAATCCATCTGGTCTTTCATATCCTAAGAAATTCATAATAACCTCCTATAATTCTTCACGATGACTTTCAACATTATGAGTATGTACATGTTCACCAACATGTATTGCATTGCCTGCTAAACCAATATGTTGACCATATTTTACTACAGGTTCTTTTTCTTTCATTTCTTTGATTGCAATTTTGTGATAAATTGGCACATCAGCTTGTGCTGTAAGTGTCACTAATTTATCATGATCCATAAATCTCACTTCACTACCTTTTTCGATAGGTTCAATTACTACTGCTACTGTATCAGCCGCATCAATTCTTACTGCATTCGATTTCATACCTATACCTCCGCTTGTTTAATATCAAATTTAGGTGAGCCATATTTCTTAACCCACCAGTTAACCATAATTGGTACCATAATTGCGGTAAATACTGTTGATGCTGCCACTTGCGCCGTAGCAACCCCAACATAAGGAGCCCAACTTGGATCTACAAGCCCAATTACAGCTGGCACAGCCACCGCATTCCCAGCTGTAGTTGCAACAGCCCAGCCTGCATAACCAGGACGACCAGATATCTTTCTGTCACATAATACGATAAAAGCACCACCTACAAAGCATGTAATAACACCTAATAGGATTCCAGGTAAACCACCACGAACAATATTCATTAAGTCAATACCAGCACCAAGAGTTAAACCTACGAAAGGAATTAAAATTGCCCCTGCTGGTTCCATAAATTTTCTAAAATCTACATCAATATTACCTAGAATCATACCGATAATTACGGGAAGAACTGTAGCAATTAAAGCCATTAAAGGAATATTGGCTAAGCCAGACGCGCCTAATGCAATCATTGTAAAAAGAGGACCATCATTTAAAGATAAAAGAGGCATTACCGCTGAATCTGTTTTGTCTCCATAAGTTTCCATTAAAGCCAAATACATCGAACCATTGGAATTTGTAACTGCACTGATAACTGCTAAAGAAGATAATCCTAATATACCAGCAGGGCCAAATACTTTCCCTATTACAATTCCTATAGCTGCACCAATAGCAAATTTTGATAATAATAAGACGCCACCGCGTTTAAAAACTTTAGGCATATCTTTTAATTGTAATGAAGTACCAAGACAAAATAACTGAATCCCCATTGCAGTTGCTGCCCCTGCCGATGAGAATGTTGCAGTTGTAAATGAACCTAGTTTTAAAAATGCCGGAAAAAATGTATTCAACAAGGAACCAATTATTAGAGGAACTAGCATCATCCCTGCCGGAACCCTCTTCAGAAATCTCATTATCATTCTACTACCTCCTTTATACCATATCCTTATATGACTAAAAATGAATACCTATTCTACTCACTATATCCTCGTTTTACAAAATCACCTCTTATAAATATCCTAACCTCTCTTGATTTTCGTATATCCAAACTAGTTTGTATTTCTTTACAAACACTATACCACACAACTTATAAAATTACAACTAGTAATTTTAAATAGAACTTAAAATCATAATATTTTTACTTAAGTAATATTAAATCAAATAAAATTATGTTATGATACAAGTATAATTTTTGTACTCATATACTGGCTTTTAGTCAAATATATGATGTACTACTACAAAGGAGTTATTTATGACCGCAACAACTGTACATAGACCAACTGAGCGTGTAACCGGCGTTTTAGAAACTCTATTTCTGTACCCTGAAGGATTATCGTTAACTGATCTATCAGCAAAATTAAATATACCTAAAGGTACTTTGCAACCTATCTTAAAATCCTTAGAGCAAAGTGACTTTATTGATTTAGATCCTATTACTAATCTGTATAGATTAGGAATTAAAATTTTAATCTTAAGCCGCAATGTAAAAGAAAATACAGACGCTCTTCTTTTAATAAAAAAAGAAATGCAGAAAATTGTAGACAAGACAAATGAAATCTGCCAATTAGCACTCCTCATGAACAATGAAGTATTTTACTTGGAAAAAATTAATGCCCCTAATCAAATACAGTTATTTTCTCATGTAGGAAAAAAACTGCCAGCCAATTGCACCGCTATTGGTAAAGCACTACTATCGACAAAAAGTGCCAAAGAAATAAAAAAACTCTTTCCAGAAGGTTTGCCAAAACTAACTGAAAAAAGTATAGATGATATGAACATTTTAATTAAAGAATGTGAAAAGATTAGTAAACAACATTTTGCAGAAGAAATTGAAGAAGCATCTCCAGATGTAGCTTGTGTAGCTATTCCGCTTCAAACTCCAACAGGAAAAGGCATCGCCGCAATAAGTGTTAGCTACCCTACCTTCCGATTTTCTCCTAACAAAAGAGACTTAATTATCCAAGCACTTTTAGATTCAAAACAACACCTTGAATCAATTATTGCTGGTTTAAATATTAACGACTTATATTCATAAAAAATGTTCTATAAGAAAAAAGCGATAGATATACAGATTAACTCTACCTCATAGAGCTAGCTTGTATATCTACCGCTTTCTTCAATTATTACATATAAACTATTTTACAAAAATAAAAACCGCACCAAAGTGCGGTTACATGGTGACCCAGGAGAGATTCGAACTCCCGACCTTTTGATTCGTAGTCAAACGCTCTATCCAGCTGAGCTACTGAGTCATATAAAGTTGTTTGTGATAAAATGGTGACCCAGGAGAGATTCGAACTCCCGACCTTTTGATTCGTAGTCAAACGCTCTATCCAGCTGAGCTACTGAGTCATTTTTTAGCACTCAATTATATTACCATAATCTTTAGTGCTTTGCAAGTGAAATTTTATCACTCCATTTCATAGAAGGAGCGACCTAAAAGGTCGCTTTCTATAATGGTGGCAGGGGCAGTAGGACTTGAACCCACAACCAACGGTTTTGGAGACCGCTACTCTACCAATTGAGCTATACCCCTATGTCTAGCATCAAGTTAAACACGCTTGCGTCTCACTTGATACTAGAATATAATACCAAATCAAAATTACTTTGTCAAACATAAACTTGAAATTTTATAAACTTTTCACACTATATTATTATGGTCCACGTCTCGTATTATTAATCTTACACATTATATTAATCTTACATATTATATTAATCTTACATATTATATTAATCTTACGCATCATAGTATTAATCTAACATATTATAGTATTAACTTTAGGATTACATCTTATCCATTATACTTTGGGATTACATCTTATCCATTATAGTATTAATTCTAGGACTATATCTTACGCATTATGCACTTTACCTAGTAGTGCCCGACTAATGATAACCGCCCCTATTGTTTCTACCACACCTAAGCCTAAAGATAACCATAGAGCCGATTCAGCGCCACTATATAGTAAGGTAGTTAAAAATACATTTAAAATGGCAAAATACGCTACGCTCGTCATTGTATAGGCTAATGAATAATTAGCCAGTACAGGACTTTCAAAATCAGGATCGCAAATACGAAGTAATAATACGCCCGTTAAAAATACACCTGTTGACATTCCCATGGTCGCTATCATATGTTCGAACCAATAATCTTTAAGCCACGCTTTACAGGTAAACCATAAGAAGCCAATAGTTAAAACATATCCTAATAGACACATAACTAAAATTGGTACGAAGAATGTCATAACCGCTTTAATCGGCATACTACCAATAGCAGCGACTACAGCAAATTCAGTTAAAGAACCAGAAATTTTACTCTTTACCTTGCCATCGATTAAAAAATCAATTTTTAACTTACAAATGCCCCACCACACAATAAACATAACAACGATACAATACGCCCAAATAGAAATGTCTTTAAGTACAGGAACTTTCGCACCTTTTACAACACCTAAGAACCAATAGGAAATAGCACATACACCCATAATAATCGCCAAATGAAAGGCATAGGAATCAATAGATGATGACATTGTAGTATCGCGCCCCATAGATGGCTGTTTAGTTATATCCTTGGTGTAACCAATTTTAAAGCTTTCTGGAATATCTCCTGGCTTTTTCAATATAGCAGTTTGTCCACGTCGTGCTGCTATATTAATTAAAATCATGCCGAGGACAATCCCCCCTACTAAACCCAAAGTTGCTGTTGTAATCGCAACCCCTTGGGCCACTTGCCAAAATGGTAAATTCATACTTTGCAGCATATTCCCTAATAGCCCCGCCGTGCCATGACCGCCTACATAGCCTAAACCTAGTTCCCAACCAAAGGTAGGATAAAAATCATAGGCACTACCAAAACCTATTTGCGTTAAAAACCCTAGAGAGAATTGAAACATGGCAATAGCACTTCCAATTAAAGCTAGCGGCATAACATTTTTTAAAGTATTCCCACTAGATGTAATTTTTAATCCCAATGGTACCGATGCCACTACAGGAACAATTAAAATGCCAGGAATTAGTGCATAAAATGTGATCCATTCCGCTGGTAATGGCAACCAATTTAGCCCTACAGGACCAAATATTAGTAATATAAAGCCCCCAATAACAGAAGCTGGAATAAATGTTTGTTGTAAGACTTTTACTTTGGCCCTAATAAAAGTACCTAATAAAAGAAACATACTCAATACACCTAAGGCAAATAACATATCTGCCATCATTTTACTAGTCATACCAATCGCCCCTTTCACTGCTATCAACACGGATTACACTCTAAACTGTATACTTTGTCTCTTGTTATTATACAGTTGTTTCAGCGGAAATTAACTATATCCTATAGAATAATAAATTATACAAAAAAATACTTTCTAACAAATTGGAGAAAGTACTACTGTTCTATCTTGTCCAAGAAAACTTTAAAATACATGATAAATAAAACTATAATAGGTAAATACCATACTTTTTTAACACTTAACAATTGACATAATTTTAAAAAGTATAATAAAAAAATTAACAATTATAAAAAAGTTTTCCTTGCATTTTAAAAAAGTATTTTCATATAATAAAACTAACAAAGTATATTTATGAGTAATTTAATTATACAGTTAATATAAAAAAATGCAAATATTTTAATCAATATTTTTTTACATTTCTTCTTATTTATGTATATTTTTTATTACTCTTCTACAGTTCCTTAAGAAAGGAGTACTCCTATGTTCAACATTAAAGAAGCAGTTCAAGCACAGCACTCTCAAGTCATCGACTGGTATAAACATTTACATCAATATCCTGAGCCATCCTTTGAAGAGTTTAACACCACGGAATTTATTAAAGAAAAGTTAACTGAAATGGGCGGCTTTACATTAAGCCAAATTATGCCAACTGGCGTTATCGCTGAATTAAAAGGAGGCAAGCCAGGCAAAACTATTGCCCTTCGTGCTGATATTGATTGTTTAAAAATGGATGAATTAGGAGATTATGATTTCGCCTCCAAAAAAGAAGGTCTAATGCATGGTTGTGGTCATGATTCGCATACGACTATGCTCTTAGGGGTAGCTGCCATTCTTAGCAAGTACCAAGCGGAATTACCTGGCACATATCGCCTACTCTTTCAACCAGCCGAAGAATTACCACCTGGAGGCGCTATTGAATATATTAAGGGTGGCGCCCTTGATGGGGTTGATTATATCCTAGGGCAACATGTTATGCCAACAATTCCTACGGGACAAATCGGCCTTAGAACTGGTGCCATGATGGCGGCGTCAGACCGCTTTGATGCTATTATTAAAGGCAGTGGCGGTCATGCATCGCAACCGCACCTCACCATTGATCCTGTTGCCATTGCTGCTGAAATTGTAACGAACCTACAACATATCGTATCTCGTGAATTAGATCCATTAGATCAATTAGTTATTAGTACTACCCAATTTCATGCAGGCTCAAGCGCCGTCAATGTAATTCCTGGTGTGGCTGAAATTGGTGGTTCCGTACGAAGCTTTAGTGACCATGCGCGCCAATATGCAGCGAAACGTATTGAGGAAATTATTAAAAGTATTGCTGCCACACACCGTGCTACTGCAGAAGTAACCTATAGCTTTGGATACGATGCAACGATTAACAATGCTGAGGTAGCTACTACAATTCGTAATATTATTGCTGAAGAATACGGCGAGTCAGCGCTTCCTACTATTGACCCACTTATGGGTGCTGAAGATTTCTCTCGCTATCTTCGTGTAGTACCAGGTTGCTTCTTCTTTCTCGGCATGAGAAATGAAGAAAAAGGCTATGTACATCCTATCCATCATGGTTGCTTCCGTGTTGATACAGATGCTCTGCCAATGGGTATGGAAGTTATGTTACGGGGTGCTATTAAATTAGCAGAATCCTAATAAGTCAATCTATATAAAGTTCTACATAAAGTTCTATATAAAATTACTTAATTTTAATTAAACTTAAGTAGCTTTGTGTAAGTGCAAGAATATGTATATAGGTTTATATAACTTATAACACTTAACCTTCTCACTAGAAGAATTAAATAATCACAACTAAGTATATGATATACACCGACCTTTGCCTGATGAAACCTTTCGTCAAACGGCACTTCGAACTATGCAGCATAATGTCTTCATCACCTCCGTTAATGCTCTAAGTCAAACTGGTGAATTAGTCAATATTGACGGCACTGGTAATCGTATTGCCTGCTCGCTCTTTGGCTCAAATGAAGTATTTTTCGTATTAGGCATCAATAAAATAACACCTGATTTAGCTTCGGCTATTTATAGGGCACGCAACATAGCAGCCCCACAAAATGCTTTAAAAAATAAGAAAAATGGGCGTACACCTTGCGTGGTAAATCAAGACCGATGTTATGATTGTTACTCTAAAGATCGCATATGTAATGCATTGACTATTTACTATAAGAAAATGAGAAATATGGATAGTATGGAAGTTATTATCATCAATGAAGAATTGGGATTTTAATTAACTTATAAAAAAAGACATGTCATCTAATCAATGTAATTCTAAGATTCTATTATAATTCTTAGAAGACTAATTAGTATGACATGTCTTTTTATTAGGTTCTTCGTATGATATAAAATCTACACTTTATATCATCTCGTATTAAATATGTTTTGTTCTGTACATATTATTTTGTATATAGTTTGATTACTTATTTTTGAATTTTAGCACCATATATATCTCTATAAATGCCGGCTTCTTTGTCGTCTTTATTGTTGGCACGTAAACGTTCAATTTTATGACGATCATTATCTTCACCAGCTACACGATCTACACGGCTGTGGTCAAGATTCTCAAGACGAGTAATTTCAGGATTGAATTCATCAATAGCACGAGCCATATTTGTATCAATAGCTGCACCATTTTGTAGGGCACGATATACTACTGCTGCAAATTCATAACGAGTTAATTGACGATCACCTTTAAACTCACCATCTGGATAGCCTTGAAGTAAGCCTTGGTCAGCTAATGATTTAACATATCCATAAGCCCAGTGGTCTTTTGGTAAGTCATTGAAGTTCTTAGCTGCCCCATTAACTTGTGCACCAGCTACACCAGCAGCTTGACCTTGACGTAATTGAGCAATCTCAGCACTTTGTGCTTTAACAATGCGTTTTAATTCTTCCACATCTTTAGCCAAGGCCACTTTTGAATTAGTCACGCCATTGCTTTGACCTACTTTAAAGCTTAAGCCTGCATTAACCATATTTTCGCCATTGCCCATAGAGCCTGCTACGGAAAGCATAGTATCTTCATTAGGACGGTAGAAAGCACCTACTGCCATAGCATTAGCATCTTTATAGTTACCATAACCTACTGCAAAATTCCATTTGTCATCAGCATTGAAATCCAATGGATGAAGCGCTGCTAATGCGGCTGCACCAGCACCAACTTTATTCATGCGATTATCTAAAGAATTAGTTTGTTGTTGTAATGAAGCAATGCTGTTGCGATTATCTGCAATATTAGCAGCATTAGTTTCAATAGCTGCTTTATTATCAGCAATAGCATCAGCATTCTTATTAATTAAATCGGTATTAGCTTTAATGTCTTTTTGAGTATCTTCGCGAAGTTGATCTATTGCCTGAGAATTTCCTTGATTTCCATCATTAACGGCTTTAATTGCATCATTAATATTAGATGCACCAGTGCCACCAATATTGTTATTTACAATAGTACCATCTTCACCAACCTTTGTACCTAATATTGTAGCAACTGAATGAGCTACATTGCCAAGCACTTGGTTAGTTGCATACAACTGACTACCATTGATAGCATCTGTAGATTTTTCAGAAATTTCACCAGATGCTACATTGATGATTTGACGTTCATTATTCTCAGACCCTACACTAACAACGCCTTTTTCTGCACTACCAACACCTTTAAACTCACCATATCTAATTCCATTTATATTAGCCTCAGCAACACTTGTAGCTGCACGGTCTGTAGATTTATCACCTAAGATAACACTATTGCTTTGAGTGGCTACAACATTATTACCTAAAATAGAGGTATTATTGGCTTTGATAGAATTTTGATTACCAATAATATTTAAATCATCTCCAGTAACTTCTCGTGTTTCTCGACCTTCAAAAGTAAAGCCATTATTGTAGCCAATAACATTTACTTGATTGCCAACAGCAGAATTACCAAAACCAATAAGATTTAGGTATTTACCGGATACTTTTCGTTTATTTTTACCAAAGGAGTATCCATTTTGACTCCCCATAGTTACAATGTATCCATTAGTTCCTTTAAGATTTGGATCATCAATAATTTTATTATTATTCCCAATTGTTTGAACAAAATTGCCTTCAGCTATGGAGTTATACTCACCTATAGCAATATTGTTTGAAGCAGCTTCAGGTTTTGTCTTTGTCATAGTATTATAACTACCAACGAAAATGGCATGCTCATCAGTAGGAATCACGGTGTTACTAGTGCCTTGATTTACAGTTGCTGCATGGCCTGCACTTGGTAAAAAATGGCACCACCTAATAAAGATAATGCAATTAATTGTTTCAATTTGTTTTGTTTCAACATTCTCAGACAGCCCTTCCTTACTATCAAAATAAATACTCCACAATACAACAGTCATGTAATTGCTAGACCAAAATAATAAGGACTTTATCAATAAACGCCCTTATTAACGCTTAATAATCACATGTCTTTCATATTATATTAATTTAGTTTATAGATGTCAATATTTATTATATTAAAATTTAGTAAGAAATAATTTTGTATAATTAAAAATATTGACTATTATTTTATTCATCAGTTTTATTTATAAAATGAGACGTATTTGAAAAAAGGTACTATCATTAAAAATGACTACTACTATTTGAAAAACTTGAAATATTACGATTTTTAATAGCCTATCTATATTTTTCATTAGAAATGATACTTATTAAAATCAAAAAATATCTTATACATAGTGACAAAAGTACATGCCTTTTAGTTTGAAGTTTTTTGAGATAAATTTCCTGTATAGCTTCTACATAATTTTCTTCTTGTACTATATTTCCACTTTATAAATACGTCCGTTCAGATACTATGGACTTCATCTAACGTTCGCCTTTACCTTTATAAATACTTCCGTTCGAAGGCTGTGGACTTTTTCTAACGTTCGTCCTTCCCTTTATAAATACTTCCGTTCGAAGGCTGAGGACTTTTTCTAACGCTCGCCTTTACTTTTATAAATACTTCCGTTCGAAGGCTGTGGACTTTGCTGCGCAAAGTCTTACGCCTCGAACTAAGCGATTCGCTCTAATTTATGCGTCGCTTATGCTCCTTTAAATTATGCTCACTGCTTAACGCCCCGAACTAAGCGATGTTCTATGTTTTATGTGTCGCCTTGCTCCTTTAAAACATGAACCCTGCTTACCAGGTGCCCTGGGAGGATA
>NZ_CALJON010000023.1 GCF_937981445.1 uncultured Veillonella sp. | reverse complement strand
ACTACCTTTTTGACATATAATAGCATGCTTTCGTCATAATATGTTGGCTGTAAAATATGGGATTTAATTTTCTACAAACTAATTACTTCAAATATGGTAACGCCAAAGTAATGGCCGCTAAGGTTTTGCTATCTTTAATCTTTTCATTTTTTATAGCAAGAAGCAATTCATCTAAGGTAAAATATTCCAACTCTACATATTCATCAGCATCCCAATGGGTTTCCCCTTGCTCTAAATCACGGGCTAGAAAAATATGGATGATTTCATTACAAAATCCTGGACTAGTTGCTACTGCCCCTAAAGATGTCCATTCCTTTGCCTTGTAGCCTGTTTCTTCTTCAAGTTCGCGTTTAGCACAAGTCAAAGGATCTTCTCCAGCATCTAATTTGCCTGCTGGAATTTCCAATAAACCAGACTTCAAAGCATAGCGGTATTGACGCTCCATAACAAGACGGCCTTCATTGTCAATTACAATAATGGCACTGGCACCAGGATGATGAACGACTTCACGCCACGCTTCTTTACCATTAACAAGGGCTGTATCATAGGTAACTTTAATTAATTTACCATCAAACTTCATTTCTGATGATTTAGTTATTTCTTCATGTATACTCATAAATTCCTCCTATTAGTATGAAAAATCGCCCCTAGCACAATAGTCTAGGGGCGATTCTTTTATTTCCCAGTACTGCCAATGCCACCTACACGGATTCCGGTTGCATCATCATTATTGGCAATTAAATATTTAGAGAAAATACCTTGTGCCACACGTTCGCCCTTTTCAATTTGTACAGTTTCCTGTCCAAAATTATATAAAGCAATTAAAATATGACCTTCATTTTCTTCATTATTGTAATAATCGCTATCAATGATACCAGTGCTGTTAGATAACATTAAATGACGCTTAATAGCCATGCTAGAACGAATATGAATGGCTAAGTATTCATCATAATTCATGAATGATTTAAGCCCTGTAGGAACCAGCTTCATTTCACCTGGTGCAATCGCCACAGACTCAGCGCATTCAATATCATAACCAGCACTTTCAGTTGTTTTTCTTCTTGGTAAGGCTATATCCTTATCTTCATACGCAGATATAACTTCAAATCCACGAATATCCATCTAACGACTCCTCTTTTTAAAGCAGATTACTCAGTGAACTACCTATATAGGCCACCAAGTAATTATCCACTGTAAGTGTTATTTTAAGCAATCCTTACGGGATAAATTAATACGACCTTGTTTATCAATTTCAATAACTTTAACCATGATTTCGTCGCCTACATTTACAACGTCTTCTACATTTTCAACACGTTCTTTAGCAAGCTTGGAAATATGAACTAAACCTTCTTTGCCAGGTAATACTTCAACAAAGGCACCAAAGTTCATTAAGCGTGTTACTTTACCTAAGTATACTTCGCCTACTTCTACTTCTTTAGTTAAATTAGTAATAATTTCAATAGCGCGATTAGCTGCTGCTTCTTCTACGGCAGCAATCGATACTGTGCCATCATCTTCAATATCAATTTTAGCACCTGTTTCTTCGATGATACCGCGGATTACTTTACCACCTTGACCGATTACATCACGGATTTTATCAGGGTCAATCTTCATGGTAATAATGCGTGGTGCCCATGGAGACATATTGCCACGAGGTGCATCGATTACTTCAAGCATTTTACCCATGATGTGCATACGGCCTTTGTGTGCTTGTCCTAAAGCTTCTTCTAAAATAGCACGAGATAAGCCGGAAATTTTAATATCCATCTGGATAGCTGTTACCCCTTTAGCTGTACCAGCGACTTTGAAGTCCATATCCCCAAGAGCATCTTCCATACCTTGAATATCTGTTAAGATTGTATAATGGTCTCCTTGTGTAACTAGACCCATAGCAATACCTGCTACTGGTGCTTTAATAGGTACACCAGCGTCCATCAAGGATAAAGTACTACCACACACGCTGGCCATGGAGCTAGAACCATTAGATTCTAATACTTCAGATACTAGGCGCATAGCATAAGGGAATTCAGCTTCGGTTGGAAGCACTGCTAATAAAGCACGTTCAGCTAATGCACCATGACCAATTTCACGACGTCCAGGACCACGAGAAGAGCGAGTTTCCCCTACTGAGTAGGAAGGGAAATTATAATGATGCATATAACGTTTTTCAGTTTCAATACCAATGCCATCAATAGTTTGTTTTTCAGATAATGGAGCAAGGGTACAAATATTTAATACTTGAGTTTGACCACGAGTAAATAAACCAGAACCATGAGTACGTGGTAATACGCCTACGCGTACAGAAATAGGACGCACTTCATCTAATTGACGACCATCTGGACGAATCTTTTCTACTGTAATCATATGACGTACAATTTCTTTAACCATTTTTTCTAAGGTTAATTTTACATCATCTAAATTTTCTGGATATACATCTTCAAAATGAGCAAGCACATCTTCAAATACTTCTTGCTGTTGTGCATCGCGTTATTGTCTGTCAGCACCGCGAACCGCTTTGTCTAATGCATCATGTGCATAGGCATGTACTGCAGCAGACACTTCTTGGTCGATTTCATGAACTGGGAACTCACGTTTTTCCTTCCCTGCTTTAGCTACCATATCTTCTTGGAAGGCTACGATAGTCTTGATTTCTTCATGAGCACGCATAATAGCTTCTAAAAGTACGTCTTCGGCAACTTCTTGAGCGCCACCTTCAACCATTAAAATGGCATCTTTCGTACCTGCTACAACTACATTAAGATCAGTTTCTTCAAGTTGTGCTACTGTAGGGTTAATTACGAATTCACCATTTACACGGCCAATGCGCACCCCTGCAATAGGACCAGCCCAAGGAATATCTGACAAGGCAAGCGCTGCCGAAGCACCAATCATGCCGCAAATTTCAGGTGCATTATCTTGATCTACAGATAATACAGTGGCTACCACATGTACTTCATTACGGCAACCTTTATCAAATAATGGACGAATCGGGCGGTCAATTAAACGGCTGTGAAGAATAGCAGATTCTGGTGGCTTTGCTTCACGTTTAATAAATCCGCCAGGAATGCGGCCTACGGAGTACATTTTTTCTTCGTAGTCTACAGTTAGTGGGAAGAAGTCAATATCCTTTGCTTCTTTAGATGCTGTAGCGGTTACAAACACCACTGTATCACCATAACGAACTAAGGCAGAGCCACTAGCTTGTTTCGCAAGCTCGCCGGTTTCAATTGTCAATGTACGACCCGCTAGGTCCATTTGGAATTGTTCCATTCCGATTCCTCCTCTGAATCAATAGGTATCTAAATTTTTTCACATCTCTCTTATTTTAATAGATTCCCATAGAAATTAAAAGTATTTTCTATTAAATTACATGAATTTAATTAGAAAGTTCACACTATATGTACAATGTATAGTTTAAAACTATACATATTTGTTTGTATAAAAACACGCATTTGTTCTTATAAGAACAACTTGCATTTTTCTTATAGGAACACTCTTTATTATAAGAACACGCTTGCTTCTTATAAAAACGCTCTTTCCTAACTATAAGAATACCCTTTTATAGATATAAGAATGTAAGAATGCTCTTTCACACCTATAAGGAAGCTCTTTCCTAGTTATAAGAAAAAAGCGGCCTAGGCCGCTTTTTAATTTACGTGTTAAATTATTTACGTAAGTTTAATTTTTCAAGAATTGCACGGTAACGTTCAATATCTTTACGACGTAAGTAGTCAAGCATGTTACGACGTTGACCTACTAATTTTAAAAGACCACGACGGGAATGATGATCCTTTTTATGTTCTTTTAAATGTTCTGTTAAGTAGGAAATGCGATTTGTTAAAATTGCGATTTGAACTTCTGGAGATCCAGTGTCACCTTCATGAGTAGCAAATTCTTTGATGATAGCTAATTTAGCTTCTGTTGTTAACATGTGTATGTCCTCCTAATAAATAAAATACGCGCTAAGCCAAAGTAAACGTTGGAGATTCGCATACTTCGCTTGCGTCCCGTGCCATAAGCACCTATAAAAGTATACTATACTTACAAAGCCTTGTAAAGGCTAAACCATATAAAAAGTAAAACTTTAAAGCCCAAAAGATTAACTTATAATTTAAAAGTTTCACAGGTAATGTTAAAAGCCTGCGCACTTAATTCTAACCAAGTGCCATGCGATCACTCACTGTTTCGCCAGCCACTTCAAAGCGCTCTAGTAAATCAGCTACAGTAAGTTTTGCTTTTTCTTCATCACGCACATCAAAAATGATGCGACCATTATTCATCATAATCAAACGATTACCAAAGCGAAGCGCATCGCGCATATTGTGGGTAATCATGAGAGTCGTTAAATTGTATTCCTTAACTAATTTATCCGTAAGACTCAGAACATTTTCCGCCGTCTTAGGGTCAAGTGCAGCTGTATGTTCATCCAGTAGCAAAAGCTCTGGACGCAGCATCGTAGCCATAAGTAATGTAATGGACTGCCGTTGTCCTCCACTGAGTAAACCCATACGTGCAGACAAGCGATTTTCAAGCCCTAGACCTAATAAGGATAGACGTTCTTTAAATAATTCTCGTTCTTTAGGAACAAAGGCCCATTTTAATCCCATCTTCTTACCACGGCGCAACGCTAATAGCATATTTTCTTCAATTTGCATATTGCCTGCTGTACCCAACATAGGATCTTGGAATACGCGACCAATAAAAGCTGCTCGTTTATACTCAGGCATTTTTGTAATATCTGTATCATTTATAGAAATGCTACCGGAATCCACAGGGAACACCCCTGCAATGGAGTTTAACAAAGTACTCTTACCAGCCCCATTACCACCAATAACAGTAGTAAAGTCACCAGATTCAAGGCGCAAATTGATACCGTGAAGGGCCGTTTTTTCATTTACAGTGCCCTTAAAAAAAGTTTTTACTAAATCTTTTACTTCTAACATAGCTCCCCCTCCTTATCGACTCTGCCATTTAGCTTTAAGTGTAGGTAAGGCTAAGGCAATAGCTACTAGAATGGCTGTAAATAGTTTTAAATCATTTGGTGGCATACCTAAGTAAAGTACTACGGCAATCACTATACGATACACCACAGATCCTAATACAACAGCTAAAAGATTTTGTACGAAGGAACGTGTTCCAAAAAGCACTTCCCCAATAATTACGGAAGCTAAACCAATGACGATGGTCCCAACACCCATCCCTACATCAGCATAGCCATTGCCTTGTGCTACGAAAGCACCAGCTACGGCTACAAAAGCATTGGACAAAGCAAGGCCTATCAAAATCATGGTATCAGTATTTACACCTTGAGCGCGAATCATTTGAGGATTAATCCCCGTAGCACGAATAGCGGCACCAATTTCAGTACCAAAGAACCAAAATAAGAATAGTCCAGCCAATAAAGCGCCTAATAAACCTACCACTGTAAGTGCCCAGGTAGCTGGCATATGAATATGTTCTAAATAAGTGTAAATCGTATCCATCCGAAGCAGTGATACATTAGCTTTTCCCATAACATGTAAGTTAATAGAGTATAAAGCAATCATCGTCAAGATACCTGCCAATAAAGCAGGAATCTTTAGTTTAGTATGCACCAAGCCCGTCACGATGCCCGCTATAATACCTCCTACAGCGGCTCCTAAAATAGATAAAATAGGATTTACACCACTCACGATGAGGGTTACTGAAATAGCCGCGCCCAAAGGAAAGCTACCTTCTACAGTCAAATCTGCAATATCTAAAACGCGGAATGTAATAAACACACCAATAGCTAACAAGGACCATAAAAGACCCTGTCCTAAGGTGGAAATAAGTAAATTCTCCATGCTATCCTCCCAATATTTGTTGCACAAAATATACTACAAAAAGAAAAGGACCGAAGCCCTTTTCTTTTTTGTTATTATTTATTTGCTTCTTTTATCACATCGGCTGGAATTGTAATGCCAAGTTTTTTCGCTTGTTCCTCATTCACTACAAGCTTAAAATCTGTCTGTGCTTCGATTGGCATATCGCCAACTTTCGCTTCACCAGATAAAATCTTAGCACCCATCACACCAGCTTGGAATCCTAGTTGGTAGTAATCTACAGAATAAGTAGCAAGACCACCTGCTTTAATTAAATTATCTTCCCCTGGGAATACAGGAATTTTAGCCACATCAGTAATTTTTACTAGATTTGGCATAGAGGAAGCTACAATATTATCAGTTGGCACATAAATGGCAGCCACCCCTTGAGACACTAGGTTTTGAGCTGCTTGCTGCACATCATTTACATTAGACACTGTGGCTTCTACCACTTCAATTCCCTTTTCTTTCGCATGTGCTTTCATGCGTTCTGCTTGAAGCTGGGAGTTAATTTCATTAGTACTATACAAAATACCAACTTTTTTAGCATTCGGCAATATAGTAGCAATTAAATCTAATTGCTTTTCTACTGGATTCATATCAGTCGTGCCACTTACATTCCCGCCTGGTTTGTCATTACTTTGTACAAGTTTAGCTGTTACATAATCAGTAATAGCTGTACCTAAGATAGGAATATCACGACTTGCATTTGCCATAGATTGTGCTGCTGGTGTTGCAATGGCGAGCACTAAATCTTCACGTTCAGACACAAATCGTTGTGCAATACTATTTAAATTAGATTGATCACCTTGTGCATTTTGTTGGTCGATTTTAACATTATCTTTAAAACCTTTAGATGCCAATCCGTCTACAAAGCCCTTATTAGCTGCGTCCAAGGCAGGATGCTCTACGAGCTGTACAATCCCTACTTTATAGGTCTTGTCACCGCTACTACTAGAACCACTACCACAACCGGCCACCAGGCCCACTACCATTACTGCTGCCAATGCAGCGACTACACGCTTTTTCCACATATTAAAAAGCTCCCTTCTACTATACTACAATTATCCATCTACAGGGGATATTTTAATACACATTATATCTTTTTTCTGATTACATTTCAATAGAAAAAAATTACTTATTTTAAAAAGCCATTACGCCTTAATGCCTCATCCCATTCGGCTTCCTTAAAGCCCACCAATACAGTATCAGGTAAAATTAAAATAGGACGTTTTACCAACATGCCATTAGTGGCAAGCAAAGCTAACTTCTCGTCTTCGCTAAGATTCGGTAATTTATCTTTAATATTTTCACTCCGATATACCTGCCCTGATGTATTAAAGAAGGCTTTTATTTCCTTACCGCTTTTGGGTACCCAAGCACCTAATTCTTCTGCCGTTGGATTTTCTTCTTTAATATTACGTGCTTCAAAATCAATACCATGTGATACTAAATAGGATTTTGCCTTTTTACAAGTAGAACATGTAGGATATTCAACAAATAACACCATTACACCTCTTCCATCTACAAATCTATTTTTTGCTGCAGTACTATTTATTCTTTTACTGCCATGCTATTTATTCTTTTACTGCCATACTATTTATTCTTTTACTTCTATACTATTTACTCTTTTACCGCTATGCTATTTGTTTTTAACTGTACTGCCATATCTTTGGTTAAACCATTAGCAGCCAGTATATAGGTTTCTAAATTGCCACGCTCCAAAGCCAATTTCATAACAGGTACTTCAAAAGGATCTAGTAACACTGACATAATTTGTTCTTTACCTATATAGCCAACGATTCCTTCACCCATTTTAGGATCAAAGGTTTCTCGCTTTACTAAATCACAATAAGGTTCAATTAGGTCCATAGCGGCTTTCGCGCAAAGCTCGCGATGGGCTATATACTGCTCAACTTGGTCCGCCTCTATTTCGTAGATATCAACCTTTACAGTATGTTTACCATTTACCATTTTATTTTAAATCCTCACCTGTAGTTTGTAAGAAGGCTACATAACATTTCTTCGCTTCGTAAATATCAGCCTTACTAGTCACTTCCCAAGGTGCATGCATGCTCAATACAGCTACACCGCAGTCTATTACATTCATGCCGTATAAAGCCATAATATACGCAATGGTACCGCCCCCACCGAGGTCAACACGACCTAATTCAGCAGTTTGGAAAAATACCTTATTATCATCCATAACGCGACGAATAAAGCCCATATATTCTGCATTGGCATCATTGGAACCAGATTTACCACGAGCACCAGTGAATTTATTAAATACAACCCCTTTACCAAGGAACGCGGAGTTCTTAGTTTCAAAAGCAGATGCATATAATGGATCGTAACCAGCACTCACATCAGAAGACAGCATGCGACTGCGTTCTAATGTGCGACGCACTGCTAAAGGAGACGTATGGCCTGCTGCTTCAAGAAGTTCGGCCACCACATTTTCAAACCAGCGAGATTGCATACCGGTAGCACCAACGGAACCAATTTCTTCTTTATCTACTAATAAAGTACAAGTAGTCCGTTCTACCTTGTCTACTTCTAGCATGGCAGCTAAGGAAGTATAGGCACATACGCGATCATCTTGACCATATGCAATAATCATACTGCGGTCAAACCCCATTTCTCTCGCTTTACCAGCTGGGACAATTTCAAGTTCAGCAGACAATAAGTCTTCTTCTTTAAAATCATATTCTCTTTCAAAAATAGAACTTAAAAATTGGCTAACTCCATCTTTAAGTTCACCCTTAACTGGACGACTGCCAATAAGAAGATCTAAATTTTCCCCTTCAATGACTTTAGCCGCTTTTTTCTCCATTTGTTCTTGCCCTAAATGAGGCAATAAATCAGTAACACAGAATACAGGATCGGTATCTTTTTCACCAATGGAAATAGGAATTACTGTGCCATCTTTTTTCACTACTACACCATGTAAGGCTAAAGGCATAGCTACCCATTGATATTTTTTTATGCCCCCATAATAATGAGTGTCTAAAAAGGCAAGATTTTCTTTTTCATACAAAGGATTCTGCTTTACATCAAGGCGTGGTGAATCAATATGAGCACCTAGAATATTAAAACCCGCTTCTAAGTCTTCTTTGCCAATATTAAATAGGGCAATAATTTTTTTCATATGCACTGCATACACTTTATCACCCGGTTTGATGTGTTCCTTACGATCCAGTACATCTTTTAAATTCTTGTATCCCTTAGCTTCAGCTTGACGAATAGTTTCATCAATACATTCACGCTCCGTCTTACCAATATCTAAGAAATTCATATAGTCTTTACTCAATTGTTCCACTGCTTTTAAATCAGCTTCACTATACTCATGCCACGCATATTTGCGTTCCATAATAACACCATCCTTTACTCATTGGCACTTTGTGCCTTTTCTTTTTGTTTTTGAGCCAAGCGTTTTAAATACGCCTCTTCTTTGCGCCTATTTAATTCGGTTCGCTCTTTATATAAGGTAAGCAACTTAGCAGGTGCTTCCGTAATCATCTTAGTTACATAATAGCGTAAAATACCGCCCTTTTTCATTTGTTTGCCAATACGCCAATGAATAGCAAATTGACCATGATAAGCACAACGCCCTAGAGATATAAATTTATCCCCTGACAAACGCTGTATCTTTTTCAAACTCATGAGATTCTGACAATGAGGACAATGTGCCTTATTGATACGGCGATCATGAAAGACTTGCCGTTTGTCATTAAAATTTTCATAAATAAAAAAACTCAATTCATCAGGAAAGTATGCCGGTGCATACACTTTACTTACAATTTGGTCATATTGCTCTATGCCCTGTTTTAAGGGAATGGCTTTACAAATACGACCTGTAAAAATTGAGTCATGTAGGGCATTATGAGCTGTTAGCTCATCTCGTGATAGGCCTAATTCTTCCATAGCCTTCACTAATGCCACTTGCTTAGCATTGCCATGAACTAAATGGGCAAATAAGAGCTGTGCATCATACCAGGGCCTAATTTTCTTTGTTGACAAACCATGAAGTTTTAAATTTTCTCGTAACATCACGATATCATCAGAACCCCAGGTTAACAAAATAGATTCTTCACCACACCAGCGCTCAAACTGTTCATAGGCTTTAGGAAAATTTAAGCCCATGGACAAGTCCTGAGACGTAATGTGTGTGAGCTCCTGCACATGCTTATGCATTTTAGTTAAAAACTGAGGTTTAACCAACAAGTTCAAACTATCTACATGTTCCATCTGCTCATTTAATTTTATGGCACCAATTTGAATAATTTCACCCGACACCGGTAGGCCCGTGCGCTTCATAAAGCCAATATCATTGGCAAATGGTTGGTTCCATTCTAAATCAAAAATAATATACTCCATCATACATCCTCGTTGCAGGTTTCTTGTAAAAGTGTTTGTGCCGCTTCAATAACAGCGTCCTTGCTTATGACACTGAGACCTTTATAATTGCCTTCTTTAATAATTTTCTTCATACTCTTGCCAATTTCATACGTATCCATAGACTCTAGAACAATGCAGTTCTTTGTGTACGGTCCATAAAATTTAGGATTAGAAGGTCCATATAAAGCAACTAAAGGCACATGCTGGCTTACGGCTACATGCATAGGGCCTGAATCATTGGTTATAAATAAACTACAATGACGAATAGCCGCAGCCAATTCACCTAAGCCAAAGGCACCTGTTGCTATAATCGGCGTATGTTCCATATGCCCTACTACATCATGTACCATATCCACGTCCATAGGACCGCCAAAAAATACTACTTTATATCCTTTGTTACAGAAAAAATCGGCTACTTCTGCAAATCGTTCCTTAGGCCAACGTTTTTCTGGTACAGCGCTGCCCACATTAAAGCCAATTAAAGTATCTACATCAGTGACACCATGACTTTCATAAAATTGTCTAACTGTTTCATCCCATTGTGGTGATGTATAAATTTCTAATCCTTTATTAGCAATATCGGTTACGCCTAATTGTTCTAGTACATTGATGTACATATCTGCAGCATGACGCGTCTTCCTATCAAGTCGCGTGTATTTAGACATGAAGGGGCGAAATAAGAAGTGGCTCATACCCGTAGTATAGGTAGCCCCAATTTCAAAAGCTAAAAAGCTAGTCCGTTCATTAGGATGCAAATTAATTACTACATCGACAGGTCGTCCTACTACATCTTTAATCGATTTACCAATGCGTCGCAAAGCACCCACACTATTGTGGCGTCCTTTTTTATCAACTGTAATAATCGTATCTATATTAGGATTATATTGCATTACATCTTTTAATTTTTCATCCATTACATACGTAATATGGCTGTGTGGTGCCGCCTTACGCAATACATGCAAAAAAGGTGTTGTTAAAATAACATCACCTAAATGCATTAAAAAGGTAACTACAATATGTTTATGATCAAAATCCATGAGATTATACTCCTCAATTCTTTATTTTGTTCAATATAAGACGCGCTTCATCTGCCACCTGCTGCACAGGTATTTGCGCCATACATTGAGGGTCATCAATTAATGGCTCTTCCACGGTAGCTCTAGACGTAGGCGATTTAATAATATGAACATAGTCACCACCATAAGGGCCCGTTCGATCTGGCGCAGTAGGCCCAAATAAGGCAATCAAAGGCACTTTTAATGCATTGGCCATATGTAAAGGTCCCGTATCAGCGCTAATATATAAAGCACTATGGCCTATGAGCTCAATTAGCTCAAGTAATGATGTATGGCCAATAAAATCAACTAACTTAGGATTTGTTGCTAATTCTTTAATAGCCTTACCCTTACTTTCATCACTCGCTGCACCCACTAAAACAATGGGCAAATCCATAGGTGTTAAAGCATCTACAAGAGCTGCAAACTGCTCTACAGGCCACTCCTTCACTGCCCAGCGTGCTCCAGGGGCCATGACAATATAAGGAGCCTTTAAATCTATACTATACTCTTTTAATTTATTACCTACTGTTGCCGCCGCCTCAGAAGAGCGACGCATAGGAAATTCAATGCTATCTACTGTCCCACCTAAGACGCGCACAGTATCTAAATAGCGCTCAATTACATGGCCATACTGATTGGGACCGACCAAGGCTTTATTGACTAATTTACTGCCTTCCCGAAGCTCCCAATACCCATATTTCTCTTTGGCACCACTCAAAAATGCAACAATGGCACTTTTAGCCAGGCATTGTAAGTCCAAACACATATCAAATTGATGGTCATGTAGTTGGCGGCGCAATGTTCTTAAATAGGAGAAGGATTTTAATTTTTTCTTGTCAATATATATAACTTCATCAATCCAAGGCATGCCAGGTAGAACAGCGCTAAACTGCTCATGCACAGCCCAAGTAATCTTAGCTTGGGGCCAATTTTTGCGAATCGCATATAAAGTAGGTAATGCGTGAATGACATCGCCTAAAGAGCTCATTTTAATAATTAAAATATTTTTATAGTCTTTCACAGCTACCTCCTCATTGCTTATTTGTTTCTTTATTTAATACGTCTTGCATAAAAGGGAGTAAATTCGATTCATTAAATAAATACCCCTTTATGCCAGCCGCCTCGGCAGCCTCTATATCAGAAGGCTTATCACCAATTAAAAAACTCGATTTTAAATCAATATCATACTCGTTGCAAGCATCTAATATCATACCGGGCTTTGGTTTCCTACAAGTACAAGTCTTCGTATATTCAGAAATGACACCGTCTTTATGATGAGGGCAATAATAAAATTTCAATATGGGGGCGCCTACCGCAGCCAATTCCTTTCCCATATGCTGGTGCAAGGTCCGCACATCGGCTTCTGTATAATACCCACGAGCTACCCCACTTTGATTGGTAACAACAATCAAATCATATCCTGCTTTTACAGCTAAGGCTAAGGCCTCTTTAGCGCCAGGCATAAAAGATAAATCTTCAATGCGATATAAATAATTTACATCCACATTAATTACGCCATCACGATCTAAAAATATAACCTTTCTCACTTAGCCACCTCCACTATTAGGTATGTATTACCTTAACGAACATATCCTTCATTATGGTCTAATAATTCACAATATTCAGCTACAGCATCTTCTAAATTAGTGAAACCTTTGTCGTAGCCTACACTCATTAACTTAGTTGTGTCAGCCTCAGTAAAACTCTGATATTTACCTTTTAATACTTCAGGGAATGGAATATAGCGTAAAGAACCAGAGCCATTATATTTAATCACTGCATTCATGAATCGATTAAAGCTCTTCGCTTCCCCTGTGCCACAGTTAAAAATACCACTGATTTCAGGATGTTCCCAGAAGAAGAAATTAACATTGACTACATCATTTACATAAATGAAATCGCGTACTTGTTCCCCATTGCCATATCCATCAGTACCTTCAAATAAGGTAATTTCACCTGTTTCACGCAATTTATAGAACATTTGACGCACTAAAGAGGCCATGTTGCCCTTGTGGTTTTCATTAGGACCAAATACATTGAAATAACGTAAGCCTACGACTTGTGATTGTAAATGCTTTTCAAATCTGCGTAAGTAACGATCAAAAAATAACTTGGAATACGCATAAGGATTCAATGCTTCTTCACAAGCAGGATCTTCCTTAAAGCCCTGTGTGCCATGACCATATGTGGAAGCCGAAGACGCATAAATAAATGGTACGCGACGTTCTTGACAATAATGGAATAAATTCTTAGTGCCTTCAAAGTTATTTTTCATCATATAGCGGCCATCATAATTCATGGTATCCGCACAAGCCCCTTCGTGGAAAATGACTTCAATAGGTCCTACATCAAAGCAATTATCAGCTACAGCAGCATCAAAATCTTCACAATCGACATAGTCATAAAAATCTAGCATCTGTAAATTTTTAATTTTACTGCCATCAGTTAAGTCATCCACAATCAAAATATCATTGCGACCTCGATTATTTAATTGTTTTACAATATTACTTCCTATAAAACCGGCACCACCAGTTACAATAATCATAATAAGCCCTCCTGAACTAAGGATTTAATCTTCTCTATAATACCTGTTGTAGAGTATCCTTCTTTAAATGGTAAAATCACCACTTTATCTACAAATTCACGGCCAATCACTTCGTCGGCTTTATAATCGCCACCCTTTACTAAAATATTAGGCCGTAATTGGCTAAGCAATTCACTTGGCGTATCTTCATCAAAAATGACAACGCCATCAACAAAGCCCAAAGCGCGCATTAAATCAGCTCGCGATTCTTCATTATTAATAGGTCTTGCCTGCCCTTTTAGGCGCTTCACTGAAGCATCTGAATTTAAACCTACAATGAGATGGTCGCCTAATTTCGCCGCATCTCGTAAATATGACACATGGCCACTATGCAAAATATCAAAGCAACCATTAGTAAAAACAACAGTAGCCCCTTCATTTTGCCATTGTCTAATTTTCTGTGCCATATCACTGGCTGAACAAGTAGCCATAGTTTCAGATTGACGCTCTCGAATCGATTCCCATAGGGTCAATAATTCTTGACGATGAATCGGATATGTGCCAATTTTTGCTACTACAACCCCAGCAGCTGCATTAGCCACATGAAGAGCAGCACGCACCGTAAGCCCCGCTGCCATAGTTGTTAAAATCATAGCCACTACAGTGTCACCAGCACCACTCACATCAAATACTTCTTGTTGCGTAGCTGGATTATGCCACACCTGTCCACTTTTACTTACTACTGTAATCCCCTTAGCGGAGCGAGTTGCCACTACATAATCAAAATGAATAGCCCCTAATACTTCACGAGCTGCTTCAACAATAGCTGTATCTGTATTAGATACTTCACGTCCTACACATTCACCTAGTTCTTTTACATTAGGCGTAATAAAAGTAGCCCCTGTATACTTACTCCAATCAGAGCCTTTAGGGTCTACAATCGTTTTAATACCTTTTTTATTAGCAAACGCAATAACTTCTTGTATTAAAGCAGGCGTGCATACACCCTTACCATAATCAGAAATAACAATCCCATCAAGGCCATCAGCACTAATCGACTCAAGCCAAGATAAAAAGAACTTACACTCTGTTTCATCAATAGCTTTAGGCGCTTCAAAATCAAGTCGTAGCATCTGTTGACGGCCACCGATAATACGCATCTTAGTAGTTGTTTGACGTGTTTCGCTATGTAGAATACCGGTCTGGTCAATCTTTTTATCCGCTAACATTTGGCCTAAAATAGCCCCATGTGCATCAGCACCAGCTATGCCACCCAAATACACTTTGCAATCAAGACCAGCTAAATTCGCTGCCACATTAGCGGCGCCACCAAGAACTTCGCGAACTTCTTCAACACGGTTCACCGGCACCGGTGCTTCAGGGGAAATACGACCTACTTCGCCAAATACATAGCGATCTACCATAATATCGCCAATAACAGCAAGTCGCATTTCTGGCAGTTTATGAATTAAAAAGTCATTTATTGTTTTACTAATCATAGTATAAAATCAATACCCTTCTTCTATAAGCTCACAAATAATATGGCCAATCATAATGTGCATTTCTTGAATGCGAGCAGTTACAGTAGATGGAACTGCCATAGTAATATCACATAATTCTCGTAATTTACCGCCACCTTCACCGGTAAATGCAACCGTATGAAGTCCCATAGTGCGCGCCAATTCGACAGCCTTAACTACATTACCACTATTACCAGACGTGGAAATACCAATTAACACATCGCCCGTGCGACCAAGGCCCGCCACTTGACGTTTAAAAATCTCATCATATCCATAGTCATTGCCCACAGCCGTTAAAATAGACGTGTCAGTAGTCAATGCTATAGCTGGCAATGAGAGACGTTCTTTTTGAAAACGCCCCACTAATTCAGCCGCTAAATGTTGCGAGTCTGCTGCAGAACCACCATTACCACAAAATAAAATCTTATTACCATTTGATAAGGCCATCTTGCAGCGTTCAGCTATTTCTTCAATACACTCTAATTGCTCCATAGTGCGTCCAAAGACTTCTAAATGATCTTGAAATCGCTGTGCAATAAGTGGATTCACATTCTTTTCTGTTGTCATAAGTCTCCTCATCATTCCTCTTTGATTTATACGTCAAAGGTTTTGTATATGCGTTAAAGTCTTAGGCTCTGTATTCTCCTAAGACAAAACTATGTCTCTTAAATTAGTATCTCTTGAAATACACGTTCCGCATTTTTTCTAAATAGTTTATCTAAATCAGTGTCATTTAATCCCGCAGCTTTAAATGCTTCATAGAGCCTTGGCATTTCGCTAGCATCGGCTATTTCCGTAGCTGGATTAATCCCATCAAAATCAGTACCTAAGGCTACTACATCAGCGCCGCCTTTTTCGTACAAATAGAGGCCATGCCGAACAATGTCTTCTATGAGGCTAATCTTGGAATCGCCTAAAAAACCTTGTGCAAAATTCAGGCCAATTATCCCGCCTTTATTGGCGATTAAACGAATCTCTTCATCAGTTAAATTACGGCGATGATTACGCAATGCTCGCGCATTTGAATGAGAGGCAATAAAAGGTTTCTTCAAAATATCACCTAGTTGGAAAGTGCCCGTATCATTAAGATGTGAACAATCCACTATCATGCCTAATTCTTCCATATATTCTACAAATTCAATGCCCTTTGGCGTAAGCCCTTTACCCTCATGCGCCTCCCCTTGGGGATAGGATAAGCCATTAGGAAAATTCCAGCTAATAGTAATAAGGCGTACACCATCATCATAGGCTTTTTTTAGTTTTCCTAAATCGCCACCGAAGACACCGCCCTCTTCTACAGAAAGCAAGGCACTCAACTTTCCCTTACGCTTCACAGTTAAAAATTCATCATAGGAACGAACTAATTCAATATGATCACTATAACGCTCCATTTGCTCCATAAAGAGGGCGCGCATAGCTTCATACCGAGCATAGGGATCTTCTTCTTGATCTAATTCAACAAATAAGGCAAAGTCCTGTAATTCATAGCCGCCTTTTTTTAATTTTTGAATGTCAATTTTCCAAGGATTTTCCCATAAATCACCACTTTCAGGATGATCTATAAGTTGCATGATTGTATCACAATGAAGATCTATCATTTTTCAGCCTCATGCTTTCTTAAGTCTTCAAGAACTGCTACAAAAGCCTGTACATCGTCAAAGTTACGATATACAGAGGCAAAGCGTACATAAGCGACTTCGTCAATATCCTTCAATTCGGATAATACTAAATCACCAATTTCAGAAGATTTAATCTCTTGTTTCGCTCGATTGCGAATGGCATCTTCTACATTTTTTACTACATTCTCAAGAGTTTCACGAGGTATATTGCGTTTATTGCAGGACCGTAATAAACCATTGAGAAGTTTACTGCGATCAAACATTTCATAATTGCCACCAGATTTTATAACCATAATAGGCACATCTTCAATGACTTCATAGGTAGTAAAACGACGGCCACAGGACAAACACTCGCGGCGACGACGGATACTGTTCCCATCATCAGTGGCACGGGAGTCTGTAACTTTATTTTCTGTATGCTTACAGTACGGACATCTCATAAGTACACCTCAATTCATAATAGTTAATTCTATACAACTATTTCTATAATTACACTTAATACGTAAAATCTAAATTACACTAAATACGTAAAATCTAAATTACACTAAATACGTAGGGCCTAATTCTTTAATGGCCTCTATATAAGCATCAAGCATTTCATAACGCTTGCGATACATATTTCTTTTATGAGTTTTCATTTCCTCATACGTTTTTCGCTCTTCCTCTAAAGGAATGCGGAAGAAGCGTTTGTCTTCACTACATTCAACGCCGCCAAGTTCCTGCCAAAAGGGATCAAATTTAACTTTTTTAGAACGATTAAAACGAATCAAATGACTATTAGTATAAAAACCTTCATCTGATACTGCGTATAAAGTGTGAATCCCCATTTGCTCAGCTAATTGTCGCATTAAAAAGAAAGTAAAATTCTTTGGTCGATACCCATGCATCTTTTTCGTAATTTTCTTAGCTGCTTCTAAGCCATCTTTATAACCTTGAATCGTGCCAATCCAAATACAGGGTGCACCATCAAAACCATAACCTAAACGAAAATTAATATGATATAAGCCTTTATTATTAATTTTGAAAAACAAGCTCAAAAAGCCTTCTTTTCGTTGCCCCGTATCAAACCAAAGCTCTCCACGTAGATCCAGTTCTTCATCAGCTAAAATTGTAATCGCCTTTTCAGGATTTCTATCATACATTTGTTGAATCGCTTCAGTTTTAAAATACTTAGGCAATAAATTAAAATGATCTTTTAAGGCTTGCAAGCGTTCTGCAGCGGTTGAATTTTTATATAGAAAAACACGATTAATTACTTCATGAATTCCTTCATGACGTTTTAATAAATTAGGTAAAATCTCGTATTGATCAAAAAATGTCTTTAACCCAATGACTTGCTTACGGTTCTTATAGGATCGACCCAGGAACAATGTAATACGACGCTTTTGTCGCCAATTATTATTCCCATATATTTCTTTACCTAAGCCCCATTGTTTTTTCCCATAAGAAAACATAAACCGAAAACTCCTTACTACTTTTTACTGCATTTACTACTCATACATCTTAGCCCTTTTTGCTAAAAAAGGGTTTCTTATATATTTTAACACGAATTTAAGAAAATAACTATCAACTAGGCCGTATTTCAACATAGAAAAAACTGCTTCCTTTACCTATGTAACATAGATAAAAGAAGCAGCTATATACATTACGCTTCTCTGTCTTTATTTGTTCCAGCATCCGACTCATTGTTAATGTCAGTATCTAACTCATTGTTAATGTCAGCATCTGTTTCTTTACTAATGGCAGCTTCTGCCTCTTTAATAATAGAGTCAATTGTAATGCTTGCTAATTTGTCTTCCATAGCTTTTTGAATCGCTACTAAATGATGGTCCAGCGCTACGTGAATATTACGCCCCACAGGACAATCCTTAGCGGGATTTTCATGAAAGCTAAATAATTGTCCATTATCTAGCGATTCTACAGCATTAAAAATATCTAATAAAGTAATCTCAGTTGGACACTTAGCAATGGAAATCCCTGAGCTTCCCTGCCTTGAATTAATGAGCCCTTTGGCTTTAAGCATGAGTACAATATTGCGAATGATAACAGGATTCACATTAATACTACCAGCTAAAAACTTACTCGTTACTTTAAACTTCTTTTCTGCAATAGCTATACAAGTAAAAATATGTACGGCGATAGTAAAACGACTTGAAATTTGCAAACAAAAAACCTCCTTAGAGTATATATGTATAATACACCTGTACTAAAACAACATCCCCGGTCTTTACCATTGCCTTTAAATACTATACTAATCTACATGGTAAACACGATTTGACAATCGCCTTACTGCCTTCGGGTCTTCCATATCAGCATAACCTATGATGCAATTACCAATCCCTTCATACTCACCATCAATATGTAAGTCTTTCAAAAATTGTTTCCATTCATCACGTTCAAATGTTTCTTTTGCACGATGAATCCAACAGCTTCCTAAACCTACAGAATGAGCAGCTAGCATCAAGTTTTCCATCACTAGTGTCCCATCATATACATAAGTAGGACGCTCTGTATTAGCCAATACTACGAGCACAACAGGAGCTCCATAAAAAGGATCCCCTTCCATCCCCATGATTTGGGCATTAATGGTAGCTAACTTATCTCTAATTTCTTTATTAGTAATCGCCAAAATGATAACCGGTTGTTTCCCCATCCCTGATGGCGCATATAAACCAGCCTCTACAATAGCATCAATTAATTCCGTAGGTACAGCATCACTTTTATACTTACGAATACTGCGTCGATGTGTTAAAGCATGTAAAACTTCGTTTTCTTGAGACATCTTCATACCTTCTTTCTCTTATCAGGTACTGCCTATGCAATAAATAAGGGGAATCTTATACAGTAGTTCTATAGAGTAGCCCTATAGAGTAATTCTTTATTCTATTATAAGTTGAAATGACAATTATTACAAGGTTTTGACTATAAAATAGTATTATAAACCTAATAATGCTGAAAGAAAAGTAAGCAAATAGCACCTTAAGACACGAAATCAGAAAAACGAAGTCGTACTATATTTCCCTCCAATCGGACAAAAACAAAAAAGTATATGCACTAAAAGTGCATATACTTTTTATGACTATGATTTTTTACGACTTTGTTTAATAAGTAAGGCAACCACTACTACAAATACAACAGCACCTATTTTAATAGCCAATTGATACCCATCAATATAAGGGATAAGTAATGGATCCTCTACAATCATCTCTCCGGATACCCAGCCGAGCAAGGAGCCACCAGCCCACAAAATAATAGGGAATCGTTCAATAACCTTGGCAAAAATAGCGGATCCAAAAATAAGAAGTGGCACTGTAATGAGCATGCCTACAATGACAAATTCTAAGTGGCCACCAGCAGCCGCTACTACACCAAGCACATTATCAATACTCATCATAGCATCAGCCATAATAATTGTAATAATCGCACCTCGAAGAGAATCCTTACTTTCAATGTCAGCTTCTTCGTCACCACCTTTTAACAGATGGATAGAGATCCAAAGTAGCACGAGCCCACCAATCAAGTGTAAGGCTGGAATCAAAGATAAAGCTTCCATTAAAATAGTAGCAAATAAAAACCGCAATGCAATAGCCCCAAATGTGCCCCATAAAATGGCCCTCTTTTGTAGCTCCGGCTTTAATTTACTAACAGCCATACCAATAACAACTGCATTGTCACCAGCTAGTAGAATATCTACAACGATAATTTTACCAATGGCTATCCACGTAGCTAACTCTAAAAATTCCATACAATAACCCATCTCCTCACAATAATTACAAATTTAACGAATCGCGTGGATTTAAACTCATTGTTCAATTATAACGCTTTCGCAAATTTTTCTCCACTATTTGGAAGAGATTTCTAAAAAACATACTATAAAGTTTTCTTATTCCGCGGTTTCGTTCCCCGTTTCTTTGGCAGCTTCTTCCATAACAACTTTCAACATATCAACCATTTGTTCATATGATTGAGCTCCAGAAAAGGCATACTTGTTATTTAATATGAAAAATGGCACACTCCCCACTCTATTGTTTTTAGCATCATTCAAATCATTTTTATTCGGGCGAAGCTGATCCAACTGTTT
>NZ_CALJON010000022.1 GCF_937981445.1 uncultured Veillonella sp. | reverse complement strand
AGGATGGTGCATCATATGTTTAAACGGATTATATTATTAGTCATGGATAGTGTAGGCATAGGATCAGCACCGGATGCTTCACGATTTGGCGATGATGGTGCCGATACAATCGGTCATATAGAAGCGCAAGGGGGCTCAATTCATTGTCCTAATTTAAAACGGTTGGGACTCGGTAAAATTGCTCATATAGAGAGTAATGAAGCAGAAGGCATTACAGGTCTTTATGGCCGTTTACATGAAATCAGCCAAGGTAAGGATACTACGAGTGGCCATTGGGAACTCATGGGGCATCCTGTGGATGTACCATTTCCTACATTCTACGAAGGGTTCCCTAAAGAGTTGATGGATGCTTTTACGCGTGAAACGGGCTTTGGTTTTTTAGGTAATGAAGTAGCATCAGGCACAGAAATTATTGAACGTTTAGGCGTAGATCATATGAAAACAGGTAAGCCCATTGTGTACACATCGGCGGATTCCGTATTTCAAATTGCTGCTCATGAAGATATTATTCCTCTTAAGGATTTGTATCGTATATGTGAAATAACACGGAACAAAGTTTGTATTGGTGAGTATTATGTGGGGCGTATAATAGCGCGTCCCTTTATAGGTGAGCCGGGTCATTTCACACGAACTTCTAATCGTCATGATTACTCTCGTATGCCAGAGAAGACTTTATACACGGAGTTATTGCAGTCTAAAGGGCTTCAGACTATTGGGGTTGGTAAAATCGGAGATATTTATGCTCAAGTAGGTATTAGTGAATCACATCCGACTAAATCGAATTCTCATGGTATGAATGAAGCAGCGCGCTTACTTGGAGGGACTTTTAGAGAAGGCCTTATGATGATTAATTTAGTGGAATTTGATAGCCTTTATGGGCATAGACGAAATGTGTTCGGTTATAAGCGCGCTATAGAAGACTTCGACTATCAACTAGGTGGTTTTTTAGAATTATTAGGTCCTGAGGATTTACTTCTCATCACCGCAGACCATGGCAATGATCCCACTTGGAATGGTACAGACCATACGAGAGAATTAGTTCCTTTATTAGGCTATTGGCAAGGCCTTGCTAAGGCAATTCCTCTAGGAGACCGCAAGTCTTTTGCTGATGTAGGGCAGACCATACTTCATAATTTTGGCCTTAAGGGAGACTATGGTACAAGTTTTTTAGACTATTTTACTGAACAAAAATAAGGAGACAGTATGAATCATTTCTTTACACAATTTGAAAAGCCTCTCCATGAAGCTGGCGCAGCTCGTTATGAATGGGCAAAAAAACAGGTAACAGTGGCTTTAAATCAAGATATGTCCACAGCTGAAGCCAAAGCTTTATTTCAACATCTTATGGCGTTAGATATGAATGGTATTAACGAAAGTGGCAATGACGAAGTACATGCTACATTCCGTCGTGCTATTGGTCAAGCTACAACGGCCTTAGAAGAAGGACAATCAACAGCTCTTGCTTTGTATCTATTTCGCTGCATAATGCATGGCGATTTAAAAGATAAAGAGTAGGGATTAGAATGTAAAGAATAAAATGTAAGATAAAGTACAAGATAAAGCGTAAGGCAGAGCGCTTTCAAAATAGAATGTAAAAAGCCATCCCTTTGGGTGAGTTAGTAGAGGTATACATTGTTACCCTTACTAACTCACCGCGAAGGAATGGCTTTTTGTATTTTGCAAATAAAAAAAGCGCCGTAACCGAGTTACAACGCTTTTTGGTGCCTATAAAATTATAAAGCATTAACTTTAGCAGCCAAGTTAGATTTTTTGCGAGCTGCTGTGTTTTTATGAAGAATGCCTTTGGAGGCCGCTTTATCAATTACGCTAGTAGCTTGAACAAGTGCTTGTTTAGCATCTTCTACTGCGCCTGCTTCAACAGCTTCAACCGTTTTGCGGGTAGCTGTACGAATCTGAGATTTCACAGCAAAATTTTTCGCACGACGTTCAGCGTCTGTTTTCACGCTTCTAATACTGGATTTAATATTTGGCAATTGAGTCACCTCCTTATGATTACAATAATATACCTGAATAATTATAGCATAGAGCGTATTGTTGTGCAATACCTTACTACAATACTTTTTATGTTATAATAAAGAAGTTAAGAATAATTCTAAAATTTGTGCTACAAATTTATGATGATGAGGTGTAATATGAAAAAATTAATGATTATAGATGGTAGTAGCTTGTTATACCGAGCTTTTTTTGCGTTGCCTCCACTAAGTAATGCCTTAGGGGTACCAACTAATGCAGTCTATGGCTTTTTAACTATGCTTGTAAAGTTATATGACCAATTACACCCAGACTATGTAGCGGTGGCTTTTGACAAAGGGAAAGAGACCTTCCGTACTGAACTGTACTCCGACTATAAAGGGAATCGCCCGAATGCACCGGATGATTTACGTCCACAGTTTGGCCTCATTCGTGAAGTCTTAGAAGCATTAGGCATTTCTGTAATTGAAGAAGAAGGCTTTGAAGGCGATGATATTATTGGCTCTTTAAGTAAGTCATTAGGCAATAAAGAAACAGCTGTTTATATTATTACTGGTGATCGCGATAGTCTACAGCTCGTGGATGAGTATAGTACGGTGTATATTACTAAGAAGGGCATTTCTGATATGCTTGAAGTGACTCCTTCTAATATGGCACAGGAATACGGCTATGGGCCAGACAAAGTGATTGATATGAAGGCTCTTATGGGCGATAGTTCTGATAATATTCCAGGGGTTCCTGGCGTCGGTGAAAAGACGGCACTTAAGCTTTTAGGTCAATATGAAACCTTAGAAGGTGTGTACGAACATATTGAAGAGATTAAAGGTAAATTAAAAGAAAAATTAGTGGATAATAAGGAACTAGCCTATTTATCTAGAACCTTGGCTACTATTAAAACTGACATGGAATTGCCTTATGGCTTAGAAGACTTTGTAACTAAGGCCCATGAAAGTGAAATTGTACCATTGTTTGACCGTTTAGGTTTTCATACGGTAACACCTCGTTTGATGAAAGCTATGGGAATCCAAGGCGACGCAGGAGCTGTTGGGGCGTCTGCATTTGCTGATTTTGCTAATGATCCTAATGAAGCGGCTTTTTCTGTAATCGCTGTAACATCATTAGACGAAATGGACTTTAAAAATAAACGAATGGGAATTCACATTATTCCTGCTGGAACGCATCCTTTTAGAACGGTTGAGACGGCGTATCTTAGCAATGGTGATAGTATCTACGCCATAAGCTCTTTAGGTGCTGAAACGGCTGTAGAAATTGATGATTTTACTCAAGTGCACACCAAGGCAGAGCCTGCTATTTCTGATGATAGCTTATTTGCTCATGTTGAGCCAGCTGATGATGCTTCGACCGAATCTACTAGTACCACTGCATCGACTGATGAGGACCATAATGAGAGTCAGCAAAGTTCAAAAGCTGGCTTAGGGGGTAATGAAATTCGTCATATACTTCAAGTTGTGACTGAAGAAGCAGAGTCTATTGTATGTAATGATGTTAAACTACTTTTAGAAGTATTAGGTGAAGCTGTGCCTGGCACTTTAGTTTTACGTAAAGCCAATGGTACGCCTAGGGTATGGGATTTAACTTTGATGGCCTATTTATGCGATCCTACACGTACTAATTATGGCTTAACGTATTTATTGGAGCGTTTCCAAGGCGGTTCGGTACCTACTTCCGGAAATGACCAAGAATTTGGCGGTACTGTAGCTGCCTATGTAAAAATGGCACCAATGGCACGGCAAGCCATTGCTGATGCTGGGGTAGGCGATTTATATTCAACTATTGAATTGCCATTGATTAAGACCTTACTAGTTATGGAAAAAAATGGCATTTACATTGATTTAAACGCCTTAGATAGTACAAAACAGCGCTTTGACATAGAGGCTAAGACCTTGCGAGACTCTATTTATGAGTTAGCGGGGGAAGAGTTTAACATTAATTCTCCAAAACAACTAGGTGTTATCTTATTTGACAAATTGGGATTACCTGTTATAAAGAAAACAAAAACAGGTTATTCCACAAATGCAGAAGTATTAGATTTATTAAAGGACAGCCATCCAATTATAGAAAAGATTTTAGCCTATCGTACGGTTGTAAAATTGATTTCTACTTATTTAGATGGTTTAAAACCATTAGTGAATCCGGTAACACAACGTATTCACAGTACCTTTAATCAAATGGTGACGGCTACAGGGCGCTTAAGTAGTTCTGATCCTAATTTACAAAATATACCGGTGCGCACTGAAAAAGGGCGTGAAATTCGGGCGTTATTCTTACCTGGTGAAGGCTATGATGCACTGGTTAGTGCCGACTACTCGCAAATTGAACTTCGCATATTAGCCCATTTATCAGAAGATCCAGCATTAATTAAAGCCTTTTTAGACGGCGAAGATATTCACCGTTTTACAGCTGCCGAAGTATTAGGGAAAGCCTTAGATGAAGTAACACCTTTAGAACGTTCTCATGCGAAGGCCGTTAATTTCGGCATTATTTATGGTATCAGTGATTTTGGCTTGTCCAGAGATTTGGGCATAACACGAAATGCAGCTAAAGAGTATATTGAGCTGTATTTTAGCCGATATCCTAAAGTAAAAGAATACATGGACAATATGGTGGCACAGGCTCATGAACTAGGGTCAGTACGAACCATGTTTGGTCGCGTTCGTTCCTTACCAGATATTAATAGTCGTAACTTTAATCGCCGTTCTTTTGCTGAGCGTACGGCTATGAATACACCAATTCAAGGAACGGCGGCAGATATTATTAAACTCGCTATGAATCAGGTGGCAGAAGCCATAGAGGAAAAGAATTTAAAATCTCGTTTACTACTACAAGTACATGACGAATTAGTCATTGAAGTAGTAAAGAGTGAAGAAAAAATGGTAGAGGAATTGCTCACTACTATTATGGATAGCGTAGTGGAGTTAAAAGTACCTCTTATTGTTGATGTACACAGTGCTACTAATTGGGCTGATGTAAAGTAAAGAAGGATTGCTATGCCAGAATTACCAGAAGTTGAAATTATAAGGCAGTATATAGATGGTAAGATTAAAGGGAAAACAATTGATTGTGTAGAAACCTTATTGCCTCGTCTGTGGCGCAATACAACGCCCCTCATGGCGGAGCAGACCTTGACGGGATTAACCATATCTGCGGTGAGCCGGCGGGGAAAATATTTAATACTTCATTTTGAACGGATGGACTTACTCCTTGTAATTCACTTGAAATTAACGGGGAGTTTGGTGTATCATGAATCGTCAGTGGTTGAACGATTTGATCGCATTGTATTTCATTTCACCGATGGTAGTCAGCTTTCTTATGGAGATGTACGCACCTTAGGTGGATTGCATTTGTTTATAAATGAAGAGGCTATTGATTTAAAAGCCTATGTGACAATGGGCGTAGAGCCCTTGAGCGAGGACTTCACACCGCACCATATGTATGAAGTGAGTCGACGCAGTGGCATTCCCATAAAACCCTTTTTATTAGACCAGAAATATATTGCTGGCATCGGCAATATTTATGCTGATGAAGCTTTATTTAGGGCCTCCATAAGGCCTACTAGACGAGCCAACTCTTTAACTAAGAAGGAGAGCGCAGCCCTTTGTGAAGCCATTAAATATGTCTTAACTAGTAGTTTACATCATGGTGGCACAAGCTTTCGTGATTATAAAAATGGGGCAGGACAAAAGGGACAAAATCAAAATTATTTACAGGTTTATGGCCGTGGTGGTGAACCATGCAAGCACTGTGGTCAGCCCTTAAGTGATATGACTTTACGAGGACGTCATACGGTGTACTGTAAATATTGTCAAAAATAAATGAAGTATAGTAAAGGCTGTTACCTATAGCGTAAGTGGTTAATAGCTAGTAACACTAAGTAGGAGCGAATAGTTTATGTATAAGATAGGTCTAACGGGCGGTATTGCAACTGGCAAAAGCACGGTGAGTGACTGGTTAAAAGCCGAGGGACATGCTGTTATTGATGCTGATCAAGTTGCTCGCGAAGTAGTAGAGCCGGATACACCAGGATATAAGGCTGTAGTGGATGCTTTTGGACCTAGTGTTATTAATGAAGATAGAACGTTAAATCGCCCAGCCTTAGGTGCCATTATATTTAATAATGAAAAAAAACGTAAATTGCTTAATTCCTTACTTCACGAGTTTATTAAATGTCGCATTGATGAATTGGCCTTAACCTATGAAACACAAGGTGTTCCCGTAGTGGTATATGATATTCCCTTACTCATAGAAACGGGGTGGCATAAGGCCATGGATGAAGTATGGTTAGTGGAAAGTACTAAAGAGCATCAACTGCAGCGTCTCATGGCTCGTAATGGGTATACTAAAGAGGAAGCATTAGCCCGTATGAATAGTCAAATGGATAGTAAAGAAAAGCGGACCTATAGCCAGCTTATTATAGAAAATGATGATGATATGGAGTCTTTAAAAGAGCGCTTACATCATATTTGGAATGAATTAGAACAGCGACTAGGAAAGGAGATGGCATGAGAGGATCTACATTGTTAGCCTGGGCGGCTTTGATTTTGGGCCTTTACTATGGTGCTGTGGGCGAACCTTATTTAGCGCGTATGTATGCCTATCCTTTAGAACATCGCGATATTGTGTATTCTCAGGCAAAAGCTAATAAAGTGCCTTTTTCATTGGTGGCCGCTGTTATTTTAGCAGAGAGCAAGTTTGACGAATCTGCGCAATCAGCACCTGGTGCCATGGGTCTGATGCAACTTATGCCAGATACGGCCCATTGGATTGCGGAACAATTGAATCAGCCTACTATGACAGATGCTGATATACGAGAGCCTGAAACCAATATTAAACTTGGCACTTGGTATTTGGCCTATTTATTGCAGGAATTTAAAGGCAATGAGATTTTAGCCCTAGCGGCCTATAATGCAGGTCGTGGCCATGTGGAAGAGTGGATGCAAACCTATGGTTGGACCGATGATTTTAACCGCATCGATGATATTCCCTTTGGAGAAACTCGTGAATATGTAAATACAGTGTTAAAAAATAAAGCACATTATGAGCAGCTCTATGATGAAGTAAGTATTCGTTAGGAAAGGAGGTATGCATATGGGCGAAAAAGTTGACCCCTTACAGGCTTGTGGTGAGCGCAGTTATGATTTCTCTTGGCTACCTCAGACTATAGACAACTTTCGTTTAGTAGTGGATACGAAACAGGAAGGCAATACGTTTTTATTTTTTCACTATGAAAATGATTTAGGTTGGCGTTGGCAAGCTTTATATGATAAAGAAGTAGACGACTTTACAGTGCATGTGATTATGCCTCTGTTTTATTTTGTTGACATTAGTTTCATTCGCGACAGTTGGGATGAATTCTTAGTGGGCTTACAGGAGCGAGCTGTGGAAGCCTTACGTAAACGATTGATTGCACCGCAAGAGCTGTTTACTTATGAGTATAAAAAGACTAAAATTCTACAGTGGGATTATGAGGCTGTATTGCCATCGAAAGTGGGACCCTTTGTATTGGATATTAGCCCTAAAAATGCAATCTCCATGATTAATGGTTCGTTTATTGTAGGTGAATATCGACTTATGGATGATGCATCGGGCTTACTTTTCTTCTACAATGTATTGCGAGAAGAGTTTTTTGCAGAATTGCGCATTCATAATGTACCAGAAATTAGCCATCATTTTGATGGGAACAATGTACAAGAGTTCGAAGAAACGGTGAAAGCGCATCTACAAGAGGAATTAGAAGCTATTGCGAAGCGATTGTAATTTATTAAGCCTAGGAAGCAAATGACCAATAAAGTCCCTTGCTATAGCCTTTTATTTGAACTTTTAGAATGTTTATGCTATAATATAGTAGATTTGAAATAAGTTACCTTTTGAAGAGTGGGCTCTGGCTCACTCTTTAGTTTATAATTGGCCTAATAAAAGTAAATATAGCCATATAAATTAACAAGTGTTACATAAATTAAAGGAGGCGAAAGCAATGAAACGAGAAGCCGTAGAAGAATTGGTATCGTCTGTAGTGGAAGGGATAATTAAAGATACTGACCTTGAGTTAGTTGATGTAGAGTATGTAAGAGAGCGCGACTGGTATTTGCGTGTATACTTAGATAAACCTAATGGCATTGATTTAGATGATTGCCAAATGGTCAGTGAAAAATTAAGTGAATTTTTAGACGCCAAAGATCCAATCAAGGAAAATTATTTATTAGAAGTGTCCTCGCCAGGGATTGATCGCGTATTAAAAAAAGAAAAAGACTTTATTCGTTATCGCGGCCAAGCAGTGGACGTACAATTATTTAAGCCCATTGATGGTAAGAAATTATATACTGGCAATTTAGGCGATGTTACAGATGAATTTGTAACTATTTTGATTGATGAAAAACCAAAAGAAATCGAACGTCCTGCTATAGCACAAATACGTTTACATATTGATTTTTAACATAATTTGAAAATAAAAGAAAACCTAGGATATTGGAGGAGTTATCAGTGAGTCAAGAATTAGTACAAGCAGTTATGGTGTTAACAAAGCAAAAGGGTGTAGCCCCTGAAGTGGTGTTTGAATCCCTAGAAGCATCATTATTGCAAGCCTATCGAAAGGAACCTGGCTCGAATCAAGAAGCATATGTAGAATTAAATCGTGAAACTGGTGAGTATAAAGTTAAGGCAAAGAAGACTGTTGTGGAAACAGTGGAGAATGCTGAAACTGAAATCAGTTTAGATGAAGCACAAGCTCGTGATTTACGTTATGAAGTAGGCGATATCGTTGAAGTTGATGTAACGCCTAAGAATTTTGGTCGCAGCGCGGCTCATACGGCGAAACAAATGCTGATTCAACGCTTAAAAGAAGCAGAACGTAGCATTGTATATGAAGAGTATTTCAGCCGTGAAGGCGATATCATTACGGCCCAAGTACAGCGCGTAGAAGGTCGCAATGTATTTGTAGACCTTGGTAAGACTGAAGCTATTTTACCTCCTACGGAACAAATTCCAACAGAAACTTACAAAGCAGGGGATCGAATTAAGTGCTATATTGTGGAAGTTAAAAAGACTACCAAAGGCCCTCAAATTATGATTAGCCGTACTCATCCTGGGCTTTTAAAACGTTTATTTGAACTAGAAGTTCCAGAAATTCATGAAGGTGTAATTGAATTAAAATCTGTGGCTCGCGAACCTGGTATGCGTTCTAAAATCGCGGTTGTGTCTCGCGATGAAACAATCGATGCTGTAGGTGCTTGTGTAGGTCCTAAAGGCCAACGCGTTCAAAACATTGTAGATGAACTTCATGATGAAAAAATTGACATTGTTAAATGGGATGAAGATCCAGCTATTTACATTGCCAATTCATTAAGCCCTGCTAAAGTATTATCGGTCGATGTAGATGAAGAGGCAAAAACATCTCGCGTAGTTGTACCAGATTATCAATTATCCTTAGCCATTGGTAAGGCGGGGCAAAACGCTCGTTTAGCTGCTAAGCTTACTAATTGGAAAATTGATATTAAAAGCGAAAGCCAATCTGATGAAGCGCCCCTACATGATGTAATTGATGGGGCAGATAACAGTGTGGTAGATTCTTATGATGAAGGTCATGGTGAAGACTAATGAAAAAGAAAACGCCACCGATGAGAATTTGTGTAGGTTGTGGTGAGCTGCGCAATAAAAAGGAGATGCTTCGTATTGTAGCGTCTCCAGATGGCGTAATTTCTATTGACCGTACAGGTAAGGCAGCAGGTCGAGGCGCTTATATAGAGCCTAAGGAAGAATGCTTTGAAACAGCCTATAAGATGAAACGTCTTGAACGTTCTTTAAAACGTCAAGTGTCTCAAGATATATATGAAGATTTGCGAAAGCAATTAACTAATGAATAAAGATAAAGTACTCAATTTACTTGGCATGGCACAAAGGGCAGGAAAATTATTATCAGGTGATTTTGTTGCTGAAAAAGCAATTAAACGAAATCATATTCCCTTGGCCCTTCTGGCTAGTGATTGTGCTAAGAATAATGCAGAAAAATATAAGTGGTTAGCGGAATCAAACGAGGTACCACTTCGTGAAGTGGCGACTAAGGAAGAGCTAGGCCGCGCTATTGGTAAAGAACAAAGAGCTATTATTTTAGTAAATGACAAAGGATTTGCTAAAGCAATGCTTAAGGAAATAGATTGTTGATTTGAGGGGGAATGTAGATGTCCAAAAAAAGAATACGAGATTTAGGCAAAGAATTAAATGTAGAAAACAAGAAAATTATTGAGTTTTTAAAAAGCAATGGCTTTGATGTAACAACTCCAGCTAGCGGTATTGATAGTGATGGAGAAGCATTAGTGCGCAAACAATTTACTAAAACTGAAGCGCCTAAGGCGGCTCCTAAAGAAGCGCCAAAGACAGCGCAAGGAGATGCTTCTAAAGGTTCAAAACAAGGATCTAAAGAGGGCGAAGTAAGCCATAAAGGTAAGAAAGATTCACAGCCTAAAACAAATGCTCACAAAGCAACAGGCCATCAAGGTGGTCAAAATAATGAACGCCGTCGCAATCATCAGGAAAACCAGAAACAGAGTCCCTCTCATGTAAAATCTGGCGATGCTAAACAAGGCGATAAAAATACTCGTCATCATCAGGCGGATGACAATAGTCAGAAACATGAAAATCGCGATAAAAATGCAAATCGTCATACAGAACGCGATAATCGCAATGATAAAAAGAACAATCGCAACAATGACAATCGCAATCATCGCGATGGGTCTGATACTAATGATCGACGCAATAAAAAAGATAAGAAAAATAAGAACAATAAGAATAACAAGAACAATAATCGTCCTCAGTCCTTATTATCTACATCCTTAGCGAAGAGCAAAAACAAAGTAAAACAACGTAATGAGCAAAATCTTAAACACAAAGAAGAAGAAAAACGTAAAGCAGAAGCAATGATTGCAACTGAAATCGAATTATCTGGTCCTTTGACTGTTAAAGAATTAGCCGAAAAAATGGGGCGCGAAGTAAGTGAACTCATCAAAAAACTTATGATGCTTGGCGTTATGGCAACCATTAACCAAGAAGTAGATGTGGACACAGCCACTATTGTGGCCGAGGAATTTGGTGTTACAGTTACTGAAGTGGAACCTGAAGAAGATCCAACAGAAATCCATGAAATTGTAGATGCACCAGAAAGCTTAAAACCACGTCCACCAGTTGTTACTATTATGGGTCATGTTGACCATGGTAAAACTTCATTACTAGACGTAATTCGTCAAACTAATGTAACAGCCTCTGAAGCCGGCGGTATTACGCAGCATATCGGTGCCTACATGGTTCGTTATAAAGGCAACAAAGTTACATTCTTAGATACACCAGGTCACGAAGCATTTACGGCTATGCGCTTGCGTGGTGCTCAATCTACAGATATTGCTGTACTTGTTGTAGCTGCTGATGATGGTGTAATGCCACAAACTATCGAAGCGATTAATCATGCTAAATCCGCTAATGTGCCAATTATTGTAGCTATCAATAAAATGGACAAACCAGGTGCTAACCCTGACCATGTAAAACAGCAATTATCTGAACATGGCCTTCTTCCTGAAGAATGGGGCGGCGATATTATCATGGTGCCTGTATCAGCTAAAAAGCGTCAAGGCATTGATGATTTATTAGAAAACATTCTTCTTGTGGCTGAAGTATTAGAATTAAAAGCAAATCCTAATCGCAAGGCACAAGGCGTTGTTATTGAAGCTAAACTCGATAAGGGTCGCGGCCCAGTATGTACTGTTTTGGTACAAAAAGGTACCTTACATATTGGGGACAGCATTATTGCTGGTACTGCATATGGTAAAGTGCGTGCCATGACTAATGAACGAGGCGAACAAGTTAAAGTGGCTCGTCCATCTATGCCGGTGGAAGTACTTGGTTTATCTGATGTACCTCAAGCTGGTGAAATTATGGATGCTGTTGACGATAATGAAGCGCGTACAATCGCAGAAAAGCGTATTGAAAAAACACGTCTTAGTGAGCAAAATGCAAGCCATAAAGTTACCTTGGATGATATTTTCAACCAAATTCAACAAGGTGAATTAAAAGATTTAAATATTATTATTAAAGGTGATGTGCAAGGTTCTGTAGAAGCATTGCGTCAATCCTTAGAAGCTATTAAAAATCCTGAAGTGCGCATCGTTATTGTTCATGCTGCCGTAGGTGCTATTAATGAGTCTGATGTTATGCTTGCATCTGCATCTAATGCTATTATCATTGGCTTTAATGTGCGTCCAGATGCTGTGGTTCGCAAGGCTGCAGAAAAAGAAAATGTTGACCTTCGCACCTATCGCGTTATTTATGATGCTATCAATGATGTAGAAAGCGCTATGCGTGGTATGTTAACGCCAGAATACAAAGAAGTTATCTTAGGCCGTGCAGAAGTGCGTCAAGTTATTTCTACGCCTAAGGCTATTGTAGCTGG
>NZ_CALJON010000021.1 GCF_937981445.1 uncultured Veillonella sp. | reverse complement strand
CTGGGCAGTCAACGTGTGCATAGTGACGGTTTTCAGTTTCATATTCAACATGTGCAGTGTTGATTGTGATACCGCGTTCACGTTCTTCTGGAGCTTTGTCGATCATGCTGTAATCTTGGAAGTCAGCTTTACCTTGATCAGCAAGAACTTTAGTGATTGCTGCAGTAAGAGTAGTTTTACCATGGTCAACGTGACCGATAGTACCGATGTTAACATGCGGTTTAGTACGTTCAAATTTTGCTTTTGCCATTTTGAATTGTCCTCCCGGATAATTAAAATTCTAATTTATTCTGTTAACCCTTAGGGATTAGCCATTTTTCTTAACTTGAATTTCTTCAGCTATTTTCTTAGGTACTTCTTCGTAGTGGTCTACTGTCATAGAGTAGTTGCCGCGACCTTGAGTTTTGGAACGAAGGTCAGTAGCATAACCAAACATTTCGCTCAATGGAACGAATGCTTTGATATGTTGGCTACCATTACGAGCTTCCATACCTTCCATGCGACCACGACGGGAGTTTAAATCACCGATAACGTCGCCCATGTATTCTTCAGGTACATCAACTTCAACAGCCATGTATGGTTCTAAAAGAACTGGGTCTGCTTTACGAGCACCTTCTTTGAAGCCCATAGAACCAGCGATTTTGAAGGCCATTTCAGAGGAGTCAACATCATGATAGGAACCGTCAAATACGATTACTTTGATGTCTACCATTGGATAGCCAGCAACTACACCAGATTCCATTGCTTCTTTAACACCGGCTTCAACTGGTCCGATGTATTCGCGAGGAATTGCACCACCAACGATTTTGTTTTCGAATTCGAAACCAGCACCTGGTTCTTGAGGAATTAATTCCAACCAGCAATCACCGTATTGACCACGACCACCGGACTGACGTACGAATTTACCTTGTTGTTTAACAGATTTACGAATTGTTTCGCGGTAAGCAACTTGAGGTTTACCTACGTTACATTCAACTTTAAACTCACGGTTCATACGGTCAACGATGATGTCTAGGTGAAGCTCACCCATACCGGAGATGATTGTTTGACCAGTTTCTTCATCTGTACGAACTTTGAAAGTTGGATCTTCTTCAGCCAAACGAGCTAGAGCAATACCCATTTTTTCTTGGTCCGCTTTAGTTTTAGGTTCTACTGCAACGGAGATAACTGGTTCAGGGAATTCCATGGATTCAAGAATTACCGGAGCTTTATCATCACAAAGAGTATCACCAGTAGTTGTATCTTTTAAACCAACCGCAGCTGCGATGTCACCAGAGTATACACGTTCAATTTCTTGACGAGTATTGGCATGCATCTGAAGGATACGGCCGATACGTTCTTTTTTACCTTTAGTAGAGTTGTACACATAGGAACCAGACTCTAAGGAACCGGAGTAAACGCGGAAGAACGCTAACTTACCAACATAAGGGTCAGCCATGATTTTGAAAGCCAATGCGGAGAATGGTTCATCATCGGATGCTGGGCGAGTTTCTTCAGCGCCAGTATCTGGGTTAACACCTTTAATTGCTGGAATATCAAGTGGAGATGGCATGTAGTCGATAACTGCATCTAGAAGCATCTGCACACCTTTGTTTTTATAAGAGGAACCGCAAAGTACTGGGAATAATTTGTTTTCACAAACTGCTTTACGAAGACCAGCTTTAAGTTCATCAATGCTGATTTCTTCGCCTTCCAAGTATTTCATCATGATGTCATCATCAGTTTCAGCAATTGCGTCAACTAACATTTCACGACGAGCATTTGCAACTTCTTCATATTCTGCAGGAATATCAGTAATTTCGTATTCTTTACCGTCATCACTGATGTAAATTTCTGCTTTCATAGTCATCAAATCAATGATACCTTTGAAGCTATCTTCAGCTCCGATTGGCACTTGAAGAGCTACGCTATTAGCACCAAGACGTTCTTTCATCATGTCTACAACACGGAAGAAGTCAGCGCCAACTGTATCCATCTTATTTACATAAGCGATACGAGGTACGCCATAAGTTGATGCTTGACGCCATACTGTTTCAGATTGAGGCTCAACGCCACCTTTAGCACTGAATACAGCTACGGAACCATCAAGTACACGCAACGAACGTTCTACTTCTACAGTGAAGTCAACGTGACCAGGAGTATCAATGATGTTTACGCGATGGTCTTTCCAGTGACAAGTTGTTGCAGCGGATGTGATAGTAATACCACGTTCCTGCTCTTGTTCCATCCAGTCCATTGTTGCAGCGCCTTCATGTACTTCACCAATCTTGTGAACTCGGCCTGTATAGTAAAGAATACGTTCCGTTGTGGTCGTCTTACCAGCATCGATGTGAGCCATGATACCAATATTACGAGTTTTCTCTAAAGAAAATTCTCTTGCCACGAATGTCACTCCTCTTAACTAATTACCAACGATAATGAGCAAATGCTTTATTAGCTTCTGCCATTTTATGAGTATCATCTTTTTTCTTAATAGCTGCGCCAGTGTTGTTGAACGCATCCATTAATTCACCAGCTAAGCGTTCTTTCATAGTACGTTCGCCACGAAGACGAGCATAATCTACCATCCAACGGATGCCGAGGGTCTGACGACGATCAGCACGAACTTCAACTGGTACTTGGTAGTTAGCACCACCGATACGGCGAGCGCGAACTTCCAATACAGGCATTACATTTTTTAAAGCCTGATCAAAAACTTCCATTGGGTCTTGACCCATTTTGGAACGAATAATTTCAAATGCATCATATACGATAGTTTCGGCTACGCCTTTTTTGCCATCGTACATAACTTTGTTAATGAAGCGAGTAACCAATTTGCTGTTGTACACCGGATCTGGAAGTACATCGCGCTTCACCACAGGGCCTTTTCTTGGCATGTTAATTCCTCCTCTACGATGTGTGATTACAATGTTAGCTATTATTTCTTAGCTTTTTTAGCGCCATACTTGGAACGACTCTGGTTACGGTTTTGTACGCCAGCTGTATCCAATGCACCGCGAACAATGTGATAACGCACACCTGGTAAGTCTTTAACACGACCACCTCTGATAAGTACTACACTGTGTTCCTGTAAATTGTGACCAATGCCTGGGATATACGCAGTTACTTCAATAGCATTTGTTAAACGAACACGGGCAACTTTACGAAGCGCGGAGTTCGGTTTCTTTGGAGTAGCTGTGTAAACACGAGTACATACACCACGTTTCTGCGGACATTCTTTAAGCGCAGGAGCGTCGGATTTTCTAGTCAAAGTTTGACGACCTTTACGTACTAGCTGATTGATTGTTGGCATTTGGGCACCTCCTTTCCAAACAATTAGATTTATAATTGATCTACAACTGCTTTGTGCAGCCATAGATATTACCGAATTTATCGAAGTACTCCAATAGCAGCAGCTTTCACTTTTATCTTGCCCGCCTTGCCAAGCTCTTCCATAGAGTGTTCTTGGTTAATAGGCACGCCCTCTGCCTCGCAGAGTTCTATAAGGGGCAATACAACGCGGTCATCGCTGTTATTGGCAACAAACACCATTTCTACTTCACCACGAGCGATTGCTTTCGCCGTTTGTTTGGCTCCGATTGTCTTATGGGCAGTTGTTAATTGCTCAATTTCCATTTTTGTACTCCTCAACATTATTTAGCACTCAAGCATACCTCTCCCTGAGCGCTATATCAGTTTATCATTTCTCCAAAGGGTATGTCAACTGTTTTTATAGCAGAAAATCCTTGTTTTATCTATGTTTTATATGTACATGCATCCGTGTATTTCAAAGTATAGTTTTTTTGAATATTTTTCTAATTTTTATGCAAATTTTCTTGTATTTTTTAGTAATTTATACATTTTTTCCAGTTAATTGCATTTTTAGCATACATGAAGTGAAAATAAAATATAAAAAGAGGCCGTCTTTTTAGTGTAGACAGCCTCTAATTATATGTTCACAAAATACTATTATTCTGTTACTTCGATTGTTTCTACTAAGTCTTCAATGCGTGGTTCTTTTTTGACAACATTAATTTTACGGTAGCGACTCATACCTGTACCAGCAGGAATCAATTTACCGATAATAACATTTTCTTTTAGACCAAGCAATGGATCAATCTTGCCTTTAATAGCTGCGTCAGTTAATACGCGAGTTGTTTCCTGGAAGGAAGCAGCAGACAAGAAGCTATCGGTTGCAAGCGCTGCCTTGGTAATACCAAGAAGGATGCGTTTGCCTGTAGCTGGTTGTTTGCCATTAAGCACTAGGCGACGATTTTCTTCATCAAATGTATTTACATCGATAGGATCGCCAGGTAATAAGTCAGCATCACCAGCTTCTTCTACCTTAACTTTATGAAGCATTTGACGCACAATAACCTCAATATGTTTATCATTAATTTCTACACCTTGAGATTTATATACTTTTTGTACTTCATATACGAGGTAACGCTGTGTTGCTTCTGTACCCATAACACGCATAATATCATGAGGGTTAATAGAACCTTCTGTTAAGCGCGCACCTAATTTAACTACATCACCATCGCGAACGATAATGCGAGCACCATAAGGAATGAGGTAATCATGTTCTACCCCTTCACTATCAGTTACAAGCACAGTATTAGTGCCCTTCTTAGAATCATTAGGAACTACACGAACAGAACCTTCCACTTCACTGATGATAGCATGACGTTTAGGACGACGTGCTTCAAATAATTCTTCAACACGTGGCAAACCTTGGGTAATGTCATCGCCCGCAACACCACCAGTATGGAATGTACGCATGGTAAGCTGTGTACCAGGTTCACCGATGGATTGTGCTGCAATAATACCTACAGCTTCACCCACTTGTACCTGATTGCCTGTGCCAAGGTCACGACCATAACACTTCATACATACACCATAAGGGGAGCGGCAAGTCAATACAGAGCGAATCTTAACTGTTTCATAATGTTTAACTACTTCATCAGCCAATTCTTCTGTAATTTCCCCATTAAGCGGCACAATTACTTCGCCAGTTTCCTTATTGATTAGTTCTTCAGCAGCCGTACGGCCTACAATACGATCTTTAAGAGGTTCAATAACGCCAGCACCTTCCACGATAGCTTCTACTTCGATACCATGGATTTCATTATTGCGTACTTGAACTTCTTTTACATCACTATCAAGGATGGCTTCGATGCCTTCTTCAGTAAGCGCACTATGAGCAGGGAAGATTTCACGACCTTCACTATCTACAACTGCATTTACTGTATCCTTGCCAAGCATATTCTGAACCATTGTTTCGCGAAGGGTGTGACGAATACCTTCATCAGATTCCCCTAAGCTGATTTTCTGAATAAGATTGGAGTGGTTAATATCGCTATCGCTGCCTAAATGAGCACCACGAAGCGCAATATCAGTTACTTTATGGTCAGCTAATACTAATAAATCAGCTTCACTTAAAATAGTTTCGCCAGCTAATAGCAATTCACCAGTTGCTGGATCTACTACATCTTTGTCGAGCACACGGCCAATAAGCTTGTCTTTAAGTAAGGCAAGGGCTTGGCGTGGAGAGCTTGCAAGACGAGCGCGTTCACGCACTAAATCAATGCCCACTACATCACAGTCTTCTTCACGTACAATAACATCTTGGGATACGTCAACGAGACGACGTGTTAAGTAACCAGAGTCAGCTGTACGAAGCGCCGTATCGGCCAAACCTTTACGAGCACCATGGCTAGATGTAAAGTAATCGAGTACTGTAAGGCCTTCTTTAAAGTTAGCCTTAATTGGTAAGTCGATGATTCGACCTGATGGATCCGCCATCAAACCACGCATACCAGCGAGCTGACGAATCTGTTGTTTATTACCACGGGCACCAGAAATAGCCATCATATATACTGGGTTGAAACCTTCTTGGTCACGCATCATCGTATCCATCATGGCATCAGTTACATCTTCTGTAGCCTGAGTCCATAATTGGATAGTCTTACGATAACGTTCATCTTCAGACATATGACCACGACGATATAGACGAGATACTTTTTCTACATCTTCGTCGGCTTTTTGTAAAATGCCAGCTTTTTCAACTGGTACTTTAATATCCGCAATAGCAATAGTCATACCAGCGCGACGAGCATAAGAATAGCCAAGAGATTTTACACGGTCAAGAAGTTCCGCTGTTTTTTCATTGCCAAATAATTGGAAACATTGGTCAACCAATTTACCAACCATTCTCTTATCCATAACGCGGCCCAATGTATAATGACCATCTTCTTGTTGTTCATATTGACGAAGTTCTGGGTACAAGGCATTGTTGAAAATGAGGCGGCCCGCAGTAGTTTCTACACGGCCATACCCTTCTTCACGGATGTAAAGTACATCTTGAAGACCAATAACACCAGAATCATAAGCAAGCATTACTTCATCATAGTTAGCGAAGTATTTTGCTTTTTCCTTAGTATGTTGACGCACTACAGTTAAATAGTAGGTCCCCAAAATCATATCCTGAGATGGAACTGCTACTGGCTTACCATCTTTAGTAGATAAAATATTATGAGAAGACAACATAAGAGTACGCGCTTCTGATTGTGCTTCTACAGACAATGGTAAGTGACAAGCCATTTGGTCACCGTCAAAGTCGGCATTGAAGGCAGTACATACTAATGGATGTAATTTAATCGCGCGACCTTCCCAAAGGATAGGTTCGAACGCTTGAATACCTAAGCGGTGAAGTGTTGGGGCACGGTTAAGAAGTACTGGATGTTCTTTAATTACTTCTTCAAGTGCTTCCCATACGCCTGCGCCAATACGTTCTACTTGGCGTTTAGCAGCTTTAATATTGCTAGCCTGACCACGTTCCACAAGGCGTTTCATAACAAATGGTTTGAACAATTCAAGAGCCATTTCTTTTGGAAGACCGCATTGATGCATCTTAAGTTCTGGACCTACTACGATTACAGAACGGCCAGAGTAGTCAACACGTTTACCAAGTAAGTTTTGACGGAAACGACCTTGCTTACCTTTAAGCATGTCAGATAAAGATTTAAGTGGACGATTGCCTGGGCCAGTTACAGGACGACCACGGCGACCATTGTCGATAAGAGCATCCACTGCTTCTTGAAGCATGCGTTTTTCGTTGCGAACGATAATATCTGGAGCCCCTAAATCAAGCAAACGTTTTAAACGATTGTTACGGTTGATTACGCGGCGATATAAATCGTTGAGGTCAGATGTAGCAAAACGACCACCATCTAATTGAACCATTGGACGAAGTTCCGGTGGAATGACTGGTACTACATCCATAATCATCCATTCTGGTTTGTTCCCAGATTGACGGAATGCTTCTACCACTTCAAGGCGGCGAACAGCACGCACTTTACGTTGGCCAGATACAGTTTCAAGTTCATTGCGAAGTTCTGCATTAAGTGTATCAAGATCAAGTTCACTCAATAAAGATTTGATTGCTTCCGCGCCCATATCAATACATACGAACTCAACTTCTTCAACAGCACCTAATTCAAATTTTTCTTCTCGTGTTAACTCTTCAAATACTTTTTCCTCTTCAGGAATATCGGTATTAGCAGCCAAGGCATCATTAGCAGCGATTTTGCGCTTAGCTTCGTTAAGAATAGCTAAACGGTCGCGGCGTTGTGCTACTGTTTCAATTTCAATGTTTTTACCATTGATTTTATATTCTTCATTGTTAAATTGCGCTTCATATTCTCTGAATTCTGTTTCAGATAAAAGTTGACGTTTCATAAGCGGCGTATTGCCTGGGTCAACTACAATGTAAGCAGCAAAATAGAGTACTCGTTCAAGAGAACGAGGAGAAATATCAAGGATTAATCCCATGCGAGATGGGATTCCCTTGAAATACCAAATATGTGACACTGGCGTAGCCAATACAATGTGTCCCATACGTTCGCGGCGTACTTTAGCACGAGTTACTTCAACGCCACATTTATCACACACAACCCCTTTATGGCGAATGCGTTTGTATTTACCACAATGACATTCCCAGTCTTTGGTTGGCCCAAAAATACGCTCACAGAACAAACCATCACGTTCTGGTTTTAGCGTACGATAGTTAATTGTTTCTGGCTTTTTAACTTCCCCATAAGACCATTCTAAAATCTGTTCCGGAGAGGCCAAGCCAATTCGCATAGAATCGAATTCATTAACGTCTAGCACAAGTATCGCTCCCTTCTTTATGGATACTCAAATCAGTCTTCATCTGTATCGGAGTCATCACCATACGCAGCCATCATGCTGAGTACACTGTCATCTTCACCACTAGTTACAGGCTCACTCGCTTCTTCTACAATAGCATCGGCTGGAGCTTCTTCTTCAGTGGTTTCATTTCCTTCCATAACTTCCTTGATTTCATCTTCATTTACATCATCGTCATCATCAAGTTCCTTAATAACAACTTCTTCTTGATCTTCATTTAAAATCTTCACATCAAGACCGATACTCTGAAGTTCTTTTAGCAATACTTTAAAGGACTCTGGAACACCTGGTTCTGGAATATTTTCGCCTTTAACGATTTTTTCGTATGCCTTAACACGACCTACTACATCGTCAGACTTAACAGTTAATAACTCTTGTAAGGTATAAGCAGCACCATACGCTTCAAGAGCCCAAACTTCCATTTCACCAAAACGTTGACCACCGAATTGTGCCTTACCACCAAGTGGTTGTTGCGTTACTAAGGAGTATGGACCAGTTGAACGAGCATGGATTTTATCATCTACTAAGTGATGGAGTTTTAACATGTACACATAACCTACGGTAACTTTGTTATCCATCGGTTCCCCGGTACGGCCATCATAAAGCACTGTTTTACCATCATCATTTTTGCCCGCAATGCGCAATGTATTAAATACATCACTTTCGTGAGCACCGTCGAATACTGGTGTCGCAATATGGATGCCAGCTACATCTGGTTTTGGCATGCCATATGTTTCGAAATCATAGCCATAGGATTCTAAATCTTTGCGAATTTCATCCCGTTTAACTCGTGCCGTTTCAATAGAGTCAATAATATTTACTACAGCAGAGATTGTCTTCAATTCATCTTGAAGTGCTTCTTCCATTTCTGGAGCGTCTTCTTCTTCATCGAAGAACTCGATTTCTTTATCGCTATATTCTTTTTCGATAGCTTTTAATTCGTCATAACGAGCACGACCACCTAAAGTACCTAATTGACGTTGTGCTTCAGCCAAGATTAAATCAAGGGCTTCTTCACGACGAATATTAATTTCTGTATCTACATCTAAATGAGATACGGTTACATTTTCAGCAATCTTAGATTTTAAATTTTCAATTTCGCCGAAAAGTTCTTTAATTCGATCAATATTGTCCCAATAACGGCTATCTGCCTTAGCTTGGTTCAATACATTTTGAATTTTAAGATCAGTAGCTTTAATCTGCATACCAAGACCTTGCACGGCAAAGCCAAGATGCGTTTCAAGTACCTGACCGATGTTCATACGGGACGGTACGCCTAATGGATTCAATACGATTTGAACTGGAGTACCATCTGGTAAGAACGGCATATCTTCTTGGCGCATAACACGGGATACAACACCCTTGTTACCATGACGACCCGCCATTTTATCGCCTTCATGGATTTTACGTTTTTGTGCAATATACACACGAACAAGTTTATTTACGCCTGGTTGTAATTCATCACCATTTTCACGGGTGAAAACTTTTACGTCTACGATTTTACCGGATTCACCATGTGGAACACGTAAGGATGTGTCACGCACTTCCCGTTCTTTATCACCAAAGATAGCGCGGAGCAAGCGTTCTTCAGGAGTAAGTTCAGTTTCACCTTTTGGAGTTACTTTACCTACCAAAATATCCCCTGGATGTACTTCTGCACCAATGCAGATAATGCCATCTTCATCTAAGTTACGAAGATTGTCATCACCTGTATTTGGCAATTCGCGGGTGATTTCTTCAGCACCCAATTTAGTATCACGAGCATCACATTCGTACTCTTCAATATGAATGGATGTGTAAATATCTTCTTTACAAAGTTCTTCACTAAGAAGAATCGCATCCTCGTAGTTATAACCTTCCCAAGGCATGAACGCTACTAGTACGTTGAAGCCTAGTGCTAATTCACCGCCATCCGTAGCCGGACCATCTGCAAGAACTTGACCTTTTACTACGCGATCACCAGCAAACACAATTGGTTTTTGGTTGAAGCATGTGGATTGGTTAGAACGTAAGAATTTATTTAATTTGTACACATCAATGCGACCATTATCACGAGTTACATTGATTTCATTACCCCAGCAACGAGTTACTACGCCGGCTTCTTTAGCAAGTACGCAAACGCCGGAGTCACAAGCTGCTTTATATTCCATACCAGTACCAACAAGAGGTGCTTGTGCACGAAGTAGTGGCACGGCCTGACGTTGCATGTTCGCACCCATCAAGGCACGGTTCGCATCGTCATTTTCAAGGAATGGAATCATAGCTGTACCAATGGATACAACTTCTTTAGGGCTAACGTCCATGTAGTCAACTTTTTCAGGTGCTACTTCTAGGACTTCATGACCGCGGCGACAAGCGATATGGCTTGATACGAAGTTACCATCTGCATCTAGCTCAGAGTTAGCCTGCGCAATTGTCATACCTTCTTCTTCATCAGCTGTCATGTATACAACTTGATCACTTACTTGTACGCGAATCACCTTGTTTGCTTCATCGCCAGTACCATAGATTTTTTCAACCTTACGATATGGTGCTTCAATAAAGCCAAATTCGTTTACTTTCGCATAGTTTGATAAGGAAGAAATCAAACCGATGTTAGGACCTTCAGGAGTTTCGATTGGACACATACGGCCGTAGTGGGAATGATGCACGTCACGAACTTCGAAGCCCGCACGCTCACGGGATAAACCGCCAGGGCCAAGCGCGGATAGACGGCGTTTGTGAGTTAATTCCCCAAGTGGATTAGTTTGGTCCATGAACTGAGACAACTGAGAGGAACCAAAGAATTCTTTAATAGCTGCCACTACAGGGCGGATATTAATTAATGCTTGTGGTGTAATTTGCGTGTTATCTTGAATCGTCATACGCTCTTTAACAACACGTTCCATACGAGTTAAACCAATGCGGAATTGGTTTTGAAGAAGTTCGCCTACACAACGTAAACGACGATTGCCTAAATGGTCAATATCATCTACATGACCAACGCCATCCATTAAGTTTAATAAATAGCTAATATTAGCAATCATATCTTCGCGAGTTACTGTACGATGTTCAAATGGAAGATTGCAGTTATTGCAGATAACTTTGAAAGAAGAACCTTCGCCGTCTTGTACATAGAATTCTGCAAAGCCTTCGCCACCGAATACGCCGCTATTTGCTACCACATCAAGTTGGTCTTCTGTCATAAGCGTACCCGCATCAACGATAACTTCACCAGTTTCTTGGTCTACAATTGGCTGTGCTAAGGTTTGACCTAGCATACGTTGACGCCAACCTAATTTTTTATTTAATTTATAACGACCTACACGAGCTAAATCATAGCGACGAGCGTCGAAGAATAAATTATCAAATAAATTACGCGCACTTTCTACAGTTGGTGGTTCACCTGGACGTAATTTTTTATAAATTTCAACCAATGCTTCTTCAGAAGATTGAGTTGTATCTTTTTCTAATGTGCGAAGAAGGCGTTCATCATATACGCGATTGCCATCTTCATCCACTTCACCATTCCAGAATAATTCTAAAATGGATTCATTGGAGCTCCAACCAAGAGCACGTACGAGTACAGTGGCTGGTAATTTACGATTGCGGTCGATACGAACAGCTACCATTTCATTAGCATCTGTTTCTAATTCAATCCACGCACCGCGGTTAGGAATTACTGTGGAACCGTATAAGCGGTTACCCATAGTATCGATTTCACGAGTATAGTAAACCCCTGGGGAACGTACTAACTGGGATACAATTACACGTTCAGCACCATTGATAATAAAAGTACCTGTTTCAGTCATCAATGGGAAATCACCCATAAATACTTCTTGTTCTTTAATATCTTGGTTTTCTGGGTCATTATTAATTAAGCGAATGTTAACACGTAATGGTGCTGCATAAGTAGCATCGCGATTCTTACATTCGTTAATATCATATTTTGGCTCTCCAAGGCTAAATCCTTCAAAAGAAAGCACTAAATTACCTGAATTGTCTTTAATCGGAGAAATATCGTCAAAAATATTTTGTAAACCGCTCTCCAAAAACCACTCATAAGACTTGCGTTGCACGTCCAATAAATGTGGCATTTCTAGAACTTCGTTAATCTTTGCATAGGTATAACGCGTTCTCTTACCTACCTGCTCAGGTTTGAACATACCAGCTTTCACCCCTCATTTCAATTGGCTTACCTTCTATTCTATAACGGTATGACACAAGACAAATATCCAGGTCTCAGTTTTCCTGTTGACACAATGACAAAATAAGCAAGGCTCTTACATTTATTTTTTGAACCTTGCTTCACCTTTGGTCAACACAACCTTGGAAGATCTACCTTCATCACTAACAGTGTTATAGTCATATCAATTAGTACTTGCCAGAATAGCTCTAATGCATTATAATTGATTAGATTTAAGTATCTAACAAAGTACATTTGCAATTAGTAATTTTATCATGATAATTGAACTTTGTCAAAATATTTTTATAATGAACGAGCAGATTTTGCACTTTGCATAAATCTGCTTTTTATTTTCTCATTTACCCCTTTTTTCTTGCAAAAAAGTTTGCTATACTAAACTCAACGCAACAAATGTTCATATGACATGAATGGGGGGCACCACCAAAAGGGTGCTCTTCGTTCATGTCTTTTTTTATGCCCATTGTAAATGCTGCGTTCCCTAGTGCATTCATTCTAATTAGTTACCAGTTTAGGCAAGGAGGTTTTTATGGTAGTAAATGGCAAAGAACAGTCACTCCCAGAGTCAGTAACAGTGCGTCAATTTCTTGCGACTGCAGGCTACAATGCTGATCGGGTCGTGGTGGAACGAAATCGCACCATCATTCCAAGAAGTGAATTCGAATCCACTTGGTTACTCGATACAGATACTTTAGAAATTGTACACTTTGTAGGAGGCGGCTAATGAATATTACCTATAATGGCCAGCTCCTTACTGTAGCCGAAGGCACGCTAGCCTCGCAAATACTAAAAGAACAATCGAGCCCTAATGATTCCCTTTGTTTATTAAATGGTTTCGCCTTTGATTCAGACCCGGTACTAAAAGAAGGCGACACCTTACTCTTTGTGCCGGCTCATAATGAACCTACCGAGAGTCAATATGATGCCCTTTGGACGGCTCGTTATGGCCCCACCATCTATAAACGCTTAAAGGAAAGTCATATTATCATCTGCGGTGCCGGTGGTCTAGGATCACACATCGCCATGAGTTTAACCCGTCTAGGTATTGGCGAACTTACAATTATAGACAAGGATGTGGTGGACTTAACTAATTTAGGGCGGCAAGCCTATGAAATGTCTGACTTAGGTAAACCTAAAGTGGACGCATTAAAAGCCATCCTATTACGCATTAATCCATTTATAAAAATCAATGCCTTACACACCACCATTAATACCGCTAATTATGATGAGTATCTACACGACGCTCCCTATATTATGGAAGCCTTTGATTCACCAGAGAACAAGGCGGAACTAACAAACTATGTAATGACCCATTACCCTAAGTCCATATTAATTGGTGCCAGCGGTGTCAGTGGTTATGATCATCCTAACACCGTAAAAACTAAACAAATTTTTTCTAATTATTTTCAAACTGGCGACGGACATAGTGAAAGTAGCCTCGGTCTATTAGCGCCACGAGTGATGCTCTGTGCAGCCCACCAAGCGACTATACTCTTACATATACTATTAACTACATAGTATATGCCCTATAAAAATATGCCCATCGATTATTTGTAAAGGCTCTGTGATTCTGTACAATCAGCACAGACAGAAAGGAATATCTTATGAGTCCACAAACAGATTCATTTACCTTAGGCAACAAAACATTTACGTCTCGTCTCATTTTAGGCTCCGGGAAATTTTCTCTTCCCCTTATCAAAGCGGTAGTAGAACAAGGGGAAAGTGAAATTATTACCTTAGCCCTCCGTCGTGCAATTCCTAAAGGAGAAGAAAATATTTTAGATTATATCCCCAAAAATCTAACCCTATTGCCCAATACGTCTGGAGCTCGCACAGCAGAAGAAGCATTGCGCATAGCTGAACTATCCCGTGCTATGGGTTGCGGTGATTTTGTCAAAGTTGAAATCATTAATGATGCCCGTTGGCTCTTGCCAGACAACAACGAAACAATCAAAGCCACTAAGCTGCTATCACAAAAAGGATTCATCGTCCTCCCTTATATGTATCCCGATTACTATGCCACCAAAGCACTAGAAGATGCTGGCGCCGCTGCTATTATGCCCTTAGCCGCTCCCATTGGAAGCAATCGAGGTCTCTGCACAAAAGCATTTATTGATATTGTCCTAAAAAGTACTACTCTCCCTGTCATCGTTGATGCAGGTATTGGTAAACCATCTGAAGCTTGTGAAGCTATGGAAATGGGCGTCACCGCCATTATGTGCAATACAGCCATCGCCACTGCAGGTGATGTAGAAATGATGTGTAAAGCCTTTAGCCTAGCCATCAAAGCAGGACGCCTCGCCTATTTAGGTAAGACTGGTCCCGTTTTAACAGACCATGCTAGCGCCTCCAGTCCATTAACAGGCTTCTTAAATGATTAGGAGGAATCTATGAGCACTCAAGTTTTTATTCAAAGTAATAACACACGCCTCACTGATGAACCACTGAGCCAAAATGTATTAGCCTATACAGATGCCATGGACCAACTTGATGTGGCCCATTTAAACTATGTACTCACCACCAAAGACCGGTTTAATGATGCGGCCTTCACCGCAGCACATGTAGAAGCGGCCTTAAGTAAAGACGTATTACAAGTAGAAGATTTTATGGCACTCCTCAGCTCGGCAGCAAGTCCTTATTTAGAAGCTATGGCGCAAAAAGCTCGGCAGCTCACGCGCGCTCGCTTCGGTAATTCTATTCAACTTTTTACACCCCTATATATTGCCAACTACTGCCATAATGGCTGCCGTTACTGCGGCTTTAATAGTAAGCAAGACATCCCTCGAGCCCAACTAAATTTAGATGAAATTAAACGTGAATTAGAAGCTATCGCCCATACAGGTTTACAGGAAATCTTATTTTTAACTGGCGAATCAGAATCACACTCTTCCATTGAATACATCGCCTCCGCCTTAGAACTAGCTAAGCCATACTTTGCCAACATAGGCATTGAAATCTACCCTACTAATCAAGCATCTTATAAAATTCTTCATCAAGCAGGGGCTGATTATATTACAGTCTTTCAGGAGACCTATGATTTAAAAGCCTATGAATACTATCATCCATATGGCAATAAACGCAGTTTCCCATATCGCTTTTATGCCCAAGAGCGCGCCCTCCAGAGCGGGTTCCGCGGTGCAGGTTTCTCGGCACTCTTAGGTTTGAGTAATTTCCGCTATGATGCCTTAGCAACTGGTCTCCATGTAGCGATTACAGGTCAAGCCTTCCCTGAAAGTGAGCTCAGTTTCTCAGTGCCACGACTCCGCCCTGTAAATGGTCAGCTTGGCCATTTCAATCATTTAGTAAGTGATCGCGATTTAGTTCAAATCATGTGTGCCTATCGGCTCTTCTTACCACATACCCACATCACTGTATCAAGCCGTGAAAGCCGCGAATTCCGCAATGCGGTCATGAATATTTGCGCCACTAAAATCTCTGCAGGCGTTCAAGTCGATGTAGGTGGCCATAGCGAAGGCAATAAACATCGCAGTAGTGATCAATTCGATATAAATGACACGCGCAGTGTAAAAGAAATGCATGATGACATTACTAATATGGGGCTTCAGGTAGTATTCCATGACCACATCAGATTATAAACAAAAATTCAAACTCACCTATGTAACTCATTTGCCTACACTGAAAGATTATATAAAAAGAAGTGCCACCCCTAAAGGAACAAATCTAAATAGGCAACTGATACGAACACCTAGAGATTCAGAAATAGGGCTCCCCTACTTAGAGGCACAAACAAATCTTACTCTTAAAGAGGAGCGAACAAATCTTATTCTTAAAGAGGGACAACCAAAGCTTCCTCCTAAAGATGCGCAAGAGTTGGTCCCGCCCTTAACAGCTCAACCAAAACTATCATCAATAGATACACAAATTTTAGCCTATCTTAAAGCCCTTATTGCCAGTGGCCCTCATCAACTCTTGCTCCGAGCCAAAGAACTCTCCACAAAAGACTATGAAACCTTACTACTCGCCTTATGGCCTGCGGCAAAAAAAGCAAAAGTGAACTTAATCATAAGCCATCATGCAGCCTTAGGCGTGCAATATGGTATACCCGTGCAGCTTTCCGTAAATGAATTAAAGGCGCTCTCTAAGCAGGCTACATCAACCAAAACTCTTGCATCTCACTCTGATCAAGTTCCTGAGTCTCCTTTCGCTAAGGCTCCTGCGTCCCATTTCGTTAAAGCCCCTGAACCTCATTTCGATCAAGTCTTTGCGTCTCGTTTAACTACAGCCCCTGCGCCCTTATTACCAGTGCCCTATGGCGTGTCCGTTCACTCCCTAACAGAAGCCCAGTACGCCAAAGCCCATCATGCCCAGTGGCTTGTCTTTGGACATGTTTTTCCATCGCGATGTAAGCCAAACTTACCACCCCGTGATTGGAAAGAACTCGAAGCTATCATGGCACTTCAAATTCCTACCTTTGCCATCGGCGGCATTCACCAAGATAATTTTCATTTACTCCCGCCAGGTCTTGCAGGAATCTGTATGATGAACGAAACCATGGAACAAAGCCAAGTAAATACATACACGGCCACTTGGAAAAAATTAATTCAAACTATATGAAACACTTTGTACATAGCTATAAGTCAAATTGTATGTAGCTATAAATTAAATTTTATGTAACTACAAGTAAATCAAATTATAAAGGCCACAATAGAAAATTAAAAATCGAAGAAAATATAAAAACACCTTACCCTGTATATAGTAAGCTTAGCCTTCGAGCTATTCCAGGTACTAATGCTAACTATTAATATACATGAATAAGGTGTTTTTTCTATGTTAGTTCTATTCTACTGTTATTTCTGTTCTATTTTGTTTCTATTCCTATTTCATTACTACTTATTCTATTCTATGTACTTGTATCTTTTACCCTATGGACTATGATTTACATAATGAAGTACATAAGCGCTAACCATAGGATTTCACAAAAACACAACTTGGATTTCTAATTGGTAACCCTAAGTTCGGTGTTACCAATTAGTCCAAAATAAAACTATCTTAATTCCCCTTTACTTTTAAAATGTCCGCACCGGCAATCCCTGGTTTAGTCATTTCAGCTGGAGATAGAATATGATTCATATCGGCTTCGGACAAGAGTCCTTTTTCCAATATAATCTCTTTAATAGAACGCCCTGTAGTATACGCTTCTTTTGCAAGAGCCGACGTGTTTTCATAACCAATATGTGGCAATAAAGCCGTCACAATGCCCACGCTGCGATCTAACCAATATTGACAACGTTCACGATCTACTTCAAGGTCAATTAATAATTTATCTACGAAGGTATTAACCCCATTTTTTAAATAGCACATGGAGTTAAACAAATTATACGCGATTACGGGTTCCATAACATTAAGTTCGAATTGACCATTTTCTACCCCTAAGGTAACGGCTAAGTCATTCGATACAACTTGGTAACAAACCTGATTTAGTACTTCCGCAATAACTGGATTTACTTTGCCTGGCATAATACTTGAACCTGGTTGGCGAGGTGGTAATTTTAATTCCCCAATACCACAACGAGGGCCCGATGCCATAAGGCGGAAGTCATTGGCCATTTTAATAAGTACAAGAGCCGTTACTTTTAAACCGCTAGAAATATCAGCAAAAATATCCGTATTGTTAGTCGCATCGATTAAGTTTTCTGCTGTATAGAATTCTTCGCCCACTACAGAGGATAATTCCCCTACTACATCTCGGATATATTTAGGCTCAGCATTAAGGCCTGTACCTACGGCAGTAGCCCCCATATTTACAGTGTGAGCTGCTACAATAGCTGACTCAATACGCTTAATACCGCGGCGGACACCAGACGCATAAGCCCCCATTTCTTGACCTAGTGTAATCGGCACAGCATCTTGTAAATGAGTACGTCCCATCTTCAAGATTTCCTTATATTCTTCTGCTTTACGCTCTAATTCATCAACTAAGCGCTGTAAGGCAGCAATCAAAGGCTTGCTCTTTAAAATAGCACACACTTTAATAGCCGTAGGGAAGGTATCATTGGTGGATTGCGCCATATTACAATGATTATTTGGAGAAATAATATCATAGCTCCCCTTTGGATGACCTAAAATTTCTAAGCCGCGATTTGCCAATACTTCATTCATATTCATATTGAAGGAGGTACCTGCGCCACCTTGAATAGGATCCACTGGGAATTGATCAATATGTTTCCCTGCAATCACTTCATCAGCCGCTTTAACAATAGCATCTCCAATGGTTTTCTCCATACGACCTGTCTTCATATTGGCAAGAGCACATGCTTTTTTTACCATTGCCATAGAGCGAATAAAGTCATGGTCTAAGTGTTTGCCTGTAATATTAAAATTTTCTAAAGCACGTAAAGTCTGTACCCCATAGTACAATTCATCAGCAACTTCTAATTCACCTAAAAAATCCCGTTCTTTACGCATACATGACCTCTTTCTTTATAAAATATACCTAAAGAAATGATTCTAAACCTATAGAACCTTATTTTTATATTTCTTACAAAGCCCGTTACAATCTAGCTTTGCAACTAAATATCATAGTAATTAAATCAAAATCTTTTATTATAAAGAACAATATCTTTATTACCCTGATTATAACATGTATACATAATACAAAGAAAGGCAAATTGTATTTTACCATATATCAATAATGTATTGTTGTAAGTAAAACTGATGTTAATTTTTAAGTTTTTTCTCTAAAATCCACCAAATACAACTCATATTATACTTGCAATTTTTGCATACAAAAAGACCACTCTCCATAGGGAGTGGTCTTTATTTGTTGTATTATCTTAATAATTACGCCACAGGGCTTAAATTATTTAAGTTCAACAGATGCGCCAGCTTCTTCCAATTTAGCTTTAAGAGCTTCAGCGTCAGCTTTAGGCATACCTTCTTTAACAGGTGCAGGAGCGCCGTCAACAACAGCTTTAGCTTCTTTTAAGCCAAGACCAGTTGCTTCACGAACAACTTTGATTACGTTGATTTTTGCAGAACCTGCATCTTTAAGGATTACGTCGAAGTCAGATTTTTCTTCGCCTGCACCAGCAGCACCGCCAGCAGCAGCAACAGCTACAGGAGCAGCTGCAGTTACGTTAAATTTTTCTTCGATAGCTTTTACAAGATCATTTAATTCAAGGATAGTTGCTTGTTCTAATTCAGCAACAATGTTTTCAATGTTAAGTGCCATGATATAGTTCCTCCACTAATTCTATGTTGTAGTAATAATATTTTGCTACGTACTAAGCTTATTAAGCTACAGTTTCGTCTTTTGCTTCGGCAACAGCTTTTACTGCATAAGCCACGTTGCGGATTGGAGCCTGAAGCACGGAAAGAAGCATGGATAGCATACCTTCGTGGTTAGGCAATTTAGCAACAGCTTTAACTTCTTCTGCAGTTACAACTTTACCTTCTACAAGACCAACTTTAACGTCGATTGCTTCAGTTTTAGTGTCTTTAATGAAGTTCTCGATAATACGAGCTGGTGCAACAGCATCAGTCTTAGACACTGCAAGTGCCGTAGGACCTTCAAGATGTTCACCGAAACCTTCAAGACCTAATTCATTAACTGCAATGCGAGTCAATGTGTTTTTGATTACTTTGTACTCTACATCTTCAGCCAAGAATTTACGACGAAGATCAGTTACTTGCTCAACAGTTAAGCCATGGTAACCTACGAGTACGGCCCCCTTTGCTTCTGAAAGTTTTTCTTTCATTTGTGCAACGATTGCCTGTTTCTGTGTAGTGACAGCCATTAGAATACCTCCTTATAGATTTTGGTGATGCTCTATGTACTATCTTAGCGTAAAAACGACCTCATCACAAACCGCGATGAGGTCGTACCGTTTCGTAATAGAATTCGGTTCAGCCTCTGCGGGCGGATTTGCATCCATTATACATACCTGCGGTCTACAGCTAAGAGAACATATCTTATTATTGTTCCTTAGTAACGTTAGTCAATTTGAAAACGTTAAGAGGAACACCAGGGCCCATAGTAGCGCTTAAAGTAACAGTTTTAATGTACTGACCTTTAGCAGCTGCTGGTTTGGCCTTGAGAATAGTATCTACGATTACGCGGTAATTGTCAAGTAATTTCGCTTCATCGAAAGATGCTTTACCGATTGCACAAGCTACGATACCTGCTTTATCGGTACGGTATTCAATCTTACCAGCTTTAATTTCATTAACAGCACGAGCTACGTCCATCGTTACAGTACCAACTTTAGGGTTTGGCATTAAGCCTTTAGGACCTAAAATTTTACCTAAACGACCAACTTGGCCCATCATATCAGGAGTTGCTACAGCAACGTCGAAGTCGCTCCAGCCACCTTGAATTTTTGCTACTAATTCTTCGGAGCCAACATAATCTGCGCCAGCTTCCTCAGCTTCTTTAATTTTATCGCCTTTCGCAAATACGAGTACGCGTTGAGTTTTACCTGTACCATGTGGTAATACAACGGCACCACGAACTTGTTGATCAGCGTATTTAGGATCGACGTTCAAGTTGAAAGAGATTTCAACAGTTTCGTCGAATTTAGCAGTTGCAGTTTTCTTAACAAGCTCAATAGCTTCTACTGGTTCGTAGAATTTGCCAGCTTCGATAAGTTTTGCTGCTTCAGCGTATTTCTTACCTACTTTTGCCATCTTAAAATCCTCCTTATGTGGTATAACGGGAATACCCTCCCACCGATATGTGCTACACTTAGCACATGTCGTACGCTAATTAATCAACGATAACAATACCCATGCTGCGTGCAGTACCTTCTACCATACGCATACCTTGTTCTACAGTATTTGCATTCAAGTCAGGCATTTTAAGTTCTGCGATTTCACGAACTTTATCGCGACTAACTTTTGCTACTTTGTCACGGTTAGGAACTCCGGATCCTTTAGAGATGCCAGCTGCTTTTAATAAAAGAACAGCTGCTGGTGGAGTCTTAGTAACGAAAGTGAAGCTTCTATCTTCAAATACAGTAATAACAACTGGAATAGTTAAGCCAGCTTGTTGTGCTGTACGTTCGTTAAATTCTTTAACGAATGCCATAATGTTAACCCCTGCCTGACCAAGAGCTGGACCGATAGGTGGCGCTGGACTTGCCTTTCCTGCTTCACACTGAAGTTTTACAATTTTTGTAACCTTTTTAGCCATGGTGATTACACCTCCTTGCGCTCAAAATGTGGTGGTAACGGAAATAAGCTTTTCCTCCCACTGGCGACCACCAAGCCGCCTAAAAAGTTTAGAGTTATAAATAATATATATTAAAGATCTTTCTCAATTTGAGAGAAATCTACCTCTACCGATGTTTCACGACCAAACATTTCAACTTCAAGTTTTAATGTTTGTTTTTCGTGATTAATTTCAGTAATTTTACCTAATCTATCTTCAAAGGCACCAGAAGTAATGCGTACTGTTTCACCGACTTCTACATCGATAGTAGCTTTCGGTTCTTGATCGACGCCCTGTGATTTGAGGATATATTCAACCTCGGAATCAGACAACGGCACCGGTTTAGTCGCAGACCCAACGAAGCCTGTAACGCCCGGTGTGTTACGCACAACGTACCAGGAACGATCATTTACTTCCATTTCTACTAATACATAGCCTGGAAATATTTTACGTTTTACTACTTTCTTTACGCCATCTTTTTCATCCACTTCGTCCTCAACAGGCACGAGAATACGACCAATGGTATCCTCTAATCCCATGGATTGAACTTTAAGCTCCAGATTAGTTTTTACTTTGTTTTCGTAGCCTGAGTAAGTATGAATAACATACCATTTCTTATCTGCTTCCACGGAAAGGCCTCCTATCCGACAACATGCATCAACAATTCAATGAGTTTGCCAAAGATAGCATCCACAGCGCCAATAAGGGCTGCCATAAATACTACGGTAACAAACACGACAATGGTGTAATTGATGAGCTCTTTTTTTGTCGGCCAGACTACTTTTTTGAGTTCAGCTTTCATTTCACGCGATAAACGACCAATGCCGCCCTTGCGCTGCTGCACTGTAGAATTGGATCCTGCCATCATTTCACATCCTTAATCATAGGGTACTCTAGAAGAAACAATTATTTTGTTTCGCGATGTAGCGTATGTTTACCGCAGAATTTGCAGTATTTCATCATTTCAATACGATCAGGATTGTTTTTCTTGTTCTTATTTGTCTGATAATTACGCTGTTTGCAATCAGTACATGCCATAGTTACAGCATTACGCATCCGGATACACCTCACTTCATAATCTACTTGCCTAAAAACACAATATGCTAATATAGCCTAACACAGCAGGCTGTACCTGTCAAGTTTTAGGCAACTTAAAAAAGCCAGGCTTTTACCTGACAACTCATTATAACAACAATCTCTCCTCTTGTCTAGGAGAATTTTTATATTTTTATTCATCTATCTCATTTATCTTATGTCATTTATCTCATTACATGTTAACTTCTTACATGTAACTTCCATCTCATTATATATTAACTTCTAACGTATGAGCAACGACCCACTTTTGTTTAACTTTGCATTTCTACTTAACTGCTAATTAATCATTACATATCTCTATAACAACATATAGGTGAAATAATTCTAAGAAGGACATAGCCATAGAATAGAAGTAAAGCAACGCAAATAAAGATAAGGCGGATTTAAACATATGCTTAAATCCGCCAATACAGTACGGGTATTACTCAACAGAAATAATCCGGCTTGGATTTTCTACAGTAAATGAAAAATATTTAGGATTGTTATTGTGTTCTAAATGTAATTGTTTTCCATCATAGGTACCACGCCAACCCACGATTAATGGATACAAGCGGCTTATTGCTTTAAGCAATTCAATTGGTTCTAAATTTAAAATAGGAGCAAAGAGAACATTTACACTATCAAGTAAAATTACGTCTGAGCCACAAGCCTTCAATGCTTTACACATTACATCTTTTGCCATCTGAGGTCTCAAGTCACGGGCAATTTCTAAAAACTCTTCTTCAATTAAGTCTTTTGCTTCAATGTACTTCCAACCATCTTGTTCAGCTAATTCGCGAATCAATTTGCTTTTGCCTGACCCAGGACCGCCCACTACAAACAAAATACGTTCCTCTTCATTAGCCAGTTCGTCCCAGCGGGACTTAATCTCTTCTGCTGTTACCATTGGTTGACCTCCTCTACTGCAACACTCTGTACACCTATATTGTATTATCTCATCCAGTTAAGGACTCGTGCAATATCCTCCATGTAAGGACACGGGTACTAGTATACCGCATTTATTTCTTTTTTACTATGAAAAGTTATACCCAAATTAATTTTCAGCAAATTCACCTGTCATACGGGTCTATCCTGCCCTATCATAGACGCTCAGAAATTATAATTCTAATTCCTTATGAGGTCGATCAGATAGCATAACACTCTTTATGAAATTATCTTTTTCACCAATCACAAAAATTAAATAGCTATGAATGGACATGGGATTTTTATATGTATAAATCTGTAATTGATCACCATTTTTAGCGGTATCACTTTCTATTGTGCTAGGCATGCCATATAGATACAGTAAGAGATACTTGCTGTCTCCAATGGAAATGCCCCGTCTTGTAACCGCCGTACTCTTAGTAATCATAACTCTAGAAATAAGCTGACTTTGGTCATAACCAATTAACACATCATCATAACTTAGGAAATCACTGCCGTAAATTAGTCCTCGTTGTTGCCACGAATCATCAGGATTTGTCACAAACGGTACATTCACTTCATACCCCATGAGTACAAAGTCACGACTGCTTAATTGATTGGCTTTAAAATGATTGTACTCCGTACTAGGCAGGGATAGCTTAGCACGCACTTGTCCCTCCATAAAATCAATAGCAGTCACTTTATTGTCCACTAACGTGAATATTATATAACCACTACTCGTATCGGTTTCTGTTAATCGCTCATTTAAAACTGTCTTGTTACCTAAATTCGCCACCGTACTCGCAAAATCCTGCTTGCTATTTTCTTTTTTTTCAACTGCTTTTGCATATACTAGGGAGACGGAATTCTTTTTAGTATCACGCCATATAGCCTGCGGTGCCCCATAAGCAAACAAAACCGTGCCGCGGCTCGCGCCAATGGCAACATTTCTATCTGTTTCAAAATCCCCACCAGTAATATGAATATTAGTCACTGCCCCATTCGGTAAATCATAAGCAAGCCCTTCATTGCGCAAAATGCGCTCCTTCACTTGCAAAGGCCCCGTATATACAGTGTAGGAACCAGCCTCCCCTGAGTAGGTAGTGAATACGCTTTTACTGCGCCCTTCAGTACTACCACCTAAGGCTTTATATAGAGCCATCATATCATCACTAAGGGCCGCCTCATTAATAGGCTTAGATAATTGAAATGGACCTACCACAAAATCTGTAGTTTTCAGTGCATCAATTGTATTGGCCGTATAACTGCGTCCCACCGCATTTAAATCTACAGCCTTCTTATCCGCTTCGATTTGCTTTACTTCTAAAGCTGCTTCAAAGAGCTGTTCCATTTTAGCCACAGCCGCTTCTTCAGCGCGCCAATCCATACCATCTATAGTAGGCGTAGGCCCTTGCTTTGGCCCTTGTGTGAGACCTTCCGTAAGGTCTTGTATAGGTTCTTCTATTGCAGCGTTAGAACTTTTTATAGTAGGTTTAGCATCTTCTGCCATAGGTGTAATCATTTCTTTGGCACCACCGTCGACCGCATCAAGCGCCTTCATTTGAATCGCATCCGACTTCGCCACAACAACCCCAGTTTCCGCCTGTACTGAACTAGTCGTAGCACTTCCTGTTAAAGCCCACACTGTTGCCAAAATAGCTATAGGTATAAGCTTTTTATGTTGACTCATAAAGCTCCTTTCTTTACTTCATCAATTTGCTGTCCCAGCCACTGTGTCCAGGCTTCGAGACCATCTCCTTTTGTACAGCTCACTTCAAAAAGCTGTACTGTAGGATTTAGATTCTTTATATCTTCTACAGCCTTCTCCTTATCAAAAGGAATATAAGGCAACAGATCGACTTTATTTAATAATACGGCTTTAGACTCTTTAAATATGAGTGGATATTTTAAAGGTTTATCTTCCCCTTCAGTAACAGATAAAACGGTTACCTTCATGGCTTCACCAATGGCAAACTCCGCCGGACATACTAAATTCCCCACATTTTCGATAACAATCATATCGAGTGTATCTAAATCTAACTCACCTAAGGCTTGCTCAATCATGGCCGCATCAAGGTGGCAACCGCCTACCGTATTAATTTGAAGCACGGGAATTCCTAAGCGATGAATGCGTGCCGCATCTTTATCAGTGTATAAATCACCTTCTATAACGGCAATGTTATATGTTTCAGCAAGTTTTTGTAGCGTTGCTTCTAATAAAGATGTTTTGCCCGCCCCTGGAGAACCCAATAAATTGAATACAAAAATATTCTTTTCCTGAAATAGGCGCTGCAAATCAAGAGCCAGAGCATCATTCTTTGCCAGCACATCTGTCATTACCTTTACTTCCATCAATTCTACCTCTTACTCTTCCACATATTTCTTCTAAATTACAGCTTCAATCAAATAATACCTTACTCATAGCACAACTCAAATCACCGGATAGGACAAATCTGAGCTAACTACTAAGGACCATAGCCAGTTACAACAACGATTAATCCATATCGATGGATGCTACTTGTAACTCGCGGCCCGTTTCAGTGTGAATGGCCACGCTGCCACAATGAGGACATTTAAATACGTAATTTTCCACACGAAAGGTCTGTTCACAGTCTAAGCAGCGGCCGGTAAGAGGAATTATTTCTACCTCCAATCGAGCCCCCTCTGCAGGAGTTCCCTTGGTAACAGACTCAAAACAAAACTCTAAAGCCGCTGGCTCCACACCAGACATGAGACCTAAACGAAGCTGAATTGCATGAATCTTAGTTCCCGAATTTTGCTTTAATGTATCCAAGGCAATATCAACAATTCCCTCAGCAATCGACATTTCGTGCATGATACGCCTCATAAATATTCTCTAATAACATTGTAGTCGTCACCGAACCAACACCACCAGGCACTGGCGTAATAGCACTTGCTACAGCTGCTGCTGATTCATAATCCACATCGCCTACCGTTTTGCCATCTAATTCATTAATTCCCACATCAATTACAACGGCCCCTGGTTTTAGCATAGACCCATCAATCATATGAGCACGTCCTGCAGCGGCAATAACAATATCAGCGCGACGAAGTTTATCCCCTAAGTCAACGGTCTTCGAATGACAAATTGTAACAGTGGCCTGACGCTCTAACAGCATGAGGGCGATTGGTTTACCAATTACTTGACTGCGCCCCACTACTACTACATCCTTGCCATGAATTGGTATATCATAATGGTCTAAAATCGCCATACAAGCCCGCGGTGTGCAGGGCCAAAAACCGCCCTTACCACACATTACAAGACCTACATTGCTTGCCGTAAGACCATCAATATCTTTGGCTGGACTTAGTATATCTAATAGGGCCTCTCTATCAATCTGTTTTGGCATAGGCATTAAAGGTAAAACGCCATATACATGGTCCGCTTCATTCCAGCGCTTTACTACGGCAGCCACATCTTCAAAACTAGCTGTTTCAGGCAAATGAGCTAACTCCACATCAAAGCCTGCGGACTTAGCCGTCTTCTCCATAAAATGAGCATACATTTGAGCCGCCTTATCATCGCCAACCAAAAGAATTCCTAAGGTCAGCACAATTCCCTTTTCTTTCAAAGCAGCCAATTTTTCATTTAAAATGGCCTTATGAGCATCTGCTACAGCTTTACCTCTAAGTTCTAACATATGTACCTCCCAAACTAAACCGACTCTCTCTAATCAAATAGTTTTTTTACTTATCGCACAAAATGCACTGTAATCTGAGCGCCTTCATTTACTTCCATGCCAGCCGGCTCATCTTGAGACACAGCATAACCTGTTCCATCAGGAATAAACTGCAAATTAGCCTCATGGAGCCAATCACGTACTTCCCCTGTGGTCCAGCCTGTAAAGCTTGGCATAATAATCAATCCTTCATCACTTTTAGTAACCGGTGGCTTCACTGGTCTTTGATCCGCAGTGGCTTTAAGATCTTGTTCCTTTGTAACAGATGGGGATATCTGATAATAACGAACAAGTTGACTCATCATATCCTTAAATACAGGCGCTGCAATTTGCCCACCGTAGAACACACCATTTGGATCATCAATTACAACTAAGGCTACAAAACGCGGATCTTCAACAGGGCCCATGCCAATAAAGGATGCAATATAGCGGCCGTCTAAATAACCACCAGCTTCTACATTCAGCTTTTGGGCTGTCCCCGTTTTCCCTGCAAAATGATAGCCATCTACAGACGCTTTATTGCCGCCCCCTTCAGACACTTCTTTTTCTAATATATCAAAAATAGTCTTTGCAATATTGCTAGGAATTGGTTCCCCTGACTCTTTTGGCTCTGTCACAGATACAACACTGCCATCTGGGTTATTTACAGACTTAATAATATGAGGGAGCATCATTTTACCATCATTAGCAATGGCACCAAAAGCACGCACCATTTGAAGTGGTGTAACCGCAATCCCTTGCCCAATAGACATAGTCGCTACGTCCAGCTGAGACATATCTTCTTCTTGGAACAAAATGCCATTGCCTTCACCAGGAAGCTCAATTCCCGTTGGCTGACCAAAACCAAAGGCTTTAATATAATCGAGCAAAATTTTCTTCCCTGTAGTTAAGCCAATTTTTGCCATGCCCGTATTAATAGAGTATTTTAGGATTTCTAACAATTTAACATTGCCATATCCTTCACCATTCCAGTTCTGCATACGATGCGTATCAACTACAATAGACCCTTGGTCATTGAACACGGTATCCGTAGACCATTTGCCAGAGGCCAAGGCAGCAGAGGCAATTATTGGTTTAAAAGTAGAGCCTGGTTCATAAATATCTACAACGGCACGATTTTTAAAAGAACTTTCATTGCCCTTATCATAGTGATTAGGATCATAGGTGGGGCGATTCGCCATCGCCAAAATCTCGCCTGTTTTAGGGTCCATTATGATGATACTAGCACCACTGGCTTTTGTTTCATTCATGGCCTTATCGAGGGCTCGTTCTGCAATAAACTGGACTGTCGTATCAATCGTTAATGTCACACTTTTTTCTTTATTAGGCATAAATTGTGTCAGTACCGAACCAAAAATGGCATTGCCATGTTGGTCCGTATCCACTTGTGCCTGTGTAATGCTGCCCTTAATAGTATCATCAAGTTGCATTTCCAAGCCATCTAATCCTTTATCATCAGTGCCTACAAAGCCTAGCACTTGAGACAACAAAGGACCATTCGGATAGAAACGTCTACTTTCTTCGACGAAGTTAAGGCCTTCAATTTCATTTTCTTTAATCACTTCTGCTACAGCCTTAGACTTATCTGGGTCCATCATACGATCAAGCCACACAAAGGCCGTATCAGATTCTAAACGTTTTATAATTTCTTCTTTTTTAATTGTTGTATAAGGTTCAATTAAACCAGCAATTTCTTCTGGTGTTTTCTTAATCATCTTAGGGTCTGCATAAAGAGAGCGAGTCACAATACTCATAGCCAGAGGATTGCCATTGCGATCGAAAATCGTACCGCGCGGCGATTGTAGCTTTCGATCTGACTCCACTTGCTCCGCATTCCACGAGGCGAGCCACGCTTGATCAATAACCTGTAGCCACACCAATCGCCCCAATAGTACTACTACGCAAAATACGAGAGCTAGCCCTAAATATCCTATATTCGCTTTTATAGTGGCAGACTCAGTTCGTGATGATCTAACAGTCTTTTTTCTCATCGATCCTGTTAACTCCTTGTATGTTCCATAGCTTGACTATCTTCTGAAATATTTGACTCCGCAGAATCTAACTGCTTTTTAATGCGTTCTAAACGATGTAACGCCGCTTCATATAAGGCTTGGGGCTCATTAGGAAGTTGCCCATTTTGCACCCTCATAAGCAAGGCCTGTAATATGTCCCCAGTATGGGGCTTAGTTATATTCACCAAATCACTATTGTAATGTAAATCCCTAGTATGTACCGGCATTTCCTTACTAATATGGGCTAGACAATCACCAAAAGCATAGGTTCCATCCGTTGAACTATGTGGTTTGCCACAACCCACCACATCGGCGGCACAAACCTCAGCCATCTGCAACACCGCTTCCTTTAATTGTTCTTGCTTTCTAAAATGTCCACTACGCGCTTCCTTACGCATCCATTTCCACGGATCAGCCTCTTCATTATTAGCAAAATAGTGAAATTTCATATGATTTTCCACTAACCAGCTTACCCGTTCTACAAATTGCTTAGGATACTGCCAGCGTGTAAGTAAATCAATAGCTATTTGAGCCCCTTCACGGTCATGCCCACGGTCTGTAATGCGATTATTATGAAATCCCCGAATATGAGGCAAACCCTTGCCTACATCATGTAACAGAGCCGCCCAACGCAAAATCAAATCACTGCGCGTTGCGTCTACCACGGCTAAAGTATGAATCCAACCATCAAAGGCATGAAACTCTTTTTGCTGCGGCAAATCTACTAAATGACTCAATTCTGGTAAAATAGCAATCTCCTTGCGGACGCCTTTTTTAAGTATGGAACAATTACATTCATTTAAATGGGTACGCACCAATACATCTAGACCTTTTGCCGCATATGGAGTGAGCAATAAGTTTTCTACTTCTTGTTTTACGCGCTCAAGGGATAAGCCCGGTACGCGCCCAAAGCTAGGCGCCATGCCATCAATTAAGCTTTCATGAGCCATAAAACCAAGCTTCCCAACGAAGCGACAGGCTCTAAAGAGACGTAACGCATCTTCTGAAAACCGTTCCTGCGCCTCCCCAATGGTGCGCAATACTTTATTTTTTATATCCTTAGCGCCACCTACATAATCGATAAGAACACCGTCTACAGTTAGGGCCATACCATTAACAGTAAAATCACGGCGCATAACATCCTCTTCTAAAGTCTTTGCATAAAAGACCTCTTCTGGTCTATGACTATCCGCTCCATAGCGTTCACTGCGATAGGTAGCGATTTCATAAGCCCCTTCTGGCACCTTAGCTACAACTACGCCAAAGGATTTTCCTACTAAGCCAGATGTAGTAAATCCCGCCTGCTCCACTACAGCCATTGTCTCATCAGGTTTAGCATTAGTTACAATATCATAATCGTGAGGTTGTTTATGAAGTAATAAATCCCGCACGGCGCCACCTACTACATAGGCCTCAAAGCCTGCACGATGAAGTAATTCCAGAATACGTTTTGCCCCCTGCCATACAGAATCAGTGGGCAACGTAACCATTGTATTACTCTTTGTAAACCACTTCATAATCTCACCTCCTCAGTCTAAATACATTCACAATTTGGCCTCCCTATATGTCACTCAATAAGAAGGCCAATGACATTATAAAATGGATTTTATTTCAATACATTATTATATCATATGGCCCTAGGTATATAAACAAAAAAGATATATTACTAATTCAATCCAGGTCTCTATTCCTAGGGTGAATTAGCAATATATCTCTCGCGCATATGAGCTTACTTTATTATCATGCTTTCGCCATATGGCTTCATTCCTATATATTGGCTTATAAGAGCAATCTTACATATTAGCTAATTGTTTCGCAATCCGCTTGCCTGTTTCTGTTTTAGCAAGGCCGCCTTCACTGGTTTCGCGCAACGCGCTCGGCAAGGCCCGACCAATACGGTCCATGGCTTCAATCACTTCATCTACAGGAATTTGACTAATTAAGCCAGCCATGGCCATTTCAGCGGCACTCATGGCATGCACTGCATAAATACCATTTCGCTTTACACAAGGCACTTCCACCAATCCCGCTACAGGGTCACAAACTAGGCCCAATACATTTTTTAAGCACAATGCCACGGCATTAATAATTTCTTCTGTAGAGCCTTCTAACATGGCCACTACGGCGCCTGCTGCCATAGCTGCGGCGGAGCCTACTTCGGCCTGACAACCTCCAACGGCACCAGCTACACAAGCCTGATTCGTTATAACATTACCAATTCCTGCGCCAACTAAAAAACCGCGCAAATAGGCTTCATCATCCATATCATAGACTTCGCCTGTGGCAACCAAACAACCAGGCATAACCCCGCAAGAGCCTGCCGTTGGACAAGCTACAATGCGGAACATCTTAGCATTCGCTTCATTTACCGCTATGGCATAAGTCATAGCCTTAAAACTTAACTCACTTAATAATTTAGGCTTATGTTCCATTAAAATCGTAGCTTGCCCACCTGACATGCCACTAACCGTACGCGTACGATCTACAATACCATTTTTAACGGAATCTTTAAAAATATTGATGCGGCGCATAGACTCAGCCACTATAACCTCACGGCTCTCGCCAGTAGTCTCCATTTCAGCGCGCAATACAATCTCCCACAAAGGAAGCTTATGAGTGTCACTTAACCGAGCCAAGTCGGCAATAGAATCGTATAAATAACTCATGGGTTCACCGCTTTCTCTAAAGGCTCAAAATACATAACCGATTCAATATCCTTGCCCTGCTGAATTTCAGAAATAACCGCTTCATCTACAGGGGAGTCCGTATTTATAAGCATAACAGCATCACAATTTTTACGCTTTCTAAATACGCGCATAGACGATATATTCACCGCTGCATCACCTAGTAACGCCGTTACCCCTGCAATTACGCCAGGCCGATCATGGTGAAAGGTCAAAATAGTATAATCATCACCGGTAATTTCAACTTCTAGAGAGTTAATAGACGTAATCATAATGCGACCGCCCCCTAAGGATCGACCTACAATGACCATGTGATGACGATTATCTCCATATAAATCAAATCGCACTTCATTAGGATGACCGCCATCGACAGGAGATTCTACAAACTCATATTTAAGACCTGCTTCACAAGCTTCTTTAAAAGCTTCACGAATGCGTTCATCTTCTGCATCAAAGCCCAGCAACCCACCAATTAAGGCGCGGTCAGTGCCATGACCTTTATAGGTTTTTGCAAATGATCCAAACAAAGTTAAACTTACTTTTTTTGGCTCGCCTTTAAAAATATAACGAGCCATCTTGCCCAAACGGGCTGCGCCTGCCGTGTGCGAGCTAGATGGTCCTATCATAACAGGACCAATGATATCAAAAATGCTGCTCATGACGTCCTCCCATAAAACACATTCACCTATTGTCAGTGCCCATTCACAGGGTCCAAAACATTTATTTTTACCGATATAACTTAATTTTTATTATACCACGCTTTGTATTTGTTGGGTAGACATGTGCTATGATTTTTATAGATAGACAAATCAAAAAGTCATCTTAACATGCAAAAAAAGACTGCCTATATTCAAAATAGCTATATAAAACAAAACCGAAAAAACATCTAAAAATTCAAATCAAAGCAAACAAAAGAGCCTCCCGACAAAACGCGGGAGGCCTTTTTATAGTATTACATATTTATTTTTGGTTTTGTTCACCTAAAATAGCTTTCATATCAGCTTCTGGTGTTGTGATTGGGTGTAATTGGAATTTTTCTACTAAAATATTGAGTACATTGCTAGATAAGAATTTAGGCAATGTTGGTCCAATGTAGATATTGCGAATACCAAGCGCTAATAATGTTAACAAGATACAAACCGCTTTTTGTTCGTACCAAGAAAGAACTAATGTTAATGGTAAATCATTTACATCACATTCAAAAGCCCCAGCAAGAGCAATGGCCACTTGAATAGCAGAGTACGCATCATTACATTGCCCCACATCAAGCATACGAGGAATACCACCGATTTCGCCGATTTCAAGGTCATTAAAACGATATTTACCACAAGCTAACGTAAGAACCACTGTATCTTTCGGCGTTTGTTTTACGAATTCAGTGTAGTAGTTACGGCCTACTTTAGCACCGTCACAACCACCTACTAAGAAGAAGTGTTTAATCGCACCAGCTTTAACTGCATCGATTACTTTATCGGCAATGCTAAGTACTGTGCCATGACCAAAACCAGTTGTTACTTCATGACCACCATTGATGCCTGTGAAATGCTGTGCTTCTTTGTAGCCACCAAGTTCAAGTGCTTTTTCAATTACAGCAGTAAAATCTTTTGTGCCATCAGCCTTAGTATCCACATGTTTCAACCCTGGGAACCCTACCATGTCAGTAGTGAAAATGTTGTCTTCATATGTTTTACGAGGTGGCATTAAGCAATTTGTAGTGAATAAGAATGCCCCTGGCACACCATCAAATTCATTTTGTTGGTTTTGCCAAGCTGTACCAAAATTACCTTTTAAATGAGCATATTTTTTAAGTTCTGGATATGCATGGCATGGTAACATTTCACCATGTGTGTAAATATTAACGCCTTTACCTTCAGATTGTTCTAATAACATTTTTAAATCATGTAAATCATGACCCGTTACTACAATGAAAGGACCTGGTTCTACTGTCAAAGGCACTTTAGTTGGCACTGGTGTACCATAACTTTCAGTATTAGCTGCATCTAGCAAGGCCATACATTTTAAATTTACATGACCAAATTCCATAAGAAGTGCTAACCATTCTTCTGCACCGTGATCTTTAGCAAATTCTACTAAGCCTTTTACAAACCAAGCATCTACTTCTGCATCATCATAACCAAGCACAGAAGCATGCCAAGCATATGCGGCCATACCGCGCATACCAAGAAGTAAAGTGGAGCGCAAGGAAATAATATCTTCTTGACCTACCCAAAGAGATTCCCAGTCAAAATCAACAGCAGAAGCATCAAGAGCTTTACGAGCATCTTCAACACGATTGATGAATTCCTGTACGCGTTCTTCATCAAAGTTAACATTTGTTACACACATGAACAAACCTTGTTTAAGCAATTGATACTCTTTAGCACTGGCCCCTTTAGCATCACAAGCACGAGCAAGACCAATCAAGGCCGCTGTCAATTCATCTTGCTTATTTGCAACTGGCGCAGTTTTACCACACACGCCTTGAACTGTACAACCACCTGGATTTGCTGATTGTTCACATTGGAAACAGAACATACTCATAATATCCTCCTTCTTCGGGACTACCCGAAACCACCTCTCCTACTCCTTAGCAGGAAAGAATCCTATAATAAAATATTACATCCTTTTTAAATATCACCTAACCGGAATACATTAACAGCGCAAAGCTATACAAAACTAGAGCGCCTCCGACTTCGTTTGTGACTATGCTTAAATTGTAGTATACTAAAAAATAAAAAGATGTAGCCTCGGCAACATCTTTATTGGTTTATTAAAATTTTATTTTTTATTTACAATCTTTTGATTTTATATAGCCGAATTCGACACAATCCTACACCCGAACTCGACATCAGTTATAATCAAACTAAAAAACGAATAGGAGGTACCCATGGCTTTAACTGAAGCAACAATTAACGAGCATTTGCCCATTTTATTAAATAGTCCTTTGTTTAAAAATCTCAACGAAGACGACTTACGTCAATTCCTCAGCGAACCAGACTTATATATAAAAACTTGTAAGAAAAATAGTTTCATAGCCATTACAGGCGAACCTATGGAAGGTATTGGTGTTTTACTAGAAGGGAAAGCGCATTTGACGCGCGAAAATGTCTTAGGTCAACGCACTATTATGACAGACGTAACGCCCTCTGCTATGTTTGGGGAAGCCCTCTTATTCACTGACCTGCCTAACTGGCCAGCTACCATCGAAACAACTAAAGACAGTAAGGTGCTATTCGTACCTCGTTCAGCCTTTTCGTCTACCTTTAATCATGGCGGTGCCTATCAAATACAAATTTTGACCAATCTCCTTCATGATATGTCAGAAAAAGCCTTAGCCTTAACGCGAAAAGTACACTACCTTTCACTCAAAGGTATGCGCGAGCGCATTTTTGCTTATTTAAATGATCTTTACCAAAGACAACAGCAAAACCCTCTTACCATCCCTCACAATCGTCAGGAAATGGCCGATGTCCTCAATGTATCACGCACATCATTGAGCCGTGAGCTAGGCCGCTTACAAGACGAGAAACTCATCGAAATGAATGGGAAAAGCATACGCCTCTTAGACTTAGACACCATTCAGGAATATGCCTTTTAAGTAGCATTTATAAAGTATTATAAACGCCTTGTTAGATACTTTTTAATACGCTTTAATGTATCTTTAGGATCCTTTATTTTAAATATACTTTAATATGCTTTAATACGTTTTAATATGCATTAATACCTTTGATTCGTTTGATTCGTTTGATTTGTTTGATGCGCTTGATTTGTTCGATACGCTTGATTTGCTCGATGCGCTTGATTTGCTTAATGCGCGCTTTACTCTTTTTTAATCTATATTTCGATAAATAAAAAAGCCACTCCCTAAGGGAGTGGCTTTTTATTGTGATTTTATCCTACTACGGTTTGACTTACTACAAGTGCTTCACTAACTATGGTACTAATTACAATTAGTACCATGGGGTTAAATCGAAATCTTCACCAATTGTGATTTTAACATGGGCTTTACCTAAATATAAGCCAAGCAAGGTTAAACTCATCGAGCTAATTGGCATAGAATCATATACATCAGCCAATTTTGGCAATAATGGCGAAATTGTTTCCATAACTTGTTGGAATTCATTTTTCTTAAAGCCAATAGGACGACTATGCACTAATTGCATCAAGCGATTTTGCACATCCCCATCAGTAATACCAGCGGTGCGGAAATAACGCGGCATCAAGCCTTCATCAGCAACGGCCAACTTTAAGCGATTGCTCATTAAACTTTTCACCACAAAGCGCCCTTCCAGTGCCGTACCTTGTAAGGCCCGTTCTAATTCCTCACGACTAAAGCCTTCATAGTTAAAGACTAGTGGATACGAATTAGAGAAAATGGCTCCTAAAGTAGTGCGTTCTGGCTCCTGTGCACAACAGCGCAAATAATCGAGTTGACGATACATGAACTCTTCTCTTGGCAAGTCTGATAAAAATGGCTCAATATATTTTTCCACATAATGTCTAAAATGCTCTAAATTGTAATTATTCGAATTACGGGAATATTGCAACAACAAAGCTAAGGCCATGATTTGGAAATGCCCTAAATGCAAATGCGGCAAAATGCGCAATGCATCAAATGCCAACAAATAAGGCGTACTCGATTTAGGCTCTTGTACTACATCCATAAAGGCCATAATAGCAGTCTCTCTCATCCAAGGCAAGGGCGATGTAACATAGGCCTTTTGCATCCCAAATAAAGCTTCTTGTACTACAATATTTTCTAGCAATGCTTTAAGCTCATCACGCGCTGTAATGCCTAAGCGATCAAGAGCTTCGGCTGTAATTTGACGAACTAAATCTTTAGTTTCATCATTTAAAATACCAAAGGACGCAATAAAATGTTTCGTCCCAAAATCAATTAAATCAGATACACCTTCTGAATCATTAATCAAGCCGCCTTGTCCAGATACAGTAGCCACGTTAGGGCCTAAATCTTTGAATGCATCGATGCGCGGCATAACACGAGTGGCATCTAATGCCACCTCTTCGCTAGGTGCTTCTACCCGTTCAATACGACGAGTTACTTCATTATCTACAGGATCAACTGCAGAATCACAGCCCCAGCCTTTAATCATAGGTTGTGTCATATCGATAGAACGCTCTGGTTCCACCTCATCAAGCTTAGTTACCGCCAAGGAATTACTTACCGCTGATGACACGGTAGTAGGCACTTCCTGTTTAGCTGAAGGGATAGGCTCAAAATGCTCTACTTCGCGCCCCACCATAGGCTCACTAGTTTGGCTAGTGGCATGCTTAGGATGACGCCCCATAGGCGACGCCTGATTATGAACTGCTTCAGGTCGATCTTCACCATGACTTACTGGCTCATGATGTCCAGCAATCCGTTCGGTTGCCGGGGCATCACCATCACTCATGGTAGCAGGACGACGTCGTTTATAATAATCTGAATTAGCTACCGCCGTTACATGCCCCGCCTCTTTCGCCCGAGCTTGCTTCTTCGGTGATTCTCTAAAAACAAAGTAGCAAATAATAAAGAATACAAAAATGACTCCAACTATTACTAAATATGGAATATAGGCAGACATTAATTTTCCTCCTACTAGACGTATAATACTCTCTTGTATGGTATCATATCTTAGAGTCTTAGCCAATAGAAAACAAAAAGTTTAGAAAATAAATAAAAGACGAACTTCCGAAGAAGTCCGCCTTTTTCTGTGGTGGACGATGACAGGATCGAACTGCCGACATCCTGCTTGTAAGGCAGGCGCTC
>NZ_CALJON010000020.1 GCF_937981445.1 uncultured Veillonella sp. | reverse complement strand
TTTGCCAGCTGCTTTTAATTTATTTTCTAGTGCACTGCGGGTTAAACTGACTGTCCAAGCCGATGTATCACTATTATTAGAATAATCTTTAACGCCTTTTAAATAAGGAACTACACTGCCCCACACATTTACGCTATCTTCAGTAAAACCGCCCCCATCAGAATGGAAAAATGCTTCAATAAGAGAACCTTTATATTTCATAACTAAGCCCTTAGTGGCATCTACTGCACGGGTCGTACTATCGTATTCTCCAGCTTGTCCAGAATACACTTGATGACTAGTTGTAGGCTTCACATCATAAGGCTTAGCTGCGCTTTGTTTCATATTGTAAAGTGCATACGTTCGAGCCGCTACAGCCTGCGCCTTCAATGCTTCTTGAGGCCAGCTTGGTACCGCCTCAGCCGGTACGACACCATATAAATAGGACTCTAAGGAAGTTTCATTGATTATCATCATCGCACCATTGGAGTTAACCGCAATCTTTATGGCACCTCGGTAGGGCTTACCATCAATTTTAATAGGCGTACTCGTTTTTCCCTGCCAGGATTTTAAAAATACATCCCCTTCGACAACCTTGCCATTGACCGTAATCTTATGATTTTTAATCCCTACTACAACAGCTTGCCCTGTTGTAACTCGTTGAATAGGCTTTTTATCTTCATCATATACACTGATTTCACCATTGCCTGTAACGGTTAAAGGGGTTGTACGAGCCCCTAAAAGAACTCGGATTTGAGGAATATGAGTCGATTCATTTGTATTATATGCAGGGCTACTAACTGATTTCGTAGTCTTTACAACAGGCCCCTTAGACTTTGAATCACTCTTAGTGACCTGCTCCTTGGAAGTATCAGCCTTGCTCGTTTTATTTTTATCTATATTCTTAGACTTTGATACATTTTTGGAATTCGTTTTAGATATCTTCTTATCAGAACTTTGTACTACACTAGGGGTTGTGCCTTTGTCAACATCTGTTACATTACCCATAACGCGACCTGGCAGCTCCTTTGAGCTAGCTCCATACCCTTCTTTTACAATGGGAATCATAGCCGCCTTTGTAGGCGAACTATATATAGCATCGAGGGCGGTAGTGCCTAATGTAGTAGCACTTAGTAAAACTAAAAATGACCAAGTCGACCAAATTCGTTGCTTCATATTCTCTCCTATTAATTCTCCTGTTTTAAATTCGTAATAGCCTGTATACCCTTTATTAGCCTCATTTCATAGGCAGAGGTCTAGAAATACCTATTGCATAACTAAGGCATAGGAATGCCCAAATGTTTATATGCCAAAGGTGTTACAATACGGCCACGGCTTGTCCTAGCCAATAAGCCTAATTGCATGAGATAGGGCTCATACACATCTTCAATAGTTTCGCGCTCTTCACTTACTTGCGCCGCCAAAGTATCAAGACCTACCGGTCCCCCTTTATATACTTCGATAATGGAGCGCAATACACGCCGATCCGTAAGATCGAGTCCTAGCTGGTCAATATCAAGACGTCTTAAAGCTTCATCTGCAATCGCTCTTGTAATTGTGCCATTGCCCACAACTTCCGCTACATCGCGAACGCGCTTTAAAAGGCGGTTAGCAATACGTGGAGTACCTCTAGAGCGGCGGGCGATTTCTGATGCCCCTTCACTTTCTATGGGCATATTTAATATGTCAGCAGACCGTTCTACAATCACCTTTAGCTCCGCTTCATTATAATATTCCAACCGGCTTACAATGCCAAAGCGATCCCGCAAAGGCCCTGCTAAAGCGCCGGCCTTAGTCGTAGCGCCAACTAAAGTAAAATGAGGTAATTCATAACGCATGGAGCGAGCACTAGGCCCTTTGCCAATAATAATATCAATGGCATAATCTTCCATAGCCGTATATAAAACTTCTTCTACACTGCGAGATAAGCGATGAATTTCATCAATAAAAAGTACATCCCCTTCATTAAGATTCGTCAGCAAGGCGGCCAAATCACCAGGGCGCTCAATCGCTGGTCCAGATGTAATGCGAAGGGCTACATCAAGCTCATTAGCGATAATCGTGGCCAAGGTTGTTTTACCAAGACCTGGAGGACCATATAAGAGCACATGGTCTAATGCATCGCCACGTTTTTTAGCAGCTTGAATGAAAATCTCCAAGTTTTCTTTAGCTTTTTTCTGACCAATATATTCTCTAAAATAGCGAGGGCGCAAACTTAATTGCCAAGTATCTTCATCATGTTCTTCAGTTCCTATAATGCGAACTTCTTCTTTCATACCTATTTACCCTTTCCTAATTCTGACAACACAGCTCGGAGCAATTCGGATTCACCGAGAGAACCATCGTCCAGGCGGTGCAGAATATCAATGAACTCAGTTTCATCATAACCTAAGGAAATAAGCGCCTCCGTCACTAAACCGCCTACCCCTGATGCGTTCGGTTCTGCATCAAAATCAAAGCCACCTTTTTTGCTTGTCATGACAACTGGCGCAAATTTTGCAATCTTATCTTTTAACTCCAATACCAATCGTTCAGCTGATTTTTTACCAATCCCTGGCAATTTGGTAAGCGTCTTGACTTCGCCATTCATAATGGCTACTTTAATCGCATCAGAACTCATGCCAGAGAGCATGCCTAACCCCACTTTAGGCCCAATGCCGGACACAGAAATAAGTAAGGTAAATAAATCATACTCATCTTGGGTCGCAAAGCCGTAAAGCTGCATAGCATCTTCGCGAACACTCATGTACGTGAACAAAGTAATCTCCTCACCTTCACGAAGTGCATCGCGCGTATTAGCTGAAATATGGAGGCGATAACCGACCCCATTTACATCAATAAAGCAAGCGCCACTAAAAATGTGACTCACCTTGCCTCGTACATATCCAATCATGTTTACATCCTCATCATTATTACTATAGTAATCTGAATTTATATACTTTGCCCTATAACTACAGGCACTAAGATCCTAACTCTATAGCGATCAACACTAAGCGCTTAATCTATAGCTGTCAACACTAAGCGTTTAATCTATAAGGGTCAACACCAAGCGCTTAATCTATAACTGCCAGCGTTAATAGCTCAACACTATAACTGCAATCGTTTCTTTAATTGCTCTGATTGCGAACTATAGGCCGTGCAAATAGCAATGGCCAAGGCATCGGCCGTATCGTCAGGCTTAATTTTTTCCTTAATGCCCAAGAGCTTCATAGTCATGCTAATCACCTGCTCTTTCGTAGCCCGACCATACCCAGTAACAGCTTGTTTTACTTGGAGTGGCGTATATTCATAAATCGGTAAGTCTTGTTGACTCGCCGCCAATAAAATAACACCCCTAGCCTGACCTACAGTAATAGCCGTAGTCACATTACGATTAAAAAAGAGCTGTTCTACGCCAAATTTATGAGGGCGATATTCTTCTAAAATATCACTTAAATCATTAAATAAAATTTCTAAGCGTCTTGCATCTGTATCGTCCGGCGTAGTGGTGATGGCACCATAAGCTACCGTTTTAAGGCGATTGCCTTCTACATCAATTACACCATAACCACAGATGGCGCTACCTGGATCTATGCCAATAACTCTCACCAATAACACTCCTATCTAATCTTATTTACTCAATCATTTTATTATAACACTTAAAGCACATTGAACCAAACAGAAGAGCGAACAAAAGAAATAAAAAGGAATTTAAAAATTGTTTAAGAATTGTTTATTATTTAGTACCTTGCATTATATTATACCTTGTGTTAACATATAGTTATCCAATGAATGAATATATACAAAATATAACAAGCAAAGGAGTTGCCATGAAAACACAGCTAAAAAAAGGGGTTATTGAGCTTTTAGTGCTCGGTCTTTTAACCCAAAAGAATCAATATGGCTACGAAATTGTGGATACCATTTCAGACTATGTTGAAATGTCCGAAGGATCCATCTACCCCCTCCTTAAACGTTTACAAAAAGATGATTTAGTAGACACCTATTGGGAGGAATCAGTCAGTGGCCCACCGCGCAAATATTATCGTATTACTGAGGAGGGAACCAAGTCTTACCGTCACATGTTAATGGAGTGGCAAGACTTTTCCAGCGCAGTAAATCGTTTCCTAGAAGGAGTTGACATTAATGAATAAAGAGCAATATTTAGACTTATTACGCTATTACTTTCGTCAAGCTAAAGCGGAAGATGTAAATGAAATTCTCAGCGATTATGAAGAGCATTTCCGAAGTGGCTATGAACAAAATCTTAGGGATGAAGAAATTATAAGATCCTTAGGCGACCCTAAACAAATTTACGAAGCTTATCTATCTGAAGGCATTATAACTGAACGAAAAGGCCTTTTGAAAGGTGATATAGCAGATGATTTAAAAGATATGTTTGAAAAGGCCCAAGTTGAATTTCAGTCTAATATGAAGCCCCAATTACCTCAATATTGGCAGCATGCATCTAAAGCTGTCTTTTGGACTAGTGGCACAATCGCCTATATACTAACAGCTTTATGCTGGTTTATCACCCTCATTATTACCTATTTACTATCCATTCAATGGCAACCATTTGTAGATGTAGCACCACTACCAGCCATTTCAATGGTAACTATTGTGTCACTCTTCCTCGCTGGCTTCGGTGCAGGACTCACATGCCTCTTCATTGGCCAAGAATGTTTCAAACAATATAAAACTAAGAAAGAAGAAACTACGAAGGGAGCTACAGTATGAAACGAATTTTAATCACCGTCTTAATCACCCTATTTTGCTTTGGCATCGGTGCCACCTCCTTCATAGTGAATGACTTATCCAACTATGTAAAATGGTACCAAACAGATGTGAGACCAACTATGGATAAAAATAAACAAAACAAGGAAGAGCATAAAAAGAAAGACCATTACCAAAATAAACCTAATGACCAACAAGACGCTGTACATTGGGAGCATAATCGAGACAATAAATAATCTCTTCACCTCCACACAAAAATCCCCTATCAAAAGGATATAGTAAATACGCTATCAAGATCATAGATTCAATAACACAAAAACGCCCTGACAACCTAGTAGATTCATTGCACGCAACAATAAATCTAGCACTAGGCTGCCAGGGCGTCTTTAATTACAAATACCTTGCCGAGATATTTCAAAAATATTATCGACGCAATCCCTAATTATTACAGAGACTCTTCAACAATGTCTAAATAAGCTTCAAAGAAACGAAGCATATCTGCATATTCGCGCCACATATTTTCAGGATGCCACTGCACACCAACAATGGTGGCATCCTCATTTTCAATGCCTTCTACCACACCATCAGCACTCAAGGCCGTAACTTTTAAACCTTCACCGAGCTCACGAATCGCTTGATGATGGCGCGAGTTCACCAATGTTTGAGGGCCAAATACAGTTTCTAAAAAGCTATTCTTTTCGAGTGTAACAGAGTGAGTCGCATCACCGCCATAGGCTCTTTGTGAATGCTTAACACTCAATCTTTTATATTGTGCTTTCAAGTCTTGATACACAGTACCACCAAGGGCTACATTAATCATTTGCGCCCCTTTGCACAAACCTAAAAGGGGCTTATGCTTTGCTTGTGCCGCTAAGATAAGCGCCTTTTCAAATATATCGCGCTTAAAATTTACATATCCTAGTTGTGGAATCGGTTCCTCTCCAAATAAAAGAGGATCTATATCTGGACCACCAGGTAAAATAATTCCATCACACATATTCACTAGCTCTTCGCAAGTTTCATCTGGCTCAAGAACATCGGGCAAAATAATCGGAATAGCCCCTAGATGATGAATCACCTCTACTAACTCCCGAGGTGCAAAAGGTGCTCTAACTTCATTAATAACATCCGTCATATTATGTAAAGTATCAGCTGTAATCCCGATGCGCAATCTCATAGTACCCCCTCCTTCATAAGGTTCTTCAAAAGCCAAGCAATTATAACGCCCTCATCTTATAGCTCTTTGTCTTGAGGCCAAAGTCCTGATTTTTTTAAAGTCTTAATGGCCTTTACTTCTTCACTAGTAAGCTCCCGATCTAGCAAATCAGGGCGCAGTCGTTCAGTGCGAAGCAAAGCTTGCTCTAAGCGCCAAGTAGCAATATTTTTGTGATGACCACTGCGGAGCACTTCCGGCACTTCCCAGCCACGAAATACAGGTGGCTTAGTATATTGAGGGCCTTCTAAAATGGGCCGATAAAATGAGTCTTCTACGGCTCCCGCTGCAGCCCCTAGCACCCCTGGAATCATGCGTGCTACTGCATCAGCTACAACCATGGCAGGTAATTCCCCACCAGTAAGCACATAGTCGCCGATGGAAATAGTCTCATCAATAAGATGCTCTTCCACTCGATAATCTACACCTTCATAATGGCCACAAATCAATACTAATTGATCATACGTAGCTAATTCACGGGCCTTAGCCTGTGTAAAGGGTGTCCCTGCAGGGCCTAAAAAAACAACCCGTTTTCGCGGCTCTAGACCATGTACAGCATTCGGTACTAATTCATGAGAGCTATCTGTTAACTCTGGGGAGTTTTCAAAAGCCCCTAATACATGTTCCACAGCCTCAAAAATGGGCGGAGCCATCATCAACATACCGGCCCCACCACCGTACGGCGTATCATCTACTTGATTATGCTTATTGTGAGCAAAATCGCGCGGATTCGTTACTGCCATGGAGAGTCGATTCGCTGCGATAGCACGTTTTATAATGCTATGATCAAAAAAAGCAGCGAAAAACTCAGGGAATAAAGAAATGATGTCAATTTTCATAGTATCGCCATTACCTTTCTTATACACTCAATCTTACGCTGCTAGCCTACTTTTTAAATCCACTCTGGTGGATTAGCAATAATCTTGCCACCTGGTACATCAATTTCTAAAATTACATCATCAAGTACAGGTAGTAATAAATCAGGTTCTCCTTCTTTTTGTACTACGTATACATCATTGGCACCAGGTTGAAGAACATCAGACACTTTGCCAAGTTCTACTCCTTCTGTATCGAATACAGTAAGACCAATAATATCGAAAATGTAATAACGACCTTCAGGTAATTCTACCAGGTCTTCTCGGCTTACCTGAATCTCTTTACGGCCCATAAGCTCAGCCGCATTGCGATCAGGAATTTCTTTAAAAGTAGCTAATATAAATTGTTTATGATAACGAGCAGAGGTAATATGGTATTGCTTACCATCAATGTAGCAGTCCTCCATCGTTAAAAACCGATCAGGAAAATCGGTAGTAGGCATTATACGCAGATCACCCCGCACACCGTGCGGGGCAACGATAACGCCTATAGTAATCAGTTCATTCTGATTCATAGGACCTTATTATTAGCTGCGGAACGCTACGATCTTGCCATCTTCAAGCAAGATTTCGCTGCCCATTAACGCGTCAAAATCGTCGCCGACTTTAACTGTAACGGAGCGTTCAAAAGTACCCTGATTAATTTCAGAGCCTAGCTCAAGGTTTTCAACTTCCTTTAATTTGGCTGCTACGTCCGCCTTAATGGATAAACGTTGATTCTTGTTTTCTTCGATTTGCTGACGAAGTTGAATAATGCCTTGCAAGTCAAGCTTTGCTTGTTCGCTTTCCAAACGTTTAGCTTGGAATTCAAGCTGTTGCAAGTCTTGTTCCACTAAGTCGAGACGATGCTGTAAGTCAGCAGTAAGCTTTACTTTTAGATCTTCCGTCACTTTAGACTTAATAGTCACAGGGACGCGAATCGTCATTTCTTCCATGTGTACCTCACCCTTTAGACAATCTCAACAGATATCTTTTTATTTTCTTTGATAGCTGCCGCTTTGGCAACAGCTCGGATTGCTTTAGCAATTCTGCCCTGCTTTCCAATAACCTTGCCCATGTCTTCTGGAGCTACATGTACTTCATAAATTTCCACGTCGCCCTTTACGGTCATGGTAACAGAAACGGCTTCAGGCTGCTTAACCAATGACTTTGCAATTAATGTAATTAATTCTTTCATCACAGTATGCCTCTCTATGAATTACTTCTTAGCGTCAGCAAATTTCTGCATAACACCGTGCTGTTTGAAAAGGGAGCGAACAGTGTCAGTTGGCTGTGCACCATTACCCAACCAAGCTAAAGCTTTTTCTTCATCAATATTGATAACAGCTGGGGACTTAGTTGCGTCGTATTGGCCGATAGTGTCTACTGGACGACCTTCACGAGGAGCACGAGAGTCAGCTACAACGATACGATAGAAAGGAGCTTTTTTAGCACCCAAACGAGTTAAACGAATTTTCAACATTTTATAACTTCACCTCCTTGTAATAATCTCTATATAGATCAACCGCCGAAAGGTAATTTTGGCATCATTTTAGATAAAAGTCCGCCCTTACCACCGCGCATGGATCCCATTTTTTTCATCATCTTTTGAGCTTCTTCAAACTGTTTAATGAGACGATTAACATCTTGCACGCGAGTACCAGACCCCATTGCAATACGTTTACGTCTTGACCCATTAAGCAATTTAGTATTAGCTCGTTCTGCCATCGTCATGGATTTTATAATCGCTTCCATGCGACGTACTTCTTTACTATCTAAATCAATATCCTTTAATTTATCTTTCACTTGGCCCATGCCAGGTAAAAGTCCGAGGATATTTTGGAAATTACCTAATTTTTTAATCTGCTGCATCTGTGCTAAGAAATCATCCAAAGTGAATTGATTCTTACGCATTTTATCAGCCAAGGCTTTCGCTTCTTCTTCATCAATTAAGTCCTTAGCGCCTTCAATCAAAGTCTCTAAGTCACCTAAGTCAAGAATACGCGATGCCATACGATCAGGATGGAATACGGCAAGCCCGTCCATCTTTTCACTGGTGCCGACAAACTTAATCGGTTTGCCCGTAATAGACTTAATAGATAAGGCAGCACCACCCTTAGCATCACCATCAAGTTTAGTCATGACAATGCCATCAAGGCCTAACTGCTCATCAAAGGTCTTAGCAGTAGTTACTGCGTCTTGACCAATCATGGCATCTACAACGAGAAGAATTTCATGAGGTTTAACAGATTGTTTAATATTTACAAGCTCATTCATCAATTCTTCGTCAATCGCTAGGCGCCCTGCCGTATCGATGATAACCACATCTTTTAACAGGGAAGAACTAGCAGCAATCGCTTCTTTAGCAATGTCTACAGGATTCGCTCCAGCCTCTTCCTTGGCAAATACAGGGATATCAATTTGCTTCCCTACTACCTGCAACTGTTTAATCGCCGCTGGACGATATACGTCGGCAGCTACAAGCATAGGATGTTTTCCTTGCTTGCGTAAATGCACAGCTAATTTACCAGCCGTGGTCGTTTTACCAGCACCTTGTAAACCGACTAGCATAATTACCGTTGGTGGTCGTGGGGATATCATAATCCGCGCTTCAGTACCACCAAGGAGGTCTGTTAATTCATCTTTAACGATTTTAACAACAGTCTGCACAGGATTTAATGAACCAAAGACTTCTTCACCAAGCGCTTTTTCTTTGATGCGCTTAATAAAATCTTTTACTACTACCAAGCTCACATCCGCTTCAAGCAAAGCAATGCGCACTTGGCGTAGGGCTAGATTTACATCTTCTTCGGTAACCTTCCCCTTACCTTTTAAGGACTTAAAGGCTTCTTGCAAGCGATCTCTTAAATTATCAAAAGCCATCTTATCCCTCCATTTGAGCTACTAATTCGTATAGTGAGTTTTTATATTGTGTAACCCGTTCCACTTGGCTACGACCGGCACAAACTACATCATCTAGTTTAGAAAGCTCTGTTTTTAAATGATGAATTACATGCTCCCTTTGTTCATACTGTCGTACTAAGTGTAACTTGCTTTCATACATATCAAGTAATTGGCGCGCTCGCTGCATATTATCATGCACAGCTTGCCGTGACACGCCAAGTGTTTCAGCAATTTCAGCTAAGGACATGTCATCCTCATGATGCCAGGATAAACATTGTCTCTGTCGTTCAGTCAATAAGGCACCATAAAAGTCAAGTAATAAACTAATTAATACACGTTCTTCCACAGGCCTCACTCCTTCCTCAACAATGTCAAGCTAAAAAACTTTACACGCTATTCTATCAAAGCCTAACTATTATGTCAAGTACTTTTCCTTTACACGCAAATTTTTAAAAAATTTACCGTACCTGACTCATTCCCCATGATCTATGAACTAAAAAAGCAGCGGACTAAAGTCCGCTGCTTTATGTAAACACATGGGTTCAATATAGTTGCTATGAACCTAATTTTAATATAGTTACTATTAACCTAACTTCAATCTAGTTACTGCTAGCCTAACTTCAATATAGTTACTGTTATTCTAACTTCAACATAATTACTATTAACCTAATTTAGCTCGTTTTAAACGCAAGGAGTTACTTACTACCGCCACCGAGCTAAAGGCCATAGCTGTACCGGCAATCATAGGAGACAATAAGCCTACTGCTGCCAATGGAATACCAATACTATTAAAGATTAACGCCCAGAACAGATTTTGACGAATATTTGTCATAGTCTTACGGCTCAAAGTAACAGCTTGCACTAGTGTATGTAAATCATTACGTACTAACACAATATCAGCAGACTCAACAGCAATATCAGTGCCATTTCCAATGGCAAAGCCAATATCTGCTAAGGTCAATGCTGGCGCATCATTAATGCCATCACCTACCATGCCAACTACATAGCCCTGTTTTTTAAGTTCTTCAATTTTACCGGCCTTGTCCTGTGGCAATACTTCTGCCATTACATGACTAATGCCTGCTTGTTTAGCCATGTAGTTTGCTGTACGGCGATTATCCCCCGTAAGCATCCATACTTCAATGCCTCGAGCTTGTAACGTTTTAATTACTTCCGGTACTTCCGGACGAATTTCGTCTTCTACAGCCCACAAGGATCTAATTATGCCATCAACAGCTAACAAGGACACCGAAGCACCCCGTTCTTCTTCACTGAGTACCGCCTGTTCCACTTCATCGCTTAAATAACCAAGCTCCTTCATCCAACGGCTATGGCCAATCTTTATATCCTTACCATCTACTACAGCTTCTAAGCCATGACCTGGCACATCTTTAAAAGAGTCAACTACAGGTAATGGAGCTTGTTCGACTTGATCCATACCATAGGCCGCCATGGCCTTAGCAATAGGATGGGTAGTGCAGGACTCTACAGCTGTCATAATGCTTACATTTTCTGCAGCAAGGCCTGTAAAATGCTGTATCTTACTTACTACTAAGGTCCCTTTCGTAATAGTTCCTGTTTTATCTAACACAATCGCATTTAATTGACCAGCTCGTTCTAAGAATTCAGCACTCTTAATTAGAATCCCATGTTCCGCACCGAGCCCAGAGCCTACCATGATAGACGTCGGTGTTGCTAGCCCCAAAGCACAAGGACATGCAATAACCAGTACGGCTGTACCATGAATAAGTGCTACGCCCCAATCATTAGTAAAACCTAAATACCAAACAATAGCCGTTAATATAGCAAGGCCAATAACGATAGGTACAAAATACGCTGCCACTACATCGGCTACACGTTGAATCGAAGCTTTCGAGGTCTGGGCCTGTTCCACGACTTTAATAATTTGTGAAAGCATCGTATCGGAACCAATTTTTTCCGCCCTCATAGTGAATACGCCTGTTTCATTTACAGTGGCACCAATTACCTTGCTGCCCTGCGCCTTTTCCACTGGCAAGCTTTCACCGGTGAGCATGGCTTCATTAACAGCAGACTGCCCTTCTAGGACCTCTCCATCTACAGGGATTTTTTCACCTGCTCTAACTTGCAATACATCACCTACTACAACCTCAGTGGTAGGAATGTCCACCCATTGGCCATCCCGTTGTACATGCGCTGTATTTGCTTGCAAGCCCATAAGCTTTTCAAGGGCTTCTGAAGTACGCCCCTTTGCTACTTCTTCTAAAACTTTACCAAGTAAAATGAAAGTAATAAGCCAAGCTGATGTCTCAAAATATAATTCGTGATTGCCTATCATCATATTATAAATGCTAAATACATAAGCCACGGTGGTCCCTAATGCCACTAACACATCCATGGTTAAAGACCCACCCTTTATAGCCCCCCAAGCGCCTTTATAAAAGACAAGACCAGGGCCAAATTGAGCAATAGTTGCTAAGACAAGTTCTACCCAAGCAGGCAACATGGGCCAACCAAAGAGATGATGTCCCGTCATGCTCACCATCATAGGCACAGCCATAACAGCAGCTATAATCATGCGATATAATTGAGGCTTGTAATTTACCTTTTCTAAGGTATGAGACCCTTCTTTAGCCAACGATGCACCAAAGCCAATATTAGTAATCGCTTGTACTACATCATCCGGTGTGACTGTACTATTAGGTGCATAGGTAACACTGCCTTTACGGGTTAATAAATTAACTTTAACATCGGCTACCCCCTCAAGGCGGTTCACCACTTTTTCTACACGAGCTACACAGGCTGCACAATGCATGCCAGTAATATCAAACTCGTTTGTACGACTACTCATTACTACAACCTTCTTTCTTATTTATGTAATGATTTATATACGCCCATCAATTCTGTAATAGCATCATCTTCATTGCCTTTTTTTATGGCATCTACTACGCAAGAGCGCGAATGGCTCTCTAACATTAACATGCCCACTTGGTAAAGAGCCGCTCGTACAGCACCAATTTGTTGTAATACTTCAATGCAGTAACGATGATCTTCTACCATGCGCTCTATGCCTTCTACTTGGCCCTTAATGCGGCGAAGGCGGCGCGTCACTTTATCTACTTCCATATCAGTTAACATAGCATACCTCTTTCTTCTTAACTCTCTATATAACTTTATTTTTCTTAACTCTCTATATAACTTTATATATAAGTCTACGATAAAACATATTTACATACCCCCACGGGGTATTTCTACATGTATTATGTTACTCTTTCTCACTTACATCGTCAACAAGGGGGTATTGAATTCATTTTAAAAATTCCGTAATATGTTAAGTGATAATAAAAAAACGCAAGACCTCGGTCATACCTACATGGAGAGTACCTCAGTCTTGCATCACATAAATCCACTATATATGTAATTGATTATATTTTTCATGGGGGTATACTATGGCGTCATTTATTACCATTGGCCAAGAACATCGAATTGAATATATTGTAGAAAAATCACGCTTTATTGCTACAGCTATCCCCTGCACCACAGAAGAAGAAGCTCAAGCCGGCATTGCCCGCATCAATAAAGAGTTTTGGGATGCTACCCACAATTGTACAGCCTATGCGCTAGGCCCCACACAAGAACAGCAACGCTCTTCAGATAATGGCGAACCGTCCGGCACTGCTGGCAAACCTATTTTGGAGGTTTTAAAAAAAACAAAAACTACCAACACCTTAATTGTCGTAACCCGTTACTTCGGAGGTATCAAACTAGGTGCCGGCGGGCTTATTAGAGCTTACTCGCATAGTGCGGCAGAAGTTATAAAATCAGCTCCTAAAGTCCTCCACACATTGCGTCAAATTGTGGAAGTTACCGTTGACTACAGTCTTTATAATACCCTAGGGCGGTATCTAGAAGAGCAAAATCTACATTTTGAAACAAATTTTACAGACAAAGTAACCTTGCAAATATACGTAAGCCCTAGCGAATTAGATGCGTTACAAACGGCCATAGACAACATGAGTAGGGGGCAAGCGGGCTGGGAATTAAAAGAAGAAAAAATGGTACAGATCCCCCTTGTAGAGGAAGAGAATAACACGGCAGAACTATAACTCATTTAAAAATCTAACTCACAAAGAAGCATTAGACTCTGTTTGTCTAGTGCTTCTTTTCTATTGTACAAACGCTTTGCTTGATTCATAGTTACATCGTCAAATAGATTTCGAATATAGCGTCCATTCGCTTTAGTTAGAATCCCCCGCTCTCTATCCTTCAGTGAAAGCTCCTGTGCTTTATTCTCCGGCGAAAATGCATTCCCTTTATGCTCCGGCGAAAATGCATTATCTTTATTCTCCGGCGAAAATCCATATTCTTTATGGTCCACCTTAATACTACTAGAAGTAGCCGCAAAATCCTTAGCAATTTTTTCCTTTAATTTTACAAGGCCCTCTTCCGTTACAATATAGTCATTTTGCTTACACAAATACTTGAAAATATCCAATAGCTCAGCTTCAGAATAGTCTGGAAACGTAATAAACTGATTAAACCTAGATTTAAGACCTGGATTAGAGGCAAAGAATTGTTTCATCAAATCAGGATAGCCTGCCACAATTACGACTAAATCATCACGATAGTCTTCCAAGGCTTTCGTAAGCTCTGTTAAACATTCACGGCCATAACTATCGCTATGCTCATTTTCTGTAATACTATAGGCTTCATCAATAAATAACACGCCGCCCCGTGCTTTATTAATTAAACGGCGTACTTTAATAGCCGTTTGCCCCTGATACTCCGCAATTAAGTCAGCGCGCCCCGCTTCGATAAAATGGCCCTTACTTAAAATCCCCAATGACTTATACATCCGCCCTACAATACGAGCCACCGTTGTCTTAGCTGTCCCTGGATTGCCTAAAAAAGCCATGTGTAAGGTTTTATTCGTTTTCTTTAGGCCTAATTGTACACGCTTCTTTTGCAATTCATTAAAAGCAATCAAATCTCTAACCTGTGCCTTCACAGCCTTTAATCCCACCAAAGACTCTAATTGCTCAGCTAATGCTTCAAAAGGAATATCCATTCATATACATCATCTACTGCTAGCGCCCCTAAGTATTTATATAGGAGCTCTACAATAATTTCTGCCTTCGCTTCCATCTGGTTTGTCTCATAGGAGCGTCGAATATCCCTTAATTTCTTAATTAATTCCAAAGGCGCACTTTTGCTTACCCCGTCCTCAATCGCTTTTTCAAGGGCCTCTAGTTCATACTGCCCATTCGTTAAATCGTCTAACTTGAGAACTTCCGTTCGTAATTGTTGTTTATATTGATCTGAAAGCATAGTAGCCTCCTTTATTGCACAAAGGCAACGACTAAAGCTGAAAGAGCTATTAGAAATGAAAGGATAGCAAATCCTTTAGCGGCTCTAGCCTTTTTTTGCAAATCTACAATAAGTGCCATTTGCTGCATATCTTGAGACTGTAAATTGTGGTGAACCATTTGCACTTCCCCTTTTATTGTCTCTATAGTGATATTTAAATTATCATAGACTTTCTTAAACTTTTCACTAATATCCCCTAAGTTCGCTTGATGCTGTACGCTAACTGATTATAAATTCATGATTTGCTCTTGTAGCTGTAATAAGCCAGCATGCAACTCTTCATAACTCTCAAACATTAAATCAATATCATCTAAATGCGCCAATGTTTCAAGCCGGGCTTTAAAACTTGTTAATCCGACCACTACTTTATGATGAGATTGAACAAGTTGATTTATATCATATTGTGTCTCTTTTAGCTCTTCTACAGTTTTTTCATTACCCTTTAGGGCGATTGCAATGCCTTGAAGATATTCCTTATCTAAGGCGTCGAAGGTTTCGTATACTTCGTGTAAGCCATTATACACATATTCAAAGGCTTGGTTTTGCCGAATAAAACAGTCTTTCACCTCTTTGGAAAATTGATTCAGTTCACGACCTGTTACCTCATGATTAAACCAATTAAAGAAGCCTCCATCTTCATTCACTTGAGTAAATGTTACTTTTTTGGGCATCTCTTTTTCCAATGCCTTTAATCTATTTTTTCTCTGTAAAAATAATGCTTTATTACTCTTTACCATCATATCCTCATGTAATTAATACATTATGCATTTAATCGCAGTTAATTCTAGCACTTAATAACACTTATTAACGCTTAATTCTAACACTTATTAACGCTAGTCCTAACACTTAATAACTCGTTAGGATTAATTATAAGAGCGACCTTTAATTACTCTAAATTATCTAACATTCTATCTATATCGTCTAAGACTTTTCTATTTTCTTTATGACTCTCTGTTAGAGTCTTATGTCCCTTTTCTGTTGTCCCTAAACTCTCTACCATCATGTCTCGTAAAGCTCTATGACGATCACTGATAGTTTGATACATCATTTCTTTACGATTCTCCACCTTCGACTCTAGTACATAGCGCTTTTGCTCCTGCAAAGTAAGTACCTCATCTTGTTTTGTAAGAACTTCTTTAGTGAGCTTCGTTTTTATCTTTTTCTCTACAAATTTATTAATATAGTAAATAGAAATAGCCCCTATAACACCAAAGACTATACTAGATACTAAAGTAGCAATAAAGTTTGCCAGTGTACCTAATAAGGGAATTGTTATGGCAAAAATGGGAATGGCTAAGAGGCTTTTTTCGATGACTTCACTAAGTAAAAGGCCGCCGGTTACAGATAAAATCCCCACCAAGAGCTTACCAATATCAGCCATTTGTTCAACAAAGGACTTGGCCCGATTTTCTGCCTTTTTTATAGTAACCGAATACTTCGCGCACAAACTTAAATCCTTGCTTTACAAAACTTGCCGCCTTTTTAAACAAGGTTAGTACCGGTGCAAAGGCTTCAGACAAAATAGTCCCCACAATGGTGTCCTTCGCAATATTCAAATACTTTCTTACCTGTGCCCTTATGTCTTGAGTGAACTCTATAAAGGCTCGCTTTAAATCTGTCATCAGTTTTGTAAAGGATTTCCCTGACTCCTTGAAAAAAGCAATTAAGGTCTTTAGCATTTTTTTCAAGAAATCAGCTACCACTGAGGCAAGCACTGCTTTAATGGCATCTTTTCCGGCTTTCTTTGCGGTGTTCACAGCAATCTTCTTGCCTTGCCGAAGAGTTTTGCTGCGGCGAGCCTTCTTATCTATAGCCTTCATTTTGTCTTCGTCAGCAGCTAAAATATTGTCTTTCTTACGTTTAGCTTCAGCCAGCTGTGCCTTTTTTTCGGCTTCAGATAAATTAGGATTCGTATTAATATCATTCACCTTTTTATTATAATTTTCTTCTAGCTGTTTTCGCCGCTGTGCCATAGCTTCTGGATTCGTATATGTCTCTACGGATTTTTTACCCTTACTCTTGTTTAAATTTTCATTCGTCACAACAATATTCGATGGATCATTAGCCGCTTCGGCAACAGTTTCACCAGACTGTACACGTCTTAAATCGCCATAATGTTCTTCTCGAGAAATCACATGCTCTATATTAGGCTTATCGTTTTCACCTAATACGTGCCCTGTATACGCATCCTCTTGTGTACCATTTTGGTGGGCTACCTTTGCGTCTCGACCATATTGCTTATATTTAGAATCTTGTAAGACTTTATCGCCAATTTCCTTACTATATGCGTTAGCCAGTGGATTATCTTGGGGATTTTTACGAATATGCGCTTGAATCAAAGTCTCATTGGTTAATTCTAGACCAAATTGTTCGCCTAATCGATTCCATACTTCCTTAATTACCATTTGACTTAGACCTTCAGGACTATTAATGGTTTCGCAATGTACTACAAGAGCTTCTAACTCCTCATAACTTATATCTAAGGCCTTCGTAAGCTCCAGTTCTTGGGCCTCTAATTCCTGCGCTGTAAGCGCCATGTAATGTAATTGTTTACTTCCACCAGGCACTGTACTTTCAGCACTTACCGTCTGCAGCTCATGCGTCTTTTTGTCCATCCTCTACCTCTGCTCCCTTACGTATCGTATGCTCATTATCTTATGATATGTCCCTCTCATTATACTTAAAAAGGGACTGCCTTTTCAAACAGTCCCTTTTTTACAGCCTTATATAGTTTTATTATTCATATACATCATCATCTAACAAGGCTAATTCTTTCGGCGTCACCGTAAGCAATACGCCCACATCTACCTTTAGGCCTCGCGCTAGGACAATGAGCATTTCAATGGACAAATTCTCATTGTACGTACCTCGCTCTATTTTACT
>NZ_CALJON010000019.1 GCF_937981445.1 uncultured Veillonella sp. | reverse complement strand
ATGCGTCTAATTTAACTGGTGATACTAATATTAACAATTGGAAAACTAAATTAGGCATTACGAATGAAGAACTTGGTCAAGCCAGTGCGTGGACTTTATATACCAATATGGATAAAGAAAAAGAATCCAAGCGTATAATTTCTAAAGATTCTGTTATTAACTTTATTGATGGTGAATCTACAGAAGTTACTGTTTCTGGTAATGATATTAAAGTTGATTTAAATCAAACTACTAAAAATCAAATTAAAAATAACACCGAAGAAATTAAAAATATTAAAACTGATGTAAACGATATCAATAATAGGATTGATAATATCGTAACAAAAGATGGTAATCTTAAGATTCAAGGTGATGAAACCTCTGGTGTTATCGTAGGGCCTGCTGATGGAAAGGATTCTAAAAATGGTTTAAAAGTGAGTCTTGGTGATACTATTAAAGTAGGCGATGCAACTTTAAGTGGCAAGGTTGGTAATAGTACGTTAACAGGTCTTTCTAATACTTCATGGGATGAAAGTAATTTCCAAGCTGATCGTGCTGCTACGGAAGGTCAATTAAAAGATTTCATGGGGAAAGTTAATGAAAATGTTGCACCTACTAAGATTAAAGGTGATGCTAATATCCATGTAAAAGAACTAAGCAAAAACAATTTTGAACTTTCCTTAGATAAAGACCTTAAAGTGGATAATAGTATTTCTGTAGGTGGTAATACATACATTAATAATGAAGGTATTAATGCAAATGACAAGCCTATTACTAATGTTGGTGAAAGTGAATTAGTTGCAGGTTCTAATAATGCGGCTACAGTTAACCAAGTGGTTGAAGTACGTGATGAACTCAAAGATACTATTGGTAATGTAGCTGGTGTGGTACAAGATAATATGCGTCAAATGGCTAAACTTGACGACCGCATGAACAAAGTTGGTGCTGGTGCAGCTGCTCTTGCTGGTTTACATCCATTGGAATTCAATCCTGATGATAAATTCTCTGCTGCTGTAGCTATGGGCAGTTACAAAGGCCAAGGCGCTGCTGCTCTTGGTGGTTTCTATCGTCCAAATGCTGATACAATGTTTAGCGTAGCTAGCACAATCGGTGATGAAGCAATGTTCAACATTGGCGTGTCCTTAAAATTCGGCGATAAAGGTGATGACATTTATCGCAATGCTAATGCCACAAACATTGGTGCATTAACTAATGAAGTAGCATCCTTGAAAGCTGAAAACAAAGGACTTGCTGATCAAGTAGCTAGTCAAAAAGCTGAACTTGAACAACAACGTGCATTAATTCAACAATTAATGGCTAAAGTAGGCATGTAATATGATGTAATACCATAGCATAATACAGTATAGTATAGTATAGGCCTATGGCGTGTTACATGTATAAAAATATGTAAAAACAATAGAGACTGTAACCTGATACGGATAATTCCGTTAAAGGTTACAGTCTCTTTGTTCTATAAAACTAAAGGCTACAGTCTCTATGTTTTATAAAGCTTGTGGCTTCTATCTGCATTGTAGTAATGCAGGTAGGGGCTTTTGTACATGTGGAAGAGAAAAAATAATACATAATTTTAAATATCAACTTGAAGTTTAACATTATAAATTCTGATGAAGTTAAATAAGTTATGAAAAAAAGATGAGAAATACAGAATGGATTGTAATAATTAAAAATTGAATCATATTTAATAAAGTTATGATATTTAAGATTTTATTATATGTTAATATGTAATTGACACTTGAAAAATAGGGTTTTATAATCTATCTTATGACACATTAAACAAATCAAGTTGTGAGATATTTTGATGCGTTTAGCATAAGTATAAGATGAAGTGAGTTTAAACGACCTCATATTACTATGCCATTTCTGTGCCATTTTCTTGTGTTGTACTATTGGAGTGATGTAAGAATGAAAAAAGAAAAAACTGTATTAATGGGGGCATTAGTGGCCACAGCGTTATTAGGTTCTTATACAGCCTTGGCAGCTGATAATGTAGCAGGCGATGTGGTAGAACAAAATCCATACCATATGGGGTCTGGCTTTTTCTCCACGGAACTTGGGTACGATGTAAATGCCGCAGCACCTGACTCTATTGCTATTGGTACAGGTGCCATGGTAGCAGGTACGAATCCTGCTGTAGATGATGCTGGTAATGTGGATGCTGAGGCGACATATCCTGATAGTACTAATGAGTCTGGATTCAATAGGTATGCAGGTTGGTCTGGTGTAGCTATTGGCTCTAACAGTTTTACAAATGCTGAATCTGGTGTTGCCTTAGGTTCTTATTCCGTGGCTGACCGTCAAGGTGGTCTTAAAGGTGGTTACGATCCTAGCACACAATCTTTCTCGACTGATAAATCTGAAGCTTGGATTTCCTAATTCAGGGGCTGTGTCTGTTGGTGGTGTTACAACATATACTGATGAAAATGGTGTAGAGGTGCAAAATACTATTTCTCGTCAAATCATTAATGTAGCTGCCGGTACTGAAGACTCCGATGCTGTTAATGTTGCACAATTGAAAAAAGTAGTAGCTCTTACTGATACTAATAAAGCAGCTATTAATACAAATAAGGACGCCATTGTGGCTAATGCAAAAGCTAATCAAGTAAATGCGGCTCACATTGCTGCTAATACGGATGCAATTAATGCCAATGCATTAGCAATTGCTGATACAAAACAAGATGTAACAGCTGTAAATAATCGTGTAAGTAAACTCGATAATCGCATGGATAAAGTAGGGGCTTCTGCTGCTGCATTAGCTGCGTTACATCCACTCCAATTTGATGAAAACAATAGATTTACTGTAGCGGCTGGTTTTGGCAATTACAAAGGGGAACAAGCTGTAGCACTTGGCGGTTTCTACCATGCTAACGAAGATCTACTATTTAGCTTAGGTGGCACACTTGGTGATGAAAACATGGTAAATGCCGGTGTTTCTGTTCGTTTTGGCGAAAAAAGTGATGTTGTAAATCCAACAGCGCCAACAGCAGTGCGTGATTTATCTAATGAAGTAGCATCTTTAAAAGCTAAAAATGAAGGCTTAGAATCTACTGTAGCATCACAACAAGAAGAATTGACAGCTCAAAAAGATCAATTAGCTAAACAAGCAGCCACTCTTGAAGCACAACAAAAAGTAATTGAACAGTTAATGACAAAAGTAAGTTTATAATATAGGTCCTCATAGGACATTATGTATAGGCAATATATAAACTAAGTGTAAACAGATCTTTAAATAACTATGAGATTCATATAAATGTCTATTAGAAGAAAACCTTCTATGGTACAATAATGTACTATAGAAGGTTTTTTATATATTAGGGAGAGTTAAGGACATTCATATGAAAGCAGAGACTAAAGTTCGTATAATAATAGGCGTTTTAGCGATTATATTGCTAGGTAGCATAGAATTTTTTGTGCCAGGCTTTTATAAACAAATGGTAGAATTGATTGGAACAGGCGATGTGCATCATATTGCGGAGGTGCTTCAAAGTTATGGCCCTTGGGCTATAGTAATTAGCTTTGTTCTTGATGTAATCATAAATATTGCGGGCTTTTTACCATCTATTTTTTTCTCCACGGCCAATGGATTAATTTTTGGACTCATTCCAGGGATTATTATTTCGTGGCTAGCGGAGACGGTAGGGGTTATTATTAGCTTTTTAATTATGCGCTATTTATTGCGTGATACGGCTGAAAAGTTAATTAAAAAGAGCCAATTTTTACTTAAAGTAGATGATTTTAGTAGTAAGAATGGCCTTGTTGTGATGCTGTTTGCCCGTACGATTCCATATTTTCCATCTGGGATTATTACAGCTCTTGGCGCCATTAGTCGTATTAGTTTGCGTGACTATGCCATAGCCAATTTGATTGGTAAATTTCCTTCCACAGCCTTAGAAGTGGTAGTAGGGCATGATGCTGTTATGCTTCATGAACATTTAGATCGATTAACTATTATTATCGTAGTAGCCACTATCGTGTATATTGCGGCTTGGTATATTTACAAACAATATATGAAAAAGCGGGAACAGAAGGAAGAACATAAATAGACTTACATGTAAGTTTTTAGATGTTAATCTAATATTTACAATACATTGTAGTATAGTAGTGTAGTAGCAAAGAGAGGAAGAGATTTATGAAGTTTGAGTACACATTACCAGAAAAGGCACAATTAAAAGGACCTAATTTTATCCGTGAAGTTTTTGAGCGTGGCGCTAAGATTCCTGGCTTTATTAGCTTTGGCATTGGTAATCCAGCGTCAGAAGCTATTCCTGTGGAGGCTATTCAGAAGGCCTTTGATGAGGTTGTACATACCAATCCTATTGAGATTTTACAATATGGTCCTATGATGGGGGATGACCGTTTACGGGAGCAAACTGTGGAGCGGTTGGTAACAGTGCGTCACATGCCAAAAGAAGGGCAACAGCTATTGCTTTCTATTGGCGCGGGACAAGATTTAGGTTTAGTGCCACGAACGATTTGCAATCCTGGGGATGAAGTGTATATGGATACCTATACTTTTACGAGTGCTATTGGGGCAGTTAAAAATATGGGCGCCATTCCTGTAGCTGTAGAAGGCGATGAAGCGGGGATGGATCCAGATGCATTGCGCCGCGCTATTAAACGCGGTGGCGGTAAAGGGCGCTATATTTATTTAATTCCTAATTTTCAAAATCCTACAGGCGTAACAATGCCACTTTCACGGCGTAAGGAAATTTATGCCGTTGCGGCGGAATATGGTTTATTCATTTATGAAGATGACCCATATGGTGAAATTTGCTTTACTGATGAAATCGTGCCGACCTTTAAATCCTTTGACGAAGATAATCGCGTAATTTACGCGGGATCCTATTCAAAAACTTTATCAGCAGGTCTTCGCGTCGGCTATTTATATGGTCCGCAAGAAGTAATTGAAGCGATTCAGCGCATAAAAAATAGTTCTGATGGGCAAATGCCTTTGGTTACGCAGCGCGTAGTATCCCATTTGCTAGACCATATCGATTATGACGCACAGATTCAGCAAGTATCTCGTATTTATAAAGAGAAAGCTGATTTAATGATGCAAACTTTTAGAACGCATGGTAGTTCTGAAGTTAAATTTATTGAGCCCACAGGAGGCATGTTTATTTGGATGACTATGCCAGAGCAGGTAGACTGTGATTCCTTTTTTGAGCTCTGCATGGACCATAAAGTGGGCATCGTTAAAGGAGCTGCCTTTGCTACAGATGGCCGAACAACATGCCAAGACTTTAGATTGAGCTTTACATTCCCTTCAAAAGAACAAATTGAAACAGGTATGAAAATAGTTGGTCAATTATCTAAAGAATGTATTAAGTAGAAGGATTTTGATATGGAACTAAGATAGTACTCAAGTCCATGATTATGTAATAAGCCCTTACTTGAGTCAAGGACTACATAATAAACTAATTTCTTGGGTCTACAATTACATAACAGGCAGTTACACGTACCTCTATGATTACATAATAAGCACTGCTAATATAATTAATTAATAAAATTAAACTAATAGTTAAAAGGAATAGAAAAAGCCCAGAGTTTATGCACGTTTTGCATGACCGGGGCTTTTCGTTGAACTTAAGAACTGATTATGATACACTTACCCTAGACATGCTAACAGTATAGTTAGAATCATGTCAGTTTAATTGATATATCTAAATAGTTCTTATATGATGAAACTATTTGAAAGTAGGTGTAATTATGAGTTGTGGCAGTTCAGGTGGCTGCAGTGGCTGTGCATCCAAGTCTTCTTGCGGTAGTGCACAACAAGCGCCTCAAGATTTAATGGCGCAATTAAATGAATTCAGTAGTGTAAAACACGTTATTGGCGTAGTGAGTGGTAAAGGCGGGGTTGGTAAATCCCTCGTTACAAGTTTACTTGCTATTACTATGGCACGTCGTGGTTTTAAAGTGGGTATTTTAGATGGCGATATTACAGGCCCTTCTATTCCAAAAGTATTTGGCATAAAAGGCAAGGCTGTGGCTGATGAATTAGGTATGCATCCTATTACGTCTGAAGGCGGCGTTGATGTAATGTCTGTTAATCTATTGCTTGAAAATGAGTCCGACCCAGTATTATGGCGTGGTCCGATTGTAGGTAATGTAGTAAAACAATTTTATACAGATGTTATTTGGAAAGATATTGACTATCTTTTTGTAGATATGCCTCCAGGAACAGGAGATGTAGCCTTAACTGTATTCCAATCTCTTCCACTTGATGGCATCGTAGTTGTTACTTCACCTCAAGATTTGGTATCTATGATTGTTGAAAAAGCTGTAAAAATGGCTGAATTAATGCAAGTGCCAATTATTGGGGCAGTAGAAAACTTCTCCTATTTCCATTGCCCAGACAATGGTAAGGATTATAAAATCTTTGGTGATAGCCATATTGATGAAGTATTACAAAAATATGGTTTATTGCTTTTAGGCCGTCTTCCAATTGATCCTAAAGTTGCAGAACTTTGTGACGCTGGTAAATTAGAACAAATCGAAAAGACGAACCTAGAACAAGTTGAGCTACCACAATAGTATGAACCTACGATAGTAAAGTAGGCTGCTTTGAACGTATGAGTCAGGGCAATATACTAGGGGATTCATGATTAGGGTGAATTCAAAAAACTGCTTATCTTATTAGGTTAAAAAAGATAGGCAGTTTTTTGTTTTTATAAGTAAGAGATATCATAAAAAGTAGACAAAGTTGTTTAAAAAGGGTGGGCATGATATGAAGAAATATATGTCATGGATTATTCCTATTTTAGTGGGAGTAATCATTTGGTTTGTGCCAGTACCAGAGGGATTGAAACCTCAAGCGTGGCACTTATTCGCAATTTTCGCAGGCACTATTTTAGGATTTATTTTACAGCCATTACCAATTGGTGCCGTTTCTATTTTAAGTATTGTTGTTGCTGCAGTGACTAATACCTTAAAAATTGGTGAAGGTCTTGCAGGCTTTGCCAATACGTCTATTTGGTTAATCGTAGCAGCGTTCTTATTTTCTCGTGGATTTATTAAAACTGGTTTAGGACGCCGTATTGCATATACTTTAATTAAAGCCGTAGGGAGTAATTCTTTAAAATTATCTTATGCACTTGTTATCAGTGATTTTATTTTATCTCCTGCTACGCCTTCCAATACAGCTCGTGCGGGGGGGGGTCATTTTCCCAATTACACGTTCTCTAGCATCTGCCTTTGGTTCTGAACCAGGTGATACAGCTCGCAAAATTGGGGCCTTCCTTATTCAATCCATTTATCAAGGCAATGTAATTACGTCTGCTATGTTTTTGACATCCATGGCAGGGAATACATTAATTGCCTCATTAGCAGCAGAATCCTTTGGTATTAATATTACTTGGGGCGGCTGGGCTATTGCGTCTATCGTGCCAGGTGTTATTGCCTTGGCTGTTATGCCATTTGTGCTTTACAAAATTTTCCCTCCAGAACTTAAGGATACAAGAGACGTACAGGCTCACATTGCGGAAGAGCTCAAAAACTTAGGGGCCATGAGCTTTGCAGAAAAAGTAATGCTTGGCGTATTTATTTTATCCTTAATTCTTTGGGCTACCGGTCAATTTACAGGTCTTAATGCTACAACCGTTGCGTTACTTGGTGTTGGCATTTTACTTGTTACTAAAGTTCTTGTTTGGTCTGATGTAACAGAAGAAAAAGGTGGCTGGGATACATTAGTTTGGATGGGTACTATGATTGCCCTAGCTGGCCAACTTAATAAAACAGGTTTTATTAAATGGTTTGCCACAATTGTAGGGGCTGAAGTATCTGGTATCAACTGGATTGCAGCATTTGTAATTTTAATCCTAATCTACATGTACTCACATTATATTTTTGCAAGCTTAACTGTACATATTACCGCTATGTACGTAGCGTTCGTGACCGTTGCGATTGGTGTAGGGACACCTCCAATGCTCGCTATGCTTGCATTTGCATTCTTCTCCAACTTGTGCATGAGCTTAACTCACTATGCAGCAGGTCCTTCACCAATTTGCTTCAATGCTGGTTACATGACGCAAAATACTTGGTGGCGTTTGGGCTTTATTGCATCAGTCATTAACATTATTATCTGGTTAGGCCTTGGCACTGTATGGTGGAAAATTTTAGGTCTTTGGTAATTTAGGTTTTTGAGGTTTATGATATCTCTTTAAAGCGAGGATTTAAAAGGTCCTCGCTTTTTTGTTTTGCCTATAGATATGGTATAATTAACTGTACATTGTCAAATTCAAGAGGTGAATTATGAATACAGTTGCAAATTTATTAGAGTACATTGATAGAAGCACTTCGCCTTACCATACTGTACTGGCATCAGCACAGATGTTAGAAGACGCAGGATTTGAAGAAATTTCTCTTGGGGAGGAATGGAATTTAGTTCCTGGGGATTATTTTGTAAAAGTCTATGACTCTACATTAGTGGCCTTTCACATTGGACATGATATGAGACAGTCCTTTCATGTCGGGTCAGCACACACTGATTTTCCTGCCTTACGGGTAAAGCCGAATCCTTTATTGGAACGCAAAGGCTATGGACGTCTTAATGTAGAATCTTATGGTGGCTTAATTTTAAATACTTGGCTAGATCGCCCTTTATCGCTGGCGGGGGTAGTTGTATGTAAACAAGATAATGCGTATGAACCTAAGATGCATTATGTTGATATACAAAGACCTTTGCTTACCATTCCTAATTTGGCTATTCATATGAATCGTCAAATTAATGAAGGCGTAGCGTTAAATAAACAAAATCATATGTTGCCTATCTTCATGATGATGGGGCAGTTGCCTGATGAAAATATGTCTCTTGAAGACGAATGGCTAGCCTTTTTAAGTGAAGAAGTGAATTGCAATCCAGAGGATATCATTTCTTATGAATTAACCTTATATCCTGTAGACGGGGGCACTACATTAGGGCGAAATGATGAGTTTGTTAGTTCCCCACGTTTAGATAATTTAACATCGTGCATGGCTTGCCTTGAAGGTATTAAAGCAGCTAAACAGGCTAATGTAGATGGCTTACGTTTGATTGCTTTATTTGATAATGAAGAAGTGGGGAGCCGCACAAAACAAGGCGGTGCCTCTACGATATTACCACAAATTGTGGAGCGTATTTATATGAGTCAAGGCTTTACTAAAGAGCACATGTATGCCGACATGGCGCGAGGTTTCATGATATCATCTGATGTGGCCCATGCATACCATCCGAATTATCCTGAGAAAAATGACATTACTAATTTCCCAGTACTAAATAAGGGCGTTGTGCTTAAGATTGCAGCGAGCCAATCCTATGCGGGCGATGCGAAAGCCATTGGTGTGGTGTCATCGCTTTGTGAGAATGCTAATATTCCATATCAAGTGTATGTGAATCGCTCGGATATTCCAGGGGGCTCAACAGTAGGTTCCATTTCTTCATCCATTTTACCTATGCGCACTATGGACGTAGGTGTTCCTTTGTTAGCTATGCACTCAGCTCGTGAGACTATGGGGACCTTTGACCAAGAGGCGCTAGAAAATCTCATGCGTGAGTTTTTAGGATAGGAAGTTTTTATGTTAATTGAATATACTTTGTACCTATCGGAGGTGCTTCGCACCCATTTAGCGCAAATGATTTTGGTGGGCCTCATGTTTCTTACCGGTATAGGCACGTCCTTGGTGCCAGAAACAGTGGCCACCATTTTGCCGCGCCTTGTAGGACATGTGTACAAGCGGATCTATTATGCCATCGGTATGGTGGCATCGGTTATTGGCGTTGGTATTGTAGGGTCTTGGATATTAGGTCCTTATACAATTGGACGGTGGTCCTATATTTTATGGAGCTTGTTGCTCTTAGTTATGGCCTTACAGTCTTTTGAGTGGGTCGCTTTTATCCATCCGGTGCCTTTTTCTGCCCGTGAAGATCGCCGCATTGAGCGTAAAGCTAAGGTGTGGCAGCGTACGCTGGCCATTGTGTGGCGAGGCATAAAGAGCGGTCTTAGTTGGCGCTATGACCGGCTACCCATTTATATTTGGATTGTAGCCACCATCGCCGTGGCGGGTTGGAAACTCGCTTCTATAATGATTATTTCCTTTATTATAGGATATTTGATTCCTGTATTTTGGCTCACTGGTCGCTTAGAGAGACTGGGCCGTGTAGTAATACAACCTAATTATCGCCTGCGCGTGCTTTGGTTTAAACGCATTATGGGCGTTGTTATGGTATTAGAGGCTTTATACTTCTTTGGATTATTTCAGCTCTATCAAGGCTAATCTATGGTATTAAGTAGTTGGCCTCGCAAGTTACATCCTATTCATTACGATGATGATTTGCAGGGGACATAGCCACTTAGTCCTTTAATTGGGTGATGTAAAGAGCGGTTTAAGAAGTATAGAAATAAATTATCTAAAAAATAGAAACTATGTATTGTGTATACATGAAAAAATAGGTTGTATTCGTGTTTGAATACTTCTACAATATTAAGTATATCAATATTGAATATTGAGGGAGGAAGTCTGATGAAAGAAATTAAGTCTGTATTGGTAGCGAATCGTGGCGAAATTGCTATTCGCGTATTTCGTGCATGTAATGAAATGGGCATTCGCACAGTAGCTATTTATTCTAAGGAGGATTCCTTATCATTACACCGCAACCAAGCGGATGAAGCATATTTAGTTGGCCGTGGTAAAAAGCCAGTTGATGCATATTTAGATATTGAAGATATCATTCGCATTGCTCATGAACATGATGTAGATGCCATTCATCCTGGCTATGGCTTTTTAGCAGAGAATGCTAAGTTTGCTAAGCGCTGTGAAGAAGAAGGAATTATTTTTATTGGCCCACATCTCGATCATTTAGAAATGTTCGGGGATAAAGTAAATGCTCGTATTCAAGCTAAATTGGCCGATATTCCAATGATTCCTGGTAGTGATGGACCACTTAACAATTTTGAAGAACTTGAAGAATTTGCCAAAACTCATGGCTTCCCACTCATGATTAAAGCGGTTAATGGCGGCGGCGGTCGTGGTATGCGTGCCGTTGAATCTATGGATGACCTTCGCGAAGCCTATGATCGCGCTAAATCTGAAGCTAAAATGGCCTTTGGTGATGATGATGTATATGTGGAAAAACTCATCGTAGAACCAAAACATATTGAAGTTCAAATCATCGGTGACGAACATGGTAATGTAGTGCATTTACATGAACGTGACTGCTCCGTACAACGCCGTCATCAGAAGGTAGTGGAAATTGCGCCAGCTTGGGCACTTCCTATTGAAACACGGGAACGTATCTGTAATGCAGCTGTTAAATTGATGCAAAATGTTAACTATGTAGGTGCTGGTACGGTAGAGTTCTTGGTAACTGAAGATGGCAATTTCTATTTCATCGAAGTTAACCCTCGTATCCAAGTAGAACATACTATTACAGAGCTTGTTACAGGTATTGATATTGTTCATACACAAATTCGTGTGGCTGAAGGCTATTCCTTATTTGATGAAATTGTGGGCATGCCACAGCAAAAAGATATTAAATGCATTGGCCAAGCCATTCAATGTCGTATTACTACAGAAGATCCAAGTAATAACTTCATGCCTGATACTGGTAAATTGATGGCATACCGCTCTAGTGGTGGCTTTGGTATTCGCCTTGATGGTGGTAATGCGTTCACCGGTTCTGTTATTACGCCATACTATGATTCCTTACTTGTTAAAGCCTCTTCTCATGCCTTAACGCCAGAAGACTGCATTAATAAAATGATTCGTTGTCTTCGTGAATTCCGTATTCGCGGCGTAAAAACGAATATTCATTTCTTAATTAATGTACTTGAAAACCCTACATTTGTAGCTGGTAAATGCAATGTTAACTTTATTGATGAACATCCAGAATTGTTCATTTTCAAACAAGTTCGTGACCGTGGTACTAAGATGATGCGTTACATAGCCAATGTAACTGTAAATGGGTATCAGAACTTAGGGCATCAAGACTTACCTGATTTTGAAGCCCTTCATATGCCACCAATGCTCCCTAATGATCCGCCAGCAGGGACTAAGCAGAAATTTGATGAACTAGGTCCTGAAGGTTTTAGCAAATGGTTAATGGGCGAGCAAAAAGTATATTTCACTGATACTACTTGGCGTGATGCACATCAATCCTTATTTGCGACCCGTCTTCGTACGGCCGACATGGCTCGTGTAGCTGGTGAAGCAGCTCGTGGGGTGCCTAATTTATTCTCCCTTGAATGCTGGGGTGGTGCGACCTTTGACGTAGCATATCGCTTCTTACATGAAGACCCATGGGAACGCCTTCGCATGTTCCGCAAAGAAGTGCCAAATGTATTATTACAAATGCTTCTTCGTGGTGCTAATGCTGTAGGTTATACAAGTTATCCAGATAATGTGGTGCGTAAATTTATCGAATTATCCGCTAAAAACGGTATTGATGTATTCCGTGTATTTGATAGTTTAAATAGCTTAGACAATATGCATGTAGCCATTGATGAAGTGCGCAATCAGAATAAGATTGCTGAAGTGGCTCTTTGCTACACAGGGGATATTTTAGATGCAAGCCGTACAAAATATAATTTAGATTATTATGTAAAAATGGCTAAAGAAGTGGAAAAAGCTGGTGCTAATATTATTGCTATTAAAGATATGGCAGGGCTTTTAAAACCACAAGCGGCATATAATTTAGTGTCTGCTTTAAAAGATGCGGTTAATGTGCCAATTCACCTTCATACTCATGAAGGAGCAGGTAATGCACTCTATTCCTTAGGCCGTGCTATTGATGCAGGAGTTGACGTAGTTGACGTAGCATACTCTGCCTTTGCAAATGGTACAAGCCAACCTAGTATGAACTCCTTGTACTATGGCTTAACGGGACATGAACGTCAACCAGAACTCGATCCAGTGTATATGGAACGAATGAGTGATTATTTTGCTTCCATTCGCCCATACTATAAAGGGGTGGATAAAACAAATCCATATCCAAGCACTGAAGTATATCAACATGAAATGCCTGGTGGTCAGTATTCTAATTTACAACAACAGGCTAAGAGTGTAGGTCTTGGTGATCGTTGGGATGAAATTAAGAAGGTATATCATCAAGTTAATATGATGTTTGGCGATATTATTAAAGTAACGCCTTCTTCTAAAGTAGTTGGTGATATGACTTTATTCATGGTACAAAATGATTTAACTGAAGAGGATGTATATAGCAAGGGTGAAACCTTAGACTTCCCACAATCCGTTGTAGAATTCTTCCAAGGTTATTTGGGTGTACCATATCAAGGTTTCCCTGAAAAATTACAAAAGATTATCTTAAAAGGTAAGAAGCCATTAGCGGGTCGTCCTGGCAAATTCTTAGCGCCAGTTGATTTTGAAGATGTGCGCAAGCATTTAGTGGAAATGGGATCCAAAGCTACTGATGAAGATGTCATCGCGTATTGCTTATATCCAAAAGTATTTAGCGATTATGTAGAATTCCTAAGTGATTATGATGATATTTCCTCCCTTGATACACCAACCTTCTTCTTTGGTATGAAACGTGGCACAGCCATTCATGTAACCATTGAAAAAGGTAAAATGCTCATCATTAAATTGATTCACATTAGTGAAGTCGATGAAGATGGTAATCGTACAGTAAGCTTTGAATTTAATGGCCAACCACGAGATATTAAGATTCGCGATAAACATGTGAAGACTACAGGTGTTGTACGCCATAAAGTAGATAAATCACAACCTGGTGAAGTCGGTGCTACCTTGTCTGGCTCCGTTGTTAAGATTCTTGTTAACAAAGGGCAGCTAGTTACTAAAGGGGAACCATTGGTAGTTACTGAAGCGATGAAGATGGAAACTACAATTACTGCACCAGTGGATGGTTTAGTTGGTGAAATCTATGTTCGTGAAGGTAGCCGCATTGAAAGTGGCGATTGCCTCATTAAGATCCAAGAAGGACAAGCTAGCTAATTATATATAGTTGATGTTCTGTTGAATTAAAGTAGTAGTGTTTTATAGGTGCTAAAGACTAATGCGAGTGCTAATGCTTTAAACTATTTAACATGTAACATATAGTTAGCAGTAAAATAAAAGAGATGGTATGATTCGTTCGCTCAGCGTTCGTTTCATACCATCTCTTTTTATTTTATTGAATTTCACCGCATATCTTTTCCCTCAATGAGTTTGACAGACGGCTCTTTGTTTTAATGAGTTTGACGGAACGTTCTTTGATTCAATGGGTTTGACAGAAGGATCTTTGTTTCAATGAGTTTGACGGAACGTTCTTTGTTTCAATGAGTTTGACAGAAGGTTCTTTATTTCAATGAGTTAGATAGAGGACACGTTGCTTTAAAGAGCTAGATAGTGGCCCCTTTTGCTCAACGAAGTTTACTGAATCCGGTTCGGATTAACAAAGTTTAGAGAATCTAGTGCGGGTCAACAAAGTTTAGAGAATCCAGTTCGGTTCAACAAAGTTTAGAGAATGCAGTTAAGTTTAATAAAGTTTATCGAATTTCCTTTGATGTATGGTCCGAAGTTTATAGTTAGGATTCATATATTAGGGTATAAATTTTAATGCTGTGAATAATGGCTCCCACGCATTGTGGTAAATTCTTTTTACATAGGGCCCCAAAAAAGCACTCATCAGATTGGTGTACTCTGGCTCAGTAACAGTGCCATTGGCGGCGAGCATATCATATACTATGCCAGACTCACTGACTGTATAATTCATCGGTAGATAGCCATTACGCGCATAAAATGTACTTCGCTGTAAACGTTCTTCATAATTAGATGCTGTAGGCACTAGCTCCTCCATGTAAAGACAGAGTCGGCTATGGGGCCAAAGCTCTTTAATTTGATTTAATATGTTACTGCCATAGCCTTTGCCTTGTTGTTCAGGGAATACAGCCATAAACATAATGCAAAGAATATCTTTATAAGGAATGAGGTAGACAAAGCCAATAAGCAGTTGATTGTCAAAAAATCCTACCATATAGGAATGTCCTGTAAGAGAGCGATAGGATAAAAGACTCCAAGGCAGTTGTTCTAAGGTGGGGAAACTGTTTCTATATAGTTTTTTGATTGCATAGTAGGTGGCGTCCTTTTGGATAATAAGTTTATACTGTAACATATGTGTCTCCTTGGTTTTACTATTAAATGAGAGCTCTTTTATAGTTAGATTTAATGAAGTAATATTCTCAATGCCTAATATAAAGGCATAGAACTAGTATAGGTTTTATTTTAAATGAATTGCACTCTCATGGGTTGTAGTATAAACTATAGAGTAAGTCTAGGGTCAATAGGTTTAATCATCATAATAGTATTTTAGTAATTGCATATGTATGTGGGAGAGGATGTATATGCATCGCATTGGTAAGACACGATATACAACAGGGGCGTTTGCTAAATTATTTGGCATTAATAAAGATACCTTATTGTATTATGATAAAATTAATCTGTTTAAGCCCGCCCATGTAGGTTCGAATGGATATCGTTATTATGAGGCAAGTCAGATTGAAGAATTTTGGACGCTCTCATCATTGCGAGATATGGGCGTATCTATTAAAAAGTTGAGCGATTATGTGGCAGCCCCTTCGCCAGAACGATTATGTCATTTGATTACAGTGCAAGAGGCGATTGTAAGAGAAGAAATAAAACGATTACAGAATTTGCAATCGAGTTTACTCCATTTACAAGCAAGTACAGAAGAAGGGCGAGAGGCGAATTTTGATACCATTTCTTTTGTAAATTTAAAAGAGACGCCTATGCTATATAGTGATTCTTTAGGAGAAGAAGAGTTAACCTCTAACACACATTGGGGTGAGGCGTATACAAGATTTGTAAAGGAAGCAGACTGTACCGGCATATTGTATACTGGATCAGTCATAGCGTTTGAAGATATACAACGAGGTGAGTTTAAACGCATTGACCGCCTTTACATGATGAGTCCTGATGCGGCTAATGGCGTTCGATCTGGCGGACTTTATGGCATTGTATATGTTAAAGGGGCCTATGAAGAACTGATAGCATCGTATCCTACGATTTTGAAAAAAATACAGGCACAAGGCTATACGGTATGCGGTGATATTTTTGAAGAATATGTGATTAGTCATGTGGCTACCAATAAGGAAGCAGATTTTGTCACTAAATTGTATATACCTGTGAAGGGGGGATAAATAGATGAAGCATGTACCTGTAAAGATACATGTACTGTAAAGATATATGTACTGTAAAGACACAGGTACCTATAAAGATACATGCACCTGTAAAGCAGTACCAATAGATGAGTAGCGGTAATCCTCAAATTGAAGCTATTGACAGTAATAAATAAAAGGAGCTTACCATTTTACTAGTAAGTAGCTTGCCATTTTACTAGTATTGTAAATTAGAGGTATAATATAATATTAGTAGAATACTCTGAATAGAATTTTCTTAAGGATTTGTTTGATATAATTGCTAAAATTTATAATGATTATGGAGGGTAATTCTCCATATAATAGAAAGGATGAAGGATGATGAAGACTGTGCCTGTCGCAAAGGGCCAAGTGAAAGATGCCACTATTACAAAGGAAAGAAAGAAGAATACACCAGTGGGAACTAAGGAACGGATATCAGTAGGGACAAAGAAGCATAGCTCAGTAGAAACAAAGAAAAATAGCTCAGTAGGAACAAAGATAAATATATCAGCAGGAACAAAGATGGCGATACCTGTTGTAACAGGGGGACTATATGATGTACATATTAATGGCCTAGGAAATAGTGGTGAAGGTGTAGGCCGCTATGAAGGATTTACCGTGTTTGTCCCCTTTGCTTTGCCTGATGAAGTGGTAAGAGTTCGCATTGATTTAGTAAAGAAGAAGTATGCGACGGGAAGTATTGTTGAAATTGTAGAAGCATCACCACATCGAATTGAACCAGACTGTCCTGTATATGGCACTTGTGGGGGCTGTCAATTACAACATGTACGCTACGATGAACAGTTGCGTTTGAAAACACAAAAAGTTAAGGATATTATGGAGCGCATTGGGCAAACGAATCCAGATGTAGTACTATCTGCTTTGGGACCGGAAACACCGTGGCATTATCGCAATAAGATGCAAATTCCTGTAGGCGGTGTAAAAGGGAAGGCAGAACTGGGATTTTATGCTATGGGATCACATTCGATTGTGCCCTGTGTAAATTGTAAGATTCAAGATGAGGGAAATAATAAAATTGCTGCTGTTTGTGAACGCCTTATTAATGAAAGTGGCCTTGTTCCTTATAACGAACTAACAGGAGACGGCGAGATTCGTCATATTATTGGCCGTATCGGTAAAAATGGCTGGATGCTTATAATCGTATCAACTCAGAATACATTGCCTAATAAAGAGCATTGGATTGAAGTCATTCGTCAAGAACTGCCAGAAGTGACTAGCATTGTATTAAATTACAATCCTAAGAAAACAAATGTGATTATGGGGCGTGATTGCTCGTTACTATGGGGGGATGACACGATTTCGGATACCATTGATACTTTAGCGTTTCGTCTATCGCCACATTCCTTTTTCCAAGTCAATCCAGAACAAACCACGGTACTATATAAAAAGGCTTTAGACTATGCTAATTTAACAGGCGAGGAAACCGTCATTGATGCCTATTGTGGTACGGGTACCATATCTTTGTTCTTAGCTCAAAAAGCGAAACATGTGATTGGTATTGAAATAGTAGAGCCTGCTATAGTTGATGCGAAGGCCAATGCAAAACGTAATGGCATTAGTAATACGGAATTTATAGCGGCTGATGCGGCTAAGGAAATGCCAGCCCTTGTAAAACGTGGTGTGAAGGCCGATGTCTAAGCAGCAATGAAACGAATCATTGAACTGACACATTCTGAGAATTGGCAAGAAG
>NZ_CALJON010000018.1 GCF_937981445.1 uncultured Veillonella sp. | reverse complement strand
GAACCTAGTAAAAGACTTACTTTTTTCTTCATATAATTACTCCGCACAATACGATAAGCATAAATCTTTAAAATAGCTTAAATCACCTTCACCACGTCTTGATTGGCGCATAATTTCATATAAGCCACGAAGGAGTTTAGCTATACCACGAGTAGAAACACGGCGAGCCTGACCATATGCTAATTTTATAGGATAGGCCTTTACTGTGGAGCCATTATTTTTAAAATACTCCTGCACCTGTCGTTCCGTCATGCCCTGACTGGCACATTCATTCACCATGAGCTGCAAGCGCAACTGCCCTTCAATGTATGACATGGCACGATCTACCTCTTTATATTGTAACATATAAGGAAATAAAGCCATCAATGTATCTACCTTGCGATTAAACAAAGCCTCTTTAAATAAGAAAATATTTTTAGCGCTAAAATCACTGCCATGTTCTAATAAAAAATCACGACTTATGGTCGACTTGGGCGGCAACAATAAAAAATAGCGATCGAATTCAGTACGCATAAAAGCCACTGGCACATCTTGCCATAATTCTAATAAATGACGCATATATTCCATACCGTCAGGGCTTAGCGTATAGCCTTTGGATTTACAGTACTGAACAATCCAATGCAATAAGGCGTCCCCTTTTAAGCGCGCACATTCCGTAGAGGGAATGGCTTTTAAAAACTGACTATTCCCCTTCAAGCGCTTATCTACTGAATCATGATAAATAATGAGCACCGGATTCTCCCCATTATAATGCATTAAAATATCATAGACTCGTTGCCACTCTTCACTCACTTTTTTACCTGTTTTAGCAAAAATTTGAGGATTTATCACACAATACACAGCCGGCTTAGCAAATAACGAATCAGCACTCAATACCTCACTAATAGCACTGGGTCCTAATTCATCATTTAACATCTGCGCCGGCATAGTTTTATATTTTTTTAAAAAGGCAATCTTTTTTTCCTCTATAAGTTGCGACTCATCACCATATACTAATTCTACAGTCATAGTCCCTCCTTACAATAAAAAATCCGGGATTATATAGGTTCCCGTCATATACACCTTTTCATCAGCTGGATCAATATCGCGCCCCCCTCTAAAAGACGGGCTATATATGATACCAGCAATATATTCTTTCTCTTCCATTGTAAGCACTAAACTCGAATCATTAGTGCTCAGAATTGTTAATTTATCCTCATCTAATTTTAAAGTCTTTTTGCCCGTTTGTCTATGACTGAATACATATGATTTACGCATCCCAACTACATGTAATACATCTGTCTTATCAAGCAATACATCATTAAATACTTCGCTATGGCCGAACTCCCAAACATTAGCTGTTAAACGATTCACCGGAGCTGTAGCATCATATTTCAACTCCTGCAATAAGCAAAGTGTTTCTGTATTATTATAAAATAAAATATCCCCTACATTATCTTTTATAATAATAGCCACCGGTTTAGTAATGCCATAATAATGACAGGCATTGACTATGCTAGCTCGACTTGAGGGAGATACTTCCTTTTTATTAAAATCCACATATAATAAGCCCTCCGCCTTAGCAAATCGTGTTCGCTTCATAACCAGTGTGGCGCCGCCCCTAGCTAGAGGTATGGTATGTATTTGTATATGGTTCTCTTCCCATAGGCCCCAATTAGCAGAACACAATGCAGTCAATAAAGCTAAATAGACTACAGACTCCTTAACAAATGGGCGATGGTTCCTTTCATACATCAAATAGTATAGTACATAAATAAGGAGTCCATAACTTAGCCAATGGACTAAGGATAAGGCTGCACTCCAATATACAAGCCCCGGCATAGTAGCAATAGTTTCATTTAAAAATAAAGCAAGCTGCAAAATAGCTTCCACTATCTGCCATAAAAAGCTAACCATACCACCTAAGCCTACCAAGCTTAAAATACCGGTTATTAGGAGCAAGCCTAAAATAGCTACAATCCCAAAATCCAATAAGGGCGCCACTACGATGGCGGCCACCAATGAACCTAGGCCGAGCATATGAAAGTAATACAATTGAAATGGCAAAATAAGCAGTTGGGCACATACGCACAGTGATACAGGCCCCCACACATAGGGCATGCCCTTAGGTAAACTCTGATACATTGAGCGAGCAAAGAGCATAATCCCATAGGTGGCACCAAATGAGAGCTGGAAACTAATGTCAAATAATTGCATAGGATCATAAAGTAACAATATAAAGGCGCTTATATGCAAAGCTTGTAAGCTCACATAATCACGCTTCATAATAATCCCTAGGCCCATGACTAATCCCATCAAAGCAGACCGAATGACTGGTGGATTATAGCCGACTAGTGCACAATAAATAAGAACAATGGCCATAGCACTATAAGTGGACCGTAACCGATTGATTTTGCAAATACGCCCTATAAAATAAATAAAGCTAAACAGCAAGGCTATGTGAGAACCTGATACAGATAAAATATGTATTAATCCTGTTTTTGAAAAGGCCAAAATTATATCTTCATCTAATACACCATAGGAGCCGCCTAACAGTAAACTTTCACTGAGGTAACTCATCGGTAATGATACATAGTGCTGTAATACACTGCGCATGGATTCATGGACTCCACCTAATACAAGCTGCAATGAATCAAAACTATTTGTATACCAAGCTATATCGGTCCCTCTAATATGAGCCAAATCGCTAGACTCTAATACACCCATATATTGACCATCATATATAGTCCCTATACGACCAGAACTAATATAACGAGCCCTCATATCGATTCTACCTTCTTCAGGAAAATAACGCGCTGGTTGTACCTTGCCCCTTACGAGTATATAAGAACCTGAAACTAATTGGTCAAACTCGCTACCAACATGTCGAGCCTTGGCTGTTTCACCTGTTTCACCTGTTTTAGTTATTTTAAGCTCTCTATATAAATTACGATTTCCTTTCGAATTATCTTGCTCCACTAAATTGTGTTTTTCATTGAAACTGTGTTGCTCCTGCGGTGTTACATATAATTGAATGCCACCCGACGCCGGAATAAAATGTCCAGTTTCAACAGGCCCATCTTCACTACGTTTAGCATCCTCAAAATATCCTAATACCTCTCCTTGCACACGCCAAGTAGTACCTTCTTTAGACTGGCTCACTTCGGGGCGTGATATGAGATGAACTACATATACAGCCTGTAAGCCCTGATAACTTAAGTCTCGCCCCTTATACTCCATAATAACCGATTCCGTACGCATATAGCCTATAAACATAGTCATGACCATGCAAAGAATTACACCTAGCACTTGAATGCTCCATACCATGCCGCCATGTATAATCGGTGAGCCAGTTTTATTTACATAAATAAATTCACGTTTCTTAGTTCGTCTCCAAGCACTACCAAAAACAACTACTAAAATCCAACTGGACCACAAGAAAACTCTCATAGGCAATGTCATTTCATACCATCGACCATAGGCAAAGCAAATCCCTACAGCCAAAGTCCACCATAAAGTAAACGCCCATTCGCTATAAGTAAAATAATAAGCTATATGATGTAAGTTAAATATAGACTGTATATAAGAAAACCATCGGCGTCCATTATAATGCATCTTAGCACTCCTTAACTTAAATAGGCCATAACGTTATATTATATTGTTATATGAGGTTCGAGCTTTTTAAACGTAGCCTCTCCAATGCCCTTAACTTGTTTTAGATCTTCAATCGATTTAAATGGACCATGCTGTTCTCTATAATCTAAAATCTTTTTAGCCGTCCCTGGTCCTACGCCAGATAATGTAACTAGCCCTTTTTCATCAGCAGTATTAATATTGACCTTCTTCTTTTGCAATAAAACTTCGGGATTGCCATTAAAATTAAAATTTACATGAATATGGCTTCCTAACATAAGTGGCTCTGCTAAATTCAAACGCTCTACCGCTGCATAAGGTAAAAACCCGCCACTCATTTGTATGACATCACCAATAGTAGCCCCTTCCATCACTTCATATAAACCTGGTGATTCTACAGCACCCGTTATGTATACCAAGCGATTTGATTCATCTGCTATGTTCCGTTCTTCATCAGTCGAGGTATTCCCTTGCGTAGCTGTTGTGGCAGCACTGGAATTCATTTGCGCATCTGAATCTGCTATAATAGGTCGTAGAACAACTACATACATACAAAATAAAAGCCCTATAATGAGCCATGTTTTTTTTCGTTTCATATGCTCACATCCTTTAGAAAATATTCCTACTAACGAATTCGCTACTAAAGGAAGAACCCCTATATATAAGCACCAATGAGGTGTATTGATTGTATGAGTAAGTATTGATTGTATGAGTAAGTATTTTTTTAAATGCGAGTAACGAAATGTAAAAAAATATAGCTAAAATATTAAAACGTATGGCTAAAATGTAAATACTGTACATTCAAAATGTACAGAAAAAAGTTTCACAAAAAAATTCGTAACATAGTTTCGCTAAGAAAGGATATTTAAATTTCATGGAATTACAACGTTTACAAACCTATGCTAAAGCCCTTTTAACAACGGGGGTTAATTTACAAAAAGAACAAACTTTAGTCATTTCTGTTGATGTAGAGAATCATAAATTTGTAGAAGTCATTACCGAAGAAGCCTACAAACTAGGGGCTAAAGAAGTAGTCGTGAACTGGCGCTCTACACCTATTAGCAAGCTTCGCCTCCTTCATGGGGCACAAGAAGTCTTAGAAGAACCAGCACCATGGATTCCCACCTATTACAAAACCTATGTAGATCAAAAAGCAGCCTTTTTATCATTAATAAGTGCTAATCCTACAGCTATGAAAGGCGTCCCTTCAGACCGCATGGCTACGCAATCAAGATCGTTAAACAAAGTATTGTCCTTTTATCATGATGCCATTATGGACTCTACCTTGACTTGGTGCGTTGCATCAGTAGCTACATTGCGCTGGACCGAATTGCTAGGCTTTACGGGAACCGATGAGGAAAAAATTGATGCCTTATGGACTCATTTATTTACCCTCTGTCGCATTGAAGGGGTCGATGAAGAAAACACCCTAGATAAACATTTAGCTCGTCTTAAAGCGCGCACAGAAGCCCTTAATAGCCATCAATTCA
>NZ_CALJON010000017.1 GCF_937981445.1 uncultured Veillonella sp. | reverse complement strand
ACTGAAAAGGCTGTAAGTGGCTTAATATCGCGCTGCATCAAGAAGTTCATAATATCATCGCGCGTTGAAATCGCTTCGTTCAATTTACAAGTACCACTAGTAATCAAAGTCTGCGCATTATTCAACCACACATTGGTACCATGAGAGAAACCAGAAATTCGAACGATATCGGAGAAGCATTTAGGCTTAGAATCTTCAAGCATGCGTCGAACGAATCCAGTACCACATTCTGGCACTGCTAAGGAGGCTACCTTGTCTCCCATCAACTGTTCTGGTGTGAGACCAATGGCCTTAGTGGACGAGAACAAGCTCAAGGTTTCAGGATCATCAAAAGGAATGCTTTGAATATCTACACCTGTAATATCTTCTAACATACGAATAATAGTAGGATCATCATGGCCTAATATATCAAGCTTAGTGATACGACCTTCAAAGGAGTGATAATCAAAATGTGTGGTAATGATACCACTATCCTTTTTATTCGCTGGATGCTGAACGGGCGTAAAATGATGAATATCTATATTTCGAGGACATACCATGATACCCCCTGGATGCTGCCCCGTAGTATTTTTTACTTTAGTAAACCCCTTAGCGAGCTTCATAATAAAAGACTTGCGGTATTGCATGCCATTAATTTCGGCATATTTTCGTACATACCCCATGGCCGTCTTTTCCGCAATCGTACCAATAGTACCAGCACGGAATACATTATCACGGCCAAAGAGTTCTTCCGTGTATTTATGTGCCTTCGGTTGGTAATCACCAGAGAAGTTCAAGTCAATATCCGGTACTTTATCACCATTAAAGCCCATGAAAATAGCAAATGGAATATTGTGTCCATTCGTATGCATAGGCGTGCCACATTCTGGACAGTTAGCACGTGGTAAGTCAAAACCGCCGGCATATTCGCCTTTTTCAAAGAACTGACTATGCTTACAGTTTAGACAAATATAATGTGGTGGCAATGGATTTACTTCCGTAATATCTGCCATCGTCGCTACAAAAGAAGAACCTACAGAACCACGGGACCCTACTAAATAACCATCATCAAGGGATTTTTTTACTAGCTTATGGGCAATATAATATAACACGCCATAACCATTACCAATAATACGCTCTAATTCATATTCCAAGCGCTCTTTAACAACTGGTGGCAATGGATCCCCATAAATCTCCTTCGCCTTCTTATAGCACATATCGCTCAGTGCTTCATCGGCACCATCAATTTGGGGTGAGTACGTGATTTTATCACTCGGTACAGGATATAAAGTATCAATGCTGTCATTAATCATGCGGGAGTTAGTTACAACTACTTCATAAGCCTTTTCTTCCCCTAAATACTCAAACTCTTTGAGCATTTCATCGGTTGTACGAAGATGTAAATCCGGCTGCTCCTTCGCATCTGGGAACCCTGTAGCAGTGAGCATAATTTCACGATAAATTTTATCTTCAGGATTTAAATAATGCACGTCGCAAGTAGCAACTACAGGTTTATTTAAATATTCCCCTAATTCTACAACAGTTTTATTCATTTGAATCAATGCGTCATCGTCTGGCACTAAGCCCTTCCGAATTAAGAAACGATTGTTACAAATTGGTTGAATTTCAAGATAATCATAGAAAGACGCAATGTCTAGTAAGCGTTCTTTAGAATCACCTTGTACGATAGCTTGCATTAACTCACCGGCTTCACAAGCAGAGCCTATGATTAAACCTTCACGATGTTGCTCAATCACTTCGCGCGGCAAGCGTGGGCGACGACTGAAGTAATTTAAATGAGATAAAGTGACTAATTTATATAAATTGCGAAGACCTACAATATTTTTAGCCAATAAAATAATATGGTAACGCTTAGTTGATTCTTCATTGTCAATTAAATAGGCTTCAACGCCATAAATAACCTTCACGCCTAAGTCCTTGGCTACCTTTTGTGCTTCTGGGAATGCTTGAATAACCCCATGGTCAGTAATGGCTACTGCTGGATGCCCCCAAGCTTTTACTGTTTTAAGTAAATCAGACACAGTAACAAGAGCATCTTTGTCACTCATTTTAGTGTGTAAATGAAGTTCTACACGGGAGTCTTCGCGATGCTCCTTACGCATAGTGTCCTTCTTAATGACTTTGGCACTGCGAAGTTTTAATACAAAATCGCGTTCAAATCGTTCGTCCATTTCCACATCGCCACAAACCTGTATGCATTGGACCTTTTCAATTTGTTTTACAATATCTTTGGCAGCATCAATGGAGTCTACAAATTTATTAAAACGAATGCCTTCTGTGTCATCCACAATGCTCCCTGTTACAATGGCAGAACCTGATTTTAACTCGCGAGCGACCACTTCTAAAGGCATGCCTTCAAACACTAAATTACGGCCCCCTTCAGGATGGGACGCAATAGTTACTACAGGACCAGTAATCTCAGGTCCTACTACCATGCCGGGATCAGTCACATCTTTTTTTCTACGGAAGCCTTTGCCTTTACCCTTACCACTACCTTGCCAACCAGTGCTAGGGGATGTAGAAGTTGATGGAGCTGGTACATATTCGCAGACAACCGGTGTATTGTCAGTGCTTAAATCAATTTCATCATCAGAAAATGATTTAAATTCATCAGATAAAAAGAAATCATCATAGGATTCCTTATCATCATAGAATTCCTTATCATCATAGAATATGCCATTATTAGCTTCATCAGGAGAGACACTAAGAGAATACGCTCCCTCCCTACTCTTTGTCTCTCCATAGACACCGTAGAAGTTGGCACCGTCTTCCATAGTCTGTTCTTCTTCAATAAAATCATAACTATCGAATTCATTACCTTCTGGATAGTCATCATAATCAGGCATAAGCCCTTTTTGTTTACGCAAATACTCAATCTCTTCGATGAGCTCGCCTACACCACAACCACCAGCATAGTAGTATTCTGCCATTGTATGGTCATGAATGCCTTCGTGCTCCCAAATATAGGAACACATATTAGACTCATTCAAAGGCACCGCATCAAAGGATACGTGTTTTTCCTTATACCAAGCTTCTAACTTCGCCTTTAAGGCATTAAAATTCTCAAAAGACGAATCAACTTGTTTTATCTGAATTTGTTCCTTAGTAGATTCAATTAGAACAGCGGCTTTATTCTTTTTTTTAGGTACAATATGATAACGTACGGCCATTTTTCTATTTGCTCCTACTTACTATATTTCAATAAACTAGATAAACTCTATAAACTCTATAAATTCTTATTGACTCTTGCTATTAGCACCCTCCTCATTCGCTTTGCCTTTGTCAGTTTTAGCGGCCTCTGTAGGCGGTGCATTTTTAGGTTTAATAATAACAAAATCTACTGGATCATAGGTAGAGTCAAATGTATCAGTACTTACTTGACCATTCTTATGTACAACTCGCACTTGTGTCGTCATACTAAGCCCATCATGACCTGATACTTGCACTTCTTCTTTAGTCGCATTTGGATCAATGCGTTCTTCTGTTTTATGCGGTAGCACCGTTCCTTCACTGACTGTAACAGAAGCTGATGTTGGTTCATCCTCCGCATGACCTAATATAGTAATAACTAATGTATCACCAGATGTTTGAGCCATAACATAAATTGGATGATTGTAAGGATTTTTAAATACAAAATCTAAGTATCCATACGCCACGGTAGCATCACGACCAGCTGGAATGTAGCCAACTGGCGCAAAATGAGTGGTTCGCTCTACAATCGTCATACCAGATAAAAGCGCTGTATTAAATAAAGTAGAACTTACTTGGCAAATCCCACCGCCAATACCAGGTACTAATTTACCATCCATAAAGACCGGCGCATCATCATAGCCTGCTTCAGCTGTGCGTTCCCCTACAATTTCATTAAAGGAGAACACGCCATTAGGTTTAATAATCACATTGTTAATCTTATCAGTAGCAATTTGAATATTATGAGTGCGGCTCACATCACCAGAATTAAATTGTGTTTCATAAGTGCCAAGAACGGTAGTAATACCTTCCAAATCCTTAGATACTATTTTAGGCTCGGCCGCTTCATCAATCACAAGTTCAATTTGGCTCACTGTGCCTGCATTTAATTGCTCTTGAAAATTCTTAATGGTTTGCTCTATATCAAGACGATGACCTAAGGTCTCCTTATGTAGTACAACTTGACCATTTTCTACCGTTAAATACGCATCATGCCCTTCTTTGGCAAACTCCTTGTTATATTGCTGCAAAACATTTTCAAGCATAGGAATGTTTACATCATAAATAATAGATTGTTTTACCGGATTCACCACCGCTTCCCAGCGGCTGCTCACATATGCCATGGGCGTATCCTCATAGCCATAGGCCATAATATTTTCCACAGTTTTCTGCACATTAGGTTTTACACCTAATTCATCTAAGCTGTAATAATGAACCTCACCTGCTTTATTCTTAATGGCAATCTTTTGATTTTGTTTAGCCACTTCTTCTTGGATAATCTCCGGCAATTCGTCCTTAGAGGCTTGCGAAATATT
>NZ_CALJON010000016.1 GCF_937981445.1 uncultured Veillonella sp. | reverse complement strand
TCAAATATATCTACATGTCCGTTCGTTATGGGATCTAAACTGCCAGGGCAGATACGTATACGCAATTATTTAGCTCCTTTCAAGCCTCATGGGGCACACAATAGGTAACTCTAGTATAACCAAATTGCTGCTCTTTTACAATGGACCAGCCTTTTGGGAGTTCTACTAGTTCCTTTTCGTGATGCTCCATAATAAGCATTCCATCATTTTTTAATAGTTGATGCACCGTAATGACTTCAAAAGTAGCAGCCACGAATCCCCTATCATAAGGCGGATCAGAGAATATATAATCGAACTGCTGTCCTTTTAATTGGTTCCCTGCCACTTGAATCGTCACAGGTAATACGGTAATTGCATCTTCCATGTGGCAATGAGCTATATTGTCCTTAATAATGCGACTCGTTGCCTTATCTACACAAGAAGCCCTTAGAGCCCCACGGCTGACTGCCTCTAATGCAAAGGCACCGGTGCCAGAAAATAAATCAAGCACTGTCGTCTCGTTGATTCCATAATTTGACAATACATTAAAAATACTTTCTCTTACTCGATCTTGAGTGGGCCTTGTTTGAAGACCTTTTGGTGCTTTTAGGTTGTGACCTTTAGCACGTCCTGCAATAATTCTCATACCTTCCTCATTATGCCTGCACTCATCATATAATTATAGTATATAATAAGCCAAAATAAAAGCAATCTTCTTATAAAATTTTATATTTATCAAAAAGTTATAAATTCATTTCGTCTTTTACATGTCGTCCCATGAGTTCAATTAAAGCCGTACTAGGTTTTTTATTGAAATATAGCACTTCATATAACGCTTCAGTAATAGGCAAATCTAATTGCTTTTTTTGTCCCATTTCATACACTGTTTTTACGGCAAAGAATCCTTCTACCACCATTTTTGAATGGTTAATAATATAATCCATCGTTTCCCCATTAGCTAATTTTTGTCCAGCTGACCGATTGCGACTGTGTTTACTCATACAGGTAGCAATCAAGTCGCCCATTCCAGCAAGTCCTGCATAGGTTTCCCGGCGTGCCCCTAAGGCCATGCCAAACTTAGTCATCTCGTGCAGACCACGTGTTAATAGTAGGGATTTACAATTATCCCCTAGACCCATGCCATCTACAATACCAGCAGCTAAAGCAATAATATTCTTAGTAGTCCCAGCTAGTTCAACGCCTGTCATATCTTCATTCACATAAACCCTAAAATTAGGACTATTAAGCGCCTGTTGTACGATTTTAGCCGCCTCTATATCAGTCGCTGCAATCACTGTAGCAGCTGGTAAATCACGACCAATTTCTTCGGCATGATTAGGCCCCGATAAAATTGCAATATGCTTCGTCTTATGCCCCACTACTTCCTGAGCAACTTCTGACAAACGTTTGCCACTATGCCGTTCAACCCCCTTGGAGCAAATGACAATGATAGACGATTCATGAACAAAGGGATTAATTTGCTCTAGAATCTCTCTCACATAAATGGAGGGAGTAACTACTAAAATGATTTGATTATCCTCTAAGGCCTGTTCCAAATGACTGGTAATATGGAGTTCATCAGGAATAGTTACACCTGGTAAATAGGTAGTATTCTCTTTAGTTTGTTTTATCTCTGTAGCCACCTGTTCATTGCGGCAATATAAATAGGTAGTATTACCGGCTTGTACACTTTTACAAGCCAACGCAGTACCCCAACTACCTGACCCTAAAACTGTTACGTTCATAATATCTCCTATTTACTTTCTTTAGTACGTTCTACTTTAAGCTCTTTACCTTTTACAAGGCGCATAATATTTTCTTTATGCCGCACAATAACAAATACGGCAGCGATGAAACCAAAGATGATGTATGGAAGGGGTTCATTAAAAACAAACATCAAAATAGGAACTAAAGCAGCCCCTACTATAGAACCTAATGATACATATTTAGTTAAACCTACAATTACAGCCCAAGAGGCAAAGCAAATGGCTGAAATAATAGGTACCAAAAAGATTAAAACGCCAAGGCCAGTGGCCACACCGCGACCACCTTTAAAGCCTAAAAAGATGGACCAATTATGGCCAATCATAGCTAAAATGCCACCTAATAACATGAGGTTTTGATCTTGACTAAATAGCCAAACGCCAGCCATGCCTTTTAGGGCATCACCTAAAAATACAGGAATGGCTGCTTTTAAACCGAGCACTCGATATGTATTAGTGGCACCAATATTTTTACTGCCATACTGTCTTACATCAGTATTAAAAAATAATTTACCAATCAATAAGCCCGTCGGTATGGATCCTAAAAGATAGGCTAAGATAATAAATCCTATATGTTCCATACTCATATTAATCATCATCATTTCCCTTCTTACCTCGTAAAATTAATCGGATTGGCGTACCTTCAAAACCAAAGGATTCGCGCAAGCGATTTTCTAAGAACCGCATATAAGAGAAATGGATTAATTCAGGTTCATTTACGAAGAGAATAAATGTAGGCGGTTTAACTGATGCCTGAGTCATATAATAAATCTTTGGTAAACGACCATTGCGTGATGGCACAGGATTCACATTTTGTGCATCAGATAATACTTGATTGAGTACGCTAGTAGATACACGCATATGTTGTTGTTCGGACACAAATTTAATTAAATCAGCTAAGCGATGGATACGCTGCTTTGTTAGGGCAGAAGCAAACAATATAGGCGCATAGCGAAGGAAGGCCATTTCATCGTAAATATCTTCCGTATAGCGCAATGTAGTTTTATCGTCTTTTTCTACTAAATCCCATTTATTTACCACAATAATAATGCCCTTACCAGCTTCATGGGCATAACCGGCAATTTTCTTATCCTGTTCAGTTACACCATCAACCCCGTCAAGCACGAGGATTACAATATCGGCACGATCTACGGAGCGCAAGGATCTTACAATACTATAACGTTCTACAGGGGCATCGATTTTAGCTTTTCGTCGCATACCTGCTGTATCGATGAGAACAAATTTCTGCCCATCATGAGACCAATGAGTATCAATGGAATCACGCGTTGTACCGGCTACATCACTAACGATTACGCGGTCTTGTCCCAACAACGCATTCGTCAATGAGGACTTCCCTACATTTGGACGGCCGATTAAAGCTACATGAATCGTATCCTCTTCATCCTCATTAGTGCCCACTGGTGGGAAGTTTTTAACTACATCATCTAAAAGATCACCTAAGTTCATTAAGTTTTTAGCTGAAATACCAATTGGATCTCCGATTCCAAGATTATAGAACTCATAAATGTTTGCTTCTTGGCTAATGCTGTCAATTTTATTAACAACTAGAATAATTGGTTTACCGCTGGCACGTAGAATATTAGCTACTTCCTCGTCAGCTGGCACAACGCCTTGCTTACCATCAACTACAAAGAGAATCACATCTGCTTCTTCAATGGCAAGTTCGGCTTGAAGGCGCATCATTTTAGGAATCACATGACTATCCGCTGTGATGAACTCAATGCCGCCCGTGTCAATCATGGTAAACTCACGATTGAGCCACTCAGCATCAAAATAAATTCTATCTCTTGTAACACCAGGAATATCTTCTACGATAGAAATTCGCTTATTAACAATAGCATTAAATAAAGTCGATTTACCTACATTTGGTCGACCTACGACCGCAACTAATGGTTTGGCCATAAAAATCACCTCAATTACACATAAAATATCACTTTATATTTTAACATATTACTTACAATCTATAAAGGCATAGAAATTAATCTAATAGAGCGCTCACTATCATTCTATTAGCAGCAACAAAAAACTGTGAAGCGGATGACTCCACTTCACAGTTAAGTGCTATATATGAATTATTTTATATATAATTATTCAGCGTCAGTTTCTTCAGCTGTTTCAACTGGTTCCATTAACTCAGTTAAAGCAAGGCCAAGTTTCTTTTCGTCTTTGTTAAGAGAAATAACTTTAACTTCAACTTGTTGACCACGGTTTAAGTAGTCTTCCACTTTAGCATTACGTTGTTTAGTAATTTGGGAAATATGAAGTAAGCCTTGGATGTCGTCGTTAATAGCTACAAATGCACCATATGCTACTAAGCGAACAACTTTACCATTGATAGCGTCGCCTACATGAATTGTTTCTTCAGCTTCATCCCATGGGCTCTTAGTTAATGCTTTTAAAGACAAGGAAAGCTTGTTGCTTTCTTGGTCGAAGGATTGAAGTTTAACTTCGATTTCTTGACCTACAGTTAACACGTCTTCAACGCGTTTAATTTTGTGCCAAGAAATATCGGAAATGTGAAGTAAACCTTCGATACCACCGATATCTACGAATGCACCGTAAGGCATGATTTTACGTACAATACCTTTGTAGTTATCGCCTACAGTGATGTTTTTCAATGCTTCTTCTAATTTTGCTTGACGAGCTACTTCAAGTACAGCACGACGGGAAAGAACCAAACGGTTTTTCTTTTCGTCAATTTCAAGTACTTTAGCTTCGAATTCAGTACCAACTAAATTGTCAAGAGATTTAACGAAGTGTACATCCCCTTGAGACAATGGAATAAAACCACGTAGGGATTTAACAGTAACTACTAAGCCGGCAGGAATAGCGTCAACACCTTTACAGATGATTGCTTCGTCTTTTTCCTGTGCTTCTTGTACATACTGCCAATCTTCGTCTTTAGCCAAACGAGTCATGGATAAGTAGATAGGATTATCTTCTTTAATATGGTTCATAATAACAGCTTTAATTTTGTCGCCTTCTTTAAGCACGTCTTTAGCAGAGGCAGGTGCTGGATAAGAAATTTCAGTGCGATTTAAAATTGCTTCTGTTTTATAACCGAAGGAAATCCATGCACGGTCTTCTTCAACCTGTGCTACTTCCCCTTCAACTACAGATCCTTTCTTTAGATCTTCTGCCCAGTCAGATTCTTTGGCTAATAATTCTTCGAATTCACTCATTGTGTCAATGACCTCCTTAATTATCCAGTCGGGTGTCGATGCACCGGCTGTAACTCCTACCGTTTGGACATGTGTGAACCATGCCAATTGTAATTCAGTAGCAGTTTCTATATGGTATGTAGGACATCCAACGTCACGACAGACCTCTGCTAATCTTGTCGTATTACCGCTATTCTTCCCACCTACCACAATCATAAGGTCCACCGTTTTTGCCAGTTCCACCGCTGAGTTTTGACGCTCTTGAGTGGCTGTACAAATCGTTTTGAAAACCTTTAGATTCTTAGATTTTTTTTCTAATATGTCTATTATACTTTGAAATTTAAATTGTGAAAAGGTTGTTTGTACAACAACGCCCATTTTTTCCACGAAAGGAATATTTTGGGCCTCTTCTTCAGATTCAATGACTATGCCTTTGTTATCAGCCCATAAGTTAATGCTAATTACCTCAGGATGCTTTTTTTCACCTAAAATGACCAAAGTTGTTCCTTCATCTACTACTGACTTAGCATCTTGTTGGGCTCTCGTCACATGCGGACAAGTTGCATCTACTACATGCAAGCCCTTTGATGAGGCTTCTTCATAAATAGCAGGCCCCACACCATGAGAGCGAATAATTACTGTACCAGCATCCACTTCATCGAGAGAGTTAATAGAATATACTCCTTTGGCTTCCAAACTTCCTACTACTTGAGGATTGTGGATAATAGGGCCTAAAGTAAAGCTTTTATCATTGTGATTGGCTGTATCTTCTGCCATGTTCACAGCTCGTTTTACACCGTAGCAAAAACCACAGTTTTTGGCAATTTTAATGTCCAAGATAAACTCCTTAGTTTAACGTTTAAAATTAGGATGACTGGCTCTATAATCAGCCATCAATCTTTCTAAATGTTGTCGTAATGTATCGTTCACCGCCGCAATAGCTTCGGCTGTAGGCTTGGCCTTCTCTACCACAATGGGCTTACCAATAATAGCAGCCACCTGCCCCCGTTTTATATGACTTGTACCCATAATGGCTAGGGGTACAATATTTACACCGGTGCGCAAAGCCATAGAGGCTACGCCATCGTGAAAACGCCCAAGTTTGTCTTTTTTTTGACGCGTTCCTTCAGGAAAAATCCCTAATACTTTTTCATCTTTTAGTAAATTCATGGCATGACGGATGGCAATTTTATCGACGCCCCCGCGACGTAAAGGGAACGCACCTAGCCAAGTGCAAAAGAAATTAGAAATAGGATTTCTAAACAATTCTTCCTTCGCCATAAAATGGACATGTCTTGGCAAGGCTAGACCACTAACACAGGGATCATTATTACTCATGTGATTAGGGGCCACTATAACGGGGCCTTCCATGGGAAAATTTTCCCGACCTACAATATCAATATTATAAATCCATTTATATACTACGTGGAAGGCACTGCGCCAAAGACATTCTGAAAATTTATTCACACATACACCTTCTTTATTTACTACGCATTTTATTGTGCTGTTTTTATTTCAGCATTACGAATTAATTCTATCATACGAGCTACGGTTTCATCAAAACTAAGCGTATCAGAATTAACTACAATGGCCTCAGGTACACAAACAAGAGGAGACTCCTTGCGATTCATATCCATGTAATCGCGCGATTCTACACTGGCTTTAATTTCATCAAGAGATACTTGTTCTTTATCTTTATTTTCTAACCAGCGCCGTCTAGCACGCTCTTCCACCGAAGCAGTTAAATAGATTTTTAACTCGGCCTTAGGAAGTACAACAGATCCAATATCGCGACCATCTAAAATAACCCCACCCTTTGAGGCCATTGCGCGCTGTTGAGCTACTAAAAATTGACGTACCGATTTTAAGGCCGCCACTTGCGACACATGGGCATTAACCTCTTGGGTTCGAATAAAATCAGTTATTTCTTCTTCATTCATATAGACTCTAAAAAGTGTTTCCGTAGGCTCTAAACGAAGTGTTAAAGTAGCAAGTAAATCAGCTACGGCTTTTTCATCTTCAATATTAACCTGATGCTTTAGTACGGCATAAGTTACTGCACGATACATAGCACCCGTATCAATATATAAATAGCCCAATTGTTGAGCCACCACTTTTGAAATACTACTTTTGCCTGCCCCAGCAGGACCATCTATAGCAACAGCAATGCGCTTGTTGGATGACATATACTACACTCCTCACTTATTATCTAAATCACCATGTACAGCATGCATGGCCGCTACATAGCCAGTAGAAAAGGCGGCTTGTAAATTATAGCCCCCTGTAAAAGCATCAATATCTAGCACTTCACCAGCCCCATAGAGACCTTTAATTAATTTAGATTCCATGGTGCGTGGCGTAAATTCTTTCACCGTAATGCCTCCTGATGTAACAATCGCTTCGGCAATGGGACCTAAGGATTTAAAATTAAGTGTCAAATGCTGTAAAGTATGAACTAAACGAAAACGCTCTTCGCGACTCATTTGATTGATGAATTTAGATTCATCTAATTGTGCTTCCTTAATAATGACTGGAATTAAGCGCTGTGGTAATAAATCTTTTAAACCATTGCCTAATTGTTTCTTAGAATAGAGTTGAAAATCTTTTTGTACTCGTACATCTAATTGTTCTTGTGATAAGGCGGGCTTAAGGTTTATTTGAAGTTCAATAGAACCTATATTTTTTTTCTTCATCAACTTACCCACTGTATGACTTAAAGATAGAACGATAGGTCCTGTAATGCCAAAATGAGTAAACATCATTTCACCAAACATTTTGCCCTGTACCTTATTCTTCGCCACTACAGATAGCTCCACATTGCGTAAGCTAAGTCCCATTAAGTCTTTTACCCAAGACTCCTTAGTTTCAATAGGAACTAAGGATGGTCTCAAATCAGTAATTTTATGACCTACAGCACGTGCTAATTCATAGCCATCTCCAGTAGAACCAGTTAATGGATAGGATAAACCACCGGTAGCTAAAATGACAGCATCTGCATAATAGGTTTCTCGATTCGTTTTAACCCCTTTAATAGCCCCTTCATCTACAATTAAATGCTCTACCGCTTCATTGAGATGTAAGGTGCCACCATAGCCCTTAAAAACGCGCATAAACATATCACGCACTTCTAAAGCGGAGTCTGATTCAGGGAAAATACGTCCACCCCGCTCTACCTTAGTTTTTAACTTCCAATGAGTGAGTAAATCAAGTAAATCACGATTATCAAATTGCTGATACGCACTGAGGAGGAATTTACCATTACCAGGGGTGCGTGCAATAAAATCTTCAATAGGTGCATTGTTGGTAATATTACAGCGACCTTTACCGGTGATACCCATCTTTTTACCGATCATATTCATCTTTTCAATTAAGGTAACTACGGCCCCTTCACGAGCCGCAATGGTAGCTGCCATAAGGCCGGCAGCACCTGCACCAACTACAATAATACGCTTCATTAGCGGCCTCCTTTAGGAGCGGTACGGCGGCTACTTGTATTTTCATTAGGTCGTCTTGAAGACCCATTACCTCTATTTCTTCCTGATTTTTGTTGCCCTGCAGAGCGTTTAACGCTGTCCCCTTTGCTGGAACGGCCTTTTTCACCGCTAGCTTTTATAAAAGGCAATTTAACCAAGCTTCTAAGTTGGCGCACTTCTTCATCAGTAAGAGGGCGATACGCACCGCGTTTTAAACCAGATAAAGTAATGCTTCCATAGGCTAATCGTTTTAAATTATGTACACTATAATGATAGTATTCAAACATGCGCCGCACTTGACGATTACGCCCTTCATGAATGGTAATTTCCACTGTAGTTAGATTGGTTTTACTGTCAAAACCATAATCTACAATATCAGCTGGCGATGTCATACCATCTTCTAATTCTACACCTTTACTAATGGCCTCTAAATGGTCATCAGCAACACGGCCTTTTAGTTTCACTTCATAAGTTTTATTCACCCCTTTAGATGGGTGCATGAGCGCTTGCGCCAAGCTGCCATCATTGGTAAACAATAAAAGACCTTCCGTATTATAATCTAAGCGACCAATAGGATATACGCGCTGCTTTACATCTTTTAAGTAGTCCATGACTGTATCGCGACCTTGAGGGTCACCAACGGAAGTAATACTTCCCTTTGGTTTATTTAATACATAATAAACTAATTTTTCAGGTTCAATGCGTTGCCCTTCAATTTTCACACGGTCCACAGCAGGATTAATTTTTGTACCCAATTCAGTAACTAAGCGACCATTCACTTGTACTTTACCTGCTACGATTAATTCCTCAGCCTTACGACGTGATACATAGCCACATCGGCTAATATATTTTTGCAAACGTTCTAATTCCATTTATATCTCCTCTTATGTCTTATGACAAATGATCTTGTTCTGAAATAACTTCTTCTTTTAAATTATCTACTGATTCAATACCGACGCTCCGTAAAAAGGTATCAGTAGTTCCAAATAACACAGGGCGGCCAATGGTCTCCTTTCGCCCCAATTCAGCAATTAAATCACGACTTACTAATTGTTTCAATACTTTTTCACAATTTACGCCCCGAATTTCTTCAATTTCACTTTTAGTTACAGGCTGTTTAAACGCTACTACTGCCAAAGTCTCCATGGCAGCAGGAGACAGGCGAGCTTCTTTTTGGCGTATTTTACTTACATACACACTACTTTCAGGAGCGCTCACTAATTCATAGCCAAGGCCACTAGTTTTTAAGCGTAGCCCCCGATGTGTGGTAATCAAAACTTGTTCAAAAGCTTCTAAGATAGTTTTAATTTCCTCTTCCCTTTGCTCAAATAGTTCAGCTAATAAAGCCAATGGTACAGGTTTCGCTGCAGAAAATAATACAGCTTCTATATGGCTGTAAATCTCTTCTGATGCCTTAGTATGTGGTTGATTCTCTTCCATGTGGCCTCCTTACTTTATTTTTATTATAGTTTATTAATTTATATTATGGTTTATTGATTTATATTATAATTTATTGGTTTATTGTCTTATTGGTTTATTTAGATTATGAAATGGATTAATTGTGTCGAACTTCATGAGTCCTAATTTATACAACCCCACTATATAATGTAACATCTGTAATTTCGTGACTATAATCGTCTTCTTTTACAGGTCCTAAGGTAAATACTTGACGTTTTAAAAGCTCTAATACGGCTAGAAATATAGTTACCTTCTCAGCACGTATACGTGAACCATCAAGTAAGCTTTTAAAGCTTAAGGTACGCTCTGTTTTAGCTCGCAAATACAATTCGTCAATTTTACTTTCTAAACTAAATTCTTCTTTTTCAACTTTTACAGTAGGCGGCTCAACTACGGCTTCTTTCTCTCGCTCATAGCAGGATTTAAAAATTTCATATAAATGCCGCAATTCAAAACGAAAGATTGTTTCTTGCCCCCATTGGCTTAGTGCATCTAAGCGGCTAAAGCTTTGATTGCTAGCTTCTGTTTTTTGTGCAAGAGCTTCTGTTAATTCTTTAATTTGTTTATACTCTAACAAATTAGCCACTAATTCATCGCGTGGGTCCCCCTCTTCATCGGGATTAAGCGGCGCATTACGGGGCAAGAGCATGCGTGATTTGATTTGTAATAATGTGGCGGCCATTACTAAAAACTCACTACTATAGCGTATGTCAAAAGTTTGCCACAATTCTAACTGCGCCATATATTGTGATGTAATCTCAACAATAGGGATATCATATATATCAATCTTATGCTTTTCTATTAAACTGAGCAGCAAGTCTAAGGGCCCTTCAAATACATCTAATTTATATTCATAAGACTGCATATATGCCTCCTCTCTGTACCGATAAATGTCAACTATTAATTATACCGAATATTTCTTAATAGTTCTAGCTTTTTGCTTGTATTTTTATAGTAATTCTGTTATCGTTATGATGATATACTTCATACTTTGTAAAATAAATGTAAATAACAGTAAAAAATAAATTTATAAAGGAGCTTTATATGTTCTCTATCTCCCCCTTGTGGCGAAAACCAATGCTACATTATGCCATATTGGCAATTCTCGTCTTTACTGCGCTCTACTTTACATATGAGCCTTTAGCCCTTGGCTTTGACTGGGAAGACATCTCTTTACTTGCCTTACCTACTTTGTTAGGCCTTTTTTTATGCCAATGTTTATGGCGTTCACATTTTGCTAAACTTGGCTTTATGGGCCATTTCTTAGTCGGTGTGGCATGGGTGCTAACATATCCCCTCTTATATCATTGGTCATATACAAAGCCATTTTATTTCTATGAATTTTTCCCAGATTTTTTATTTGGTACGCTTTATTTTATAGGTGTTTCTACCCTTCATTATACCCTGTCTTTAGGTTGTAATAAAAGGCATATTGTAACGGGGCTCATGTCCTTACTAGACTGGCTCATGCTTTGGATTCCACTAATTCAAATTGGCTACTATATTAACACTTGGCATTGCTTGACTCCGGCCACATTAATGGCTTTATATCAAACTAATACGGAAGAAGCCCTAGGATATCTAAAAGCAGGTGCTGGTGTCTTAGGACTTATGGCCATTGCGGTGGGACTCATCATTTTATTCCTCTTCCTCTATTGGTCTAACTGGAATATGTATAAAATAAGTCATGGTGCTCAAGTAAACACGCATCCTGCAAATCGTTTAGCGGAAAATTACAATGCTCTTTCTAATTCCGGTAAATTTCGCCAAACATTTTTATATTTGACATGCATTGCCCATTTTATTTATTTACCTTTTTGGGGATTCTTCAATACAGATATTGTTCACAATTGGATGGAAGTTGCTACTTATATGAAGGAGTTACAGCAATACAATAGTAATCATGAGAAAGTAATCGAAAGTTTAGAACTTACATCTAAAGAAACGGCTGCTTCTAAAGTACCAGGAACGGTAATTTTAGTCATCGGAGAATCGTCTTCTCGTAATTATATGAAGGTCTATAATCCTAATTTTGAATACGAAGACACGCCTTGGCAAAATGAAATGGCGGCTCATAATCCTAATTTTATTTTCTTTAAAAATGCCTACTCCTCCTATGTACAAACAGTGCCAACCTTAGAGCGCGCCTTGACCGAGCGAAATCAATATGATGATCGTCCATTTATGGATTCCGCGACCATTATTGATGTAGCGAAAAAAGCTGGTTATTTTACTAGCTGGTTTAGTAATCAAGGGGTTTATGGTGAATACGATACAGCCATCTCCTTAATTGCAAAAACGGCGGATCGCCCACTTTGGGCCCATGAAGCGTATATGTTTTCTGATAAATATGATGGCGTATTGCTCTCCTTGCTCCCTCATGCAGATCCAAGTAAAAATAATTTTATTGTCATCCATATTATGGGAAGTCATATTTATTACAATGACCGCTATCCACATGAGTTTAGTAAATGGAAAATCGGCGACGTTCCAAAGGGGAAAGAAGCCTATGCTAACAGTCAACTTTATACGGACTGGGTATTACAACAAGTATATACCTATGCCAAAACACATTTAAATCTTCAGGCTATGGTCTATTTCTCAGACCATGGGGAGAGCTTACAATTATCTCATAATCCAGACATTTTTGATTTTAATATGACGCACATCCCTCTTTGGGTCTATGTATCGCCAGAGTATCAACAAGCCTTTCCAGAAACGGTGGCAACTATGCGAAGTAATGAACATCAATACTTCACTAATGATTTACTCTACGACATGATGAGTGGCTTATTGCAGGCACCATCTAATCGCTATGATCCAACTCGCGACTTCACAAATTCAGCCTATAGATTCAATAAATACACATTAACAACCCTATTAGGCCAGCATCCATTAAATACTGACCCAGCAGCTGTTGATCCGTAAAGTGCTGATTTTTCCACCATTTAAGTTACAATTTTATTTTCTTTTTAAAACAAGGACTTCTTTGAGCCATCATAACTCTCAAAGAAGTCCTTGTTTTCCTTTATCCATCAAAGAATATCCCGTTTGTTGTAAAGCGCCCCTCCACCACACTGTCTTCCCTTACAGCCCCTTTTATTTAAGGTAATAAGTATTCAGAATCATAGAGGTATAGGACAAGACCATACACCAACTAACTGTAATAAAAATGCTTTGGTAATACAATTGTTATTAATGGGGTCTATAGTGTAAAACCGAATAAATGAATTTTATAATCCACAAATAAAAAAATAGACTGAACATAAATGTTCAGTCTAAATGGTGCCGAGGACCGGAATCGAACCGGTACGGTTATTTCTAACCGACGGATTTTAAGTCCGTTGCGTCTGCCTGTTCCGCCACCCCGGCATGGGTGGAATAAAATATGGAGGCGGCACCCAGAATCGAACTGGGGAATAAAGGTTTTGCAGACCTCTGCCTTACCGCTTGGCTATGCCGCCAAAAAGTGGAGCGGAAAACGAGATTCGAACTCGCGACCCCCGCCTTGGCAAGGCGGTGCTCTACCACTGAGCTATTTCCGCACACATGGTGCCCCAGGGCAGAATCGAACTGCCGACACAAGGATTTTCAGTCCTTTGCTCTACCGACTGAGCTACCGGGGCAAACGTGGCGACCCCGATCAGATTTGAACTGACGATCTTCGCCGTGACAGGGCGACATGTTAACCGCTACACCACGGGGCCGTTTACGTTACTTCGTTATTATATGTTTTTAGAAGTTAATTGTCAAGTACTTTTTTTGAAATTTTATAAAGTATTTTAAATACTTATTCAAAGGTACTTACAAGTGTAAAAACAATAATAACAACTAGTTGCCACTAAGACTGCATTCTCAGTAATTACTAAGTACTGTCATCTGACAACTAGTTCATTATAATGCATATTTTATTTTTTTACAAGCCCTTTTTTAGATTTTTTTAAAATTTTTTTAATCCCCTATTTGAGCCCTATAAACCTATATTATATTAAGAAAGGATTGTTAGCCAATTCGGCCCCAATTGTGCTGTCTTCGGCATGTCCAGGATGAATTATGAGCTTTGGATCCCAAGTTTTAAATCGATTTAAAGATTCTTCTAATTCCTTTTGGGAGCCATTAAAGTTTACACTAGCACCGACCGAGTTCTTGAGCACTGTATCACCTGTAAAGAGATGGGAGCCCCATTGGTACATCACACTCCCCTTGCTGTGCCCAGGCATTTCGAATACATCAATGGAAAAGGGCCCCCACTCCATATGCCCTTCTTCAATGGGAATAAAAGGGGAATTACATAAATTCTTATACGCAGAAGGCATGCGCCGTTTAGTATACAAGAGGGCTCGATCCCCTTCATGCATATAAATGGGCACATCAAAGACCTCTTTGACACCATCAACAGCGCAAATATGATCACAATGTCCATGAGTTAATAAAATGGCTAGCAATTGTGCTGAACCAATCATTTCAATAACACGTTTAGGATGAAATCCAGGGTCAATCACTAAAGCCTTTCCCTCTTCTTTTAGAACATAACAATTAGTTCGATATAAACCTAACGGTCGTTTTAAAATTTCCATATCATTCAATCCTGCACAGTTACATAATACAAACAGAGTCATAAAATTTCTAAAAGTCTGTACACTTTCAAAAACATATCTATATACTAAAAAAAGCTATGAGTCCTAAACACATATATGAGCCTAAAAACGTTTATGAGCTTTAAACACGTTTATGATCTTTAAAAGCATTTATATGCTTTAAACATGTTTATGCGCTTAAATATATGATTGACCTTAAAAGCATCTCATCTAAACGCCTTTAAAAGCGTCTATGAGCTCTTACAGGCTGCCAGATTTTATAACTCTTCTTACGGCGTTTTACAAAATACCCCTGCCAAAAATCAGGATGTAAGAGTACAAGCAAGGTAAATAATTCTAAACGACCTAAGAGCATGTCAATTAAGCAAACAATTTTAGCAAATGGATGTAATACCGCAAAGGAGCCTGATGGCCCAAGGGTACCAAAACCTAAGCCTACATTACCTAAAATACCAGCTACACATTGAATCGATTCACCAAAAGGTAAACCTGTAGCCGAAATACAAAGCGCACTAATAGCAAAAATAGTTAAATATAAAAAGAAAAATTCCTGTGCTAATTGTACCCATTTATTAGGCATTGGCTTTTTATTGATTGTGATGGATTGTACTAAATCAGGATGGATGGCTTTACGTAAGTAAATCAAACTGCTCTTAATTAAAATAATAATACGAATGATTTTAATGCCACCTGTAGTAGACCCACTACAACCGCCAAAAAAAGTAGCCATAAAGAGCATCATTTGCCCTAAAGGTGGCCATTGATCATAATTCCCTAAGGAAAGGCCTGATCCAGTTTGCATAGAAACGAGCATGAAGGACCCTACATTAATGGATTCCCATACACTTAGCTCACTTTGTAAACACAAGGATAAAACAACAAATAGGGCGCCTACAGCAAGAATAAAAATATACATGCGATATTCAAAATCCTGCCATACTGATTGTAACCCCTGTTGAAATACATTGTAGTATACTGTAAAATTACCACCCGCTAAAATCATAAAGGTAACTAAGATAAAGCGAATATAGCCATTATTGGCATAAATATCAGCGACCCCTGTATTAGGTGTATACCCCCCTGTAGCAATAATAGAAAAAGTCATATTTACAGCATCAAAGGTAGACATGCCAGCAAGCATTAAGGCAACAAAACAAATAGCCGAGAAAAGTAAATAAATTTTCCACAGTTTTAATGCTGTAGACCGAATTCGTGGCATAACTACACCAGGACGTGGCACTGAGGCTTCCGCATTAAATAAATGAGCCGAGTCTGCCCCTAGATTTTTTAGAAAGGCTAGTACCAAGACGATAATCCCCATGCCACCTAGCCAATTTGTAAGGCTTCGCCATAAGACATAAGCTTCAGGAATGGTATCAATATCAGGAATTACACTTGCCCCCGTGGCTGTAATTCCTGATATTGATTCAAATAAAGCGTCTATAAAATTAGGTAAAATACCGCCAAAATAAAAGGGCAAAGCTGCAAAAACAGAAACGAGTATCCATGTAGAGCCTACAGTTAAAAAACCATCTCGGAGACTGTAGCTTGTACTATTTTCACCAAAATAAAACAAAAGCCCCCCTGCTGCTGCCGCTACTAAGGTGCTAAACAAAAAAGAGAAAAATATCTCTTCAAACATAATTCCATAAATAAAAGGTATTAACATGGTCAAGGATACAATTAACATTAATTGCCCTACCAAGCGCATAACAATTTGGATTCGCATACTACACCTCTCAAACTGGAGGCTGTAAATAAGTAAGTAACTTATTTACATGGTCAGGTAATGTGAAAAATACAATGTGATCCTTCGCTTCTAATACAGTATTACCAGTTGGCACGATGGTGCTACCATTGCGCACTATAGCGCCCACCAAGGCTTTACCAGGAAGTTTCAAATCTTTCAAAGCACAATTTACAAGAGGCGATACTTCAGTTAATTCCACTTCCACCGCTTCCGCTTTAGAGCCTTCAAAAGTAGAAATACTCATTACATGCTCGCCTTTACGAACCATGCGAAGAATTTCCCCTGAAGTTAAAAGCCGTGGGGAAAATACAATATCAATACCCACTTGCTCCATGAGGACAATATATTCAGGACGTCCTACACGCACAATAGTTTTAGGTACACCTAAATGTTTAGCTAACAAAGCAACTAACAAATTCAGCTTGTCATCATCAGTTAAACAAATAATAGCATCACTATCAGATATTTCCTCAGCTTCCAATAATTCCATATTGGTGCCATCTCCATTGATAACCATACTATCATTCACTAATGTAGCCAAGTATTCGCACCGCTTTAAATCTTTTTCTATGATTTTAACAATGAAACCAGCCCGTTCCAATAATACGGCTAAATTACAGCCAATGAGCCCTGCGCCTACTAAGACTACACGTTTCGTGTCAAGACTTAAATTCTCCTCATGGAACTCAAGGGCAATCTGTTCCATACTGTCCTTAGCGCCTAATATAAAGACTTTATCATAAGGCATTAAACGACTTTCACCATGGGGGATAATCATTTCACCATTACGCAAAATCCCCACCACTAATACAGAGGCAGGAAAACGAATATCACGTAAGCGCTTATTTACATAAGGTATGTCCTCAGACATTTTAAATTCCATGAGGCGCACTGCACCACTAGCGAAATCTTCCACATCAAGAGCGGCCGGCGTCTGCAAGACTTGAACAAGTTCTTGCGCAGTTACAAGTTCAGGATTGATAAATAAATCCACCCCTAATTGTTCTTGTAACTTCCTATTATCATCTTGTAAATATTCATTATCTCTAACGCGAGCAATAGTTTTAGGTATGCCACCAATTTTAGCGACTGAGCAGGCCAGCATATTTACTTCATCTGAATCAGTAACGGCGATGAGCATGCCTACATCATCCATGCCAATTTGCTTCAGTAATTTTAAACTACTGCCATTGCCTTGCACTAAACTCACATCAAGACTATTTTCAATCTTGCGAATGCGTTCAGCGGATTTTTCAATAATATACACATCATGTTCGTCCTGAACAAGTCGTTGCGCTACAGAGTAGCCAACTTTACCAGCACCAACAACAATAATCTTCATGATATTATTCACACTCCAAAATACTGTTTGAATACTAAAGTTTATACTTCTTCAGCATCCTCCTTTTTAGGAGCACTTTCCTTTCCTTTTTCAGTTAGAAGCGTCCAGCCATCTTCTTGAATGACTTTGCCTTCTTTCATCAAATGTCCTACAGCACGTTTAAAGGCGGCTTTACTGAAGCCAAATTTATCTTTAATGATTTCTGAAGCTGTTTTATCGCTGTATGGCATGCGGCCATTTCGTTGCCATAAATAATTCATTAATACTAGACCATCTTCAGTTATGGCAGTTTCTTTAACAGGACGCATGGAAACATTAATTCGACCATCATCTCGTTTAAACGTAACACGCGCCTTAACCATGGCGCCGACTTTTAAAGAATCAGTCATTTCACTGCGATGTAAAAAGGCAATCCATCGTTCAGGCGTAATAAAAAAGGCTCCGTCAGCGGTCATATTATAGATGGCACCACGCACCATTTGACCGACTTTAGCTTCCACAGCGGGCTTTGCAGCTCGGCGCATAGCATCATCTACATCCATCGACACAGCTAAGCGGCCCGATTTATCAGAATATAATCGAACCCAGACTTTTTCGCCTAATTGCGGACGTCCGCGCATTTCAGCGAGAGGCATGAAAATGCCACGTTCTGTGCCAACTTCTACGAAGCAGCCAAATTTCGTCGTATTCACCACTTCTACATAACCGATTTGACCTTCTTTGATGGCAGGAAGACGCATACTAGCCGTAAGACGTCCTTTTGGATCTTTGTACAAGAACACATGCACTTCTTCACCAATTTGAACAGGCTCAGTTTGCTGTTCTTTATGAAGTAAAATATCATCATTGGTATTGCCAGTGCCACCATCTAAAAAGGAGCCTTGCTCGCTTTGACGCAATACTTTTAAGGTGGCCAATGTATTTTCTAACAATTCAGTAGCCATATTATTTCCCTACAAATTCTACACGCGGCGCATCATTCCACAATTGTTCTAAACCGTAGAATTGGCGTGTTTCATTACCACCGAATACATGACAGATAATATCACCAAAATCTAATAAAATCCATTCACCTTCATGATAGCCTTCACGATGAAGCATAGGAAATCCTAGTTCAGCCCCTTTATCTTCAATTTCATCGGCAATACTTTGAGATTGCTTAGTATTGGATGCACTGATAACTACAAAATAATCCGCAATAGAAGACAAATCTTCTAAATCTAAAATTGTAATATCAGTCCCTTTTTTATCATACCCTGCTTGCCCTAAGGTAAGAGCAAATTCTTTAATATCAACTTTTTCTTTCATTACTACTCCTTGTTTTATTACATAATAGAACACTCATAACTAAGCGTCTTTAGAATTAGCATGCACTAGCATTGCTGTTTTACTATTACTATTTTTAGCTTTACCAGTTTTAGTATACCCTTTTTTAGCTTTACCAGTTTTAACGTATACCTTCTTCAGCTTATCCAGTTTTAGCGTATACCTTCTTCAGCTTATCCAGTTTTAGTATATACTCTCTTCAGCTTGGTCAGCTTTAGTATATACGCTCTTGAGCTTGGCCATTCTTAGCATTCCATGTTTTCCACCTGGCCATTCTTAAGCATTACCCTTCTTTAGCTGGTTCTGGCTCGTCAGCTGGTGTGGTTGTGCCATCAACGGGAATATTGCCTAAGGTAATACCGACTAATTGCTGAGCTTCTGTAGGATCATAATTCCAATACATCTGGCCGCCAATAGCTTCTCGGGTGCCAGGTAAAATATAATAGTGAATTTGGTTGGATTTTAAACCACCTAAATCCATAATTAAACGCATAGCATCAGTAGAGGAAATATTAGTTTCAAAGCTACTCCAAAGTCGCCATGCATGCCACATGCGAGTTATGGTAAAAGTATTCTCTTGAGTGCTTAACAATTCTTTAATAAAGCGCTCCTGTCTTTGTGTACGACTAAACGCATTAGTATCTTCATCTACAAAGCGTACATATTGTAATGCTTTGTCCGCATCTAAATTTTGGTACCCACGAGCTAAATTAACATCCGCTTTATTGATCGTTTCATCCATATGAACCATATTTCGTTCCACATACATGTCAGGGGCCCCTAATGTATCTACAGTCTTTTTAAAAGCCGCCTCATCAACAACTACATAATACGGAATTATGATATGGAACAAGTCCTCCACTACAGCCTTGGTCAACTCAATGCCACCATTACTATACATGGTGTTTAACATGGATACAGACTTTTTATCGCGACTGTCAATTTTAGTATTAGAAGGGATACCTATAATATCTACATTCTTTTGTTCTTTATTAACAGAAATTAAAAATGTCGCATCTCCCTGTGCTGGATTCGAACTATCCTTACCAATAACTAATATATAAATAGGTTTATCCAATGATTTTTGCTCTAGTGGAATCGTAGGCCCTTTCGGCTTATCTTCCGTAGAAGTTACTTCATCAGCAACAGAGGTTGTTTGAGGCTTTGTTAAATATTCGTAGCCCTTCATAGCTCCAAATACAATGCCACTAAGTAGTAAGATAAAAATTATAACGGCCAAAATTACGCGACCCCAAAGTATATTACTTTTTTTCTTTCTTCTTACCTTGCGATTTGTTTGCTTTTTTTCTTCCATACTATAACCTAGCCCTTACGTACTTGGCGAAGAATATCATTGCGCCCCAATATGGTCTTAAAATAAATAGGTACACCTTGGTCAATTAAATGAACAATAGTTGTATCATAGCTGGCGAGAACGGCCTTGTTTAGATCTTTATAAGCTAATTCACGAAGTCTTTCAACACCAGGAAAATCTCTAGTTTCCTCAATATAATCAGCTAAAAAGATAATTTTATCCATCAATTTCATGCCCACGCGTCCCGTAGTATGATACCGTATGGCATCTAAAATTGTTACATCTTCAACACCATATACATTATGACTTAAAATAGCCCCCACTAAACCGTGAAGTAAGGCTCCATTATTGAACATTTCAATATCTACATTAATATTTGCATCTTTCACGATTTGTTGCATATCGGTAATGCGCATCTCTTTACCACAATCATGAAGTAATCCCGCTAAATAAGCCTTAGTTGGATTGGCATTATATACATTAGCTAGTGATTGAGCCGCTTTAGCAACACCCAAAGTATGCGCAAATCGTTTAGGTGTTAAACGACTTTGTAGTTCATCAATTAATTGTTCATACATGACATTTCAAACTTCCTTACTTCTATAAATATTATGTTCTTTAATATAGTGTACCACTGCTTTAGGTACCATGTAGCGAACTGAGCGATTATCTCTCAGTCGAGCTCGCAAATCGGTAGCTGATAAATTCATTGTAGGCACTAGTAGACGATGAATCTGTTTCTTCCCTACATCACCAAAATACTCAATAATATTGTCGATTGTTTCCGACCCATCAGGACGAATAGCACCGATAAAATAGCACAGCGCCAACAATTCATCAATATATTTCCAATTCGGTAAATCCTGGATAGTATCTGTGCCAGCTATAAAATAATACTCTTTATCCTCACCATATATACTATGAAAATATTTCACTGTATCAATCGTATAGGATGGACCTTCCCGTTTAAATTCAATATCTGATATGGTGAAACGAGGATTATCACGAATCGCAATGGCCGTCATATCATAGCGATACGAAGCAGCGATTACATCGCTATCCTTATGAGGCGGATGATAGGAAGGCACAAAGATAACTCGCTCCAACTCATACGCCTCTAAGGCGAGCTCAGCAATCATTAAATGGCCCATATGGATAGGATTGAATGTGCCACCAAATATTCCTATGCGTCCTGTATTTGTCATAAACTCATCACAATCCTAACTCCCACGATAGCAACCAAAGATATAATAATCCAAAGGAATATAGCCCAGCCAAAGGAACGCCATTCATAGCGTCCCTTTGGAGATTTCATATACTTAACATATAGCTTTACATTTGTAAGCCAAGTCCTCATTTTCGAACTTGCCCTTCTCCATATACAAAGTATTTATATGAAGTGAGTGCCCTTAGCCCCATTGGACCGCGGGCGTGTAATTTTTGCGTACTAATGCCGATTTCAGCGCCAAAGCCGAACTCAAAGCCATCAGTAAAACGCGTAGATGCATTGTGATACACCGTAGATGCATCGATGGCTTGCATGAAGCGTGCGGCAGCATTTTTATTTTCTGTAATAATAGATTCTGAATGCTTAGTGCCATATGTATTAATATGGTCAATGGCTGCTTCTAAATCATCTACTACTTTCACATTCATAATTAAATCATTGTACTCAGTACTCCACGCATTGTCATCGGCTTCTGTCATAGTCTTCACAAGTTCACAACTGGCCGTATCACCTTTTAATAGAACACCATGTTCTTCTAACGCAGCCGCAATACTTGGCAAATATTTAGACGCTACAGCTTTATGAATTAGTAATGTTTCCGCTGCATTGCACACAGAGGGACGTTGCACTTTAGCATTGAGGATGATAGGAATAAGCTTTGCTTCATCACAGTCTTCATCCACATAAATATGAACTACGCCACTGCCCGTTTCAATAACAGGTATAGTACTTTCCTCTACAATGCGCTTAATTAAACCAGCACCACCACGAGGGATTACTACATCAATATACTTACGCTGCCGTAATAAATCAGATACAGCTTCACGATCTAATACTTCCACTAATTGCACAGCATCACCAGGGAGTCCTACTGATTCTAAGGCTTCGCGAATAAGAGCCACTAAACATTGATTTGAGTAGAAAGCCTCTTTACCGCCTCGCAAAATAACGGCATTGCCTGATTTTAAGGTCAATGCTGCAGCATCTACTGTCACATTAGGTCGCGCCTCGTAAAGCATGGCGATAACACCTAAAGGAACAGAGATTTTTTTTATTAAAAGGCCATTAGGTCGTGTCCCTTCATCTAAGATGAGTCCTACAGGATCTTCTAAATCTACTAATTGCTCAACGCCTTTAGCCATTTGCTCAATGCGCTCTTTTGTTAGTTTAAGACGATCTAACATTATCTTAGGTAAATTATATGTGCTTGATAACTCCATATCTTTAGCATTAGCTTCTAAAATACAATCTGCTTTTTCTATTAATATGGCTGCCATAGCTTGTAATGCTTTATTTTTTGTATCACTTGAGGCAGTTTGTAATATATAGGCACTTTGCCGTGCCTTTTGCCCCATAAGGTGAAATATTTCTTCATATGTGCTCATAGGAACCTCCTCCTGAGGAGAGAATTTCATTGAATTATTTCAAAGTTACTAAATTATCGCGATGAATGACTTCATAATGGGCTGTAGAAATCTCTAAAATATTTGCTATATCTGAGGAATTACGGCCTTTTATGCGGTCTAAATCAGCTGATGAGTAATTGACTATGCCTCGTGCAATCTCTTGATTTTCAAAATAAAGGCTAATTGTTTCACCTTCTTCAAAATCCCCTTGCACCTCTTTTATTCCCACCGCTAATACACTAGAGCCTTGGGATAACACGGCCTTAGCACAACCTGCATCTACTGTAACAGACCCTTTTAAACGAGAGCCAAAAGCCATCCAGCGCTTCTTAATATGTGGTACTGCATGACGAGCTACAAAAAGTGTACCACGCAATTCACCACCCAATACAGCGCGAATGGAATCTGTATGTTCCCCTGATGCAATTACCATATTAACACCAGAATTAACCGCAATATGAGCAGCTTGAATTTTTGTGTACATGCCACCTGTACCACGACTCGATCCTGCACCACCTGCTATGTCATAAATATGAGGGGTAATTTCTGGAACTGTACTGATTAAAGTGGCATTAGGGTCTGTTTGAGGATTCGCAGTGTAAAGACCTTCTATGTCAGAAAGGATAAGTAGCACATCAGCTTCTACAATGCTAGCAACAGTGGCAGACAATGTATCATTATCGCCAATTTTCACTTCATCAATAGCTACTACGTCATTTTCATTAATGATGGGAATAACATGTAAATTCAATAAAGAAAATAGAGTGTTTCGTAAATTTACATAGCGAAAGCGATGCGTACTATCTTCTTTTGTAAGTAGAATTTGTCCCACTGTATGACCATACTCACGAAACATTTTTTCATACATATGAAGTAAAATGCCCTGTCCCACAGCAGCTGCCGCCTGTTTAGTGGCAATATCCTTGGGCTTTTCTTTTAAACCCAAGGGAGCTAATCCAGCCCCTACTGCACCAGATGAAACCAAGATCATTTCCTTACCTTGATTCATCAAATCGGCGATTTGTTTTACAATTAATTCAATGCGATTTAAATTTAAACGGCCATTGTCATAAGTTAAGGTACTTGTCCCCACTTTTACAACAATGCGTTTAGCTGTAGCAATACGTTGACGTAATTCCATTTCACTTACCGCTTCCGTATCAACCATTGCCTGCGTATGGCCGTGATTCTCTCTGAGGTTCTCCATAGGCTCTCTCCTTAAGGCATATTGTTATGGTAGTACGATTTTAGGTTCTTTTTTTGCCTTATATAGAACACCATTATGCCCAATAATTTGAACTAATTCAGCTCCTAGCATGTCCGCTAACTCTTCAAACGTTTCGGTAATATCTACCGGTGCATTATTAAGTACCTTTACTTTAATCAATTCACGTGCTGTAATAGCTGCTCTAGCACTATCAATTACAGCATCCTCTAAACCACCTTTACCAATCATTACAACTGGTGCCATAGTCGCCGCGAGGGAACGCAAATAACGTTTTTGTTTGCCTGTCATGTTATCTCCCATATACTAATCAAATACTTATATATACATTTATGTGCTTCATACCATAGGATTTACGTAATTTTGCTATTGTTGACTATATACAATAGGTTCTACGTAATCTTACTATTTTATAAATCATGGAATACGAAGCGTTGATCGCCGATAACAACTTCATCACCATCTTTACAGCCACGTTCTTTAAGTTTATTATCTAAATCCATATATTTCCAGATTTTTTGGAAACGACGTAAGGCTTGTTCGTCTTCAAGATTTGTCATAGCCACTAATTTTTCAATGCGGCTACCAGTAATAATAAAGGACGCATCATCGCCACGGGTGATGACAAAATCAGTATCAGGCTTAGCCACATATTCTACTGCTTCTTCTTTAGCTTCCGGCTCTGGAACAAAGTTTTCCACATAATACCAAGCGCGATGAACAAGTTCATTTAAGCCTTCACCAGTTAAGGCATTTACTGGAAATACTTCATAGTCTTGATCTGTAAAATACTTGCGTACTTTTTCAATCGTTCCTTCGTCTTCTACTAAATCAATTTTATTAAGAGCAATAATCTGTGGTTTTTTGCTTAATTTTTCACTATATTTTTTTAATTCTTCATTAATTTTATGGAAATCTTCAATTGGATCTCGTCCTTCCATGCCTGATACATCAAGCACATGAATCAATATATTGCTTCGTTCCACATGGCGAAGGAACGAATGTCCGAGTCCTACACCTTCACTAGCGCCTTCAATAAGACCTGGAATATCGGCCATAACAAAACTATGACCTTCTTCTACACTCACAACTCCTAATACAGGTGTTAATGTAGTAAAATGATAGGCTGCTACTTCTGGTTTCGCAGACGAGACTTTGCGAATAATACTAGACTTACCTACACTTGGATAGCCCAATAAGCCCACATCAGCTAAGACTTTTAATTCTAGTTGTAGCCAACGTTCCTCACCAGGTTCCCCTTTTTCCGCAAATGTAGGTGCTCGGTTCGCACTAGTATGGAAGTGCGCATTACCACGACCACCACGGCCACCTTTAGCTACTACGAAAGTTTGACCATCTTCAATAAGATCGGCCATAACTTTACCGCTTTCTTCATCTTTTACAGTAGTTCCTAATGGTACTGGAATAATCATATTATCAGCACCACGGCCATATTTATTACTACTTTGACCACCTTCACCGGCAGGTGCTTTAAATTGTCTTTTATATCTAAAATCAACGAGTGTATTGATATTTCTATCCGCTTTTAAAATGATGTCTGCTCCTTTACCGCCGTCGCCACCGTTGGGGCCGCCATTAGGAACATATTTTTCACGTCTAAAGCTACTCATTCCGTTGCCGCCGTCACCGGCTTTTACAAAAATCCTTGCTCGATCGATAAACATAGTTTTCATCCTTTACTGATAGCAATAGGGGCGGTAACTATTATAGATTACCGCCTCAACCTTATTTTGACTGCAAAATTTCTATTGCTTTGTTGAGTTGTACATCATTAGCTGCTTTTATATCAGCCTCTGTGATTTCAACTTCCACATCTGGTTTAATACCAATACCATCTATCACGCGACCATTCGGCGTGTGATATTTTGCAATAGTAATTTTAATACCTTCATCATTTAATATATTAAGAACTGATTGCACAGTTCCTTTGCCATAACTATTAGATCCTACAATGGTACCCACTTGTTCATCCTGCACCGCACCAGCAATAATTTCTGATGCACTGGCAGAGCCTTTATTAATAAGTACTACCATAGGTAAATCATGGCCTAGACCTTCCGAGTCATATGATTCAACACGACCGGACCGATCTTGAATCGTAACAATAGGTCCCGTAGGAAGTACATAACTACCTATTTCTTGCGCTGTTGTTACAAGTCCACCAGGATTATCACGCAAATCCAGAACTAATTTCTTCATGCCCTTAGCACTAAGTTCTTTATAAATGCGCGCAAAATCTTCTCCTGAATTTTCCGCAAATTGACTAACTCGAATATAGCCAATGGAATCATTTAGCATTTTCCCCTTCACTGTAGGCAAGGTAATTTGCTCTCTAGTTAAGGTGTATTCTTTTACTTCATTATCACGAAGTATGCCAAGAACTACCGTTGTGCCCGCTTCTCCACGGATATTTTTAGATGCTTCTTCCATAGTAATACTACTTGTATCAATACCATTAATAGAAACAATAATATCACCCGAGCGAATGCCAGCTTTAGCCGCTGGTTGATCCTCTATAGCTGTAGCTACTTCAAGACCATTCTTACCAGCGCCTAAAACAATACCAACACCACTATATGTGCCACTCGTATGTTCCATTAAGTTTTCCATGGATTTCTGGTCTAAATATTGACTATGTGGGTCACCTAAGGAATCCACCATACCGCTGAGCGCTCCATTGAAGAGGGACTCCTTAGTTACAGGGTCCCTAAAAAAGTGGGAGCTTACATAATAGGTGGCAAAAAAGCGATATACTGCCGTTGGTGAACCACTCATATACCAAAAGATTAGCCACATAAATATGAAGCCAGCTATGGTAAATTTAATAGCAAATTGCACAATTTGCCTAAATTTAGACAAACCTGAATTATTCTTCATTTCCATCATATTATAAATACCCTGCTGGATCTACTGGATCACCATTAATACGAACTTCAAAATGCACGTGAGGGCCTGTAGAGTTGCCCGTACTGCCGGCATAAGCAATTACAGCTCCTTTTGATACCGTTTGCCCTTCAGATACAGCTAAGTCTGAGTTATGACCATATAATGTAGACATGCCATTACCATGGTCCACAACAACGGCATAGCCATAGCCATCCATCCAACCAGAATATACTACTACACCGCCATCGGCAGAATGTACTGGCGTCCCTTCGTCAACGCCAATATCCATGCCAGAATGAAGAATTTGACGGCCAAAAATTGGATGGGTACGCCAACCAAAGTCGGACGTAATCACGCCATTAACAGGCCATGATAATTGACCAGTACCTTGTACATATGCAGCGGAGCTACCGCCACCGCCACCACCTTGAGCTGCTACTGCGGCTGCGGCCGCTGCGGCGGCACGTTCAGCTTGACGCTGCTGTAATAAAGCACGAATAGCATTAGAAGATTCTTGGAGACTTGCCTCTAATTGCTCGGCTGTAGCCTTATCACTTTGTGCTTTATTTAGAATAGCCGTTTGTTCATCTTTTTTCTTTTGAATAACAGCCTGTGCTTCTTTAGCTTTATTTTCAAGCTCTACAACCTTAGCTCGATCTTGTTCTAAAATAGCTTTGCGATTTGTAATTTCTTCGCGCTCTGTCTTTATACTATCGATAAGCTTAATATCAGCATCAATAATACGTTTTAACATTTCTACGCGATTGGCAAAATCACTAAAATCCTTAGCCCCAACAACAACATCTAAATAACTCAAACGACCATTAATATAAATATCGCGCACACGTTTATTAAACACGCCTTCTCGTTTAGACAGTCTTGCTTGTGCTTCTTCTAACAATTTTTGATTCTTAGCAATTTCCTGTTCTACTACAACGCGCTGTTGTTGATAGTTTTTTAGATTTTCTGTAGCTTGATCTAGTTCTACCTGAATCTGATGTAGTTGTTCAGATACACTAGTAATGGTAGCTTGAGCATTCGCCTTTTGAGCGCTAGCATCATTCATTTGCTGTTGCATCGTATCTAACTGATTTGTTAAATCTTCATCTTCAGCATTACTATAGGTAAACGGAGTAGCAGCTAACACAGTAGTACTTAAAAGAACGGCCATTATGCGAATTTTTAAATTATTCTTTGCCATAAACACCCTTCTCTTCTTATACTTTCATGTACTGTTTCAAAGAAATAGTAGAGCCAATGGCACCTACTAAAATACCTACGCCAAATAAAATGGCAGTTAAATCATAGAAAAATGGAACCATTGGTACTAAAGGCAAGAAGGCTAAGGAGCTTTCTACTTCTAATGTTATGAAATGGTAAAACTCCCATACACAGGCAGCGGCAATAGCAGCGCCAATGAAACCTAAAAGCATGCCTTCAATAAGAAATGGCCAACGAATGAACCAGTTAGTAGCCCCAACGTATTTCATAATGCCAATTTCTTTACGACGGGCAAATACAGTTAAGCGAATTGTATTGGAAATAATGAAAAGTGTAGCACCTGCTAAAAAGGCTATTAACGCAATCCCACCAATGCGAATAACTTGTGTAATTTTAAAAATCTGTTCAATTACATCTTGACCATAATGAGCGCTTTCTACTTCTGGATAGGTTGTAACAAGTTTAGCCGCTTCTTTTACTTCTTCTGGATTTTCAAAGGTAATCACAAAAGAGGAAGGCAATGGATTATTGCCATCTAAGGCCGCCACTAAGCCTTGTTGTTCCCCTAAACGCTCTTTAAAGCGCTTCATAGCTTCATCTTTAGACACAAATTCTAAATTTTTAACATTATTCATGTCTTTTAATTTATTTTGCACATTATTGATTTGATTTTGGTTTAAGCCATCTTTTAAATACACACTAATCTCAACTTGGCTTTCCAAATTAGAGGCTAAGTTATTTAAATTCACAACCCCACAGGTAAACACACCTAAAATAAACAAGGATAGTGCTACTGTAGAGATTGACGCTAATGTCATAAGACCATTGCGGCTCATTGATTTTAACGCTTCTTTAACAAAATATCGAAAGGTTCTAAGCTTCATTAAATTCGGCACCTCGCAATCTATCATTTACAACGCGACCTGCCTCTAATGCAATGACACGCTTATTTAAATATTTAACCATTTGCATATCATGGGTAACCATTACGATAGTTGTACCTGAATTATTGATGCGCTTGAAGAGCTCAACAATATCCTTACTTGTATTAGGGTCTAAGTTACCAGTTGGCTCATCTGCAATGAGTACTAATGGTTTATTAACAATAGCACGGGCTATGGCCACACGTTGTTGTTCACCACCACTTAAGTCTTGTGGTAAATCATTAGCTTTATGAGCTAAACCAACTAAATCGAGTACATGTTCCACTTTTTCCTTAATGCGTTTTGGCTTTTCTTCAATAACTTCGAGAGCAAAGGCAATATTTTCAAATACTGTCTTGCTTGGTAAAAGTCTAAAGTCTTGGAATACAATGCCTAAACGACGACGTAAATATGGAATTTTACGTTTTTTAAGGCGTGTCACATCCATGTCATTTACAATTACAGTACCTGATTCAGGCACTACTTCATGGGATAAAAGTTTGATAAAGGTTGATTTACCGGCCCCACTAGGTCCGCAAATAAGTACAAATTCGCCTTTTTCAATATGTATAGTTACATCATCCAAAGCAAGTGAACCATTGTCATATACTTTGTTAACGTGATTAAATTCTATCATTGATATTGTCCTTTACTATTTGCGTTTTATTGCTGTTTGTGCGGCTTCTACAATATGTTCAGCAGTTAAACCATATTTTGCCATTAATTCTTTTGGTGTACCAGATTCACCGAAAGTATCATTGGTACCTACGCGGATCACTGGTACTGGTTTATGCTCAGTAACAACTTCTGCTACAGCAGCGCCTAAACCACCAATAATATTATGTTCTTCAGCTGTTACGATAGCACCAGTTTCAGTAGCCGCTTTAATAATAGCATCAGCATCAATTGGTTTAATAGAAGCCATGTTAATAACACGGGCACTTACGCCTTGTTCTTTTAACATCGCCGCAGCGTCTACAGCTGGGCCAACTAAGGCACCACAAGCAATAATAGATACATCAGTACCTGCTACTAGCTCAGTGGATTTACCTGGTGTAAATGTGTAGTTTTCAGGTGTTACATCGGCTACGCCAGCACGGCCTAAGCGAACATAAACAGGACCATTATACTCTGCTGCCCAACTTACAACAGCCTTTGTTTCAGCTTCATCAGCTGGAACGATTACAGTTAAATTAGGAATGGCACGCATGCATGCAATATCTTCTAAACTTTGATGGGTAGCACCATCTTCACCTACTGTAATACCTGCATGAGTGGCACAAATTTTTACATTAAGTTTAGCATAACATACCGCATTTCTCACTTGTTCAAAAGCACGGCCTGTAGCAAACATGGAGAAGGAAGATACAAATGGAATCTTGCCTGCTGCTGCAAGACCTGCCCCAACGCTAATCAAATTTTGTTCAGCAATCCCTACATTGAAGAAACGTTCAGGAACTACTTTTTTAAATGTATCTGTTTTAGTAGATTTAGATAAATCTGCATCCAATACTACAATATTTTTATTTTTTGCACCGATTTCAGCTAATGCTGCACCGTACGCTTCACGAGTTGCCTTACCCATCTTACACCTCCAAAAGTTCTGCCACAAATTTTTCACATTCTTCAGCACTAGGCGCCTTGCCATGCCAGCCAGCTTGGCCTTCCATTTCTTTAACGCCCTTGCCTTTTACAGTATGCATAACAACTACAGTTGGTTTGTCAGTAACTGCTTTTGCGGCTTCAATCGCATCATGTAACTCATCTAAATCATGACCATTAACTTCAATTACATTCCAATTAAAGGCAGCAAATTTTTCGCCAATAGGAAGTGGAGACATAACTTCTGTAATATCGCCATCAATTTGAAGGCCATTATAATCTACAAAAGCTGTTAAATTGTTAAGTTTATAAAAACCAGCAAACATAGCGGCTTCCCAAACTTGACCTTCTTCTAATTCACCATCGCCTAAAATGGAATATACGCGAAACTCTTTATTGTCGATTTTACCAGCTAATGCCATACCACAAGCAGCGCTAATGCCTTGGCCTAAAGAACCTGTAGACATATCAACACCTGGTGTATGCTTCATATCAGGATGACCTTGTAAAATATGGTCAATTTTACGTAAATGTTGAAGTTCGTCTTTAGAGAAGAAACCTTTTTCAGCTAAGGTAGCATATAAAGCTGGTGCTGCATGGCCTTTGGATAATACAAAACGGTCACGATCAACCCATTTTGGATTAGCAGGATCTACCTTCATCTCTACAAAATATAGTAGAGACATAATGTCGGCAATAGATAAGGAGCCACCAGGATGACCTGATTTAGCAGCCGTAACCGCCTTTACAATACTAACACGAATCTCTCTTGCCTTTTCCTGAACTAGTGCTTTTTGTTCAGCATTTAACTTTGTCATAAAGACCCTCCATTCCATTAGGAAACAAGTAAATTCTACTTACCCATTCTTACTTAATAAGGATAACGCAATATGCGCATTTTTTAAAGACTCTTCGCGAAGCTCAGCCACGCGTTGTAAGGATTTTTGCTGTAACGCCGCATCTTCTAATAATTCAGATGCCGCTTTATATACCATTTCACTGCGCAAGGACTCAAGAGTACCTACGGGCTCCTGTCCTATCATGTGCAAGAAATTAGTTATTTTAGGATCATAGGAAATACCAACTACTGGCTTTTCCATTAAGGTAGCAAACACTAATGCATGTAAGCGAACGCCGATTAGTAAGTCCATACAACCTTCTAAAGCCAATAGCTCTGTAGTTGTGTATATACTTTCTAAAATAACAGGCTCGCTCTTCATAAGGGAGCTAATCATCTTAGCTTCCCCTGTATCAGCAGGATGTTGCATAGGAATAAATACAATTTGCGCATCTAGTTCACAATGTAAACGATCTAATGCCGTAGCTAGCTCTTGACGATAGGCTCTAAAATCTTTCCAATTTCGTACTGATACACCTACACGATAGCGTACACCAGATAATTGGTACTCTTTTAATAATCGCTTACCAATTGTAGTATCTACAGGATGCATAGCTAAAACAGCATCCGCAGTCACTTCAATAGGAACTTCTGTTACGCCCATCGATTCAAGCTCTTGCTTAGATTTTTCATCACGCACCGTTATCATAGATACTTTGTTAAGAACTTGACCAACTAATTTGCGAGCTCGTTCACGTCGTAAAGGCCCAATCCCCTGTGCATATAACATAACGCGTTTGCCCAAAGTCGTGGCTAATGTGATGATACTTAAATAGTAATACAAGCTTCGCTTACTCGTCACGTCTTGGAGTAAACTACCTCCGCCACTAATTAATAAATCACAGCGACCGATGGCATTTAATATGCCAAACATATCAAAGCGACCTACTGCTTTAACACCATGATGTTGAGTTGTTTGTTTAGGATTACCAGAAATAACTGTAATATCCGCATCGGGGATGACTTCTAAAATAGCTTCTAAAATAGCCGCTAACATAGCTTCATCACCAGCATTACCAAAACCATAATACCCTGAAATGACCAATTTAGTCATGAGACACCTCCCGTGACTGATTCCAACGAGTAATATAGGCTAAGAAGCGGAATAATAAAATCGCCACAATACCGGCAATAATGCCAAACCAAAGGCCATCAAGGCCGCGGGCAATACTCATAAGTACAGGAGTTCGCAAATGACAGAAGGTTTCTACTAAGGAACCAATGCCGATTACACCAGCTATGGTAAATAGAAAATGTAATACCATAGGCCAACGACGCAAGAATGCAAAGGATGCCAACATTAAAGCAGGATGTCCAATTAAAAATTCTTTTTCACGAGGTCTTGCGTAAAGGGTATTTTCTAAGAAACGGCGCAAGGCAATTTCAAAGCTTGGCACAGGCACACCTGCCGTATGTCCACTACGTCCAACAAATACCCAAGCAGCAGCACCTAAGAAACCAAAGATTAAAATCATATAAAGTTTTACATCTACAGTTAAAAACTCTTTAATAAATGTCTTAGAGTCTTCCACGCTGCTTATAGTCTTCCCTTTCCATAATGGAAAGCGCTGTAAGTAAGCGATAGCCGTAAGAATAATAGGCGCTACGAAAACTAATTTTACGCCTCTAAAGAGGGCGAATTCCATAAAGAATCGAGTGTTCCCTAGTAAGGCGGCAATCATCATGCCCCCAATGGCCGCAAAAAAGGCTGCGCCTACTAAATAGCCAATGGACTCTAAGGTCGCCCGCCAAGGGCCTAATGGCGTAGAGTGACTTCGCGCTATCCAGCAATCCATCAGTAATATAATGGCCACCACTGGCGCCGTTATAGCCGCCGCAAGAGACCAAATTTGACTAATCAAGGTGCCATGAGTAATAGCATAAAATACGACAGAAATTAATAATAAAGTAAAATTAAACACTAATTGTTTATTGCGGCTCATAGGCAATAACAAATGAACCATCCAAGTAAAGAGTGCAATAGAACCACTTAATGTTAGTATTGCCGCAATAGGGCTTGGCTTATATGGAGGGTAAATACTTGGACGACCAAAGGTAAAACCGCGCGGTTCCAATTTTTCTTTTACTTCCTTCATATATTCAATACTTGTTTCAAGGGCTGTTTTATTGCCTACTCCTTCTTCATAGATCGGGAATAGATTGTAGCGAATATTTCGCTCAATATCACTGATATAAAACCATTGAGATACTTCTTCTGGGGACAATTTCTTGAGCGATTCTTTTTGAATCGTATATAAACGGCCCACACTGTATTCATCGGCAATGGCCAATTCAGTAAAACCTACTTGCGTATCATATTGTAATTGGTTCACTGCTTCAATACCAGCTACAGGGATTCTCATAGATTTTAAGCGCGCATCTAATAAGTCGAGATTATTAGGATAGCCCAACACTTCTTTACCTACGAATACCATGCCAGTTACATTGGGAACCCCTTCTAAGCGATCAAGTACATGATTTACATTGTCGCGGCTTCCATTTTTAAAATTAGTCGGTCTGGCAATAACATTAAAGCCTAATTGACTTACTTCTAAGGCTTGAAGACGAGAAATACTCAACTTCATGTCCATTAATGCTTCATTAGGCTGCGTCAAAGCTAAAACAGGACCTTGTACAGACCAAAGTTCTTGTACTTTTTCATCACCTAAGCGCGCTTGTAAATCTTCTTTTATTTCTTTGAAATATCCTTCTTTACCATATACTGGTGCTACATAGGTAATACCAGGTGTAGGTTGTGCATTATAAAGATGTAAAGCAGCTGCTTCTTCACCTTTATATACTTTAATATCGCCGCTATCACTGGCTTTAGCCAAGGTGCGATCATAAATCGCCATAGCTGTAACGCCTGCATCCTTAAGTGCTTTTAAGGCATCTTCCGTGCTGCGTTTTTCAAAAGATGCGGCCCGTAATACAGCATCATAGTCAACTATATTTTCTATTTGTTGTTGAGTATGTTCTACTTGATAGCGTTGATGTACTAAAAAGAGACTCGCACATAAGCCCACTAAAATGAGCACCATTAATATGGGCGAAAATCTTCGTTTAATTCTTTGTATGTCTTTCACAATAGAACCTTTCTTACTTTGCTATAGGACTTACATAAAGATGTAATTCACCATTTACAGTTTCAATACGGTCTGCCTGAACTGGAATTGGGAATTCTGTAAAGTCATAAATAACAATTTGTTTTAAAACGGCTGATGTTAAACCACCAATGCTAGAACCATTAATTTCAAAACGGTCTGGAGAGAATACGAGGGAATTATTTTTTATTTCTAATTTCCCTTTAATATTCGCCGTCCCTTTAATAAAGCCCATGTCTACAGAGCCTACTACATTGATGCCATTGGAGTTAATATCCACTTCTTTAATTTGAAGTCCCTTGATATTTTTCTCCATAAAAGTTTGTAAATCAGACTCAGTAACAGTGCCTTCAATTTGACCTTTGCCAATTTCGCTAATCTCTAATTTATGATTTACTAATAAATCAAAGGCATTAAATTGCATATCTTGTACATCTAAATGTACATCCGCAAAGGTAAGGTGACCTAAGGTTACACCTTCTAATTCACCGCGCAATGCATCTACATCACCTAAGAGCATCTTAGCAGCAGGTGAGGACTCTACCACTAAAGTCGTAGAATCTGGATTCAGCTTACTGTTTATTTCTCGTTCTAATTGACTTTTTACAAAATCAGGCAGTAATACTTGTGCTGCTACTAACACAGCTACAATTATAACTACTAAGGCAATAATAAACTTTTTCATAACTTTTGTATGCTCCTACAATTAATTAAACTTTTAAATTAGCTTCTTTCTTTAAGTATCCTTCAATAAAATTATCAATAGTACCATCCATAACGGCTTGCACATTACCTGTTTCAACACCTGTGCGATGGTCTTTAACTAAATTATAAGGATGGAATACATAGGAACGAATTTGACTGCCCCATTCAATGGCCTGGTAGGTACCGCCAATCTTTTCTTTTAACTCTGCTTGCTTTTCTAGTTCTAATTCAAATAACTTAGCGCGCAAGAGTTTCAAAGCCTGATCGCGGTTTTGAATCTGTGAGCGTTCACTTTGACATTGCACTACAATCCCTGTAGGAATGTGAGTCATACGAATAGCAGAATCAGTTTTATTAATATGCTGACCGCCGGCTCCACTAGCGCGATATGTATCGACACGCACGTCTTTCATATCTAGGTGAATGTCTACAGTATCATCGATTTCAGGCATTACATCTACAGCAGCAAAGGAGGTATGACGCCGTGCATTGGCATCAAATGGTGAAATACGGACTAAACGATGAACACCTTTTTCAGATTTAAAATAGCCAAAAGCATTTTCACCTTGAATTAAGAAGGTCGCACTTTTTATGCCCGCCTCATCGCCTGGCTGCTCATCCATCATAGTAATGCTATACCCATGTTGCTCAGCCCAACGCAAATACATGCGAATCAACATACTCACCCAATCCTGCGCCTCCGTACCACCAGCACCGGCATGGAATGTTAAAATAGCATTATTTTTATCGTATTCGCCACTTAAAAGAAGTAATACTTCGCGGCGTTCCACTTCGTCTTCAATATGTTTAACCAAATCAGCAATTTCTGGCTCTAAAGAAGCATCCTCTTCTTCAATAGCCATTTCAAGCATCAATTTAGCATCTTCAATTTCACCTACTAATGATTTATAACCATCAACAGCATCCTTTAATTGGGTGGCTTCCTGGGAAATTGCTTTTGCTAAATCTGGGTCATTCCAAAATTCAGGGTCACTCATTTTAACATCTAATGTAAAGATTCGATCTTCCTTTTGAGCGATGTTAAAGTGAATCCCTCATTCCATATATACGCTCCTCCAAATTGTCAATAGGTCCTTTTAAATCCTCTAACAACAGGTTCACCTCTTTCTTAAAATCATATCCTATAAATGCAGAAAATGGCCGTGCCAAAGGTAAGCCCCGGCAACGAACCATTCTGCGTTGGTCTAATCTACATTTTGCGGTTCCAACACATCATCATGATGGGTTTGCGCATTAGCCAGGTGGTCTACTGGTGTTTCTTCACTTGCCACATCGTCATTTAATTCTACACGGATGCGGTATAAGTACATAACAGTATCTTCTTGAATGGCGTCAATCATAGCTTCAAACATATCATATGCTTCAAACTTGTATTCTACCAATGGATTCTTTTGACCATATGCGCGAAGGCCAATACCTTCACGAAGCATATCCATGGAATCTAGGTGTTCCATCCATTTGCTGTCTACAATTTTTAGCATAACGGCTTTTTCCAAAGCTCTCATATTAACTTCACCAATAAGAGCTTCTCGTTTAGCGTATTCTTCATGCGCAATAGAAATTAATTTCTCTTGTAATTCGCCACGGCCATATTCTTCCATTTCTTCAACAGTCAATGTACCTGGCTCTAAGAAGAAGAGTTCTAATTGTTTTAATAAACCTTCATAGTCCCATTCTTCTGGATATAATTTTTCATCAGCATATTGATTCATCGCCTTAAGAACAATGGCATCTACCATATCCATAATTGTATCTTTTAAGGATTCATTACCAAGAATCTTACGACGTTGTTCGTATAATACCTCACGTTGCTGATTCATAACATCATCATATTCAAGGATATATTTACGAATATTGAAGTTATGATTTTCTACTTTCTTCTGAGCACGTTCAATAGATTTAGTGATGAGAGAATGTTCGATTGGTTCATCCTCTTCCATGCCTAATTTATCCATCATGCTCGAAATATTGTCAGCCCCAAAGATACGCATCAAATCATCTTCAAGAGATAAGAAGAATTGACTCGATCCTGGGTCCCCCTGACGACCAGAACGGCCGCGAAGCTGATTGTCAATACGACGGCTTTCATGGCGTTCGGTACCCAAGATGTGAAGACCGCCAAGTTCAGCAACACCTTCACCAAGGCTAATATCTGTACCACGTCCAGCCATATTAGTAGCAATTGTTACCATGCCGCGCTGACCAGCATTTTTAACAATTTCTGCTTCTTTTTCATGATGCTTAGCATTCAATACATTGTTAGGAACACCACTCTTAAGAAGCATATCACCAAGCTCTTCAGACTGTACAATGGAAGTAGTACCTACGAGCACTGGCTGACCTTTTTTATGACGTTCCACCACGTCTTTAACTACGGCCTTGTACTTAGCCTTCTTGGTTTTGAAGATTAAGTCTGGTAAATCCTTACGAAGCAATGGTTTGTTTGGTGGAATTTCATATACTTCAAGACCATAAATATTGTTAAATTCTTGTTCTTCTGTTTTCGCTGTACCAGTCATACCAGACAATTTATTGTACATACGGAAATAGTTCTGGAATGTAATGGACGCTAAGGTTTGGCTTTCACGTTCTACTTGAAGACCTTCTTTGGCCTCAATAGCTTGGTGTAAACCTTCAGAATAACGACGACCAAACATTAAACGACCTGTGAATTCGTCAACAATAACTACTTTACCATCTTTTACTACATAATCTTTATCGCGATGCATCATAGCATAAGCACGTAAAGACGCAATAAGTAAATGGTTAAGCTCTAAGTTAGCAGAATCGTATAAGTTTTCGATTTTAAGCATTTTTTCCACTTTCGCAATCCCTGATTCAGTAGGGGCAATCGTTTTTTGCTTTTCATCGATTGTGTAGTCTTCATCTTTAACCAATTTAGGCACAATGCTCGCTAATGTATAGTAGCTATCTGTAGAGCGTTCACCAGGACCAGAAATAATAAGTGGCGTACGCGCTTCGTCAATTAAAATGGAGTCTACTTCATCCACAATAGCATAGTTTAATGGACGCTGTACCATTTGATCCGCATGAACTACCATGTTATCACGAAGATAATCAAAGCCAAATTCATTATTTGTACCATATGTAATGTCCGCAGCATAGGCCATTTTACGCTGATTGTAATCTAAATTAGCTACAATCAAACCTACACTTAAGCCTAATGAGCGATATAATTTCCCCATCCACTCACTGTCACGGCTCGCCAAATAATCATTAACAGTAACTACATGTACACCTTTACCTGTTAATGCATTTAAATATACTGGCAAGGTAGCCACTAAAGTTTTACCTTCACCAGTACGCATTTCCGCTATGTTACCACGGTGTAATGTAATACCACCAATTAACTGTACATCGAAGTGACGCATGCCAAGAACACGCTTGGAAGCCTCACGAACTACAGCAAATGCTTCAGGTAAAATATCGTCTAATGTTTCACCTTTAGCAAGGCGATTTTTAAACTCCTGAGTTTTTGCTGCTAAAGATGCATCACTTAATGAATTTAATGATGACTCAAGACCATTAATTTGCTCCACAATGGTGCGCATCTTCTTAATTTCTCTAGCACTATTATTACCAATCCAACGTTGTATAAAATCAAACAACAAAATCAACTCCTTAGGTTCGTATATTGCATATATACATATTCAATTTATTATATCACAAAGTCAATAAAAAACAAAAAAATGATAACGAATCCCTACTGGGAAATTCGTTACCATTTTACTGTTCTTAACTTCTATTAAATAGTTTGATTAACTATTTATTTTTTCACATCATATTATTACACTATAGGGCAATTCACAGAGTCCACCATAGTACTTAGCCTAAGTATTTTTATAAATATAATTTATTATTTACTTTCAGGCACATACCATAGACCATTGTTGTGAGTGTTAATATATTCTTTAAATTCTGCGGAATTATAGGCATCTTTTAAGTCTTTAGCCCATTGTGTATCTTTGTTCTTTTCTAACACTACCAATTGTAATAAAAGATGAGGTAAAATATCTTCCTTCATTAGAGCTGTAGCTGGATCAATTTTCGCATTATATACAATGGAACCAGTTATTACAATAAAGGCAAAGTCTGTACGCACAGATGGAATTGTTAAAGATTTCATTTCCACGAAATTTAAATTGTGTGGATTTTCTATAATGTCAGCCTTAGTTACTGTAGATAAATCTTTACTTGGATCTAATTTAATAAGACCTGCCTTTTGAAGTAATGCATAAGCCCGTGCCGTATTAGAGGCATCATTAGGAACCGCAATGGTATCGCCATTAGCAATTTGACTTAAATCAGATTTAGCACCTGGATAAATGCCAGCCGGTACAGTTGGAATTGGTGTTAGCGCCACTAAATGACCACCTTGTTTATTGTTAAAGTTTTCCATATAGGCTGTATGTTGTTCTACATTGAAGTCCACTTCACCATCTTTAAGGGCCACATCCGCTTGCACTAAATCTGACATATCGCGGGCTGTAATCTTATAGCCTTTTTTCTCTAAAATAGGTTTTACACCTTGTTCAAATAATTCAGAATAAGGGCCTTGGGATTTACTGAACACTAATTCTTTTTTATCAGCCGATGCTGAATCATTGCCACAACCAGCTAATAACACAGCTCCAAGGGCAACAGTGAGTGCTAATGCACCTAATTTTTTAAAACCTGTCAATTTCATAATACTCCTACTTTCTTTTCTCAAAAATATTAATGATTGCGCATTTTAAAAGCAAAATGATTACCTACAGTTTGTATAATTTGAACAAAAATAACTAAAATTACAACAGTGAATAACATGAGTGGGAAATTAAGTCGTTCATATCCATAAGTAAGGGCTAAGTCGCCCACCCCACCAGCACCTATTGCACCAGCCATAGCCGTAGCCCCTATAAGGCCAATAGTGCCTGTAGTAACCGATAGGATAAGAGATGCTTTCGCTTCAGGCAAAATGAAATTCCAGACAATTTCAAAATGTGAAGCTCCCATAGCTTGAGCTGCTTCAATAATCCCTTTATCTACATCGAGCAAGGAGTTTTCAAACAAACGCGTCAAATACGGTGCAATAAAAATAACTAGTGGGACCAGTGCTGCTGTGGTACCAATACGAGTTCCTACAAGCAGTTTCGTAAGTGGTAAAATAAACACCATCAGTATAATAAATGGCACACTGCGGACAATATTAACAATTGTATTTATCGTGGCAAATACATAATCATTGCGTAAAATTCCATCCTTATTAGTAAGAACAAGTACGACCGCCAAGATAAGTCCTATAAGAGATCCAATGATAAGAGACACGAAAACCATGTACAAGGTCTCTTGCGCAGCAAGTAAAATTTGTTCGTGAGGCACTCCTAAATCTGGCATCATAAAGTCACCACCTCCCATTCCAATCCATTGTCTGCAATATAAGTTTTAACATCTTTGATAGCTTCTGTAGAGCCCACCACCTGCAGAATAAATATGCCTAACGCCGAATCTTGCAATTGATTTACAGAGGCAAATATAATATTTGTTTCTACTTCGAATTTACGATTAATTTCGTATATTACATGTTTAGTCACTGTATCGCCTAAGAAGCGTACCTTAATCAATTCGTAGGGTCTTGTATCCTGTTCCAAATTAGTCACAATACTTTGAGGAATTTTTTCAGGAATTACAGTCTGTACAAATCGTCGTGTCATTGCTTCTCTTGGATGACTAAATACATCGATAATGCTGCCCGTTTCAACAACCTTACCTAGTTCCATAACGGCTACGCGATTACAAATCTCTTTAATAACTTGAATTTCATGCGTTACTACTAAAACGGTAATATTAAACTCTTTATTGATGCGTTTTAAAAGCTCTAATATGGCCTCCGTTGTTTCTGGATCTAACGCACTGGTTGCTTCATCACATAGCAAGATGGATGGGTTCGTAGCTAACGCGCGGGCAATGCCTACCCTTTGTTTTTGACCACCTGATAATTGAGTCGGATATGCCTGTGCTTTATCTGGTAAATTAACAAATTCTAATAATTCTTTAACCCGTTTATCAATGTTCTCTGCACTAACTTTATTCAATCGTAAAGGAATGGCAATATTGTCATACACTGTTTTAGAATTAAGCAAATTAAATGACTGAAACACCATGCCTATATTCTTGCGCACTTGCCGTAGTTCATTATGACTAAGGGCATTAATATTTACGCCATCAATGAGTACCTCACCACTAGTCGGTGTTTCCAAAGCATTGACCATGCGCAGCAAGGTTGATTTGCCGGCACCACTAAAACCAATAATGCCAAATATATCACCATCTTCAATCGTCAAGTTCACATCTTGAAGGGCCTTAACAGTTTGCTTTTTTACAACAAATTCTTTATTAATATGCTTTAGTTCAATCATAGTTCACCTCCTATAAGGTACAAAAAAAGGACCATCCGCCTCCATGACAGAGGCGGTGGCCCGCGGTTCCACTCTGTTAACAATCTAGCTCATTTATATGCAGTGATAAGCTATGATTGATCTCAAATACCATAACGGTGGCTCGCCGTGAAAATCTACTACAGTTTCGACTTTCCCACTCCCAAAGGCATTCCCTATATTGACACTATAACAAGCTCTCAGCCTTAGCTTGTCTCTCTGTATAGATAACATATAGGTACTTATTTTGATCATCGTGTTTATATTTTAAAACATACTAATATAATAGGTTTTAAACTTATAATTGTCAACACGCAAAAAAGTAAAGGTAAAAAGAAATAAATGTAATACCAGTAATATAAAATGAGAGCTAGTTACTAAGTAACCCGCTCTCATCATACTATTCAATTATAATAAGCATATTAAATTGTATCAATGACCTATAGCAGTCCCTTCAGGGATGGACCTTATAATTCAGGTTCAATTAAACCATAGGAGCCATTTTTACGGCGATATACTACATTCATGATTTCTGTATCTGCATTGAAGAACATAAAGAAATCATGACCTACTAAATTCATCTGCATAATCGCTTCTTCAACACTCATAGGACGTACAGCAAAGCGTTTCCTACGTACTACATCAATAGTTTCCTCTTGAACTGGAACTTCAGGAGCATACGCATCAGGTTGGAAGCCCACTTCTTTCTTGAAGCGTCTTGCTAAACGAGTTTTATATTTATGAATTTGACGTACAATCTTATCAACAACTAAGTCAATAGCTGCATACATATCTGCATTAGAAGATACACCGCGAAGAACGATTCCTTCAACGAAGCAAGTTAACTCTACTACACGATTTTCTTTTTCAACAGAAAGTACTGCTTGAATGTCAAAAGGTGACCCAAAATAACGGGCTAGTTTCTCTACGCGTTTTTCCAAATATTCACGTAAAGCTTGAGTTACTTCTAAATTTTTACCTCTTACTGAAACTTTCATATGCAAACATCCTTTCTTTCAAGCTTTAAAAGCAAAGCTTGTTGGTTATACTTACTTATTCTACAAGGAGTTTTAAATCTCCTTCTTTTTTTCAAAAAAATTTTAAATATATACCAATAGAACTATATTTATAAAATGTACTAAAAATATGTTAATAGAAATGTACTATTAGAAATTTGCTAAAAGATGTATCTTAAAGAAGTATGTTAAAAGAAGTATGCTAAAAGAAGTGTGTTAAAAGAAGTGTGTTAAAAGAAGTGTGTTAAAAGAGTGTGTTAAAAGAAATCCGCTATTGGAATTTTGTCCATGAAAATGTAGAGTTGTAAGACTAAATGTGGTTCAGAGATTTCATTGACCATAATATAAAAAAGACCGGCCTAAGCCGGTCATTTTTTGAGTTAGTTTTATACTTTACGAACGTTAGTCGCTTGAGGTCCACGTTCGCCATCTTTAATTTCAAATTCAACTTCTTGACCTTCGTTCAAGGATTTGAAGCCATCTTCTTCGATAGCTGTGTAATGTACGAATACATCATCACCGTTTTCTCTTTCAATAAAACCAAAACCTTTTTCTGCACTAAACCATTTAACTTTACCAAGCATAACAAAATCCTCCTAAAAAATCCTTGCTATAGAGTACTTCAAGTACTCTTTGCTTATGGTAGCATAGAGCGAATTAAAATACAAGGATAATAACTGTCATATGCAATAATTGTATATTGTAAAGTTTTTCTTATCCTATTATGCAAAAATAAACATTATGTTAAAATCACAAAAAACTCCTTCATAATTGTAATAGAATATGTGATTTTTAGCCATTCTTTTTTAAATTTGATTATAATAAATTATTTTCAAGGCATTTCTAAAAATTTATATCTATTAATATATAATCAAGACGCTCTCATTACTTAAAGGTATACCGTATTATAACAAAAAGGTTAACAATCCTTCAAGATTGTTAACCCTTTTTTAGTAAATTCTATAATTTTATCAAGTTTATTTGAATAATATAAAATTTTTATAAGACTTCATTATGATTTTCTTATAATTTTATAATATTTTTGATAAGAATAACTTAGTTCTCTCATTCTGCGGATTATCAAATACTTGTTCTGGCGTACCATCTTCAAGAATTTCCCCACCATCTACAAAGAGTACACGATCAGCCACTTCTTTAGCAAACTTCATTTCATGAGTTACCACGACCATGGTCATGCCATCGCCAGCTAGACTCTTCATTACATCGAGCACTTCGCGCACCATTTCAGGGTCAAGAGCCGATGTCGGTTCGTCAAAGAGCATAACTTTTGGTTTCATCGCTAAAGAGCGAGCAATAGCCACACGCTGTTGTTGACCCCCTGATAATTGCTCTGGATATGCATCAGCCTTATCTTCTAATCCTACGCGCTTTAATAATTCTCGAGCAGTTGTTTCCGCTTCGGCCTTACTCATTTTGCGAATCTTTTGAGGCGCTAAGGTAATATTGTTAAGTACGCTCATATGAGGGAATAGATTAAAACGCTGGAATACCATGCCCACTTCGGCGCGCACTTTATTAATATTCTTTTTATCGCTTAAATCCATGCCATCAACAATAACTTTACCTGAAGTAGGCTCTTCTAAATAGTTCATACAACGAAGAACTGTACTTTTGCCTGAACCAGAAGGACCAATGATTACCACTACTTCACCAGCATTAACAGTTAAATCGATGCCTTTTAATACATGCAATTCACCAAATTTTTTATGAACATCAATTAATTGTATCATTTAATTTTATATCTCCTTTCAAGGTACGCTACAAGTTGGGAAATACTTAATGTCATAACTAAGTAAATTAAAGCTACGGCTGACCAGATTTCAAAAGACCCATACGTTCTGGCAATAATTAATTGGCCACGACGAGTCAATTCTTCGAAACCGATAACAGATACTAAGGAAGTATCTTTCATCATAGCAATAAATTCATTCCCCAATGGAGGTATAATCGCTTTAAACGCTTGTGGCATAATAATATAACGCATTGTTTGAGCCCAAGTTAAACCAAGGGAACGGCCTGCTTCCATCTGCCCTTTGTTAATGGATTGAATCCCAGCACGGAAGATTTCCGATACATATGCCCCAGAGTTAATACTACAAGCTGTAACCGCTGCAATATAAGGATTAATAGGCTGATGTAATAATTTTGGCAAGGCAAAGTATATCATAAAGATTTGCACAAGCAAAGGTGTTCCTCGGAATAATTCTACATAGCATTTTACTAAAATACGCACGATTTTAAAGCGAGATAAGCGTGCTAAAGAAGCAAACATACCAATAATAAAACCACAGCCCACACTCATGGCTGTAATTTGAATTGTAATCCCAGCCCCAGCGAGGAGTAGGGGGAAATTATTCCAAATCAAACTCCAATCAAACATCATAAAATCCTTTCTTTTCTACCTACAAACTATAAAATGAATACTAATTTTAATATTACCTTGTAATATTATACAGATAATACAATACGCTATAAAATGTCCATAAAACCATGTAAATTACTAGATATTATAAAAACATTTACAACACATTATAGTTGTATCATTATACATTGTCAATAGTTATTTAATCATATTTTTATAAGCTAAGGCTAAGCGTTTAACAGCCTCAACAATTTGTGCTTCATCGACACCAGAAAAATTAACCCGAATATATGATTTATTATGCATACCTACTAAAAATGCTGATCCAGGAATTACGAGCACCCCTGCATCTAAGGCTGCCTCAAAAAAGGCCATGTCCTGTATGCCCTCAGGAAGGGCTAACCATAGAAAGAAACCGCCTTCTGGGCTTTGAAAAGTAAACTCTGGTAACTCCGTTTTAAATGCTTTAATCATAGTATACATACGCTTTTTATACATTTCGCACATAGCTTTTACATGACCTTTATAGTCATACTCAGCCATATAGGTGGCAGCAATGACATGGTCTGGAATGCTACTGTGAATATCACTTTGTTCTTTTACTAAACTTAGCATTTGAATAACATCTTGTGTGCCTTTTAACCAACCTAAGCGCAAACCTGGACTTAAGGTCTTGGATAAACTTCCCATAAATACAACTTGTCCTTTTGTATCATAATATGCTAAGGCCTTGTAGGGTTCATGGACA
>NZ_CALJON010000015.1 GCF_937981445.1 uncultured Veillonella sp. | reverse complement strand
CTCTTTACTCTTTACTCTTTACTCTTTACTCTTTACTCTTTACTCTTTACTCTTTACTCTTTCAGTGTAACAAACCTTATTCAATTTCGCAAATAATGGCCTATGCAGTAACCTTCTTCTAGCTTCTCTCTGACTTTGTTTTAACTTCTCTCTGACTTTGTTTTAATTTCTCTCTAACTTTGTTTTAACTTCACTCAAACTTTATTTTAACTTCGTCCTAACTGGAACGCTAGCTACCAAAAAGAACCCCTTATAATTAGATCTCATACACTCTAATTACAAAGGATTCTCTAGTCATATAAAACGATATAAAATTTTACTTAAAATGGTTTATTACTAACAACTTATTCCGTAACAGCCCCTTTAATAGACTCATTCCAATCAAGAGGCATATACTGTGCATCACTGACTGGCTCTAACCAAGTAACACTGACATCGTCTTTATTCACACTTAAGGCCAAATGTGAAAAATAACTGTCTTTAGTAGCACCATGCCAGTGTTTGACTTCTGGTGCAATGTACACTGTATCACCAGTTTGTAGAGCTCGTGCTGGTTCGCCTTCAGCTTGATACCAACCTTTACCATCAACAACAACTAGAATTTGACCAGCCCCATGATGAATATGCCAATTATTGCGACTTGCTGGTTCAAACGTTACATTGTAAATGCCTACTTCTTCCGTATTAAGTGGGGCCAACCAGCTCTTACCACTAAAATATTGTGCATATCCATCATTGGACTTACCAATAGCAAATTGAGACATAGTGCCTTGCGTATGAACTATAGTAGAAATTTCATCTAATACGCCATCACTAACACCATTGTGTTTAGCAATTTGACGATGCGCCCCAAGTTGTGATTCAACTCCTGATAAAGCTTCTAGCGCTGCTACTGTAACAATTTCACGATTCCGCCAATCTAACACATTAGAGGCAAAAATATCGCCAAACAAATGGCTTTTTAAATATTGGTCAATAGCTGGCGCAAAATCAAATAATGCCCCTTTTACTTCAGCACCCACTAATTCAGTCTGTACTTTAGTGCCTTCAGCTAAGGCCTGTCCTTCTAATATAGTCGTCGTTGCCGCGGCTCCTTCCACAGTGTTGAGTCCCTTAGCTTCACGTTCCTTTACCGTATTCATTAAAACACTAAGACCATTTAAACTACGCGGAAACCCTGTATACGCATAAAGTTGCACCATGGCATCCTTTATTTCATTTACAGTAAGTCCCTTATCAAGCCCTGCCATAACAGCTTGTTTAAGCAAATCTTGCTCCCCTGTAGCGGTATATTTACTAATATTAACTAATGCGATCTCTTTTTCATTTAATACACGAGCTTCTTCTTTAATATTTGAATTAGTAGTTACTTTACTCATCTGACTCTTTGTCTCCTTTACTAAATCCTGACTACTTCGTTCCATTCCATTTGAATTAACCTCAGACCTGCTTTGAGGCGATACCGTTTCGCTGCTCTTAAAGCGATTGACCATGCCACTATGTAATTGACTCTCCCTCAGGTCCGCACCCTGTACGGTTCCTAAAGTCCCAGTGCCAACGGAGAGCAATAGTGTAATACTAGCAACTAAATATATATATGACTTCTTATATCCTTTCATACAAAACCTCCTAGTGAAGTTCAAAAGTTTGTGCCCAACGAGCTAATTCCTCAACTGAAACATGAACTGAAAATCGTTTACCTTCCTTCAAAACAGCGCCCACGCAGGATGGCGATAAAGCCACATTAGTTTGTCCCATAGTGCTACCCCCCGAAGTGGCAAAAGGAATAATCACTTTGTCCGTTAAATCGAAAGATTCTAAAAAGCTGTTAATAATGGAGGGGGCGCGATACCACCAAATAGGAAATCCCACATATATATATTGAACCGTATCAAGTTCTGGCAAAGGCTTTTTTATCTTTGGCCGTGAATTCAAATCACTCATCTCTACAGATGAACGACTCTTTTTATTCGTCCAATTTAAATCCTCTGCTGTATATGGCTTTTCTGGTTCAATTTTATAACAATGCGCCCCTATGGCCTGAACCAAATTCTGTGCCACCCGTTCTGTCGAACCGGTCACACTAAAATAGGCTACTAATGAATGACTCACGGTAATCCCTCCTCAAATTATTACATTATATGAGCATCTTAATTCTTGGGTTCTCATATAGTTATATAACCACGCTATATTGATTTTTATATAAAATACTATATGGGCTATCTAATGTGCTATATGGATTTCTGTACTTCACTTTATATCGTCTTCTATATTATGTAGTTTTCTATATATAGTATAAAATCATCATTAATTTATATCTAATAGTTATTATATCTCCTTTACCATCGTTTTTAGGAATGATAAAATAAAATAGAGCCATAAAAAAGCTCTACAATTTAAAGAATAAAACATATAAAAATCAGAAAACATAGTTTATATAGTTAATCTGTATAACATCATATACAGTAAAAAGAGAGAACCTATGATTGAAACTCGTTTACTTACCTATTTTTTAACCATTGCCGAAGAAGGTACAATTACTGGTGCAGCACAGCGACTACACATTACCCAGTCAACTTTATCTAAACAAATTAAAGACCTAGAAGAGCAATTAGGCAAAACTTTATTTATTCGTGGCAAACGAAATATTACCTTGACCGAAGAAGGTCGTTATTTACAACAACAGGGTAGAGAGATTTTAGACCGCCTCGAAACTACCGAAGCGGTCCTCCAAGAAGACGAAACACTCCTAAATGGCAATATCTACTTAGGCTGTGGAGAAACAAGGCATATATCAGTCATCAGCCATTGTTTTAAAAAGCTACAAAGCATCTATCCACAAATTCATCTCCATCTATATACAGGTGACCAAATTGTTATCATGGATCGCCTAGCCAAAGGGCTTATCGACATGGGGCTCGTTGTGGAGCCTACGTTTAAAGAAGGCTATGATTATTATGATCTTCACGCTAGCGATCGCAGCTTACTAGTTATGCGCCGCGACAGCCCCTTAGCCAACAAAAGCACAATTCATAAAGATGAACTAAAAAATCTTCCCCTAATTTTAGTTCGTCAAGGTTTTATCAATCCTGTTGATTATGAATTATTTGGTACTAGCCGGTCTAATTTAAACATTGTGGCCACCTATAATCTAATCAATAATATGACCTACCTAGTAGAGGATGGACTGGGCTTTGCAGTAACCTTAGAAGGACTCTTACCCGATACGCATCCCACTCTTGTGGCACGCCCCATTGAGCCCTTCGTAGAAAATAAATGGTACCTAGTCACCCGAAGCCATCAAATCCTTTCACCTACAGTAAGTCGCTTTCTCGAAGAGCTAAAAAGCCTAAGAAATATGACTGGAGAATCAGTCTAAGAAGTCACTCTTTGTATTGACTAAGAGATAGTCTTTTATGTATAATAACTTAGTGGCATACTCTAGTAACTTGTACTATAATATTAGAGTTGCAATACACCATGTGTTGCCTATAGTCACTGACTGTCTAATATAAAGACTCATTTCTTGGGCCTATAGCTCAGGGGTAGAGCAACCGGCTCATAACCGGTCGGTCCCTGGTTCGAACCCAGGTGGGCCCACCAAGTAAAAAGCTATCTACATTATGTAGATAGCTTTTTTATATTTACTTAACCTTTAATCCATTATTAGAAGGGCATTAAAAAAGTTTATATGCAACCATTTAGTCATTAAGTAGACGTACAACTAATAAGGCCCTATTATACCAAAAGGCTCTCACCATTGCCCCTACTCTATAGGAGGCGTAATGGTGAGAGCCTTTATATGATTCTTATAAAACGATACTATAAGAAATTTTCTATACGAAGTTTTTTATACGAAATCCTTTTTACAAACTCTCATAAAACATCTTATTATGAAAACTCTTATAAGAAGTCTTTGATCTTATCTCGTTTGCCACGATTGCGTAATTTAGTCAATGCCTTACCTTCAATCTGACGAATACGTTCACGAGTTACATTAAAATGTTGACCTACTTCTTCTAATGTACGAGGCTTGCCATCTTTTAAACCAAAGCGAAGCACAAGTACTTGTTGTTCTCTTTCAGTTAAGCAAGAGAATACATCTTCAATTTGCTCTTTTAGAAGAATATAACTAGCCGCATCATCTGGTGCAATAGCATCCTGGTCTTCAATAAAATCGCCTAAATGGGAATCTTCTTCTTCCCCAATTGGTGTTTCTAAAGATACTGGCTCTTGGGCGATTTTTTGAATTTCACGAACCCGTTCTACACTGATTCCCATGCCTTCAGCAATTTCTTCTGGCAATGGTTCGCGCCCTTTATCTTGTAATAATTGACGGGAAATACGAATTAATTTATTAATCGTTTCTACCATGTGTACTGGAATACGAATTGTACGCGCTTGGTCCGCAATGGCACGGGTAATGGCCTGACGAATCCACCAAGTAGCATATGTGGAGAATTTATATCCTTTAGTATAGTCGAATTTATCAACTGCTTTAATCAAGCCTAAATTCCCTTCTTGAATTAAATCCAAGAATAACATGCCACGTCCTACATAGCGCTTAGCAATACTAACAACTAAACGTAAATTCGCGTCAATAAGTTTTTGCTTAGCCCGTTCGCCGGTGCGCACTTCCTTATAGGAAGCATCTTCTTTTGCACCTGCTTCAATTTGTTGAGCCAATAAAATTTCTTCATCAGCAGAAAGAAGTGGCACACGACCAATTTCTTTAAGGTACATGCGCACTGGGTCGTCAATATTAACCCCTTCAGGAATACTAAGATCTAAACTAACTTCCTTCGCTTCACGCACATCATCCGTTACATCTTCATCATCATCTTCTTCAATGATATCTTCACTATCATCCGCTACTACATCATCAGTAATAACTTCAATATTACTCTTTTGCAAGATATCATACATTTCATCTAGCTGCTCCGCTGTAAGATCTACTTCTTCATGAAGAGCATCGGTGATTTCCTTGCTCGATAAAGCACCTGTTTTTCTTCCTTTTGCTACTAGTTGTTCTATAATTTCTTGTAAATGCGATTTATTTTGCTTCTTAGCCACAACGCTCTTCCTTTCTTTCATAGATTTATCAGGACCATTGTTTTATCAAGGATTGTAAGTCCTGACAGAGTTTTAATTCTTCAATAAATCGTGAATCTCCTGCACGATTTAACTGGTCTGCTAACGCACTATGTGTTTTATACTGTTTACGCAAGGATTTTAACCGTACTGCTCGAATATAGCCATCTAAAGCATTATCATCATAATGCAAGAGCATTAATTGTGCATAGGCTGCCTTTTCTTCATCAGTGAAGGCCTCCTCTAATACGGTAGACTGTATTTGTCCAGTCTCACTTGCCACTTTCTGAGCCTTTGCTACCAAAGCTCGATAAGTTTCATTACTTATATCTTCTAAAGGCAAATACTGTGTAACTCTAGTCAAATAAGGCACAGTACTAACAGCCATAGCTGTCAAATAGTCTTCTTCACTCACCTTAGCTGCCTTTACTGCTTCTCTTGGTGATGTCATAGGCAAGTCACCATTTCCGGTATACTGCCTAAACATGCGCAATATGCTACTATTATCGAGCCATAGAGGCAGTGCTAAGGCCTTCAAGTAGGTCTCCCGTTCAATGGGATTGTCCACCTCTTTAATATAGTCAAACATATTCTTTAAAATAGCCTGTTTGCCCGCTGCTGTATTGCGATCTTCTTGAATTAACGATTCATTTAAAAAGAATTCAAAAGGCGATATAGCTTCATCAATTAATTGTTGAAACGCCTCGCCCCCATGGTTTCGACAATAATCATCCGGGTCTTTTCCATCGGGCATAACTACAATACGAATTTTAAATTTTAATTTTTGTAAAATTTTAATAGCTTCGCGCACCGCATGGCGCCCTGCACCATCCATATCATATGCTAAGATGACTTCATCAGCTTGTCGCACTAATAAGCGTGCTTGATTCTCCGTAAACGCAGTACCTAGCGAGGCCACCACATTAGTAACGCCATGATTATGCGCACTAATTACATCCATATAGCCTTCGACTAAGACCACTTGCCTTTTTCGGCGAATTGTTTGCCACGCCTTGTCAAAAGCAAATAGCATATGTCCTTTGTTAAAAAAATTAGTTTCTGGTGAATTTAAGTATTTAGGATCCCTTTCACTGGGCTTTATAATCCGTCCACCAAATGCAACTACACGGCCACGGCCGTCACAGATAGGAAACATAACGCGATTTCTAAAATAGTCATACATGCCTCGTTCATTTTTTCGGGCCAAACCTAATTCGAGTAAGGTCCGCTCCTGTATGTCACGTTGCGTAAATGCCCGGCTTAATCTATCTCGGCCACTTGGGGCAAAACCTAAGCGAAATTGCTCGATTATTTCTTCTGATAATCCCCGTTCCTTAAGATACGTAAGCGCTTCCTTTCCCGTCTCTGTTTGAGTTAAACAGTTATGGTAAAATGTGGCAGCTAAATCGTTGACCCTATACATTTCATCCCGATGTGCTTTTCGCTGGATCTCTTCTTGAGTCAACGCTTTTTCTGGGAGTTGTATGTTCGCACGATTCGCTAATTTTTCTAATGCTTCAGGAAATGTTAAATTATCTTTACGCATGAGGAAGTTAAATACATTGCCCCCTGCTTTACAACCAAAACAATAAAAAAAGCCCTTTTCTGGGGTAACACTAAAGGACGGCGTTTTTTCATTATGAAAGGGGCAACACCCCCAATAGTTTCGCCCATTTTTCTTTAGCGGTACGTATTCAGAAATCACTTCCACTATGTCGTTCGCGTTTTTTATTTGTTCAATTAACTCGTCATCAAAGTGTCTATTCATCTCTTCGCACCCCATACTTCAACTTCTCTGTTATATTATTCTACAAAAAAGAGTCATTTTCCTTCTTTATCAAGAATATTTTTTACAGAATCTATTACATTAATAGCGCAAAATATAAATGCATTAAGTGCAACATAGCATATAGTTCATCAAAAATATGCATCTTTAGCACTTATTAGATAGTTTTAGATTATTTTTTCAGACAAATATATATTTTACTTCTTTTTATTATAAAAAATCAAGTCTTTTTTATGCCATAATAAAAGACTACAACCGCTTACCTAAGTAAGGGCTGTAGTCTATATATTCATCTTGTTAAATTTTAGCTACTATTATTTAGCGTAATCTACAACACGAGTTTCGCGAATAATAACGACCTTAATCTGACCTGGATATTCCAATTCAGATTCAATTCGTTTTACCATTTCACGAACTAATAAAGTTGCTTCTGCTTCGTCAATCTTGTCAGGTTTAACCATAACACGAATTTCGCGACCAGCCTGAATAGCAAAACATTTTTCAACGCCATCAAAGGACTCGGCAATTTCCTCTAATTTAGTTAATCGTTTTAAATAGTTTTCCAAAGTTTCACGGCGTGCTCCTGGACGGGCAGCAGAAATAGCATCCGCAGCTGCCACAAGAACAGCTTCAACAGATTTAAACTCTTCATCACCATGATGTGCACCGATACAATTTTGAACCAATACACTTTCATGATATTTCTTAGCTACATCAATACCAATTTGAACATGAGAACCTTCAATTTCATGGTCAAGGGCTTTACCTAAGTCATGAAGTAAACCGCCGCGTTTAGCCAGTGTTACATCACAGCCCAATTCAGCGGCCATAATGCCAGCTAAATGAGATACTTCAACAGAATGTTTAAGTACATTTTGACCATAACTTGTACGATATTTCAAGCGACCTAAAATTCTAACAATTTCAGGGTGTAAGCCATGAACATCGGCTTCAAAGGTAGCCTGTTCACCAGCTTCTTTAATTGTATTGTCCACTTCTTTACGAGCTTTAGCCACCATCTCTTCAATGCGAGCTGGATGGATACGGCCATCTACAATTAATTTTTCCAGTGCAATTCGCGCTACTTCACGGCGAATTGGGTCAAAGCCAGAAAGAATAACGGCTTCTGGTGTGTCATCAATAATAAGATCTATACCTGTTAAGGTTTCGAGAGCACGAATATTACGGCCTTCACGACCAATAATACGCCCTTTCATTTCATCATTAGGAAGAGCCACTACAGATACTGTAGATTCGGCTACATGGTCAGCTGCACAACGTTGAATGGCAGCAGCAATAATTTCACGAGCATTTTTCTCAGCTTCGTCTTTAGCTTGTTGCTCTAAATCTTTTACTAAAATAGCAGTTTCATGGCGAATATCTCGTTCCACATTAGATAGCAAAATATTTTTTGCTTCATCAAAAGTCATGCCCGAGATGCGTTCTAATTCAGCCATTTCTTTCTTATAAAGTTCTTCAACACGTTCACGAATCGTAGTCACTTCTTGTTCTTTACGATGTAAACTGTCTTCCTTCTTTTCTAATGTTTCTAATTTATTATCAAGATGTTCTTCCTTTTGAAGAATGCGTCTTTCTAAGCGTTGTAATTCAGATCTACGATCTCTGTTTTCTTTCTCTACTTCAGTGCGCATCTGATGGATTTCTTCTTTAGCTTCTACCAATGCTTCTTTTTTCTTGGCTTCTGCTACTCGTTCGCCATCAGCAATAATGCGAGCCGCCTCTGTTTCAGCTCGATTGAGCTTCCCTTCAGCAATATTCTTACGCATTAAATAGCCCACACCAAGACCGATGAGAACCATTACAACGGCTATAATACTATACTCTAAAATAAGTTTCACCTCCTGTATGAAAAAAGTAAGAAGCCTAGGGCTTCTCCTAAAGTTGCCGTCTAATTCATCCAATATTCACATTTTGCCCACTACTGTGAGACTACTATAATTGTAGACGGTGAACCATCACATGTCAAGCGTTCTAGGGCCAAATAGACAGGCCTAAAAGTCATTAAAATTCGTCAAATCGCGAGATTTGACGGGCAATCTCTTGAATTGTGCCTATTTTAAAGCCACGATTTTTTAAGTAATTGAACACTTTCTTTTGTGGAATTTTATCATCGGCTCCCCATTCTTCACCCATTTCATAATTAGACGCTTCACCTAAAGGTAAAAAATGGCGTGCACATAATTTATAAGCTACTGAATACTCATCATAGGAATGAAGGCTGCTGCCTACAGATAAACCACGTTGGTACATTTTTTGCCGAATAAATGTCTCACTATATTTTTCAGCCTCCATATAAAGGCGTAACGCCTCCCGAGAGAGGCGTTCATCGTCAATATAGTCTAGTTCTTCTAGTCGTGCCAATACAGCCTCTATAAGAGGCAATGGCACCTGTTTTCGCTTTAACTTTTGTGTGAGCTCTAAGCGACTTAAAAATCGTGGAGCTAAGAAACGTAGCGCTTGGTCCATGGCAGTGGTCATCGTATATTCTACAGGTGAACGACTTTTCATGAAACGCTCCCTTCTTATTCTTCAGTAGTCTCTGCGTCTTCCCCTACTACATCAAATGTTTCAGGTTCTGCCATTAATGTATCGCGTATAATTTTGTCAATTTCATTGGCCACTGATGGATTATTGCGCAAATATTCTTTGGCTGCTTCCTTACCTTGGCCCATGCGATCATCATTATAAGAATACCAAGCACCAGACTTCTTAATGATTTCCATATTGGTCCCAATATCAATCAAAGTGCCTTCATAGGATACGCCAGTACCATACATTAAATCAAACTCAGCGGTTTTAAATGGTGGCGCCACCTTATTCTTAACAACCTTAACCTTTGTGCGGCTCCCTACATTTTCATTGTTTTGCTTAATAACTTCACCTTTGCGCACATCGAGGCGAATGGTAGAGTAGAATTTAAGAGCACGACCACCAGTAGTTGTTTCTGGATTACCAAACATAACACCAACTTTTTCACGAAGTTGATTAATAAAAATAACAACTGTACGAGATTTACTAATAATCCCCGTTAATTTACGCAAGGCCTTACTCATAAGGCGCGCTTGTAAGCCTACATGAGCATCGCCCATTTCACCTTCAATTTCAGCCTTAGGTACAAGTGCTGCTACGGAGTCAACAACAATAATATCTACAGCACCACTGCGAACTAAAGATTCCGTAATTTCTAACGCCTGTTCACCGCAATCTGGCTGCGATACTAATAAATTATTAATATCAACACCTAAACGACGTGCATATACAGGATCGAGCGCATGTTCCGCGTCAATAAATGCCGCAATGCCGCCACCCTTTTGCGCTTCTGCAATGGCATGAAGGGCTACTGTTGTTTTACCAGAAGACTCTGGACCATAAATTTCAATCACACGGCCTCGAGGAAATCCACCTACGCCCACAGCTAAGTCAATAGCCAAACAACCAGTGGAGATCACATCAATATTCATGCGGTCCCCAATGTCGCCTAAGCGCATAATGGCACCTTTACCATAATCTTTCTCAATCTTTTTTAATGCACTATCCAGTGCCTGTTCTCTACCTTCCATGGTATAGTCCTTTCTAATATAAAATTAAACCTTTTGTTCATCCATATCATTCATATATGTGTACAAATAAAATAAAGCTTTTTCTACAGTGCTTTCACGAATGCTCTGACGGTCCCCAAGGAATATATTTTTATACACCTTAGTGCCCTTTGGCCCGGCTACACCGATGTAGACTAAACCAACTGGCTTAGTAGGCGTAGCGCCACCAGGGCCCGCGATTCCCGTGGTGGATATGCCATAGGTAGTCGCCATAAGGCGACGCGTACCTTCTGCCATCTGCTGCGCCACCGTTTCGCTAACAGCACCATAGGTAGCTAAGTCTTCGGCCTGTACACCTAAAACCTGATGCTTGATTTCATTATCATAGGAAATAACACCGCCCCGCATATAGGCACTACTGCCAGGCAGCTCTGTTAGGTATTTCCCCACTAAGCCGCCAGTACAGGATTCGGCCGTACTTACCGTAGCCTGCTGTGCTACTAAAGATTGGGCCACCAATTCTAAAACAGATGTGTCTAAATTACGCCCCACATGAGTGCCCAGTCGGGCCTGCACAATCGCATCCCAAGGGGCCAACAAAGCTGTGGCGTCCTCTTTAGTCTTGCCTTTAGCGGTTAAGCGCAATTCAATATAGCCATTCTTTATAAGACTAGCGATAGTTGGATTAGACTGGGATTTAAATAAATCCTCCAAGGCTGCTTCTAACTCTAATTCACGCATATCATATATACCGTAGCGATGTGATAAAACAACGCCTTGAGATCCAAAACATTGGTGTAAGATAGGGACTACTGATTCAGAAAAAACAGCTTTCATTTCCGCTGGTGGACCTGGCAATAAAAAATATACCGTACCGGCGCCTTCAGTCATAACCCCTGGAGCAATGCCCTTACTATTAGCTAAGGCTTTACTGCCTGCCGGAAGGAACATTTCACGGCGACTCTTCTCAGGCATTGTTCGATTGTGACTTGTAAAATAATGTGTTACCATCGCTTCTGCGTCACTATTAAGCTCCAAAGAACGTCCTAGAGCCTTGGCTAATACATTGCGAGTAATATCCCCATCAGTAGGGCCTAAGCCTCCTGTGCAAATAACTATATCAGCACGCTTAGCGCTAATCTCAAAGGCTTCAGCCATGCGCTCCGGATTATCACCTACGGTCGTTTGAAAGGCCACCGTATATCCTAGTATATTCAATTCTTTGGCTAACCAACTAACATTGGTATTCACCGTATCGCCAAGCAATAATTCTGAACCAGTGGAAATAAGTTCAACTATCATGAATCGTTCGCCTCATTTCTCCATTCTTTGAACAGCCCTGTTTAGGCCTTCATCGGTTGACTATGCATCCTATGATTTCAATTGCCTTATAGGTAGATGTCTACGCCCCTATAGTTGGACCTCCACATCTACTCTCCTATAGCTATGCGTCCACTTCCACTACCACATCATAGGAGAAGCCCTGTACTACTTTAACTGGCACAATATCTCCTACAGAAAGGCCCTGGCAGTCTTCAATATACATATTGCCATCTACATCAGGAGCCTGTGTAGACAGACGTCCCTTAGCCAATAATTGGCCATTTTCGGTTTCATCAATTTCTTCTACAATCGCCTCTTGATGGGTGCCTTCTAAATCGCGATTATTTTCTTCTGAAATGGCTGCTTGAATGGCCATCAATGTATGATAACGCTCTTCCTTAACGTCTTCAGGAATCTGGTCCACCATAGCACCTGCTGGTGTGCCCTCTTCCTGAGAGTACGTAAATACACCCATATTATCAAATCGTACATCTTTTACAAACTCACAGAGTTCTTCAAATTGTTCATCTGTTTCCCCTGGGAAACCTACAATAATGGATGTACGTAAGGTTACATGCTTCGCTTTATTACGCACTTTTTTAAGAAGCGACACAATATCAGCCTTTCGATCCTTTCGGTTCATGCGGCGTAAAATATCATCATTAATATGCTGTAATGGTAAGTCTATATATTTACAAATCTTTGGCTCTTGTACAATAAAATCAAGCAAGTCATCTGTAAAATACTTAGGATATAGGTATAACAAGCGATACCATTGAATGCCTTCCACTTTAACTAATGCTTTTAATAAGTCCACTAACATAGGTTTGCCATTATTTAAATCAGAACCATAGCTTGTAGTATCTTGGGCAATTAAATTGATTTCTTTTACGCCCATGCTAGCTAAGCGTTCTACTTCTTCCACAATGGATTCAATAGTGCGGCTTCGATAGGCGCCACGCACCTTCGGAATAATACAGAAAGTACAACCATTGTCACAACCTTCAGCAATCTTTACATAGGCACTATAGGTTGGTGTTGTTTGCATGCGTGGCATGCGCTCATTGTAAATATTCGTAATAGAGTCCATAATGCAAGCGCGATGGCCTTCATTTATAGCTTCAATAGCTTCCATAATCCGATTCCATGAGCCAGTCCCAATTAGCGCATCAATTTCAGGAATTTCCTTGAATAATTCTTCTTGGTATTGTTGGCTCAAACAACCAGCCACAATAAGCCCACGGCAAGCACCAAACTTCTTATATTCAGCCATTTCCAAAATTGTATTTACCGATTCAGCCTTAGCTTTTTCAATAAATGTACAAGTATTTACTATAATTATTTCGGCTTCGTCTAACGTATCAGTAATTTCATAATCATTAGCTTTCAAAGCACCTAGCATAACTTCTGTGTCTACTAAATTCTTTGCACAGCCCAAACTGATATAGCCTAATTTTTTACTCATTATTAACCCTTTCTAAAACGCACTTGACTAATCCACTTATTTAATAATATTTTCTTACCTTCTTCAGTATAGCCACCTTGGCTATCAAATAGAACTAATTCTCGTCCGATGGAGTCCACGGGATTCGGAATTTCTGGATTTGTATATACATAATAAAAACTACTATCCGTCAACACTTGAGCGGCTTGTTTTGACAACAACCATTTCACAGCGCGCATGGCTTCTTCTTCATTGCTTACGCTCTTAAGCATACCCACACCTGTCAAATAATACGGTGTGCCATCTACGGGAAAAATTATTTTCACAGGATACTTGTGCATAGCATATTGTTTCCCATCAGAATAATTGCCAATCCCTAAGTCAGCTTCTCCTAGCGACGCGAGACGCACCGGCGTAGATAAGAATTTAGCATACTGTGTCACATGCGGTTTAAGCTCCACAAAATAAGCCAAGCCCAGCTCTTCACCATCGCGCTCTACAAAGCTATATAAAATATTGGCCGCACTGCGAGACGCTACAAAATCGGTCATGACCACATTCCACTCGCCTGGCAATATAAGGGATTGCCAAGCTGTTACATAGCGCCCTGTGTGTTCATAAAACGTTTCGCTTTGGGCAAAAATCACAGGGTCATACCAAATGCCCACCCAAAGGGCATCGGGATTTTTAAAGCGATCTGATATTTCATCCACACCTTCAGTTAACACCGGTTTTAACTGATTATATTTCACACCAATTTCTAAATTATCACGGCTCGTAATCACTAAATCGCCCTTTTGATCAGCTAGTGGCAAGGTCATACGCATAGCCATTTGCTCCTCAGTGAGCGGCTGAAAATTAAGGCGCACATGATATAGCATTTCATATTGGTGTGCCAATAAAGTTGTTACATTGGTTGGCAAGTCAGAATAAATGGTAAGCTCCCCTTTTATGGGAGTTGCTGTCCGCGCTTTTTGCATATTCTTTTCGAAGTAGGTGCCCGCAGTAAAAACTGCCATGACAAATACTATTAATAGTGCAATAGGCCAAAATCGTTTCATACTATTGCCCGCCTCCATTATGACACAAGAGAAATATAATTATCTAGGAGATTTACGTCCTTTTACGCCTTTATTTATACTAATTTTGCCATGTCCATACGGCTTTGCCCCGCCCTTGCTAGAGCGCCCTTTACTTTGCGATTCGCCTTTAGAGTATGCGCCTTTAGCATCCCTGCCTTTGGCGCTATGACTAGAGATTGAGCTTCTGTCTTTAGCTCTATTCTTATAACTCGACGCACTGCCTTTAGCGCTATATCTTGAGCCACCGCCTTCAGCGCCCTTTTGACGACTCTTAATGGGTCTTGGCGGAATTAAACACTGTGGTCCAAATCCTATCAAATCACGCCGTCCTGCTAATGTTAATGCTTCATACACTAATTTGTAATTTTCAGGTCGCTTATATTGCATAAGAGCGCGCTGCATCGCTTTTTCATGGGCCTTTTTAGGTACATAAATAGACTCACCTGTTAAAGGATTCATTTCCGTATAATACATGGCCGTAGATAAACTACCTGGTGTAGGAATAAAATCTTGTACTTGCTCAGGATTCATCCCTTGATCGCGCAAGAACTCAGCTAATTCAATGGCAGCGTCTAAGGTGCAACCAGGATGTGAGCTCATGAAATACGGAACTAAGTACTGCTTCTTACCTAATTGGCGATTCGCTGCATCAAACCAATCTTTAAAAGTTAAGAACACGTCTTTGCCGGCCTTCCCCATGATGTCAGTTACATTTTTTGACACATGTTCTGGTGCCACTTTGAGCTGTCCACTCACATGATGTTCACAAAGTTCTTTTACAAATTGACGATTATTATCTTCTAATACATAATCATAACGCAAACCAGAGCGAACAAATACTTTCTTTATCCCTTTGAGTTTGCGTAATTTTCTTAATAAAGCTAAATATTCATCATGACTTGTATCTAAGTTTTCACAAGGTACTGGGGCTGCACAATTTTTACCAGGACAAGCGCCGAATTTAGCTTGTTTTGCACAAGCTAAATGTCTAAAGTTCGCTGTTGGCCCCCCTACATCATGAATATAGCCTTTAAAATCTGGCATGGCAATCATGCGCTTTGCCTCTTCCACCAAGGACTCTTCACTACGATTTTGAATAATTCGCCCTTGATGGCTCGTAATAGCGCAAAATGAGCAAGAACCAAAACAACCTCGGTGACTAACTAAACTAAATTGCACTTCACTCAAAGCTGGCACGCCACCTGCCTCATCATAGCGCGGATGCCAATGGCGAGTAAAAGGCAAATTATACACTTCATCCATTTCCCCTTGGCTTAAAGGCAATGCTGGACTATTCTGCACCACATAGCGATCTCCATGAGCCTGCACTAGGGTTTTCCCAATATAGGGATCTTGTTCATAGTATTGTAAGCGAAAGGCTTCAGCAAATTCCTTTTTACTCGCTTTAACCGCTTCAAAGGACGGGCATTCTACCAAAGGGCCTTCTGGCAAGGTCTTGCTCATGTAGCAAATCCCTTTTATATGAGGTAATTGTCGTTCAAATTGCCCTTTATCCAATGCCTCAGCTAATTCTAAAATTTGTTTTTCCCCCATGCCATAAATTAAGACCTCGGCTTTGCTATCTTGTAAAATGGAACGCCGCACGGAGTCTGACCAGTAATCATAATGGGCAAAGCGACGTAAACTAGCTTCAATACCACCAATAATGACAGGTACATCGCGAAAGGCTTCTCTCATGCGATTCGCATATACCAAGGTGGCTCGGTCAGGTCGATGGCCGCTTTCACCACCTGGCGAATAGCCATCCGTATGACGGAATTTTTTAGCCGCCGTAAATTTATTCAACATAGAATCTAAATTACCCGCCGTTACGAGAGATGCTAAGCGAGGCTTTCCTAGGATTTTAAACGCCTCCACATCATTCCAATCAGGCTGGGCAATAAGGCCTACACGGTAGCCATGAGCCTCTAATAGACGGCCAATAACACTGCCTGCAAAAGAAGGATGGTCTACATAGGCATCGCCAGTGATGAGCACAAAATCTAGCTCAGCCCAGCCCTTAGCATCCATTTCCTCACGCGTAGTAATTAAATAACGATTTGTATCCACTACTTAGTCCTTTCTACAGTCCTACATAAAGAATAACCAAATCAAAAATATGAGAACACAAATTAAGATTACAGACACAGCAAAACGTTCTTGAGCTAATGTCTTTTTGCGCCTTTGTTGCCGCGAAGTATAACTTAATCGCTTAGCCCTAGGTGGCACCACCTCAACCTGACGCTCTACTTCTTCATGAGCTGGCACGCGACGTGGTTTAAGCTTGCGAAGCGGTACGCCCAAAGGCTCGCCAATAATGCTCTTATAACGATCAATAAAACGATGGCGCTCCAGACCTAGAAAGTCTGCATAATTACCAATAAAGCCCTTCACATACACATCGCCAGGAATTATTTTGTAATTATCTTCTTCTAAGGCTTCTAAATAGGCTGCTCGAATATGCAACACCCGTTCCACATCCTTAATAGTCAAGCCCCGCCGATTGCGCTCTCGCTTTAATTCTTCCCCAATCGTTGCCAATGGGTTTCCTCCTTCTTACTTACATGCCATATTTTTCATGCACTTCTTCGCGAGTCATTAAAATCTCACGAGATTTACTTGAATTGGATGGCCCTACAATTTTCATATCTTCCATCGTGTCGATTAGGCGCGCCCCTCTAGAGAATCCAACGCGTAAACGACGCTGAATATAAGAGGCAGAGGCCTGTTTGTGTTCAAATACTAAATCGATAGCACGAGGTAATAATTCATCATATTCTTCTGAAGAGCCTAAACTTTGGTCTTCATTATTTTCCTCTGAACTAGCCGCTATAACACGTTCATCATAGCTTGGTTGTCCTTGTTTTTTTACAAATTCAACGAGGTTTTCTACTTCTTCATCAGAAATAAAAGCCCCTTGAATACGAGTTGGCTTATTAGCACCAATAGGGCTAAATAGCATATCACCTTTACCAACTAAGTTTTCTGCTCCCCCTGCATCTAAAATTGTTCGAGAGTCAACGGCACTAGCTACGGCAAAAGAAATACGGCTCGGCACATTACTCTTAATAACACCAGTAATAACATCTACCGATGGTCGTTGCGTTGCCAATACTAAATGAATCCCTGCCGCTCTGGCTTTAGCTGCAAGACGGCTAATCTGTTCCTCTACTTCTGGCTCCTGCATCATTAAATCTGCCATTTCATCAATAATAGCTACAATATATGGCAAGGCTGTATCTGGATGCGCTGCATTATAGCCAGTAATTTTTCGTTGCCGCGCCGCATCAAGGATTTTATAACGAGCGTCCATTTCACGCACTAACCAACGAAGCACATTGGCCGCTTTTTTCATATCTGTAACCACTGGCGCCATTAAATGTGGAATACCATTATACATAGATAATTCTACCATTTTAGGGTCCACTAAAATTAATTTTACTTCCGTTGGTTTGCGGCTAAATAAAATACTAGAAATTAGAGTATTTACGCACACAGATTTACCAGAACCAGTGGCCCCCGCTACAAGTAAGTGAGGCATTTTAGACAAATCAGTAATAACGGGTTTACCCGCAATATCCTTACCAAGACCTACTGGTATACCGCCCTTAGCCTGTTGGAAATCATTACTTTCAAGCACATCACGCAAATATACTGCTGACGTTTGTTTATTTGGTATTTCAATCCCCACCGCTGATTTACCTGGAATAGGGGCTTCAATACGAATACTGTGAGAGGCTGCTAAGCCTAAGGTAATTTCATCTTTTAAGCCCACGATTTTGCTTACCTTAATACCCGCTGCAGGCTCTAACTCATACCGTGTTACAGTTGGCCCTTGCGTAGCATTAATTACACGAGCATCTACTTTAAAATCTTTTAATACTTGCTCTAGTTTTACAATATTTTGCTGAATTTCTTCAGGCAATACGGTACTCACAGTCCCTTTAGCCAACATGGTAAGTGGCGGATAATGATATGGAATAGTAACAACGGGAGCCGGTACATCGCCACTTAAATTAACAGCCACAGCGGCTCGATCCTTTTCTGTATCCTCTAAGGATGGTACTTGCGCGGCCTTTTCTAAAGCCTGGTCATCCTCAGCAAATGTAGCATCCCCCATTGACGCTGTATCATTATGACGCATAGACTCTGCCATATGAGGTTCTAAAAAGGCTGGTGCAGCCATTGTTTCTGGTGCTCGTACAGCCTCGCTCCCAAGCCCTATATCATCTGAAACAGAAACGGTAGCATCCGCTTCATAAGCTGTAGCACTCGCTCCATGATAATTTGCATCGCCAGCTACATGAAGTGCACTATCATCAAATGTACTATTCTCTGTCATAGTGCGCCAAGAATTACCATCACTTAATACAGTCGATGCATCAACCGCTGCTCCTTCAGCATCCATTTGGCCGTTTACAGCCGGATGTGGCTCCTGCGTATCAATCACAGACATAGATGGTTCTTCCATTGCCGCCTGCGATTCATGAGCATTAGCTACAGCCATAGACGAACCTGCCACAAGGCCGGTACCCACGGAATGCACTTCAGGAGATACTTCATGAGATGAATTAGGGACTTCTGCTTTTGCTTCAATTGTCCCTTCACTTGATGCTGCCACTTTAGCTTCTTCTACTGCTTCAGACTCATCGCTAACGGTCCGACGTGTATAACTCATATCTTTTTCCTGGTCATATACACGACGGCGTTCCACTTGCTCTTCTTTCCAGTCTTCATAGCGTTCTCTTACAGTTTGCACCGCCTCTTCCGTAGCCGCTCTAGCTACTACAAGGCCCTCTTCGGCTTTCGCCTTTGTTCGTTGTAAACCAGTGCGCAAGGACAGTTGTGTAATCAATAAGCCAAGACCTAATAAAATCACAATATCAACCACTAAAGCGCCAATTTCACCAAGTAAGTTTCGCAATAAAGAGCCCAACAGGCCCCCAACTACCCCGCCTTCACTGGCAAGTCGAGTCGTTTCTAATTCATGACCATCGGGCACACGAATTAATGTAATCAATGTAATTAAGAACAGGAAAAATACTGTTAATAACAGCCCCCGTCTTGTCACACGGAATCCATCGTCTGCATATAATATACGCCATCCCACATAGCCCACATATAAACAAGGTATGATGCCACCAAGCCCAAATCCATAAATAAAGAATCCAGATAAAATATCAATAAATGTGCCTGATGATAATCCAAATATGCCTATGAGCCCTACTAAGGCTATAAGCATAATGAATAAGCCACGTACTTCCTTGCGAATTTTGGTGCTCTTAGGAGACGTTGCTACTTGCTTAGTTGCCGTAGTTGTTCGTTTTCGGCTTGTTGTTTGCCTTTTCTTAGGCTTAGCCCCAGTCGAATCCTTTTGCTGCGCCATAATATTAACCTAACACCTCTATCTATTCACTCAATACAAGATAACAAAAATATAAAAGTAATGCCCTCTTCTGTAAGAAGTGGTCAAACTTTTATTCATAGTAAACACTTACATTTTTAAAAATTCCTTAGCATTTTATTATACCATAAAGTGAAGGAAAATACTTACCGCTTAACTTTATCAACACCGGTACGTTCTTTAAAATTGGCTAACATATCCTTCTCTCGGCCTCGTCCTACGCCTTCATAATAAGTCCGCCCCATCAAAGCGGTGGGTAAGTATTGTTGTTTCACATAGCCCTTAGGATAATCATGAGCATATTTATAGGTCATACCATGCCCTAATTGACTAGCACCACTATAATGGGTATCCCTTAAATGTGGTGGTACAGCGCCCTGCTCTGCATGCCGTACATCCTGAAGAGCTGCATCAATGGCTACATACGCACTATTACTCTTTGGTGCTAATGCCACATAAAGGGCCGCTTCTGATAAAATAATACGCGCCTCTGGAAAACCCACTAAATGGGCCGCTTGAGCTGCTGCATTCGCCACTACTAGTGCATTAGGGTCCGCAAGCCCCACATCTTCCGCCGCACAGATAACAATACGCCGAGCAATAAAGTTAGGATCTTCACCTGCTTCAATCATGCGAGCTAAATAATATACCACCGCATCGGGATCTGATCCACGCATACTTTTAATAAAGGCCGAAATCGTGTCATAATGATTATCGCCCTTTTTATCATAACTATAAATACGCCGTCCCACTACACGTTCCAATACAGGCAAGGTCAACTCGCCCCCTTCAGGTACCATAGCAACGGCTTGTTCTAAAATATTGAGGGCAATGCGTGCATCGCCATTAACAAAAATTCCCACTTCGTGGAGTACTTCCATAGAGGCTTGTACCCTTTTCTTACCTAAGCCCTTCTCCTCATCCCGTAAGGCTCGCTCCAAGACCTTCTCAATAGCCTTAGGAGTAAGGCTTTCTAAGGTGATTAAACGAAGGCGCGACAATAAGGGCCGATTAACCTCAAAAAATGGATTTTCTGTAGTCGCACCAATGAGGATTATAGTACCATCCTCTACACAAGGTAGTAAAACATCTTGTTGGCTCTTATTAAAACGATGAATTTCATCGAGGAACAAAATTGTTCGCTGCTGCAAATTGCGAATCGTCTTGCGCGCCGTATCAATTATAGTCCGCAGCTCTCCAATGCCTGCATTAGTAGCATTGAGCACTACAAAATGACTATGTGTTAACTTTGCAATAATGCCCGCCAAAGTCGTTTTACCTGTTCCTGAAGGGCCATAAAAAAGTAATGAAGGAATCGTGTCTTGTTCAATCATAGCACGTAAAAAAGTCCCTTTGCCAACTGCCTTTTCCTGTCCAAAAAAATCATCTAACGATGTAGGACGCATACGCACAGCTAAGGGCTCAAAACTTTTCTTTTCTACTGCATCAAAAAGACTCTCCATAGGACCACCTCATTTACCTTTTACTAGAGTTGTTTATATTATCTCATAGAATATCATAATCTTCTAGACCTTGCAGGTCTTTATTCTGCAACACTACACAGTGTATCCCTAATTCCCTAAGACCCTATTTATAGGTCTTTAATAGGCAACACTAAGACAGAATTTCATACTCCTCCAAAGAGGAATTAGCCCCCCTTCTTATAGTGCCACAAAACTTTGCGTCCCTAATCCCATCCACCTAAAAGTTTATGCTTACCTCAAGGGGCGCTTACTTTTTCTACGGACATACGTGCATTTATGAGAAAAAAAAATAAACCGCCCTAAGGCGGCTTATTAAGATCCCCACCATGCCGTATATGTACCGTGTTTTGATCCTGCATGAGCAGGTGGGTGCTCTCCTCATAATATTACTGTCCTTCTTCAGGCGTAGCGCCACTATGAGAGTCCAAGCTCCCTATGTAATAGTGTTGGCTCAAAACTCCGATACCACACGCACACAGCAGGGGTAATCTTTAATATTATATTAGCAAACTCAGTCGTTTATTTCAAGTCCTCAAGAGGTATTACTAATACACATTTATCATAAACTACCCTCTTGACAGGCATAAATTTTATAGCACATGAATAAAATACAGCTATACCTCATTAAGGTATAGCTGTATTGGTTTAATCCTTGTAAATAATCTGTAGATTAAACTAATTTTTCTTTTTCTGTGCTTGTTTTAATATGAAGCTCACGCAATTGTTTTGGTGCTACTTCAGATGGTGCCTGACTCATAAGGTCAGCTGCACTTTGAGTTTTAGGGAATGCAATTACATCACGAATGGATTGACGTTTAGCCATGAGCATAACTAAGCGATCAAGACCGAATGCACAGCCCCCATGTGGAGGTGCCCCGAATTGGAATGCATCAAGCATGAAGCCGAATTTGCTACGGCTTTCTTCTTCACTTAAGCCAATAGCATTGAACACTTTTTCCTGTACATCAGATTGGTAAATACGGATACTACCGCCACCAATTTCAACACCATTAAGAACCATATCATAAGCGATGGCTTTAACGGAACCTGGGTCAGTAGCCAATTTATCAATATCTTCAGCACGAGGTGAAGTGAATGGGTGATGCATCGCCACATAGCGTTTTTCTTCTTCGCTATATTCAAACATTGGGAAATCAGTTACCCAAGTGAAGGCTAATTTATCTTGGTCAATTAAATTCATACGACGGCCCATTTCAAGGCGAAGTTCACCAAGAGCTTTTGCTACAACCGCTGGTTTATCAGCAATCATAAGAACTAAATCACCAGGCTTAGCAGCCATTTTTTCACCAATCGCACGAATAGTGTCTTCACCTAAGAACTTCATAATCTGGGATTTAATTGTCCCATCTTCATTGAAGCAAGCCCAAGCAAGACCTTTAGCACCGTATTGGTTTACATATGTTACAAGATCATCGAGCTCACGGCGAGGAATGCCCGCATCACCAGGTACTACAATCCCTTTTACAACGCCGCCATTGTCGATAACAGAGCGGAATACTTTAAACTCAGTAGTACGAACAAGATCAGTTACATCAGTGAATTCCATGCCAAAACGAAGGTCTGGTTTATCAGAGCCATATTTTTCCATGGCTTCGTCCCAAGTAATACGAGGCATTGGTACTGGAATATCTACATCCATAGTCGTTTTGAAAATATGCTGTACCAACCCTTCCAAGAGTTTTAAAATGTCTTCTTGGTCGATGAAGCTCATTTCCAAGTCCAGCTGAGTGAATTCTGGCTGACGATCGGCACGAAGGTCTTCATCGCGGAAGCAACGTACGATTTGGAAATATTTTTCATAGCCAGCTACCATCAAGATTTGTTTAAAAATCTGTGGGGATTGTGGCAATGCATAGAAGCTACCAGGGTTTACACGAGATGGAACTAAATAGTCACGAGCCCCTTCTGGTGTGCTCTTAGTAAGCATAGGTGTTTCAATTTCAAGGAAATCATGATTGTCTAAGAAATCACGCATAGCCTTAGTCACACGGTGACGAAGAATCAAATTGCGTTGCATTTCTGGACGGCGAAGGTCCAAATAGCGATATTTTAAACGAATATTTTCATCTACATCAATATTATCTTGAATGTAGAATGGAGGTGTTTTGGATTTATTTAATACACGAAGTTCTTCGCAATACATTTCAAAGCGACCTGTTGCTAAATTAGGATTTACCGCTTCCGCATCGCGTTCAGTAATTTTACCACGTACACAAAGTACGAATTCATTGCGCACAGCTTCTGCTTTGTGGAATGATTCTAAATTATGATCTGGAGATGCTACGATTTGAACTACGCCAGAACGATCTCGTAAATCAATAAAGATTAAGCCACCATGGTCACGACGGCGCTCTACCCAACCGCAAAGAACAACCTCCTTACCGATTAATTCTTCGCTGATAGTACCGCAGCCATGCGTACGGTGCAATCCTTGCATTGTTTCCATTATTGTCATCCTTTCACTAATGAGGTTATACGTGCTTTCACTTCCGCTAATGGCACTGTTTCTTGTTCACTCGTTTCCATATAGCGAAGTATTGCTTCACCACGAGCTAATTCATCATCACCCAATATAATAACATATTTTGCATGAGTTTTGTTAGCATGTTTTAGTTGACTCTTCATACTTTTATTTTCGCCTACCATGGACGCCTTAATATAATCATGACGAAGAGCATGCACTATTTTAAATCCTTCCAATTGTGCGGCCTCACCTAAGGCTACTACAAATACAGAAGGTTCTACTTCCGGTTCAGGCAATAAACCTTGTTTTTCTAAAGCCAACAAAACCCGTTCAATCCCCATGGCAAAGCCTACTGCTGGAGTATGTGGACCATCTAATTCTTCCACTAAACCATCATAGCGACCGCCCCCTGCAATGGCACTTTGAGAGCCTAATGGTGCATACTGCACTTCAAAGGCTGTTTTTGTATAATAATCAAGGCCACGCACTAGGCGAGGATTTACAGTGTAATTAACATCTGCCGCAGTCAACAATGTCTTTACTTGTTCAAAGTGAGTAGCACATTCTTCACAAAGATTTTCATGAATTTCTGGAGCCCCTACACTCAAGGCCTTACAAGACTCTTCTTTGCAGTCTAAAATACGCATTGGATTCTTGTATAAACGGCTTTGACAATCTTCACAAAGCTCATCTTTCTTTGGTTCAAAGAAAGCAATCAATTTATCGCGATAAGCGGGACGACAATTTGGACAGCCTACGGAATTTACCTGTACACTCAAGTCCTTAAGACCTAAATCACTAAATAATTGGAGGGCCATTAAAATAACATCTGCATCAGCACTTGGTGCTTGTGTGCCTAACACTTCCACCCCAAATTGATGAAATTGACGATAGCGCCCAGCCTGTGGCTTATCATGACGGAACATAGGCCCCATGTAAAACCACTTAGTTAAACTTTCTTGACCATATACTTTATTCTCTAAATAGGCCCGCACAGCTGAGGCTGTATTTTCTGGACGCAACGTATAGGTCTGTTCTTTTTTATCCCCTGTAGGGAATGAATACATTTCCTTTTGCACTACATCGGTAGTTTCACCAATACCGCGCAAAAACAAACCTGTATCTTCAAAAATCGGGGTTCGAATTTCTTCAAATCCATAAGCGGCACACAACTTGCGAATGGCTGCTTCTATATAGCGCCAATTACCAATGACCGCTGGTAAAAAATCCTGCGTGCCCCGTGGCTTTTGAATAGCCATAATTATCCCTCCCAATGTGTATTGCTCAGCGTTTCACGCTTTTGTAATAATGTATGTAATGTATCAATATATACGGACACGTCCTTCGGTACGTGCTGCTTCTTTTGGCGATAATCAGTACCGCTAATCCATTTCGATGAACTACCAGGTCCAATGGATAGAATACTTTGCCGCTCCTCCATAATGCGAATATTGTACTCACATTCATAACCGGGCAAAGTATAGCCAATATTCTCCAACTGACCACGCATATATTGTTGGCGATAAACATAATATGGCACATAGCCGGCCGCTTCTAAACGGGCACGACTTAAATTAACCATCTCTTTAACAACCGCCTCTTCTGGCATAGCTTCTAAACCATGCCCCTCATATAAAGGGCTCCCTCGTTTAAGGGCCAATGTATGAATTGTAACATTTTCAGGCCTTGCCTGACAAACATAATCTAAATTTTCTTCCATATATGCTAGGGTTTGATGTGGTAAGCCCGCTATAAAATCCATATTCACAATAAAATCCGTAGATTGTTTAACCACTTTATATAACTGCCTAATATCCGCAGCTGTATGTCCCCTAGCGATGGCTTTTAAGACTGAATCTTGCATGCTTTGCGGATTAATACTAATGCGTGTTACGCCACAGCGCTTCATGGTATCCAGCTTGGATTTTGTCACAGAATCTGGACGACCTGCTTCTACTGTAAATTCACGATGTTCTTGATGTAAAGGCTGTAGCGCTGCTAGTACATGTGCAAAATCCTCATCATCTAAGCTAGTTGGGGTCCCACCGCCCATGTATAAACTATCAACAGTGAGATTAAATCGCTTCACTATATGCTCTAAATGCACCGCATCAGCCCGAAAGGCACGCACAAACTCTGGTATGCGCTCATAATCCTGTATCAATCCATAAGGGAATGAGCAATAGGTACAACGAGTTTGACAGAAAGGAATGCCTGCATACACGCTGATATGTGATTTCATATGTTCCTTGGGCTCAACATAAGGACGCTGTAGGGTACCAATTTGACGGAGTAAACTCAATTTTGACTCGCTCACCTCATGCAGTTCACGCAGCGCCTCACTGGCCTTTTGCGCGAGATCTGTCATCACAGCATGCGCTTCTGAAAAATTCTGCTGACCTGCACGCTGAGCTTCCTCCATAGGCGCTAAGCTCGCCGCTCGTATTGGTAATACTGAGCTCCGCTCGTCTTGTACTGCCTGATCCCACAGCTTATGAAAAAGTTTGGTTGGCCGAACACCTACCATGGTGCCCCATTCGCCTACAGGCGCTAGTCCCTGTGCGGTGCGCAATAGGCGAAGTAATTGGCCGCCCATGTGCGTACGCCCGCTAGAACTTATTTCTCCCCTAATGGTAGCTCGTAAAAGGCGCTCTTTTGAAATAGACTCCTCATTTTGCACCTCATATACTTCCAGTATATATTGCCCTAAACCCTCATGACCTAGCGCTTCATTCTCTAGCCCTTCATGTCCTAGATTTTCACGGGCAAGTCCTTCATGCCCTAGGCTCTCATGGGCAAGTCCTTCAATATAAGCACTTTTGTGTATCTCACGCCCCACGAGTTGCCAATGAGCGTCCTTTGCCGTTACAAGACCAGCGGCACCACAATGATGAGCCACCACACTCCCTAATGGAAGCGGCCCCTCATAGGAATACGTATGACGATTACTCACCCTTAGCCGCTTCCTCTTCTTTCATTTTTTCTTGGCAGTCACCACAATAACCATATACTTTTAATTGATGATCAATGGTTTTAAAATTAAGTTTTTTAGCAATAATAGACTCTAAAGTTTCAAGCATATCATCTTCAAATTCTTTTACACAGCCGCATTTAACACAGATTAAATGATGATGGAAATGAGCAAATTCCTCATCATTTAATTCATAGCGATTACGGCCATCACCAAAGTCAAGGCGTTTTAATAAATCAAGTTCTGTAAATAAATCCAATGTACGATAAATTGTGGCTAAACCAATATCAGGTGCTACTTTTTTTACTAATACATACACATCTTCTGCACAGAGATGTTTTTCTTCCGCATCAATGAAAGCTTGCAAGATTGTTTGACGCTGAGTTGTTAATTTGTATTTTTTATCCTTAATACGTTCTTTTAATTTCTCTAATGTGGTGTTCATGATTACACTTCCTTTTTAGAATAATACGAATTATAATACCATAATTTATTTAACACAATTTGCAACATCGCCGTCACTGGTACTGCTGTCATCATGCCAATAATACCAAAGAAATAGCCCCCTATGAAAATAGCCATTAATACGACCAAAGGGTGAAGCTTAATAACATGGCCCATGATCTTAGGCATAATAATTTGCCCATCAATTACTTGTAAAACAAAATATGTAATAGCTACCTGTAAGGCTAAGCCTGGACTCATTATAAAGGCCAACACAATGGCAGGCACTGCCGCCATAATAGGACCAATAATAGGAATCCACTCCGCCATACCAGCCAACAACGCTAATACCAAGGGATAAGGCAGTTCATACACATAGGCCATAATTAAAGTAATGCAGAACATATTAGTAGCTAATACTAATAGACCTCGCAAATACCCGCCCATAGTGCGGTGAATTTGGTTTACCACATCAGTTAAATACCGATTGTAAGGCGGTGCAAAGAGATTCAAACAAGCTTCTTTTAAGCGCCGTCCATCTTTTAAGAGATAAAAGGTCATAATAGGAACGAGTAAGAATTCTAACATGGTAGTAGCCAATGTAAATATAGCAAATATACCGCGTTGCGCTAGTTCCACACCATAACTACTAATGCGATTTAATGTATTTGTCACCACTGCATCAACTTGTGGTGGTAACTTCACATAGGAGGTTGTAGCTACAGCCTGCCACAATTCATTTAATTGGGCCATTAAGTTTGGAATATTGTTGAGTAAACGAGTAAATTCTGTCATAAATGGCAATACAATAAATTTTATTAAAATTGCCATAATTAAAATAACCAAGAGAAAGGCCGGAATAATGGCCATAAATCGTGGAAACCAAGTCCAGCCCAATCTCTTTCTTGCATAATCCTGAATTTTATTAACTATGGGTAATAAAATAAGTGTAAAAATACAGGACACGATGAGCGGCCACAGCACAGGTACAATAAGCCAAAAACATATGATTGTAAGCACAATCAACACGGTGCGTAACCAATACTGTGTTGATTTTTTTACCATCTTGTCCACCACCTAACGAACAAACGGATTATACGTCTTCTCATGTCCAATCGTAGTCTCCGGTCCATGACCTGGATATACTACAGTTTCATTAGGCAATACGAATAATTTTTCTTGAATCCCTGCGATTAAATCATCAAAGCTACTGCCAAGAAAATCAGTGCGCCCTACGGACTCTTGGAACAAGGTGTCCCCTGCTATAACAAGACCATGTCCATAATAACAAACACCGCCCGGTGTATGACCTGGCGTATGAAGTACGGTAAACTCAAAATCACCTAACACCAGAGTTTGACCATCTACTACATACTGAATATCCGCCGACACTGTAATTTGTAACCCCATAGCAGCACTTAAATTAACCTGACTATTGGTTAAAAACTCTGTATCGCCTTCGTGAATATATACAGGAATGGAAAATTCATCTACCAACGCCTGCACGGCACCAATATGGTCACCATGACCATGGGTAAGCAAAATAGCTTCTGGCTTAAGCTTTCGTTCCTTTAGTAAGTCCACTAAATACGGCCCTTCTGACCCTGGATCAAATATCCAGCATCTAGGCGACTCATCTTCGCCAATAATATAACAATTCGTCTGTAAAGGACCCAAAGGTAAACGATATAATTTCATCCCATCACTCCCTTCAAAAAGTTTAAATATATATTAGTTTTATATAATCTCTCATTATCATAATAAATATGTAATCTCTCATTACCATAATAAAAATTGTATTTTAAACTACTTTTATATAACACTTTTTATATAACACTAGATTTTAAAATACTTTTATGTAACACGAGTTTATTTTATAGCTCTATTAACAAACTTGTATTAAAACAATTTTTGACTGTCCAGCAATATCGTCACCGGCCCATCATTAATGAGCTCTACCTTCATATCAGCCTGAAATACGCCTGTTTCTACAGGACAGTTTAAGGCTTTCACAGCCTCCACAAAGATTTCATACAAACGATTTGCCTCAGCTGGTGGTGCCGCCTGATCAAAACCAGGACGCCGTCCCTTGCGCACATCACCATATAAGGTAAACTGCGATACAGCGAGCACAGACCCTTGTATATCTAATAAGGAGAGATTCATTTTTTCTGCATCATCTTCAAAAATGCGTAAATTTACAATTTTTTCTGCTAAATACTTAGCATCTTTATCCGTATCCTCTTTGCCAACACCGAGCAAAACAAGCACCCCTTGCCCTATATTGCCCACTACATCACCATCTACGGTGACGCTAGCCTTAGATACGCGTTGTACTACAGCTCTCATGTATATCCCTCCCATTTCGCGCCTGCCTTTGAATATCTAAAAATAGTTAGAACCTGCTAGAAATTCTAAACAAATTTTATGTATTCTACCATCAGGCATGCCTCATCAATTGCTACCATTGGCGCGCTGCACCGAGTATACATCGCGAATGCGGCGCAATTTAGTCATAACAAAATCGAGCTGTGATAAGTCGCGAATTTCTATAATTAAATTAATATTCGCATTCTTCGTATCGTCCACTTTAGCATTAATATTTACAATATTAATCTTCATTTCCGATAAGGTCGCCATGATTTCCATAAGCATGCCACCACGGTCATAGGCCTGAATGTCTACAGCTACATGGAAATTATCCTTAGTAGCAATGTCCCATTCCACTTCAATCATGCGATCCACATCTTCTTTAGTATGCCCCACATTAGGGCAATCAGCACGATGAACGGATACGCCACGACCGCGCGTAATATAGCCTACAATCTCATCCCCTGGCACTGGATTACAGCACCGGGCCATGCGGACCATTACATCTGGTTCGCCATTACATAAAATGCCCATACTCGAACGCTTACGCACTGGCTCATGCATTTTAAGCCGTTCTAACATGGCCATCGTATCACGGCGATTGTCTTCTTTAGCAATTTCCCGCTTGTACATATCTACAATGCGAAGAAGCACTGAATTAACAGGAATACCACCATAACCAACAGCGGATAAGAGCTCGGACTCAGTACCTGCATTTAAGCTTTTTGCAATCTGCTCTAAGCGGCCAGGCGTATTAAGAGCCTTCCATTCATAATTGAGACGGCGTGCTTCTTTTTCGAGCATTTCGCGGCCCTTAACAATATTTTCTTCCTTATTCTCTTTCTTAAACCAATTGCGAATTTTACTCTTACTTTCTGTAGAGCCTACAATATTGAGCCAGTCTAAACTTGGCTTACCTGTTTTAGACGTAATAATATCTACGATATCGCCATTTTGCAAGGTATAGTCAAGAGACACGATTTTACCATTTACCTTCGCCCCTACACAGCGATGCCCCACATCAGTGTGAATGCGATAGGCAAAGTCAAGTGGTACAGCCCCTTTTGGCAATTTCACCACATCACCACGCGGGGTGAAAACAAATACTTCACCAGAAAATACATCTAGCTTCAAGGCATTAACCAATTCCTTAGGATTGCTCGAATCTTGCCATTCTAGAACTTGGCGAAGCCAGCCTACTTTTTGGTCAAAATCCTTGTCGCCCCCCTTATTGCCTTCCTTATAGCGCCAGTGAGCGGCTACACCATACTCAGACACGCGGTGCATATCCCAAGTGCGAATTTGAATTTCTACGGAATGCCCCATTGTGCCGATAACAGTCGTATGTAAAGACTGATACATATTGGACTTAGGCATGGCAATATAATCTTTGAAACGATATGGCAATGGTTTCCATAAATTATGAGCAATCCCCAGCACGGCATAACAATCTGGAATCGTATCTACAATAACGCGCACTGCATATAGATCATAAATCTGTGATAGGTCACGATTATCCTTTTTCATTTTTTTATAAATACTATAAAAATGTTTAGGACGGCCTTTTACATCAGCTTTAATCTGTGCTTCCCCAAGAGCTTTTTTTAGTTGCTCCATGGTATCATTTACAATCTCTTCGCGAACATGGCGTTTTTCCTTCATTTGCTCTACTAAGTCATAGTATTTATCAGGCTCTAAATAACGGAACGACAAGTCTTCCAGTTCCCATTTCATATTGAAAATACCAAGACGGTGAGCTAATGGCGCAAAAATCTCCAAAGTCTCTTGAGCAATACGCTTTTGCTTATCACTGCGCATATGCTTTAAGGTGCGCATATTATGTAAACGGTCCCCTAGCTTAATAACCACTACGCGTACATCTTTAGCCATGGCCAAAATCATTTTGCGATAATTTTCTAATTGCTGGTCTTCCTTCGTGTGATATTGGAACTGATTTAATTTCGTCACACCATCCACAAGGAAGGCCACTTCTTTACCAAATAGCTCTTCCACTTGCTCCAACGTAACATCCGTATCTTCTACCACATCATGGAGCAAGGCAGCAATTAAAGTAGTGCCATCAATTTGTAAATGTGCCAAAATAGTGGCCACTGCTAAAGGATGCAAAATATAAGGCTCCCCTGAGGCACGTTTTTGCGTAGCATGCGCCTTATCTGCTACTGCAAAGGCTTCTAAAATACGCTTAGCATCGTCATCATCTAAATAGGAATGAACGATATCCATGAAGTTCTTTAATTCTTCTTCTTTATTAAAGGCTGTCTGTTCGACCAGCTCTTTACCTTCTTCATTTTCGATCATATACCTCACCTCCTTAGGTGCTGTACTTTAAAAAGGTCAAGGATGTAATTAAATCTAATTTTTCCTTCACATGACACCAGCGGTACACCGCTAAGCCATTGGCTGTTGTTTCTTCTTGTAAAATACCTAATTCCTTAAACACTTCAATGGCGAGTATGGCCTCTTTGTCTGTTTGGTCTGGTGGATGTCGATGGATGACCTCTGACTCAACAATATACTTAGGTGCTGTCGGGCTTCTAAATACATCTTTTACAATTAAATACATAGCCCTTAGCCCCTCTGTAGTTAATTTAGTTCGCTGTGAGTCTAAAGGACTTAAATCCTGTACCATGAGCTGCGGTGAAATGCGCCCTTGCCATTCATTCTTTTGTAAGGAAAAGGCTAATTTTACCGCCTCATCAGGAAATATTTCTCGATGATATTCTTCACCATGCCAAATCATAGCATCTAAAGGGCCTAGCTTAGACTGTAAAATAATTTTGCAGTGATTCTTTTGCTGCCCTAATAAAAATACATCCTGTACTAAAATTGAGTTAATAGCAAAGATTGGCGTGCTATTGCCCATACCATAAGGCTCTAAAGTTTCTATTTGATCAATTAACTCCACCGTAATATCTTCAGCAGCAATAGCCGCATCAATATCTACAATAGGCACATAGTCCTCATCGGTTAATGCATTTTCACAATATTCTGTAAGTCGCTGACGAAGGGCAGGAATATTTTTTTCTTCAATACTAAATCCTGCTGCCTGCTTGTGCCCACCAAATTGTAGGAGCAAATCTTCCGCCGATTTTAACGCTTCATAAATATTGCAATTATCAATGCTTCGACAAGAGCCCTTACCTATACCATCGTGAATACTAATAACCAAAGTAGGTTTATAAAATTTCTCTACTAAGCGCGATGCTACAATACCAATCACCCCTGGATGCCAGCCTTCACCAGCTACAACAAGAACTTTATCAGCTAATTCACCTTGGGCTAGTACATCGCGGCGCGCCTCATCATGAATGGCTCGCTCAATTTGTTGTCGTTCTAAATTAGTTTCCTGTAATTCTTCTGCAATCGCATTGGCCTCATCTTGTACCTCAGTAGTCAATAACTCTACCGCCCTTGTCGCATGGGTCACACGTCCAGCGGCATTGAGCCGTGGCGCCAAGGTAAAGCCTATATGACCAGCAGTCAGTTTCTTGCCCCCTAAGCCAGCTACATCCACTAAAGACGCAATGCCTAGATTAGGACTTTCATTCATTTTACGAAGTCCTTCTCGTACAATGATGCGGTTTTCCCCCACTAAAGGGACTACGTCAGCCACTGTACCAAGGGCTACAATGTCTAAATCTTCTAAATAGTCCTCCCCTGTGCGCTCTTTCCATAAAGCCTGGCACAGTTTAAAGGCCACACCCACACCGGATAAATTTTTATCTTCATAGGGACAATCTGGCTGCTTGTGATTAATCACTGCTGCAGCTCGTGGAATAATAGGTGGTGCCGTATGGTGGTCTGTAATAATCATAGTCAGCCGGTCCCTTACGGCTTCCACAATATCATAGGAGCTAATGCCACAGTCCACGGTAATCACCAAGGCCGTTCCATCAGCAATAATATGCTCTAAAGCCTCTTCATTAAGGCCATAGCCTTCACTTTGTCGTTCTGGAATATAGTAGCTTACATTAGCACCTAAACGTGTTAAAAATCGATACATCAATGATGTAGCTGTAATACCATCTACATCGTAATCGCCATAAATGACGATTTTTTCTTTTTTATCTACAGCCGATTCAATAAGAGGAACGGCTTCTCGCATCCCCTTTAAAGAAAAAGGATCTAGAAGGTCAGATAGCTGACCACCTAGAAACTGTCGCCCCGCTTCAGCTGTAGTAATGCCTCGATCAATTAATAGTTTCGCCACAATAGGATATACACCTAAACTTTCTACCAGTTCTTCCTGCATATCCATATGGCTCGGTGCTAAGCGCCATCGTTTCGCTTTACACTGTTTCATATGTCTCACTCTATCTCTGTTTAAATGAAAGTAAAATTTCTTTAGCCTATAATGAATCCCTTTCCATATACCAAAACTTATATTATACAGCAAGCCCTGAATCATATGACAAATTATTTAACATACGTCAAGCTATAATATATATTAAGTACTATGTCATAAGTTAAGTGCCATGTCATAGGCTAAGTTCTTTATTATATGCTAATCGAATTTCAATCTCAATTTAAACCTTACACAATTAATTAGTCTATTATCATTATCAATTTAATTATATTATACACTATATCCCTAGTTAGTAAAACAATAAATATGCATTTTTTCTCAATACGTCTTACATAAAAAAAGAATGAGTGATTATCAATAATGTAATCACTCATTCATAAATTTAAAATTTAGACGATTATTTTATCAATTAAAAACAAGGTCCCCTACCTTTAAAAATAAAGTCTCATACCCTTAAAAACGGAAATCTCGTTCACCATGTTCCATTTGTTTAATGTATTTAGCAGATGCTTCTTTTACCTTTTCGTTTTTAATCTTATGAAGTTGTTCTTCAATAACAGCTTCGCCAGTGGCTTTCGTTTCATCGCTAGCATAGTCAAGCAAATATTCATTAAGGGTCATTAATGCATTTGGTTGACAGCAATTATGAATTTGTCCACTCTTCGCAAGGGCCATGAAGCGATCGCCAGTACGGCCTGCACGATAGCAAGCAGTACAGAAGCTTGGAACATAGCCAAGTTCTAACAACCAATCTACAATTTCATCTAAGCTGCGTTGGTCGCTTGTATCAAACTGTGCGGAGTTATCTTCTGGAAGCTCTTCTTCCTTATAGCCACCTACACTTGTACGAGAGCCACCACTGATTTGGGAGATACCAAGAGCTAGACCACGTTCACGCATGCGTTGGCTTTCACGAGTAGACATAATCATGCCTGTATATGGTGTAGACACGCGAATTAAAGCAACGATTTTTTCGAACACATCATCTGGTACAGCATTGCTGAAATCATCTACATCAATATCATCGGCTGGGCAAATGCGCGGTACAGAAATCGTATGAGGGCCTACGCCGAATACAGCTTCTAAATGTTCTGCATGCATCAATAAGCCTACAAAGTCATAACGATAATGCTCTAAACCATATAATACACCAATCCCTACATCATCAATGCCGCCCTTCATAGCGCGGTCCATAGCTTCTGTATGGTATGCATAATTGCTCTTTGGCCCATGTGGATGAAGTGCTTCATAGTTTTCTTTATTGTAAGTTTCTTGGAATAAAGTATAGGTACCAATACCTGCTTCATGTAATTTCTTATAGTCTTCCACTTCACAAGCAGCAATATTTACATTAACGCGGCGAATTTCACCATTTTTATTCTTAATACTATAAATTGTTTTGATACATTCTAAAATGTATTCCAATGGATTGTTGATTGGATCTTCACCAGACTCAATAACAATACGTTTGTGCCCCATAGCTTCAAGGGCTAATACCTCTTCACGAACTTGCTCTTGAGTCAATTTCTTACGAGAAATATGACGATTCTTGGCATGGTATGGGCAATATACACAGCCATTTACACAATAGTTAGACAAATAAAGTGGCGCAAATAATACGATGCGATCCCCATAAATCTTTTGCTTAATTTCCTTCGCCAAAGCAAATAATTTCTCTTTATACTCTGGCAATGGACATTCCAACAACACTGCTGCTTCGCGGTGATTTAAACCATTATAAGTAGCTGCTTTAGCTAAAATTTGGTCAAGCAATTCACGGTTTTCTTTATTTGCTTCAGCATATGCTAAAGTATCTAAAATCTCTTCGTGATTAATAAATTCTTCTGCCTTAGAAGATTTTACGTCGTACATACTGATCTCCTTTACTCATACCATAGCGAAGCCCTGTGCCTCGCCCTTTCCCAAGTACGAGCTCAATAACCATCTACACTTCGATGGTCCATTCAGGTAAAGCATACTTACTATGCACTTTGCTTCTGCTATATTGAATCTCTTGAATATGACTTAATTATACATCTTTTATCCAGTTTTGGGAACACTTGTACCACCTAAAGAGCACAGAAACACCATTATTTTATGTGCAGTATCGTATTCATTATGAGCATAATATGTAGTGTTTTTCAAAAATCCCCATGCCCTAATCCCCTCATGATTCATTGACTCTTTTCAGCTTATCACCTTTTATAGGGCGTTATATGAGCAAACAATAAAGGGATTGGATGTCTTTTAGACGAACCTTCGAGCTTGACAAGCTGAGAATCTAGAAGGCATCCACTCCCTTTGTTCTTAAATAAAAAGCCCCTATAACTCAGCAGCTCTAAAGAGCCACCGAATCATAGGGGACTTAAAAGTCTTACGCTTCGATTGGATATACGCTAACTTTACGGTTGTAGCGACCATCGCGTTCAAACGCAACTTTACCAGGAACTAAAGCAAATAAAGTATCGTCTTTGCCGATACCTACGTTAGTGCCAGGATGGAAATGAGTACCACGTTGACGAACGATGATGTTACCGCTTTTTACAACGGAGCCATCATGACATTTAACGCCAAGACGTTTGGATTCGCTATCGCGACCATTACGTGTACTGGATACACCTTTCTTATGTGCAAATAATTGCAAATCAAAAGTAAACATTCCGTTCACCTCCTACATATCACTAAGTGTAACAAAGTCGCTATACTGTTTACTAATTTCCTCGAGACCGAGCATCATAGTCTCCAATATAGCTTGGCTCTGATCAGTGATCTCACCATCAAGTTTGATAATCAAGTCACCGGAGCTGTTTGTATATGTGCCGCGCTGTTTAGCCACCTTTTCTAAGCCAAGCACCGCAGTGCAAGCTAAAGACGATACGGCAGCGCACACAATATCATATCCATGCTCATCATATTCAGCATGTCCTGTGATGTGACAATCTACAATCTGAGACGCCTCATTGCGAACACTTTGAATCCTGATCATGTCTTACGCCTCGATAGATTCGATGCGAACCTTTGTGAACGGTTGACGATGACCTTGACGACGACGGTAGTTGGATTTGGATTTATATTTGAAAACTAAAATCTTCTTCGCTTTACCATGTTCAAGTACTTTGCCTGTTACTTTTGCACCGTCCACAAGTGGAAGACCAACTTTTACGTCACTATCGTTAACAACAGTTAACACTTCGTCAAACGTTACAGTTTCTTCTGCAGCTGCTTCCAATTTTTCGATAGTAATTACATCGCCTTCTGCAACGCGATATTGTTTACCACCAGTTTTAATGATTGCGTACATTGTGACACCTCCTTGTTTTCGAACTCGCTGAATACGGTATTCTCTCATGCCTAATGGAATGAGGGACCTTTTACAAACCTCTCCATGCGGCTGCAATAGTTGGGCGTACCCAAACTATGACTAATTTATTTTACATGATATACATGTAAATGTCAATATATTTATATCCTTTATTCCAAGTAATAGGTTAACACCTTCAAGTAATAATGTAACGCTATATTAATATAGCTAACTCAACCTATTTAATGCTATTGGGCTCATCCTGCTTAATAGTAATGAATGCCTCCAATTTAATATAATGGAGTTATTCTTGTTAATACCACGACTCTATATCATGGCCAAGGTTAATATACCTAAATGTTGAAGTAGGATTTTTAGGCCAATTAAAATTAACACAAAACCACCAATCATTTCAGCACGACCCGATAGTAATTTTGCTAATTGCTGTCCTAAGAAAACACCACCTAAGGAGATAACAAAGGTAATAATGCCAATCATAGATGACGCCGTCCATACATTCACACTAAAGAAGGCTAACGTAATGCCGATGGCTAATGCATCAATACTAGTAGCAAAGGCCAAAACAAACATTTCACGCCATTTAACTAAATGACATATAATGTCCCCTTCTTCCACAGGCTTACAGCTATTGCGAATCATATTAATCCCTAAATAACCAAGAAGGGCGAATATAATCCAATGATCATAATCATCAATTTTTCCAGCCAATTGAGCCCCAATCACCCAACCAATAAGCGGCATAATCATCTGAAACAGGCCAAATAAAAAAGGCAGACCAATCCGTTTTAATGGTTCTTTGTCTGAAATACAAGGTCCTTTAGCAATAGCTACGGCAAAGGCATCCATAGCTAGACTTACAGCTACAATAGCTATTTCCCACAACGACATAGGTCTGACATCCTCTCCACTTGTGACTCACATATAGGCTAAACAATATACATAATTAATATAAAGCACTTGCTTAATTTAACCTTTATATTATACGAAAAAAAGAGACCTGTAGCAACTACAAAATCTCTTTTTATTGTGAATTACACTATATGTTATATACTACATACTACATCCTACATATGACCTACTATGTAGGCCTGTTAATTGCCTTTTATATACTAGAAGTATATGGCCTGCCTATCATCTACTAGTTGATTCATCCAAGGCTAATAAAGAATACGCCTCACGGCTTCCTGTAGAGTCAGCACTTACTTTTATAGTGCGCTTTAACTCCTTGCTAAGGTCTTGGAGCCCTTGCTTTGTAAAATATCGTGCCACCTCAGGATGTACATCGACTTGTACATCGGTCTTTAAACGGCCTAGACGATATAATTCGCGAAGGCGGCGCAAAATCTGTAAATACACCGTCTCTGATGACAATAACAAACCTGTACCGCCACAGGCAGCGCAATCATCAAAGAGCAGCGACTGAATGCCTTTTCGCTCCCGCTTACGCGTCAGTTCCACAAGGCCCAAAGAAGTTATGCCACAAACCACTGTTTTTACCCGATCCGTGCGAGTCAGGCGCGTCAACTCATCAAGCAATGCATCACGTTGTGCCTTCTTAGGCATGTCAATAAAATCACAAATAATAATGCCACCTATATCGCGCAATCGTATTTGTTTTGCAATCATCTGGACTGCTTCTTTATTTACTGCTACAGCCACTTCACTAGCCCGCAAGGTAGTGGCTGAATTCTTTTTAGTACTATTAGCTACCGCTAGGTCCCCCGCAGCTCCATTGGCAACCTCCGGCGCCCCTGTAAAATGAGCCGAATTTACATCTATTACAGTGAGGGCTTCTGTACTATCAATTTGTAAATAACCACCTGATGGCAAGGCTACGCGATTGGTGGTGAGTTCTTCAAGCTGTTCTTCAATAGGCCAGGCTTTAAAAATGGGAGTGCGCGCCTCATAATGAACAAGTTCAATTCGAGCATCCAATTTAGTCAATGCCAAGAGCTCACGAAGACGCTCATAGGCCATTTCATCATCTACAATGATTTCTTTTACATCAGTAGCCCCATAATCACGCAGTACGCGGAACCAAAAATCCGCATCACCATAGAGCTCTGTGCCACCTTTGGCTACTTTAAAGCGATTTTGTAATTGTATCCACGTATTCCATAAATACTCTATATCTGCTTTTAGGTCTTCCGGCGCCGCTTTAGCTGCTGCTGTACGTAAAATCAAACCACAGCCACTCGCTAAGTAAGGCTCTGCCATAGTCGTCAATACATCCCGCTGTTTTGAATCTGTAATGCGCTTAGAAATATGGAGTCCTTCTGAATAAGGCAAGAGCACCATAAAACGGCCAGCCAAACTAATATCGGCACTAACACGGGCGCCCTTGCCAAGCATTTCCTCTTTCACTACTTGTACGAGTATGTGCTGGCCTACAAATAATTTGCCCATCGACTTAGTCTGCTTACCTTGCTTTAGATTTAAGTAGGCATTTTGCTTGCCCCCAATATCTACAAAGGCCGCTGCCATACCAGGCAATACATTTCGCACAGTGCCCTTGAAAATATGATTAATTAACTCATCTTCACTTTGACGATGAAAAGCAATATCCACTAATTCATTAGTTTCATCAACCACGACTAAGCGAGTCTCTTCAGGCATGACATTAGCAATAATCCGTTTCATAGGCTCCTCCTTTCCATTGTTTAAATACATTTAAATATAAAAACCATTAAGCATAATATTTTATACTTCAAAAGGCATTATCTCTTATACTTCAAAAGGCGTCTTCAATACACCCTCAGTCTCAATCATAATGGCCTTGCGATGAATCGCATAGGACGCATCCACTGGCCAGCCATAAGCTTCCATGCCAAGTTTCCACACTTCCCCTGGTTTCATAGTGCCTTCTGGATAAATCCCAATAGCCATGCGCAAAGTCACTCGCCCATCTTTTACAGTGGCTGTAATTGGTTCTTTTACAAAATGTTTCACATCAATCATGCGACGTTTCTTAGGTGTTACCTTTTCATACTCAATAGCTTCAGCATCATTGAATTCTTTAAGTACACTGGCCCAATCAATAGCCGCTGCAGCTTCTGGCGTAGCGATTTTACCATCAATTACAACAGGACCATTCACTTCATAAACAGCATAATTACAGATAGCCATCAGCTTTTTCACTTTATCAGGCATCTCACGGCCATCCACAGGCTCAAGTCCTGGAGGGGCCACCTGTTTTAAACGATCTATAATAGTTTCTACAGGCACATCTTCTAAAATATCCATGTCCACATATTCAACAGCTGCGGTGATGCCTAAGGCCAAGGCGGAGGAAAAACTAATCTTCATATGAGGATTAAATCCTTCAGAATAGGCCATTTTTATTTCCGCGCGACGAATCATACGCTCTACAGCCTGTGCATAGTCCAGGTGGGATAAAAAGCGTAATTGTTCACCTTTATTTAAAGCCAAACGTATTTTTTTCAACGCGTCCACCCTCCTTATAATCAATAATCGCTGTATCAAGCGCAGGACATACATTACAGCCATTACATGGCAAGCGACGACAATCATGAGTCAATTCGGCTTTTACAGCGCGGTCCCATTCCATTTTTAAATATTTTTTAGATACTGTATCATCTAAATGATCCCATGGCAATGGTTCATCAAAATCACGATCGCGACGCGCATAGTAATCTGGGTCAATTCCCGTATTTTTGAAGGCTTCTAACCAGCGGTCTAAGGAGAAGAACTCCGTCCAACCATCAAATTTACACCCTAGTTTCCATGCTTCAACTAGAGTCTTTGCTAAACGGCGATCTCCACGCGCAAACACAGCTTCCATATAGCCAGTTGCACCATCATGATAATGATAGGAAATATTGCGATTGTTAATCAAAGTTTTAAGATATTGCTGCTTGCGATGAATTTCTTCCACACTTTGTTGGCCATACCATTGATATGGTGAATGGCTCTTCGGTACAAAGAACGATACACTTACAGTAACTTTGCCATTTCGTTTCCCTGTAATTTCACGATGTAAATCTAGCACTTTATAAGCTAAATCAGCAATACCTGCCACATCTTCATCAGTTTCAGTAGGAAGCCCCATCATGAAATATAATTTAACTGTATTCCAGCCTGATTTAAAAGCATTCGTACAGGCGGCGATTAAGTCTTCTTCACTAACGCCTTTATTAATTACATCACGCATGCGCTGAGAACCAGCTTCTGGTGCAAAGGTAAGGCCACTTTTACGCACTTGCTGCACTTTTTTTGCAATATCAATGGAAAATGCATCAATACGGAGGGATGGTAAGCTTACGCGCACTTGTTTATCTTTAAACTCTTCCATAAGCATGTCTACCAACTCAGGCAATTTAGAATAGTCCGCCGAACTTAAGGACATAAGGGAAATTTCATTATAACCTGTGTTAGCAATAATTTCCTTAGCAAGTTGTACTAATCGTTCCGGAGTACGTTCACGAACAGGGCGATAAAGCATGCCAGCCTGGCAGAAACGGCAACCACGAGTACAACCGCGGAATAATTCGAGTACAGCACGGTCATGTACTACATCTAAATAGGGCACAACAGGCTTAGTTGGATAATGCACATGCTCCATATCTTCAATAATACGCTTTTCTACTACAGCTGGCGCTTCTGGAGCCAATACTTTCATTCCCTTGAAATCGCCATGTTCTGTATATTCTGGTTCATACAAGGATGGCACATAAGTACCTGGAATCTGCGCGGCTTTACGAAGGAAACCTTCTTTGCCGTCAGGGAAGCCGGCCGCTTTCTCTGCCTTGTACAAGTCCATGACTTCAATTATGGATTCTTCTGCTTCACCAAGATTTACAATATCAAAGAAATCAGCAATTGGTTCCATATTATACGCACAAGGGCCACCGGCAATAAGTAATGGATACGATAAATCGCGTTCTTTACTATAAAATGGAATACCTCCTAAATCCAACATATTCAAGATATTGGTATAACTCATCTCATATTGAAGGGTAAATCCTAAGAAATCAAAATCGCGCACTGGTGTTTTTGTTTCTAAAGAATGAAGTGGAATCTGGCGCTTACGCATCTCCTCTTCCATATCATGCCAAGGGGCACATACGCGCTCTGCTGCAAAATCAGGACGCTCATTTACGATGGAATATAAAATCTTAATCCCCAAATGACTCATACCTACTTCGTATACATCAGGGAACCCCAAGCAAATTGTAACATCCACTTCGTTATGATCTTTTACAACACTATTCCATTCGCCCCCCATGTAGCGGGCTGGTTTCTCCACATGTTGCAACCAACTGGGATCTAAATGAACCATAGGACCTCCTATTATAATCTATAAAATATCTATATTCAGTCTATAAAACTTAAATTTAAAATTAATATAGCTTTTGTTTGCTTTTTGTTTACTAACATCTTTATGTCTATATTTATAACTCAGTTTAAACCTTAGTTTATAACACAGTTTAATCCTTAGCTTACACCTTAGTTTATAACTTAGCTTACACCTTAGTTTATAGCTTAGATTACACCTTAGCTTATAACTTAGATTACATCTTGGTTTATATCTTAAATTACACCTTGGTTTTACCCTATATTATAAACTTACCTTCTATTCTCTAAAGCGCTAGAACATGAGTTTCTTACGATGCATGGCAATATTTAACAATAAACCTACGCTAATCATATTCGTAGTCAACGCACTTACCCCATAGCTAATGAAGGGCAAAGGAATCCCCGTAACAGGCATAACGCCCGTAGTCATACCTACATTAACAAGCACTTGGAATACGAGCATAGAGCCTACACCGGTAGCTAATAGCATGCCAAATGTATCATTAGCACTTCGTGCAATCACTATACAGCGATAGATGATAACAAAGAGCAATAATAGAGCTATTACACAGCCTACAAAGCCCAATTCTTCACCAACTACAGAAAAAATAAAATCTGTATGATTTTCCGGCAAGAAGTTAAGCTGACTTTGTGTACCTTCAAATAAGCCCTTTCCTAGAATCATGCCAGACCCAATAGCAATCTTGGATTGAATAATATGGTAGCCTGCACCGAAAGGATCTATATTAGGGTTTAAAAACACTAAAATACGCTGCTTCTGATATTCTTGAAGAACAAACCAGCCTAAAGGCGCTAGAATAACTGCTGCGCCTACAATAATCTGAACGAGGCGCATGCGAATGCCGCCAACAAAGAGCATGCCACACAAAATAGCTAAATATACTAAACTTGTGCCCAAGTCCGGTTGCTTAAACACCAAGAATGCAGGAATACCTACAAATAGAACTATAGGCAATAAAGATTTAAATGTATTTAACTTATTAACTCTTGATTCCATCATGCTAGCCATACTAATAATCATAAGCAATTTAGTAAACTCCGACGGCTGCACTGTAATAGGTCCAATTTGAATCCACCGCTGTGCCCCTAGAGCGGAGGTACCAACAAACATAACAGCTAGCAATAATACAATAGTAATCACATATAAAGGGCGACCCCAATAGCGAAGGCGCCGATAATCAAACCATTGCAATAATACAACAACAATAATATTAATAACGAAGAAGAGCAATTGTTTACTCACTAAATCATCAAAACTAAGCCCTTCTCGATTTATGTGGGTTGCACTCCCAATTACTACAGTGCCTAAGGCAATCAGTGCGACAGTACATATAACTAATGTCCAATCCCACTCACGCCAAATTTTCTGCCACATTCTATCCTCCTATCGCATGCGACCGCGTCTTGACCACAAGCTTGTAAGCTGACGGCGTAATAATGACGCTAGGCCGCCCTTTTTCTTAGGTAATACAGTTTCTGTAGGGCTTTCAGGAGAGACTCCTTCAGCTTCATGGGCAGCTATAGTATCCGTATCGTTCGCTCTATGCTCCGATATAGACACTGAAGCGGCTCCATCGGCGTTCTCAATAGATTCCCCATCGGCTTTTCCAACAGTTTCCTTAACGGGGTCCTCAACAGTTTCCTCAACGGATTGCTCAACAGGTTCTTCAACGGATTGCCCAACAGTGTTCTCAACGAATTGCCCAGCAGTTTCCTCAACGGATTTCTCAACAGTGTTCTCAACAGATTCCTCAGTGGTTTCTACTTCAGATTCACCTGGCACCACCTCAAGGACATCATTTGATTCTTTTTCCAAATACTCTATGTCGTGCCCTACATTTGAAGAATCCATGTATGTATCTTTCATTCGTTGCCATAGAGCAACTAATTCAGGCTCTTCCATATATTCATCAGACACAATGGATTTTACCAAAGCTTTCATCATATGATCAAAAAATGGATCAATTTCTTCATGCAATAAGCCTTCTTGCGACCATGTTTGAATACTTTCCCTATAAGGTAAAATGGTGCCCAACCGTTCTACCTGCAAAGCTCCTAATGCATCATCTAACGAAACTTGAGCTTTACTTTGACCTACATTATTTAGGACAATCATATAATTTAACTGACGTACTTCACGGCACATTTGCATAACTCGCTGCACGGCCCGCATGGAGACCCATATAGGTTCTGCTACAAGTACAATCTGATCTGCCGCTCTGAAAATAGCTTCATTACCACGCCCAATCCCTGCAGGTGCATCTATAATGACATAATCATATCGCTTAGCAAGTCGTTTTATGAGCTTAGCATAGCCCTTGCGACCTACATCTTCCCAACGGCGACTTTGCGTAGCAGGCAAGAAGTCAAAATCTGTACCTAAAGGCAAGATGGCATAGTCAGACGTACAGTTTTCTTGGCAAATATCGATAGCATCAAAGAAAATATCATTTTCCTTGCCCACCACTAGGTCTAAATCACGCATGCCAAAATCAGCATCAGTAATCAATACTTTGTGACCTGCTCGACTTAGTGCTGCTCCTAAAGAGGCAGTTAAGGTAGTCTTACCTACGCCACCTTTACCAGACATAATAGAGATTATTCGTCCCATGGAAGCTCCTTTCTCATACTTGTAAAACGGCCTATTTCTAGATTTTGTATTGTTAACACACTTTTATCATACATTTTCCGTGTTTGCATCATATATTTATATGTACTTTTATTGTGTTTTTATTGTACGTTTATTATATTTTATCCATTTTAATCATCCGTTTATCTTATGTTTACCATATGTTTATGGTGCCTTTATTGTGTTCTATCGTGCTTGCGGACCTGTAGTCTGAGTCATGCTATTTTGCTCTGTACCATTTGCACTATCCGAAGAAGTAGTGCTGGAATTGGTAGAATCTGTAGTCGAATTATTTAATCGACTTGCATCGTTCTGTGCAGAATTAGTCCCATTGCTACTATCCGCACCATTAGATGTATCAGCATCAGATCCACCATTAATTTTAAAATACTCAGCCAATACATCACGAACGATAGGTCCTGCTGAACCAGCACCAAAGCTCCCTTGCTCTACAAGGGCTACCACCACAATACGTGGTTTATCATACGGTGCATAGGCTACAAACCAACCATGGTCTCGCCCTGTGGCATTTTCCGCCGTCCCCGTCTTACCGGCTACAGCAATAGGCCACCCTTTAAAGAGTTGTCCCGCCGTACCACCTTCTGCTGTTACATCGCGTAAAGCATTACGAATTAGATCCATAACAGTTTTAGACACTTGTAACACACCAATTTGACGAGGTCCAAAAATTTCAGCTGGCGTACCATCGCTATTATCGATGCGGCTCACCACATACGGCTGATAACGAATACCACCATTAGCCACTTCTGACATCAAAACGGCCATCTGTAGTGGTGTTACCAATGTATAGGACTGACCAATGGCAGCATCAAAGGTTTCCCCTAAGTACCAATCTTGGTCAAACACTTTACGTTTATACTCAGGACTTGCTAAATTACCTTCAGCCTCGCCATAGAGCTTAATACCCGTTTTTTCGCCAAGGCCAAAAATCTTAGCGTATTTATCAATATTTTCAATACCAATACGATTGCCCATTTCATAGAAATACACATTGTCAGATTTGGCCAAAGCCGTATTAAAATCGAGCCAACCAAGTGCTTCCCCTTCCGCATTCCGCTTGTCAATTAACCAGTGACGACCACTATCGAAAATCATTTCATTAGGTGTTACTTTCTTTAATTCTAAAGCTGCTGCACCTGTTACAATTTTAAACGGTGAGCCTGGTGGATATTCACCAGAAATAACTTTATTATCAAACGGATGGTTCTGATCTGTGTTTAACATATTCCATTGAGCCGATGTAATACCGCGAGCAAACCAGTTCGGGTCAAAGCCCGGATTACTTACCATCGCTAAAACGGCCCCTGTGTTAGGGTCCATAGCCACTACGGCAGCACCGCGAGCAGGAATACCTTGGGCACGAAGTGAGGCAATTTGATTAGCTACCGCCTTTTCAGCGGCTTTCTGAAGAGGCAAATCAATAGTTAAGTGAATATCCCGTCCTGGAATCGTATCCTTACGACCCACTTCCGCTACAGGCCGGCCAGAGGCGTCCACTTCCACTTGTTTACCTCCGTCAATGCCGCGCAATACATCATCATACATTTTTTCTAAACCAGATCGGCCGAGAATAGTTCCTGGCCCCACTAAGGTTTCAGGATTTTCAGTTTTTATCTCATTGAGTTCATCTTCACTAACTTCCCCTACATAACCGAGCAACTGAGAGGCTAAGGTATTATAAGGATAATAGCGAAGCGGCTCCACTTCAATACTTACGCCCGGTAATTCATGACGGTGTTCTTCAATCATAGTTACGCGGTCCATCGTAATATCCGTGGCTAAGCGAATTGGTTCATAACCGCCCTTGTGAGCTGCAATTTTTTCTTTGATGGACTCTACTTTAATATTGAGCATCTGAGCGAGTCGATTGAGCTCATCCTCAGAAATCTCTTTCCCCGTAGGCATCATAGACACTGTGTACGCAGGGCGAGAACCGGCAACAATTTGACCATTGCGATCATACATAACGCCACGCGCTGCCGTCATAGTAACCATGCGCAAGCGATTGCCTTCTGCCTTCGTATGATAGTATTCACCATCCATAATTTGCAGGTAAAATAAGCGGATTATAAGCACCAGAAAAATAAGGCAGACAATGTACAATAAGGCATCAAAGCGACCTTTTTTATTCTTTTTATAGAGAGCTTCTAACAAATGACTGCCTCCTTTCTATTTAAAACCACCTGCTAGTTAAATGTAATTAGTAGTCCATCTACACATAATTAGTAAAATACGCCCCTTCATCAACAGGCTAATCATGCATAATCAGTAACTACCAAATATATTCATCTCGTTCTTCCATATTCCAAATCAATTCATGTAACACAATGCCAATGAGGCCATTAAGCCACCAAACAGGCCAAATATGATGCCATATATAGGTGCCAAAGATTAGTTCTTCCCGTCCTAACCATAGCATGCCCATGCGCACTATCATATCTAGTACCGTAGCACCTGACACCCAAGCAAATGTAACATACCACTGTTCTTCATATACAGAATGGGACCAAATACTCACAAAATAGGCCACCACAATGTAAGGGAAAAAATGAAGCCCAAAGGCATTGGATATAACTAAGTCATGTATGAGTCCGCCTAAAATGGCTACGCCAAGCCCTATACGACGGCCTTTTAAAAGAGATAGCACAATGACCCATACTAAAATTAAATTAGGCATCCATTCATGTTTAAACAACATGGGAAAGGCATCAGCCTGTATCAAAAAGGTTAAAATGCCCATTAGAACATATAATAAAGTCTTCATTATTGTGCTCCTTTGACCCCTTCCACTTGGTCACGCTGTGTTTGTGGCACAAGCTTTGGTGTAAGACTTGGTTTGTCTAATTCACCTTCACGAGATCGTAAGATAACAAATACTTCTTCTACATTGCTCAAATCAGCAGAGAGCTGAACCACCGCATTTTTTACAAAGCCTTCCGAATCATTATCAATGCGCGCCACATGACCTACTAATAGGCCCTTAGGATAAATTCCGCCATAACCAGAGGTAATAAGCGTATCACCAGTCAATACATCGCCATCCCGTGCTACATTAACAAGTAAAGGTTCATTCGGATTACTACCATTTCCCTTTACAACCGAAGCAACGCGAGATTCAGGGCGCTGCACAATAACCCCTATGGATGTACGAGGGTCTAAAATCGTCTGAACTCTTGCCGAGTGAGGGTATACATCACTAATGAAACCAACTACCCCGCCAGGAATCAGTACAGGCATATTCACAGCAAGACCTTCTTCTGTACCACGGTCAATAGTAAATGTATTCGTCCAAGTACCAAAATCGCGAGTCACTACAGCCGCTGCCACCATATCAAATTGGCGATGGCTCGTCTCAAATGCTACGAGCTGGCGAAGGCGAATATTTTCAGCCACCACTTCATCATAATTAACTACCTTTTGTTCTAATGCAGCTTTTTCATTGCGAAGCTGGTCCAATTCTTTGGTCCCATTAATGGCATTATCAATAACTGTTATCCCTGTATTAAAGGAGCCTAAAAAGCGTGATGCACCATATGTAAATGGTGTAGTTACTTGCTCAAGGGCTACCGATACATAGGGAATACTTGTGCGCTGCTTCCACGCATAACCTAAAAGGGCTAAAAATACGCAGCATAAGCCAACAAAAGCAATTAATTTTCTATCTGACGAAAACATTAAGCCCTTCCTTTCCGACTCTTCGAAGCAATAATAAATCGATCCATTCGTTCAAATTCTTTGGAGGCTTGACCAAGTCCTACTGCTACAGCAAAACCAGGGTCCTTAGGGATATGAACAGGAATCCCTAGTTCTCCACTAATACGTTGCCCCAACCCTTCCATCAAGGCTGTGGCACCGGTTAACACCATGCCACGCTCCAAAATATCAGCCGCCAATTCAGGTGGAATCTGCTCCACCACATTTTTAATTTCATCTACAATATGCTGTAAAGGCATTTGCAACACATCATATATTTCTGATTTGTGAATTGTCACACGCTTCATCAAACCATTTCCAATATCACGGCCTAAAAATGATACTTCCTCATTTTCTTCTGGCGGCAATGCGGAACCTAAATCAAGTTTAATTTGCTCCACCGTTTCTTCCGCCATCATAACAGAGTAGGTATTTTTTATATATCCTAAAATCTCAGTATTAAAATCATGCCCACCAATACGGGCCGTCTTAGCTAATACTTTACCGCCCAAAGACATAACCCCAATATCGGTAGTACCGCCACCAATATCAACAGCCATATTGCCAATAGGTTCAAATACCGGTAGATTGCAGCCTAAAGCGGCTGCTACGGGTGCTTCAATTAAATACGCTTCTCGTGCCCCCGCCTGAATTATGGCATCAGTCATGGCCCGTCGCTCTACATCAGTAATGCCACAAGGTACCGCCATAATAACGCGAGCTCGGCCCACTGAACGTGATGCTTTTCCCATAAAATGGCGCAGCATAGTTAGCATAACCCTATAATCTACAATAAAGCCATCCCGCAAGGGGCGCATTTCATCCAGCATATCTGGCGTACGCAGCAATAAGCGCTCCGCATCAGAGCCAACAGCCACAATACCTTCTTGTTTTGTATCCGTAGCCACCAGTGAAGGTTCTGATAAAACTACACCTCGACCTAGCACATGAATATGTGTATTTACGGTGCCAATATCTATTCCTAAATCACGTCCTAAAGACGAAAATAAGCGAATCATATTCTTTATCTCCTTATTATACTCATCATTTTATGATACCATTTCAAGGAGATTTTGTATATTCCCGATACGCAGATTACTCCTAGTTATAAAAGCTAACATACAGTTTATAGCAGCGAATCTTCACAAAGGCTAACATAAATTCCATCACCAATAATTACATGGTCAAGAACAGGAATCCCCATTACATCACCGGCAGCTTTAAAGATTTTAGTAATTCGCACATCTTCATCACTAGGTGTGGCATCACCAGATGGATGATTGTGAATTAAAATCAAACTCGCTGCATTTGCTTCCAAGGCTCGTCTAAATACGCTGCGCTGCTCTGCTAAACTGCCTGTCAATCCTCCAATAGAGATGGTCTCTAATCGGATGAGTTTATTCTTGCAATTTAGGAAAGCGGCGCAAAAATTTTCTTCTCGCTCATGTCGCAACCGTTCCATCGCATAGGCGGCTACAGCCTTAGGGGAACTGAAGTCTTCGTACAAATGCTTCACACGCATTTGTCCTAGACGGCGTCCTAACTCAATGGCAGCACAAAGAGTCACCGCCTTATCACGGCCAATGCCCTTAACTTGTTGTAATCGTTCAACAGTTACATCATTTAAACCATAGGCTCCATCAACAATAGAGTCGAGCACCTCTTTAGCGACCTCTAAAACAGAGCATCCCTTACGACCTGTGCGTAATAAAATAGCAATAAGTTCAATCGTCGATAAACCATTAGCCCCTAAATCTACAAACTTTTCTCGAGGCCCTTCCCCTACACACCATGTATTTTGTCCCATATAAACCTCCCTAGGTACATTTTATACATTTTTACATATTTACTTTTAAATCGGCCCTTTTAGATCTGCCCTCCTAGATTTGCCCTTTTAGAGCGTTTAATTCTCGTAGTACAACTTCCACGGGTAAACCCACTACATTTGTATAGGACCCATGAATGGCTTTTACTAAATATCCCCCTAAGCCTTGAATTCCATAAGCACCAGCTTTATCCATAGGTTCACCGGTAGCTACGTAATTATTTATTTCCATTTCAGAAAGCTCATAGAATTCTACATCAGTACTAACACACAATGCTTTTTCTCGCACAACACCTTGTTTTGGCTCTATATAGCGAAGGCAAAGGCCGGTCATAACTTGGTGTCGCTTGCCTGATAGTTCCTTCAACATATGTTTTGCCATTGTCTCATCCTCAGGTTTGCCTAATAATTGATGATTAAATACTACGATAGTATCAGCGCCCATAACTACATACGCCTCTTTAGGACTGCCGCCTACAACGGCGGCTCGTGCCTTCCCCTGTGCTTGAGTCATAACATATTGAGCTGGGTCAGTCCAAGTTTCATGGGTTTCTTCATAAGTGCTTTTCACCACGGTAAAAGACAATCCAAATTGACTGAGTAATTCACGCCGTCTAGGTGAGGCGGAAGCAAGCAATACAAACGGCACATCAAATACGGTAGATTTTGATTTCATTCGTTCTTTCCTTTTTTAAGTTCCTAAACCACAACGCGCAGTACCCGAAGGTACTGCGCGCTATAATTAACATTGTTAATTAATTGTATAAAGTTTTAATTATTTTGCTAAGCGTTGTGTATCGCGAGCAATCATAATTTCTTCGTTAGTTGGAATTGCAAATAATTTTACTTTTGCACCTTCCACGCTAATTTCAGTATCTTTACCACGTACATTGTTGCGTTCTTTGTCAAGTTCAGTGCCTAAGTATTCTAAGCCTTGGCAAATTGCTTCGCGGTTGCCAATACCATTTTCACCGATACCAGCAGTGAATACGATAGCGTCTACACCGCCCATAACAGCTGCATAAGCACCGATAGTAGCACGTACTTTGTAGTGGAACATATCAAGAGCTAATTTAGCTTTTTCATTGCCAGCTTCTGCTGCTTCTTCAAGCACGCGGAAGTCATTGGACACACCGGAAATACCAAGTACGCCAGATTTTTTGTTCATTAAATCGTCAACTTCTTTAGTGGACAAGTTCATTTTATCCATCAAGAAAGGTACGATAGCTGGGTCGATATCACCGCAACGAGTCCCCATTACAAGGCCGGCAAGTGGAGTAAAGCCCATGGAAGTATCCACAGATTTACCACCTTTTACAGCTGTAACGGAAGAACCATTACCTAAGTGGCAAGAAATAATTTTCAATTCGCTAAGTGGTTTGCCCATTAATTCAGCAACACGATCAGCTACATAACGATGGCTAGTACCATGGAAGCCATAACGACGAACGCCGTATTTTTCATATACTTCTAATGGAAGGCCATATAAGTAAGCTTCTGGAGGCATGGATTGATGGAAAGCAGTATCAAATACAGCTACTTGTGGTACATTTGGCATAATGGATTGGCATGCTTCAATACCTTGAATGTTTGGTGGGTTGTGTAAAGGTGCCATTTTTGCACATTCATTCAACGCAGCCATAACTTCATCATTAATCAATACAGAGTCAGCAAACTTTTCAGCACCATGTACTACACGATGACCTACTGCATCAATTTCATCCATAGATGCAATTACACCGTATTCTTTGTCAACTAAAATGTCGAGCAAGATTTTAAGTGCTGCTTTGTGGTCTAAAATTGGTTCCACTTTTTCTAATTTATCACCACTAGGACGTTTGTGAGTGAAAATTGCATCATTTGCACCAATTTTTTCAAATTGCCCTTTTGCCAATACGCTTTCATTTGTCATGTCCACTAATTGGTACTTTAAGGAAGAGCTGCCACAGTTTACTACTAAAACGTTCATTACTTATCCCTCTTTCTTAGTAATTTGAATTTTTCCTACCACCAGGTCAGAAATCTGAGCACCCATTGTACTATTAATAGGATACTGATAGGTAATATTCCACAATACGCCTTTATCTACAAAGGTATATTGGAAGAAATGAATTTTTGCTTGTTCTGCTACGAGTTCAGCATCCGCTTTTACGCCATTGACGCCATCAATCGTAGTGGCATTAGCTTGCCATTTTAATTTTGATCCAAAACTTTTTTCAAAGAATGCTTGAGTTTCCTTTGCATACGCATCTGCCGTTGGTAAGGCCTGCCCTGCTTTAGGCGAAATAGCTTCAATAGAAACTAAGAAATTCTTATCCGCCCCTAAATATGTAGTAACAGGATATCCTAAGGCATTTGCAGTGGTATTAGGCTGTACGCCAATATCAAAAGGAAGTTCATAGGTCACTTCAGACTGACCGGCTTTAATGACTTTATGACCAAAGCTATAATTATCGATGGCATTGTCACTACTGCAGCCACTTATAAATACTAACATAACCCCCATTAAAAGGATTGTAAGCCACTTTTTCATACATTTCCTCGATTCATATCTTTTGCACCTATGTTTTTCATCAATTAACGGCCATCAGATGCTACGAACTAGGCGAATTGCATGCAATTATATGCATTCATACGTGCATTTTCATTATAACACTTTACTCCTGCCCTTAGCCACCATTTTTTATTAAATTCCTGCATAAAATTAACACATACATAACATACGTGAAATTCATATGCATTTTTCTGCTATAATAAATTAAACTAGTATCTATGATTTGTATATACAATTACATAGCCAATTTGTATATACATCTTACATCAATACACTTGTATATACATCTTACACTAATACATTGTATATACAGCTTACATCAATACACTGTATATCCCCCTTACTTCAAACAAATTACGTAAAGAAGGAGTTCTTATGAAACTTATTGGCATCATTGCCGAATACAATCCCTTTCACTTAGGGCATGCATATCAAATTCAGAAAATCAAAGACTTATATCCTGATGCCCTGATCATCGTCGCTATGAGTGGCTCCTTTGTGCAACGTGGGGAGCCCGCTTTGTTCGATAAATTTCTTCGCACTACCTGGGCCCTACAAACAGGTGTTCATGCTGTAGTGGAGTTACCTACCATCTTTGCCACCGCCAATGCGGAACGCTTTGCTGCTGGGGCGGTACGTTTATTAAGTGCTCTTGGTATCACTACTCTCGCCTTTGGAGCCGAAACTGACAATCCTTCAGTTCTTTGGAACATTGCCGCGCTCAGCGAAAGTGATACAGTGCAACAAAATTGTCAACGCTTGCTCGCCCAAGGTCTTTCCTATGGCACTGCTTTACGGCAAGCTATTAGCTTAAGCAGTCAACAGGGGCTAGTCAATCATCCAACGCTCACCAAAGGCGCACAAACTCTCAACACTACCGATGCGGTAAATCTAGAACTCTCAAATGCAACGCTTCAACAAGTTTTAGACGGACCCAATAATATATTAGCCTTAGAATATATTAAAGGGATTCAAAAATATAAACTGCCCCTCTCTATATTGCCCATTTTACGCGAGTCTGCACACCATAGCCGCATCTTGCCAGCATCGGTTTCTACAAGGCATTCCTCGAGAGCTACATCACTTCCATCTGGCTCAGCCTTAAGGGAAGCTATAAAAAATGCCCATGATGAAGCCATAAAAAACGCCCATAATATTGACTTAAACTCTATGAGTCGCTTTTTCCCACCATCAATCCGCACATCAGTGCAAGAAAGTTTACGTACGCAAAATTATGTAGATTACAAGCGCTATAACGATTTAGTGCATTATCAAAGTCGCCTACATACAATGGAGTCATTAGTTACTTTACCAGATTTTACAGAAGGTCTCGAGCGCCGATGGACTAAGGCAAGCGAAGCAAATTCCTGGCCCCTCGCCTTAGAGCAAATTAAATCTAAGCGTTATACTTATGCCCGTTTACAACGCATGGGAACTTACACTGTTTTAGGCATTACCAAAGCACTCCAAGATGAAGCCCATCACATAGGTCCCACCTATGCACGCCTCTTGGGATTTACTGATATGGCGCGACCATGGCTAAAAGCACATACCCACACCATCCCCGTCGTGCAAAAATGGGGTCCCTTTGTCCAACAAAGCGCAAAGGCCGACTTGGCCTTAACCAATACACTCCTCACCCTCGATATGAAGGCCACGGACATACAGGCCCTATGTAATGCCAATATAGACTTACGAAGCGGACATGAAGATTTTTATCGATCACCTTTGTATATAAAAGTTTAAAATTATAAAATAATATGTAGCATATATGCCTACATACATAAAGGAGCTGTAACCAAATGTGGAGTATCCCACATTTAAGTTACAGCTCCTTTTTATACGCCCAATCACCCTAAAAAAATCCAAAATGTGATTAAATATCTTCGTATCATCAAATACTATTAATCACATCTAACCATCTTAAAGTAACATTAAAAATCCCAATTAGCCATCTATGTCATCAAACATTGTGTCCTAATTTAGGAAATCGTAACGCTATCCACGCCATCTTGTTCCACTACATTAACGCGAACCGTTTCGGAATGAGAGGTAGGAATATTTTTTCCCACATAGTCAGCCCGAATGGGCAACTCACGATGGCCACGATCCACTAAAACAGCCAGCTGAATGGCTCTAGGCCGCCCCACTTCCATTAATGCATTTAAAGCGGCTCGAATGGTCCGTCCCGTATATAGCACATCATCCACTAAAATAACTAGCTTCCCTGTTGTATCTAGGGTAAACGGGGTTCCTTCTTTAGCTTTAGTATTGCGGTCGTCTCGATAGAGTGCCACATTCATAGTTCCTACTTCAATAGACGTGCCTTCAATGGCTTCAATCTGTTTCTGCAAGCGATTCGCTAAGTAAATACCGCGCCGCTCAATACCGATGATCATGGCATTTTCTAAGCCTTTATTACGCTCTAAAATTTCATGGCTAATACGGCGCACAGCGCGCATCATAGCTTGCTCATCCATTAAAATACGACTATCCCCATCACGGCCTAAGTCTTTTACTTTATCTGCCATCATATCCTCCTCACATATATCGTCAAAGGCTCAGCTAATTAACGATTATGTTCCTTTGCATATTCAATAGATGCTAAAAAGTCCTCTGGTAAAGGTGCTTCAAAATACAATTCCTTCCCCGTAATAGGATGTGTCAATCGTAAACTATGCGAATGAAGAGCCTGTCCCTCAATAGGAAAGTCCATTTTTCTATACCCGTAGAAAGGATCATTAACTACAGGATGTCCTATATGTGCAAAATGAACGCGAATCTGATGGGTCCGGCCAGTTTCTAACTGACATTCAACTAAGGTATGCTTGCCATATCGTTCCAACACTTTAAAATGAGTAATCGCATCCTTACTATTTTCAAACACAACGGCCATTTTCATTCGATCTTTAGGATGACGGCCAATAGGCGCTTTAATAACGCCGCGCTCTTCTACAATATTGCCTTGTACCAATGCATAATATGTGCGCTGCGCTGTATGGGCTTTTACCTGTTCAGCCAAACCGATATGAGCTGCATCATTTTTAGCTGCCATCATAACACCTGATGTATCCTTATCTAAGCGATGCACTATGCCAGGGCGAATTTCACCATTAATCCCCGACAAATCCTTACAATGATATAAAAGAGCATTCACTAAGGTACCGCTATAATTGCCCACTGCAGGATGAACTACCATGCCACGGGCTTTGTTGATAATAATTATATCGTGATCTTCAAATAAAATATTGAGGGGAATATTCTCTGGTTTTACTTCTACCGATTGTGGTGCTGGAATTTCCACTTCTACAAGGACACCACTGGACAATTTTAAATTGCTTTTGCCCCCCTTGCCATTTACCTTTACAAGGCCCTGCTTTACAAGCTGTTTCACATAACTGCGGGACCCTTCTAATAAGTCCGTTAAATACACATCTAACCGGGTCCCTTCTGCCGTAGAAGGCACTGTAAACTGTTTCACTTCGCCAGCCTGAGACGATGAATTTGCCTGTAATGCATCCTCAGTGATTATATCTATTTGACTCATCTATTTATCTCCCTTCTCCGGTTGGCGCCACACATGATAAATCAAGGCCGCCACACCAAGGCAAATACCAATATCAGCAATATTAAAAATTGGCCATATTCTAAAATCGAAAAAATCTACTACTGCACCTAAATGAAAGCGATCCCAGCCATTGCCAAGCGCGCCACTCACTAATAACGCCGTGCCTAATTTTAGCGCTCTAGAACCATTCATTATGTATTGGCGTAAATAAAAAAGCACACCTAACAGTATGATTACAATAGTCAAAAAAAATACCCTTTGGTCTTCCAATATACCGAAAGCGGCACCTTTATTTAAAATATAAGTAAAATGAAATACATTAGGTATAATCGCTATAGATTCACCTAAGTGCATCGACTGCTGCACATAAATCTTCGTAAATTGATCTAAAATCAGCCATAAACATCCGATTATTACATATAAAACCATCTCTTATACTCATCCTTTTTATAGTTTATTACTCTTTATTGTAAGCTATAAAGAATCAATTTGTCTATTCTCATCCCTTATAAACTTATATCGTATCGACTAGCACTACCTCATCCACTCATTGACTGTCTCATTGATTCATTTACCGCCTCATCCACTGATTCATCGACTAACACCGCCACCGATTCATTGACTCAGTCCTTCGAGGTACGAAAAAAAGACCATACCTCAAAGTATGGTCTTTTTATTTTCCTAATTTAAAATACTCGATTATATACAAACGCTCCATGATTACAGTATACTAACAGCTTGCCACCGCGTTTCATCCACGGGATTCGTAACGCCGCCTCTTGCTCTGCATATAATCGCTGTAACCAAAGGAAATCATCATATACATATGCAACAAAATAAATATAATCTGATTTAGTCATAGGATGATTAAAGTGTATATAAAAATCACCATCTACACTATCAATACTTGGGCGATGCCTATCATCACCAGGGCTAAAATGAAGGGGTTCTAATTGCCTCCCACAACAATTTAAATGCGCATTACTTGTACTAGTTAAAATATTACCACAGTGAGGGCAAACATAAATCTTTATACGCCGAATATTTCCCATATCACTGCAATTTTGTGCCAAACCACCTTGTAATAATTTTAATACATCTGCCCCTAATACTTGAGCTAAAGGCTCCCATAAGGCAATATCCGGTACCCCCTTCCCACATTCCCACTTAGACACCGTTTTATTAGTTATATGGAGCAGCTCGGCCACTTCTTGCTGTGTCAAACCTTTTTCTGTGCGCAACTGCAAAATAAGTTGACCAATCTTCTTATTATCCATCCTTACACCTCTTTTGCATGATTAATACATATTTCGTAAGTAATACATAAGTCTTCAGAGGTTAGTGTAATACAAAACGCCTACGCTTACAATCTATGAAGCGTAGACTCTAACTACAGATAAGAAAAACGTCCATAAAAAAATTTACATACAAAAAAAGCCCTCCGAAGAGGGCTTTAAGCATCCAAATTATTCTGCTGGATGGATTGTACCAACTGGGCAAACGGATTCGCAAGAACCGCAGTCGATACAAGTGTCATTGATTTCGTATTTAAGTTCGCCTTCGCTGATAGCGCCTACTGGACACACAGAAGCACAAGAACCACATTTAATACATTCATCACCGATAACTCTCATGATTGGACACCTCCAAAAAAATATACTAGATAACTTCTTGATTATCAACTCGTTAAGGAACTTACCTTAAAATTTATATTCTCATTATGACACGATTTTTCCTTCTTGTCAAACTTATGGAGAATGATTTGTTATTATTTTTTAGCAAGTGCCTACAACTATTTTGCATAGAACAATGGCTCTATTACGCTATTTGATACACATTTTCATTTTCTACACCTTATGTATTTCCCAAGAATAGGCATCTACTTAATTCTCATTTAATTTTACAAAAGATGAATTTTAAATTAGGTTTTATTCTCAATTAAATAGCCGTAGAACAGACAAAAAAAATCCACCTCAAAAATACACTGTTCGTACAGCCATCGTTGAGGTGGTTATTTCAGGTGGATATGTTAATTATTATGCATCTTTTTCAGGGAATAAACTTACTAACCCTTTAGTAGCTAAAATAAAGCCACAAATTACAATAAACATTACAGGTAATGCAATACACATTTGCAATACAGCTGCTTCTACATCAGTCATAGGATCCCCTCCTCTACTAACGAGCAATTAATTGACCAAGTGCTGGGATTAAAGCTAATACTAAACCACCAGCCACTACGGATGCAATTTGACCGGCCACATTAACACCAATGGCATGTTGAATAATAAAGTTTGTATTATCTTCTTTTAATGCCATCTTAGCTACTACACGACCAGACATAGGGAATGCAGAAATACCACAAGCCCCAATCATAGGATTAATTTTCTTTTTAGCAAAAAGATTGTAAATTTTAGCAAATACTATGCCCCCTACTGTATCAAATACGAAGGCTACAGCACCAAGGCAGAGAATTTTAAAAACATCTAAAGTCAAGAAATTGTCCGCCGTCATGGTGGAACCTACAGTAATACCGAGCACGAGGGTAACAAGGTTAGATAATTCATTCTGTGCTGCTTGGGATAGGGAGTCAGTAACGCCAGATTCTTTTAATAAGTTGCCAAACATTAAGGCCCCAATCAAAGCTACCGAAATAGGTGCTACAATCCCTGCAATGATAGTAATCATAATAGGGAATAATACTTTCGCCATTTTCGATACTGGTTTTTCTTCTTCAAAATCCATGCGAATTTGCCGTTCTTTCTTAGACGTAATCGCTCTAATAACTGGTGGCTGAATAACTGGTACTAAAGACATGTAGCAATAAGCTGCCACAGACAATGGTCCTAACATGTCGACAGCATGACGAGATGCCACATAAATAGTAGTGGGACCATCAGCGGCACCAATAATGGAAATAGCTGCAGCATGTACATAATCAAAACCTAGTAAGGCTCCGCCAATAGCAGTAGCAAAAATACCAAATTGTGCAGCCGCTGCAAATAGCATAACTGACGGTCTACGCATGAGTGGTGTAAAATCACACATAGCGCCAATGGCAATAAAAATAAGTACAGGAAATAATTCATTTGCAATGCCCGATTGGTATAAGGTAATCAAAAACCCTACTGCTCCGGCCTCTTCGGATACTGCTGAAGAGAAAGGAATATTAGCTAACATACAGCCAAAACCCATAGGCAATAAAAGTACTGGTTCATAATCATAGCGAGCAGCTAAGAAAATTAGCAACCCACCAATGCAAAGCATGATTAAATGACCTACATGAAAGCCTGTAAAGCCCATTAATAATTCATTTAACCAAGGGTATTCAACAAATAACGAACTCATAAAAAGCCCTCCTACACCAAGCCAATTTACACCTATCCACCTATAAAAATAGGGGGGAAATTACCCTTGAGCAATCCCCCCCTAAATCGGTCAATTGAAATCAAACACTCAATCTGCCAATAGGTGTAAATTACTCGATTACAACAAGTGCTTCACCAGCTTTTACAGACTGATTAGCAGCTACTCGTACATCTGCAACTACGCCATCTTTTTGAGCTACAATTTCATTTTGCATTTTCATAGCTTCTAAAATACATACCACTGTATTAGCTTTTACTGCGTCGCCAGATTTAACTGCAACGGAAATGATTTTGCCAGGCATAGGAGAGTTTACGCTAAATGCGCCAGCTAGCACTGCTTTTGCTGGTGCAGGAGCCGCTGCTGGTGCTGCAGGAGCTGGCGTAGGAGCCGGTGCTACTACAGGTGCTGGAGCAGGTGTTGGTGCTGCTGCACGAGGTGCCGCTGCTGGAGCCACAGATGTGCCACCCACTTCATTAACTTCTACATCATAAGCCGTACCATTTACAGTAATAACAAATTTTTTCATCGTATAACCTCCTAGATTATCCTTGGCGTCTGCCACTTATTCTTGCTTCTAATGTCCAATTTTTAAGTTTTGCTGGTTTAATTGAGGCAATTTGATCGGAATCATAGCCCATAGCTGCCACAGCAGCAGCAATAACTGCAATAACTTCTTCCTCCTGCATTGCTACAGTAGCGGCAATTACAGCCATAACGTCCTCCTCTACAGGTGCCTCTGCATTCGCCTTACTTTGCACCTCATGTGCTGCATTGGCAACAGGTGTTGAAGCTTGTGCTTCAGTTGTAGACGCTTGAGCAGTCTGTTGATTGCGCTTTACCATTTTAACAATAATAAAGAGCACAATAATACCGCCCAATGCAATCAGCATATTTTGAATGTCCATATGGTGCTTCCCTTCTTATACGTAATAACAGACTACTAATTATAATGGAATATTACCATGTTTCTTAGGTGGTCTATTTTCACGTTTACTTGCTAACATGGCAAGGGAGCGAATAATCGCTGGACGCGTTTCTTTTGGTTCAATAACAGAATCTACATAGCCACGTTCTGCTGCTTTATAAGGAGTAGCAAATTCTTCTACATACTGTGCAGTTTTTGCTTCTTTATCTTCATCCCGTTTGAAGATAATATTAGCAGCCCCAGCTGGCCCCATAACAGCGATTTCCGCTGTTGGCCAAGCAAATACTTGGTCAGCCCCTAAATGTTGGGAACACATAGCAATATAGGCACCGCCATAAGCTTTACGAGTAATAACCGTAACCTTTGGTACAGTAGCTTCAGAGTATGCGTAAAGCATTTTAGCGCCGTGACGGATAATGCCGCCCCATTCTTGGTTTGTCCCTGGCAAGAAGCCTGGTACGTCAACGAACGTAACTAAAGGAATATTAAAGGCATCGCAGAAGCGGATGAAACGCGCACATTTATCGGATGCATTAATATCTAAACAACCAGCCATTACTTTAGGTTGGCTAGCAATAATCCCTACACTTTGACCATCAAAACGAGCAAAGCAAGTAATGATATTCGTTGCATAGAATGGTTGCACTTCATAGTATTCACCATTGTCTACAACCTTAGCAATAACATCAAGCATATTGTAGGCCATATTGCTATTATCTGGTAATAAAGAATTAAGCTCTTCATCAGCACGTGTTGGGCTATCACCAGTTTCAACTAATGGTGCATCTTCCATATTATTGCTTGGCAAGAATGTCAATAAGTAGCGAATTTGAGCTAAGCAATCATCTTCGTCTTCTGCCGCAAAGTGAGCAACCCCAGATACTGCATTATGAGCCATAGCACCGCCAAGATCTTCGGCAGTTACTTCTTCAGCTGTTACGGATTTAATAACCGCTGGGCCAGTAATAAACATTTGGGATGTATTTTTTACCATGTAAATAAAATCTGTAATCGCTGGTGAATATACGGCCCCACCTGCACATGGCCCCATAATAACGGAGATTTGAGGAATCACACCAGATGCTGCTGTATTTTGGAAGAATATTTTACCAAAACCAGATAAAGCATCTACAGCTTCTTGAATACGAGCTCCGCCGGAATCGTTAATACCGATAATTGGGGCCCCCATTTTCATAGCCATTTGCTGTACTTTAACGATTTTAGCTGCATGCATTTCCCCTAAAGAACCACCTTCTACAGTGAAATCTTGAGCAAACGCATACACTAAGCGACCATCAATTGTACCATAGCCTGTTACAACACCTTCACCAGGTAATTCCTTCTTATCTTGGCCAAAGTTAACGCAGCGATGTTTTACGAATTGGTCAATTTCAACAAAGCTATTAGGATCAAATAATTTAGCAAGACGTTCTCGAGCTGTCATTTTACCTTTGCTGTGTTGTTGGGCAATGCGCTTTTCACCGCCACCTAATTTAATAGTCTCAAGTTTCTTGTGTAATAAAGCAATCTTCTCTTGGACTGTTGCCATTACTATACCTCCATTATATTATCTTACTTGTTCTCTTATATTGATTATTATACAAGTCTGCTCTTAGCTAACAGGGCACTGCTATACAAATTTCGTATAGCACTAGCAATAACACAAAGCTTCGCTTAGCAGTATTGCATTATTTATACAAGTGTATCTTAGCCCTATGACACTAAGAACATGCTAGCACAATAAATAATATATCCTTATTATCTTACTTCATACGTTGGCAAAGTTCAACTAAAACCCCGCCAGTCGCTTTTGGATGAATAAAGGCAATGGCCGAACCACCTGCACCGTAGCGTGGTTTTTCATCAATCATACGAACACCTTTAGCCATCAAATCGGCAATGGCATTTTCAATATTATCTACGCGGAGCGCAATATGTTGAATACCATTACGACCACCATTCTTTTCAATAAATCGGCCAATCGGTCCATCTGGTTCTGTTGTTTCTAAAAATTCAAGTTCTGCATCACCTACAGGGAAAAAGCTTACTTTTACTTTTTGTTCCTCTACGACTTCATCATCTGGCAAATGGTCCATGCCAAGGGTGTTTTTGTAGAAGTCTTTAGTTGCATCTAAGTTAGAAACACCGATACCAATATGGTCTACTTGTAATACTTTAAAAGCCATACTTACACGCTCCTTAATAACATATTATATTTCTATTTTACCATTAAGTTCGCCTTAAGAAAAATAATTTCAAAAAACTATAGAGTATAGTAATTAATTGTATTTATAAGTTTGCCCTTTATAAAAACTTAACTTACCAGTACATACCTTATAAACTCTTGATTTATAAAGGTCTTAATTTATAAAGGTCTTAATTTATAAACGCTTGTTTGGTAAGTTCTTGATTTATAAATTCTTAGGAAATATATTGGCCACTAATGAATTAACTAAACTATACGGATCATTTGTCCTTGCCTCTACTTCTTTTAAGCCTTTTGTAAACGACTCACTAGGAACGATAACACGGCTTACGAAACGGCCAATTTGTTCCTCTAGCATACCAAGGATTTCATCTCTAGTACGAGCTTGTCGTCTTGTTTCTAACTCACCAGTCTGTACTAAATGAGCAAAATGCGCATCCAATGACTCAATTAATTCATCTACACCTTCGTCGCGACTTGCTACAGTACGATTAATCGGTGGGCGCCAAGTGCGCGGCCGACCATCTAGGTCAAGCATCATTTCAATTTCCACATTGAGCTTGTCACAGCCATCTCGGTCAGCCTTATTAATGGCAAATACATCGCCAATTTCTAAAATGCCCGCTTTAATGGCCTGAATATCATCACCTAATCCAGGTACTAAAACAACCAATGTCGTATCAGCACTTTTTACAATATCTACTTCTGACTGACCGACGCCAACAGTTTCAATAATAATGAGGTCCATGCCAAACGCATCCATCAGTTTAGCTACATCAGAGGTTTTACGAGATAAGCCGCCTAAACTCCCCCGCGTGCCCATACTGCGAATAAATACATTAGGATCTAAGGTCAAATCATTCATGCGAATACGGTCACCTAAAATAGCGCCTCCAGAAAAGGGGCTTGTCGGATCCACCGCAATAATCCCGATTTTCTTACCCGCCTTTAAATAGTGTTTTACTAATTTGTCCGTCAACGTACTTTTCCCTGCCCCAGGAGCTCCTGTAATACCTAAAATTTGAGCTCTCCCAGTTTTAGGATAAATAGCCTTCATAATAGCACTGGCCGTATCATATTCACTTTCTACCGCTGTAATGGCCCGCGCAAGCGCCAGTCGTGAGCCTTTAAACAGCTCGGTGACTAAGTCCATAGGTTCACCACCTTATATAAACTACACAGGCTCGAACTATACATTCGAGCCTGTTGCCTCACACCAAGTTATACATGAGCTTTTACAAAGTCAATAATATCGCTTGTTGGGGTGCCTGGTGTAAATACTTCAGCCACACCAGCTGCCTTAAGCCCTGGAATGTCAGCATCAGGGATAACGCCGCCACCAATAACAAGAACATCGCCCATGCCCTTTTCTCTTAGTAAATTTACAATTTTTGGAAATAATGTATTATGTGCCCCTGACAATAAGCTAAGCGCCACTACATTAACGTCTTCAGACAAAGCTGCTTCAACTATCTGTTCAGGCGTTTGACGAAGACCGGTATAAATAACTTCAAAACCGGCATCGCGAAGTGCGCGAGCCACTACCTTTGCACCACGGTCATGTCCATCTAGACCTGGTTTAGCTACTAATACACGAATACGTTGTTCTACCATGATTGTCCCTCCAAATTATAAAGTGGAATGCGCTTGGTATTCGCCAAATACATCACGAAGTACATTACAAATTTCACCAAGTGTTGCATACGTGCGTACAGCATCTAAAATGAGTGGCATCAAGTTAACTGATTCATCTTGTGCACCTGCTTTTAATGCTGCTAACGCTGCCGCAACAGCGTCATTATCACGAGATTCACGGACCTGTTGTGTCTTCATAGACTGATTCTTGCCTACTGCCGCATCAACGCGCATCAAGCCTTCCACTGGTTTTTCTTCTACTTGGAATTTATTAACCCCTACAATAGTGCGAAGGCCCGATTCCACTTCCATCTGCCATTTATAAGCAGACTCTTGAATTTCTTTTTGAATATAGCCTTGTTCAATGGCTTCTACGGCGCCCCCCATTTCATCAATCTTACGGATATACTCAAGGGCTTCATCATAAATAGCATTCGTCATAGCTTCTACATAATAGGAGCCACCTAATGGGTCAACTACATCGGCAAGGCCTGATTCATAGGCCACGATTTGTTGCGTGCGAAGTGCAATTTGTACTGATTCTTCAGTTGGAAGAGCCAAGGCTTCATCTCGAGAGTTCGTATGAAGTGATTGCGTTCCGCCCATAACAGCCGCTGCAGTTTGTAATGCTACGCGAACAATATTATTATCCACTTGTTGCGCTGTTAGCATAGAGCCTGCTGTTTGTGTATGAACACGAAGCATCATGGATTTAGCCTTCTTAGCGCCAAAGCGTTCTTTCATAATATGAGCCCATAAGCGACGAGATGCACGGAATTTAGCTACTTCTTCAAGCACATTATTGTGCGCGTTCCAGAAGAAGGATAAACGACCGGCAAAAGCGTCCACATCAAGCCCTGCTGCTAAGGCCGCTTCTACATAGGCAATACCATCAGCAATAGTAAATGCGATTTCCTGTGCTGCTGTGGAACCAGCTTCGCGAATATGGTAACCAGAAATAGAAATAGTATTCCATTTTGGCACATGTTTAGAACAATATTCGAAAATATTAGTAATTAAGCGCATAGATGGTTTTGGCGGGAAGATATACGTGCCACGAGCTGCATATTCTTTAAGAATATCATTTTGAATAGTACCTTTTAACTCGCTCGCTGGTACACCTTGTTTTTCCGCTACTGCAATATACATAGCTAAGAGGACAGCCGCTGGCGCATTGATAGTCATGGACGTAGATACTTTACCAAGATCGATACCATCAAATAAAATCTCCATATCTTTTAAGGAGTCAATAGCAACCCCTACTTTACCAACTTCACCTTCTGCCATGGCATCATCGGAGTCATAACCGATTTGAGTTGGTAAGTCGAAGGCACAGCTTAAGCCCGTAGCGCCGGATTCAATTAAATACCGATAGCGCTTATTTGACTCTTCCGCTGTAGCAAAGCCGGCATACATACGCATAGTCCAAAAACGACCACGGTACATTGTAGGCTGTACACCACGAGTATATGGATACTCCCCTGGGAATCCTAAGTCTTTTTCATAGTCAAAGCCTTCTACATCGAGCGGCGTATACAGACGATTAAAACTTAGATTTTTACGCTCTGGAAATTTAGCCGTTACTTTCTCGCATGCTGCATCATAATCAGCTAATTTGGCTTTTAAATTGTCATTAGCCATGTTGTTTCATCCTCCTAATCGCGACTACTTTTTCATAGTACCTGTTTCTTGAAAGCGTTTATGCCAAGAAAGAGCCTCGTCCAATAAAATTGGCGTATGAGCATTTTTAGTTTCCACAATGGCTCTTTCTAAGTAGTCTTCTAACATGTCTTTGTAATCTGGATGAGCACAATTCTTAATAATAAGTCGTGCCCGTTCCACTGGTGCTAAGCCTCTCACATCAGCAATCCCTTGCTCCGTACAGAACACAAGAACATCATGCTCAGTATGGTCAATATGAGAGCAGAATGGCACGATTGAACTAATCGCTCCTTGCTTAGCTACTGAACTCGTACAGAAAATTGACAAATACGCATTGCGGGCAAAATCCCCTGATCCGCCAATGCCATTCATCATTCGACTGCCCATAATATGGGTGGAGTTCACATTGCCATAAATATCAAATTCAATGGCTGTATTCATAGCGATAACCCCAAGTCGGCGGGCCACTTCAGGTGAATTGGACACCTCTTGAGGACGCAGAATAATCTTTTTAGAATACTCTTCAATATTGTCATAGAAGCGCTGTAACCCAGCTGGTGATGGTGATAAGGACGTACCGGATATAATCTCGATTTTACCCTCGTCAATTAAATCAAACATACCATCTTGAATCACTTCTGTATAAATAGATAAATTAGTAAATGGTCCATGTGCTAGGCCACTGACTACTGCATTCGCCACTGACCCTACACCCGATTGAAGGGGCAAGAGGTTCTTAGGTAAGCGCCCAGCCTTTACTTCCGCTTCAAAAAACTCGACCAAATGCTGGCTCATCGCTTTAGCATCATCATCAATAGGCGCTAACGCTCTTGTACCATCTGGTATATTAGAATACACAATGGCCACAATTTTTTCTGGATCGCATGGAATATAAGGTGTACCAATGCGATTACTTGGACTATAAATAGGAATTGGTTGACGATGTGGTGGATCTTGTAATTCATAAATATCATGCATCCCCACCAATCCCATGGATTGTACTTCGTTAATTTCTACAATAACTTTCTTAGCCTGACTTACAAAAGTAGTGGCATTCCCCACCGCCGTAGTCGGTACAATACCACCATCTTCGCGAATGCACACAGCCTCAATAATGGCTACATCGCACTCCCCAAAGAAGCCATAACGCACTTGCTGTGCCATATGGCTAAGATGTAAATCACTATACAGCACTTTGCCGGAATTAATCGCATTGCGCAAATCCGAATTCGTTTGATATGGATACCGTCTATGAAGTCCATCAACACGTGCTAGGGCACCATCGACTTCTTCACCAAGTGACGCACCAGACCACACATCAATCTTGAAAGGCTCTTTTTCCATGCGTTTAGCTAGTGCTAAGGGAACTACTTTTGGATAACCTGATGGCGTAAACCCACTGGTACCAACTCTATCATTAGGGTTGATTAACAAAGCGGCCTCCTCTGCACTCATAATTTTAGACTTCAGATACTCACTTTGAACTCGATCGTGGATATTGGTCATCTTTCCAATCCTCCTTTAAGTTTTACGAACAGATATTATACGTAATTAACTAATGCTTAAGTATTTCACCAATATAGGCATACTTACTTAATTCGACAAATCCCGAAAAACTCCTCTTTTATAGTTCAAAATCCAACCTAATCTTCTATTTAATTTTAATATATATAGGTGACTATTGCCATACCTTTAATCTTGCCGCAATTTGTGCTCCACCGCTTCTCGAGCATCAGTTTGTACCTTATCAAATTTATAGGCATAGAGTACGGCTGAAGCCCAACCTAACACTTGCCAAAAAATAACCGACATTTGATGGCTAAACAAGTCGTGGTCAAAAAGCCCACTAATAGTAACACCTACAACAACTGCACAAATTCCATATTTTACAATATTGCTAATCGTCGCCTTAGGCAAGCGCAAAGCATGCACAGCATGACCATAAATAGCTGCAAAATAGAATAGTGCCCCCGGTACCCCAATCTCTGCTAGCATATTTAAAAACATATTATGGGCATGATAAATAATGACACCAGGGGTTTGAATAAAATAATTGTACCGAGGGTATTCAAACCAAAAAGCATCCCAGCCAATCCCTAAGAGAGGGTATTCTACAATCATATATGTAGTACTATCCCACAGAGCCCAGCGAAGGCTCGCTGATGTATCAGTACCATTAAATAAGGACCACAGCCTAGATGCCACCTCACCATGATAACAGAATAAAATAAGTGGTATCACCAATAAGGACAATAAAAGGCGCCGGTCAATGGCAATGCCCCAATACACTACAACGGCCATGAAGCTAAGCCAAATGCCTCGTGAATAAGTGAGCGTCATACACACCAAGAATAAAAGCGCTGCTGGTACCATCCAAGCTAGTAAGTGCCAACGTTTTTCCCTAAGCCCTTGGAATATACCGGTTCCCGCAATAGACAAGACAACTAATAAATATTCACCTAACAAATTAGGATTTTGTAAAGTTGAAAACATACGTCGCTTTAAAAGCGGAAAATGTTCCGCATCCACCCACTCAGATAGGAGCTCCATAGTCGTTGTCATATACTGATAAATCCCAACTACACATACGAGTACCGCCGCTACCATGAAACAGCGTAAAAAGATGCGCCACTGATGCGGTTCTCTCACATAGCGATAGGTCAAGAAATAGATGGCTCCATACATCCCCACATTGTACAGCCAACTAAGCGAAGTAAACATAGGTCTTGCTGAAGCTACTGAAGAAAGTAGGCTCCAGCCCATAAATCCCAGTACACACCATTGCAGCCAAGATACAGGTCGCGATAAGGGCCGGTAGTTAAGCGTGTCAACTACACTCAATAGGAAGGCCAAGATAACTAATACATCACCACCTAATGGATATAAGGGCATAACTATCGCTACAGCATACAGCAGCTTTGTAATACTCTCTTTAAGTCTCTCTCCCTTGTTATAAGTTTGTACATCTGTCATAGATACATCCTTTACTGGGCTTTTGAAAGCTCAGCCTGTAACCATTCTTTCACATCCCCTAATATATATAATGAACCTGCTATTACAATTATATCATTAGGTTCTGTCTCTTTCATAGCCTTTTCAAGTCCCTCAGAGACTGTCGAAGCAGCTAAAGCCTTACCAGGCATATGTTGGGCTAGTTCACTAGGCTCACTACTTCGCGGCGTTGGTGCCGGCACGGTAATAACACGGTCGCCAGGCTTTACAATATGGTCGATAATGGAATCCACTTCTTTATCTTTTAAGATGGCCATAACTAATGTTTTAGGTTTGTTTTTATACCAAAGCGCATAAGTCTCTTCAAAGGCTTTCGCTCCATCTGTATTATGTGCGCCATCTAAAATAAATATTCGTTCTAAGCCCTTTACGACTTCAAAACGACCCGCCCAAGTCGTCCGTTTTATGCCCTCAAGAATGGCCTCATCGGTAATGGCCGTATCAGACTTTTGCAATACCTCTAAAGCACCTAATGCACAGGCCAAATTGCGGCTTTGGTGGCGCCCACGAAGGGCTGTTTCATACACTTTCGTTTGCCCTTTACCATCTTTTATTCGTACCCGCTGACCAAAATCGGTGGGTTCTACAGCTTCAATAACGTTAGCTGTATCTACTATATATATAGGTGCGTCCTTCTCATTAGCTACGCTTTGAATAACCTCTAGAGCCTCACCCGTAGCCGTCGTCACTACTGGATGCTTGTGTTTAATAATACCCGCCTTATGCTGAGCAATATCTGGTATGGTACGTCCACAATAGGCCTGATGATCAATGGTAACATTGGTAATCACTGACACTTCTGGAATCACTACATTAGTGGAATCTAACAAACCACCTAAGCCTACTTCAACAACAGCATAATCTACGCCAGCCTCTTTAAAATATAAAAAACCTAGTGCCGTTAATACTTCAAACTGCGTAGGCGACTCCATGCCATTTTCTACGAGCCGACGTACTATGGGTTTGACAGAATCTACAAGGGCTGCAAAGTCCGCCTCCGAAATAGGCTCTTCACCGATGCAAAAGCGTTCCGTATAACTGACTAAGTGAGGCGATGTATACCGCCCCACTTTATGCCCGCTACAAGTCAATACAGAAGCTATAAAGGACGTAACTGACCCTTTGCCATTAGTGCCTGTTACATGAACGACTTTATACGCTCGCTCAGGATTACCTAAGGCTGCTAATAGTTGTTCAATACGTTCTAAACCTGGTTTTATTCCAAAAGAAGCACATTGTTCTAAATATGCTATTGCTTCTACATAGGTCATGAACTTCCTCCTGTACACTTATGTATAAAGTTTTATATAGGCCCGTAAGGCAAGTAGTCTATCTCTACAGCTAGCTCTCAAAGCCGACCTTATAGCCTCTTGCCCCTAGGACCACACATAGTTTATACCACTACCCTTAAGATAGTGTTTACATAACAAAATCGATTATAGCGTCTTAAGGAATTCTTCACGCTCCATAACAGCCTGTTGTTTTTGTTTATATTCAGCAAGTTTTGTTTGCTCTTTTTCCACAACAGCGGCTGGTGCTTTAGATGTAAAGCCTGGATTATTTAACTTACCTTCAAGACGTGCCACTTCTTTTTCTAAAGTTGCCTTTTCTTTTTGAAGACGTTCGCGTTCCTTAGTTACATCAATTAGGTCTTTAAGTAATAAGTATGCTTCAAGACCATTTACAACTGATACAGTAGCATTTTCTGGTTTTGCATCATCAGCAGCTAAAATAGTTACGGTCTCTGCCCAGCCCAATGTTTTGAAATAATCTTTATGAGCCTCTACAATCGGGCGAAGTGCTTCGTCAGTAACCGCTAAAATAACTGCACTTCGTTTGCCCATTGGTACATTCATTTCAGCACGCATATTGCGAATCCCTTTAATGGCATCCATCATAACATTCATTTGACCAGCGGCTACACTTTGGTCGCCAAATGGCAAGGCTTCTGGCCATGGTGCCACTACGATGCTCTCCCCTTCATGAGGAAGATGTTGCCAAATATGTTCTGTAACGAATGGCATAAATGGATGTAATAATTCGAGCATATGACGTAAAATCGTAACTAATAAGTATTGAACTACAGCGCGATCGCGGCCACCTTCTTTATTGTAAAGACGTGGTTTAGCCAATTCAATAAACCAGTCACAATAGCTATTCCAAATAAAGTCATATACACCGCCAGCAGCTTCACCAAGTTCAAATTTTTCAAGATTAGCAGTAATATTAGCCACAGCCTTGTTATAGGTGTCAATAATCCAACGATCTGCTAATGTAAAGTCCTCATCAGTAGGTACGAAGTTTGGATCATAATTATCAAGATTCATAATTACAAACTTCGCTGCATTCCAGATTTTATTAGCAAAGTTACGATTGGCCTCTACGCGTTCCATGTAAAAACGCATATCATTGCCTGGTGTATTGCCTGTTACAAGGGTAAAACGCAAGGCATCAGCACCATATTCGCTAATTACATCTAGTGGATTAATACCATTGCCTAAGGATTTACTCATCTTACGGCCTTGGCTATCGCGAACTAAGCCATGAATAAATACATGTTTAAATGGAATTTCATGTTTAAATTCAAGTCCTGTAAAAATCATACGAGCTACCCAGAAGAAAATAATATCGTAACCCGTTACCATAACGCTAGTAGGATACCATTGTTCTAGTTCCTTAGTTTGTTCTGGCCAACCCATAGTAGCAAATGGCCATAAAGCAGAACTAAACCAGGTATCCAGTACGTCTTCGTCTTGATGTACATGGCCACCACAATGTGGGCAAGTTGTAAGATCCTCACGAGATACACTCACTTCACCACAATCATCGCAGTACCAAGCAGGGATGCGATGCCCCCACCAAAGTTGACGAGAAATACACCAATCGCGAATGCTTTCAAGCCAATTAGTATATGTTTTAGTAAATCGTTCTGGCACAAATTCAATGGATTTATCTTTTACTACTTCAAGTGCTGGCTTAGCTAATGGCTCCATTTTTACAAACCATTGTTTAGATACTAATGGTTCCACAATTGTTTTACAACGAGAGCAGTGACCTACACTATGAGCATGGTCTTCAATTTTTACAAGTAAGCCTAAGTCTTTTAATTCTTCCACCACCTGCTTACGTGCGGCTTCACGTGTTAAGCCATTGAAATGACCTGTCTTTTCATTCATTGTGCCGTCAAGATTCATAATCACTACAGATTCTAAATTATGACGTTGGCCCATTTCAAAGTCATTAGGATCATGAGCTGGGGTAATTTTTACGCAGCCCGTACCAAACTCTTTATCTACATATTCATCAGCAATCACTGGAATTTCGCGATTAACAAATGGCAATAACAAAGTTTTACCAATAATATCTTGGTAACGGCTATCTTCAGGATTTACTGCTACTGCCACGTCCCCAAACATTGTTTCTGGGCGAGTCGTAGCAATCGTTACAAAGCGACCTTCTTCACCTACCACTGGATAGTTAATATACCAGAAATGACCTGGTTCTTCACTGTGATCTACTTCAATATCGCTGAGCGCTGTATGGCAGCTAGGGCACCAGTTAGTAATGCGTTCGCCGCGATAAATAAGGCCTTTCTCATAAAGGCTAACAAATACTTCACGCACTGCTTTATAATACCCTTCATCTAGAGTGAAGCGTTCGCGCTGCCAATCGCAAGAAGCACCTAAGCTACGAATCTGTTTAACGATGGTACTGCCATATTCTTTTTTCCAATCCCATACGCGTTTAACAAATTCTTCACGGCCTAAATCATAGCGTGTTTTGCCTTCTGTTTTAAGTAAATTTTCTTCTACCTTTACTTGTGTGGCAATCCCCGCATGGTCAGTGCCTGGCATCCAAAGAACATTGTAGCCTTGCATGCGTTTAAAGCGAATCAAAATATCTTGCAATGTATTATCTAAGGCATGGCCCATGTGTAGTTGCCCCGTTACATTTGGTGGTGGCAATACAATGCTAAAAGGCTTTTTGCTCTTATCTACTTCTTCATGAAAATATCCTTGTTTTTCCCAAAATTCATACCAATTCTTTTCAATAGCTCCTGGATTATAAGTGTCTAAATTTTTAAATTCACTCATCCCTTGTTCCTCCTCTTTCACATAAGCTAAAGCCATATAGTACGCCTTTATAAGCCGTAATCCAATATAAGCTTTACTCTTATCAAATCATATAAAAAAGCCCTTTCGTCCATTAGGACGAAAGGGCTTGACTTCCGCGGTACCACCTAGATTATTGCTATTGCAATCACTCATTACCTGTAACGGAGTTATCCGGAACTAGCTACTTAATACATTCGTACGCCACTGCTAATATATACTTAAATACAACAAGTACGATACTATTATATAGTTCACTAATTCAGCTCCAAGGCTACCCTTCTCATACGCCGTGCACTGCTCCCACCGTATCAGTGCTCTCTGGGACGGTTTCAAAGAATTTTTCCTCTTCTTCGCTATTTGTATATCTAATCTATATAATAGCTAAAACCAAAAGACTCTGTCAATGTAATTTTATTTTTTTAGCACTTTCTGCACCAGGAATAAAGATATTTCATATAAAATAATCATCGGCAAAGCTATCATAGTTTGAGAGAACATATCTGGTGTTGGCGATATAGCCCCTCCAATTACGAAGGCAAGGAAAACAAAAAATTTCCGCTTTGAACGTAAAAATGCTGAACTAATAAGATTTAACTTAGCCATAATGATCACTACTATAGGCAGTTCAAAAATAAAGCCAAAAGGCAGTACAAAAGAAATTACAAAATCTAAGTACTGGCCAATGGAAAATAAAGGCTGCAATTCATCGGTAGCAAAACCGATAAAAAATTTAATCGCCACGGGCAATACTAAAGTATATGAAAAAATTACACCCATAAAAAATAAAATAATTGCAAAGGGCAAAAACCAGTTTGTAATTTTTTTCTCTCGCAGTGTCAAGGCCGGTATAATAAAGGCCCAAATTTCATATAGCCAGATAGGACTAGACAATACGATACCAGCTACAAAAGCTACTTTCATATAAGTAAAAAAGGCTTCTGTAGGACGCATATAATACAAAGTCCCTGCTGGTGCTACAACAATAGCGAGAATATCATCTACATAGTAATAGGCCGCACAAAAACCAACTAAAATAGCGATTACAGAAATAATAATTCGCTTTCGGAGTTCGCCTAAATGTCCCACCAAGGACATGGCCTTACTCTCTGCCATAATCTGCTCTTCTGTGGGCGTATACGTAGCTTCCGTTAGGGCCGTACTAATAGAATCAGTACTAGATTCACCAGGAAGCTCCTGCACGGTAGCTCCTCCAGCTGCACCTGCTTCCCGCGCTGCCTTAAGGCGCTTTTTGTGGGCGATTACACTATTTAAAGAAGGTTTTCGTTTCGGGTCATTAAAATCTCTTACCTGAAACGATTCCATACATTACACCTTTCTATGAGCCAAGGAATTTAATATATCATAGAGCATGGACTTACCAGCAAATTCTGGCAAGTTCTGTAGGCCTTCGCTGGCCATCTTTTCATACCTTGCTTCTAACTCAATGGCATTGGCTACGCCACCATGATCAACAACATAATCAATGAGCTTGTTCTCTTCAGCACCATCAGCGATAGCATGCACATAGGAACTAACAGCGTCTTGATTCGCCTCTGTTACAATGCTGAGCAAGGGATAGGTAATAAGACCTTCTCTTAAATCCTTACCTACTGGTTTACCCGTAGTTTCAGAAGTCGCACTGTAGTCCATAATATCATCAGTAATTTGAAAGGCCATACCTAGGCCATGACCATATTGTTTCAGTGCCGCTATCTGCTCTGCTGGCCATTGGCCTAATAAGCCACCAATTTCCATACATGCTTCAATAAAATCAGCGGTTTTCTTCTGCGTCTTAGTTAAATAACGATCCACACCCTGATCAACTTTAAACACATCTTCCATTTGCATAAACTCCCCTTCTACTAAGGAGGTAATAATAAAGGAAAATGCTTTTAGCACTGCTACAGAGCCTACATCGGCTACAATATCAAAAGCTTTGGCAAATAAATAGTCCCCACTTAAAATGGCCACTTTATTGCCTTTGCTACAATGAATGGCTGGCACGCCACGGCGTACAGCAGCTTGGTCCAACACATCATCATGAATCAAAGTAGCTAAATGCAGCATTTCTATAGCTGCCGCAATAGGCACGCGTTCGCTTTCTTTTGATGTACCAGCCCCTGCAATGAGAAGCGCTAAACGGGCTCGTAAGCGCTTTCCCCCTGCAGCGGATAAGGGGCGTATCAATTGGTTAAAGTCTTCAGAACCAGTCTGCAAAGACTCAGCCAAATAAGCATCAACCTTAACTAGGTCAGCTTGTACTTGTGCTAATATTTGCGTTTCTCTTTCCAAACTCATTCCTCGTCCCCCAAAATCACTTGATTAATACGGTGTAACAGTAATTCACGTCCCGTATGTTTTAATGAACTATAAAATATTGGCGGCTCCGCTGTAGGAAATTGCTCCTTAATGAGACGCCGACTTTGTTGTTTTTCTTTGTTATTTAACTTGTCTGTTTTAGTAACCACAATTTGTAATGGCACACCCGCCTCACGAAGCCAATTAAACGCTTCTTGATCGATAGGCAAGTCAGGATGACGTGCATCCACTAATAAACATAGTAACATAAGTCTGTCTGATTTTAAAATATAATCAGCAATAAATGATGACCAAATATTGCGATTGCTTTTGTCTGTTTTGGCAAAGCCATAGCCTGGTAAATCAACGAGGAACCACTCATATCGTTGCTCCGCCTCCTCACTAATATCTTCTTTAGAAGTAATAGCAAAGAAATTAATTGTTTTTGTCTTACCTGGTTGCCCGCTCACTAAGGCCAAACCTCGATGATTGCAAAGAGAATTAATCAAGGAAGATTTCCCTACATTGGAGCGCCCTAAAAAGGCGATTTCTACAGTATCTCCGTCTGGATATTGATCAGGCCGTACTGCAGAAGCCACATATTGGGACGCAATAATGCGCGGCCCCGTAGGGGCCTTACGCGTATATACAGGTTTGGGCTGTTGTTTTACTTGCTTTTTTTTCTTCATTTTACAAACGCTCGTGCTAATACATCATCCATAGTTTTAACTGGTGTTATGGTCAAGCCTTCTATAACTGAAGCAGGCATTTCCTCTAAGTCTTTAATATTGCCATGAGGAATAAATACTTCTTTTATACCATAGCGAAGGGCTGCTAATAATTTTTCTTTTAAGCCCCCAATAGGAAGAACTCGACCGCGCAATGTGATTTCGCCAGTCATCGCCAAGTCAGCGCGAACTTTTCGGTTCGTAAGAGCTGATACAATAGCCAAGGTCATCGTAATACCAGCAGATGGACCATCTTTTGGCGTTGCACCCTCAGGCAAATGAACATGAATATCCAAAGTCTTATGGAAGTCATCTGCAATACCTAAGGATTTAGCATTATGACGAATATAAGAGAGCGCAGCCTGTCCAGATTCTTGCATTACTTTACCTAGACTCCCTGTTAAGGACAATTTACCAGTCCCTGTCATAGTCGTTGTTTCACATGGCAATACAACACCACCTACAGAGGTCCAAGCGAGACCACATACTAAGCCAACTTGCGCATTCTTCTCCCGTTCTTGTTCTAAGTAAATCGGTGCGCCCAAATAATTAGGCAGATTTTTAACCGTCACTTTTGGTGTTGTTTCAGAGCCACCAACCACTTCAAAGGCTACTTTACGTAAAATTTTAGCAATTGTTTTCTCTAACGTACGAACCCCTGCTTCACGAGTATACTCAGAAATAACTTTGCGAAGAACTGCATCAGATAGTTTTACGCCCTTACCGGCAAGACCATTCTTTTTAATTTGCTTTGGCACCAAGTAGCGCTTAGCAATTTCTAATTTTTCATCTTCCATGTAGCTGGATAGTTCAATTACTTCCATACGGTCCATTAATGGTCCTGGAATATTGCCAGGTACATTGGCCGTAGTAATCCAAAATACATCAGAGAAATCAAATGGTAATTCTATAAAATGATCACTAAAGGATTTATTCTGTTCTGGGTCTAAGACCTCAAGCAAAGCTGAGGATGGATCCCCTTTATAATCAGACGCTAATTTGTCGATTTCATCAAGCAAGAATACAGGATTGCGTGTGCCTGCATTTTTTAAGCCTTGAATCATACGGCCTGGCAAAGCTCCAATATAGGTACGACGATGACCACGAATTTCAGCTTCATCGCGCACACCGCCTAAGGAAGCGCGAATAAATTCGCGATTCATAGCCTTAGCAATGGATGTAGCCAAGGACGTTTTACCTACCCCAGGAGGCCCTACTAAGCAAAGAATAGAACCACTTTGGGAATCAGATAATTTACGCACAGCCAAGAACTCCAAAATACGTTCTTTAACTTTTTTAAGGCCATAATGGTCAGCGTCTAAAATCTTGCTAGCTTCATCAATTTCTAAGCGATCTTCAGATTCCTTATCCCAAGGAAGAGCTAATACCCAATCTAAATAGTTGCGAAGAATATTAGCTTCTGGCATCATAGATGGCATGCGGCTATACCGATAGATTTCTTTATCAATACGCTCGCGAATATCACCAGATACATGTAACTCGCGAAGGTGCTCACGAAGTTCTTGTGCTTCTTCATCAGGGTCAGACTTATCGCCCAACTCATTGTGAATTACGCGAATTTTCTCGCGTAGGAAGTATTCTTTTTGCGCTTTCTCCATTTGTTGACGCACTTGATTATTAATAGAATTTTCTAGATCAGAAATCTGTAATTCCATATTCAAGGCCCCCACAACCATGTTGAGACGACGCAATACATTGAGCTCACTTAAAAAGTTTTGACGGGTTACCATCTCAGTTTGTAAAAACTGTACAATTTGGTCTGCTGTTTCAGATGGATCCGTGCGCTCCATGACACGGCGAATTTCATCATCTGTAACAAGTTTTGTTTCTTCCGCCCATTTAATAAAATTAGATTGTGCTAATCGACGGTACGCTTCCGTTTCAACTTGATCGCCATACTCGGATACTAAGGTCTCCATTTTAGCTTCGTAATACACTGGACCTTCTGTAATTTCTACTACCTTAGCCCGCGTAATCCCTTCTACTAAAACGCGCACAACCCCACCAGGAAGGCGAAGCATTTGTTTAATTTTTACAATGGTACCTACTTCAGCGATTTCATCTTTTGTAGGATTTTCTATTTCATCGTCTAATTGTGCAGACACGGCTAATAGACGGTCATGAGCCATAGCTTCTTCAACTGCTCTAATAGACTTATCGCGTCCCATTTCAAGACGTACTTCTACTTTTGGAAATACTACCATACCACGCAGTGGCACTAAAGGTAGGGAAAATGTGGTCTCGCTCATATAGACTCCTTTCCAAATTTTATATTTATAAAAAGAAACTCATTCCCGAGGAAATGAGTTTCTTAGACTTACAATTAATTCGTGCCTTTAAGGGCTCACTCATTTTTTGAGTATCGGCTCTGCTGTGCCCTCCACAGCAGCACGGGTAATTATACATGTTTTAATATCTTCCTGTGAAGGAATATCATACATCACCTGTTTCATAACCTTCTCAATAATTGAGCGAAGGCCACGAGCCCCCGTATTGCGCGCAAGCGCCAAAGAGGCAATTTCTTGCAAGGCTTCGTCTTCAAACACCAAATCCACATCCTCTAAAGACAACATCTTTTGATATTGCTTAACTAAAGCATTCCGTGGTTCAGTTAGGATTTTAATCAATCCTTCTTTATCCAATGGATCTAAGGTTACCATAACTGGTAAACGACCAATGAATTCTGGAATGAGACCAAACTTTTGCAAGTCTTCTGGCACCACTTCTTTTAAAATGGCAGAAATATTTTTTTCTTCTTGCTTTTGAATGTCAACACCAAAACCTAATGTTTTCTTTGCTGTACGCTTAGAAATTACTTTTTCTAAGCCATCAAAGGCACCGCCACATATGAACAAAATATTAGTTGTATCAATTTGAATTAACTCTTGGTGAGGGTGCTTACGACCACCTTGTGGCGGTACGGATGCTACAGTGCCTTCTAAAATCTTTAGCAGCGCTTGTTGTACCCCTTCACCAGACACATCACGCGTAATGGACGGATTTTCCGATTTACGAGCGATTTTATCAATTTCATCAATATAGATGATGCCTCGCTCAGCTTTCTCTACATCATAATCAGCGGCTTGGATAAGCTTTAGAAGGATATTTTCCACATCCTCCCCTACATAGCCAGCTTCTGTTAAACTTGTAGCATCAGCCATAGCAAACGGCACTTCTAATAATTTAGCCAAGGTTTGGGCTAATAAAGTTTTACCACTACCAGTAGGACCAATGAATAATACATTTGCTTTTTGTAGTTCTACATCATCTACTGTATTATTCACCTGTAAACGTTTGTAGTGATTATATACAGCTACAGCTAGTGAAACCTTAGCTGCATCTTGTCCTATTACATATTCGTCTAAATATGCTTTTATTTCATGAGGCGTAGGCACATGAGATAAGGTAAATCCACCGTCTCTATCATGGCCTAGCTCATCTTCTATAATATTTTGACAAACTTCTACGCATTCATCACAAATATATACATTAGGACCTGCTACTAATTTTCGAACTTCATCCCCAGTTTTTCCACAAAAACTGCAACGTAAAGTTTCTCTATCGTTTCTTTTCAAGCCTAGTCCTCCTAGTTATCATTATTTACTAATTGATAACGGCCGTTCTAGCACTTCATCAATTAAACCATATGCTACAGCATCTTGGGCACTCATAAAGTTGTCGCGATCAGTATCCGCTTTAACGCGTTCCATATCTTGACCACTATGAGAGGCAATGATGCCATTTAATTCTTCACGCATACGTAAAATCTCACGGGCATGAATCTCAATTTCAGTAGCCTGACCTTGTACACCACCTAATGGTTGGTGAATCATAACACGGGCATGTGGTAAGGCATAGCGTTTACCTTTAGCACCGGCTGTTAAAAGTACCGCACCCATACTAGCAGCAGAACCTACACAAATTGTAGATACATCAGGCTTGATGTACTGCATTGTATCATAAATAGCCATGCCAGCTGTTACAACGCCACCAGGACTATTAATATAGAGATGGATATCTTTATCAGGATCTTCAGCCTCTAAGAATAATAATTGAGCAATGACTACATTAGCTACTTCATCATTAATAGGGCCACCCAAAAAGACAATGCGATCTTTTAACAAACGAGAATAAATATCATAGGAACGCTCACCGCGTCCACTTTGTTCTACCACGATTGGTACATACATAATACACCTCATGTCCATGTACCTAGATGGCTAGATATGCTATCGCTAATTACTCAGCTTTAGCTGCTTCTGCTTCGTTGCCTTTAGCATGAGCAACGATGAAACCTGCTGCTTTTTTGCGAGCTACAGAGTTAGCCAACATAGACACACGGCCTTCTTTTGCAATAACATTCCAAACTTCTTTAGGGTCAGCACCGAATTGGCGAGCCATAGTGAACACTTCCATGTTTAAGTCATCTGGAGTTACTTCGATATTTTCAGCTTTAGCAACTGCTTCTAATACGAGGTCAGTGCGTACATTTTTAGCTGCGCTTTCTTTGTATTCAGCTTTAAGACCATCTAAAGTTTGGTTAGAGAATTGGAAATATTGATCTAAACTCAAACCACGGCTTTCCATGTTCATAGCTAATTCTTGAATCATTTGTTCAACGCGTTCTTCAACCATGATTTCAGGAATGTCTACAGTAGAGTTTTCTACAGCCTTTTGAACAATTTCAGTAGCATACGCGTCCATTACACGACGGTTTTTGTCTACTTCCATTTGTTTTTTAAGGTCTGCTTTTAATTCTTCAAATGTTTCATAAGAACTTGCTTCTTTAGCAAATTCATCATTTAATTCAGGAAGTTCTTTACGTTTAATATCGTTTACATGAACTTCAAAAACAGCTTCTTTACCAGCTAATTCTTTTGCATGGTATTCTTCAGGGAATGTTACAGTAACTTTTACATCATCGCCAGCTACATGACCGATTAATTGGTCTTCGAAGCCAGGAATAAAGTTGCCAGAACCAATTTCTAATGGATAGGATTTAGCTTCGCCACCAGCAAATGGAGTACCGTCAACAGAACCTTTGTAGTCGATAACTGCGAAATCGCCTGTTTCAATTTTAGCGCCTTCAGCAGCTACTACCATTTTTGCTTGTTGGTTGCGAATATTATCTAATTGTTCTTGAATTTCTTCATCAGTTACAGTCATATCGCCTTTTTCAGCTTCTAAGCCTTTGTAGTCGCCAAGAGTTACTTCAGGGCGTTTTACAAAAGTAGCTTTGAATACTAAATCTTTACCTTCTTCGAAAGCTACGCGTTCGATTTCAGGTTCGCTTACTGGTGTAAGGTCATTAGCGCGAAGTGCTTCTTGGTAAGCACGACCAGCTAATGTATCAAATGCTTCTTCAAGGATTGCTTCTTTGCCGAAGTTCATTTCTAAAATGCGGCGAGGTGCTTTACCTTTACGGAAACCAGGGATATTTACTTGACCAGCAATGCGTTTTACAGCTTGCGCGATACCTTTAGTTACGTCCTTTGCAGGTACTTCAATTGTTAATGTTACCTTATGTTGATCAACAGGGGTTACAGTTGCGTTCATGAAAATATGTCCTCCTTGAGGGCCCGAGCCCAAAATTATTGAGGGCGTATGCCCAAAATCTGTTTTTTTATATTGCATTCCTAATCTTATCATAAAACTTCATTGATTGCAATTTTCTTATATAAATTGCTAGTTTTATTAATAATACGCCAGAACGCACAAAAATAATTCATCCTAACATACAAGCAAGGCTCTCTTGTCTAGCAAAAGGGCCTTGCTCATAAATTTTTTAACAAATCGTTTATGCTATTCACTTACGACTTATAGTTATAAGGGAATTCTTAGGAGGTTCCTAAGCTTTTTATGGAACGTTTAAACCATATTAGGACCGGGCTTACGCCCTTTATGCGCCTTAACAGTCTGATTATAAATCTTTAGCAATAAGTTCCACCACATCTTGACGGCTAAATACGCCAACTAATACATCATGGTCATCCACGACTGGCACAGTTTTTAAATGCTTTTCTAACATAGTAGCTACCACAGCTTCCACTTCTTCCGTCGCCTTGCAAGTAATGACATCCTTAGTCATCAATTCTTCTACATGGACGGCCAAGAGCTTCTTAAACTGTGCATTATACTCACCAATGCCACTGTAATAAATACTAGCTCCTAATACATTGACATAATGAGGTGCATGAGGTCTAACTTTTTTGTAAAGTAAGTCACCTTCCGTAATAATGCCTCTAAGCTTATCATTGCTGTCGACTACAGTAATAGCATTTACTTTGTATTTAACCATAAGCTGGGCAGCTTCACTAATTGTAGTGTCTCCCGTAATGGTAGTTGGATATTTGTTCATAACTTCAGAAATTAACATATGAATTCCTCCCTTCGATGTTATCTCTCTCGAAATCTATTCTATATACATATAGTTAGACAATGAATAGGGAAATTCCTTCTCATAATTTAAATTTCTTATTATTTTTTACAAGTTATTTCACCAATATATAAATTGCCATAGCAATGATTACCAAGCCTAGTAAGGTAGCCGCTACCATAATACCTCGTTTATTGCCACCTTCACCACCTTGCACAGTTTCAATAAGATTGCCGTCTTCATCATATTGATGACGGTATTGGCCTTCTAAATCATCGTAGTCTCGCACATCTTCCAAGGTCTTTTTATAACGTTGATTAGCAATGGCTTGCTTGCGTTCTTGCACATCTTGTTCCATTTTATGAACTTGAAGATTTGTCAAATCAACTTTTAAAGCACGTAACAATGCTTCAATAAATATAAAGCGACGTTCAATAATCGTATTTACTTTATAAGTCTGTTGTAACCAAGATTGGTAAATGGATAATTGCTCTACATGTTTAGCTTCTTCACTAGCAGTCTGTTGTGCCTCTCCTTCTGCACCACCAGGCTGAACCGCTACAGTGTCCGAATCTGTAACAGCCAACTCAGATTCTAAAGCATTAATTATAATTTGCATATAATTCGTCAAAGTCGTAAGCAAAATATTAAAATCAGTATTTTGCTTAACTAAGTCAATTTTTCGCTGCAAAATATAATTTTGTGCAAAGCCCCCTTCTTCTAACACTTTAATCTTATTCGCCGCATCACCATAGGCATTTAAAGCGGTAAGCACTAGGCTATTAGAATGGGCTATATCACTCACACTGCGATCAATCATTTGGCGACGCTCGCTTTCATTAGCATCATGCGCTACCTCCGCCTGACACTCATCTAACTTAGCTTTTAATTCTTCAATATACGCCCCATTTTCCTTAAATACGGTTTCCGCCGTTTCCACACTATCCTTATACAGTTCATAAAATGCACCAGACCCTTTTAACTCCTGTGTTTGCATTAAACGCTCTGGCAAGGGCAAACCAAAAAACTCATTTTGATTGTCCAACTATGACTCCTCCTTATTACCAATGATAGGGTTCATTTCTATTTATTTTACATGCACGATACAATTGTTCCACCAACAATAAACGCACCATTTGATGAGTAAACGTCATGGCACTAAATGACAAGGCTAGATTAGCGCGTTGACGCAATTCCTTTGAAACGCCAAAGGCACCGCCAATGACAAAGGTCATTTCACTAATGCCATCTACCTCTAAACGCTGAATCGTGGCCGCCAACTCTTCTGAAGAAAGGGACTTGCCCTTTACATCTAAAAGAACCACAAAGGCTTTATTGGCAATTTGCTTCATTACTCGACTGCCCTCTTCCTCAACTATGGCAGCTCGCTGTGCCGCATCATGGCTACTTTGTTTACTTTCATTGAGCTCTATAATAGTAGCGCCTCCATAGGGTGCTAAACGCTTTACAAATTCCTCTACGCCCTCACGCAAGTAAGCCGTTTTTAATTTGCCTATAGTAATAATAGTAAATTTCATATCTTTATTCGCTCTCCGGCATAGTACCAAGAGGTAAAGAGATGCGGCGTTCTACGCCTTCACTTACAATGGTAAGCTCTAGTGTTTCTCCTGGCTTATGACTATCTAAAATTTGCTTTAAAGCTACTAAATTAGTAATACTTTTTTCACCTACACCAATAATATAGTCCCCTTCATGAATGTCCGCTGCTTCTGCTGGGCCATCAGAATATACGCGAGCCACTAACAATCCATCGCGTTGTAACGCATAGCCGTATTTAGCAGCCCCTGCTTTATCCAATAAGGCTAAACCTAAATAAGGACGCACCACTTTGCCTTTTTCAATTAGGGATTTCACAATTGGCTTCACTTCATTAATAGGAATGGCAAAACCCAAGCCTTCAATGCCAGTATGGGCAATTTTTTCACTATTAATCCCTACGACTTCACCATCTGCATTCACTAACGCACCACCAGAATTCCCTGGATTAATAGCTGCATCCGTTTGGATTAAAGGAAAGCGCTGCGTTTCCATATCAATCATGCGATTTAAAGCACTTACAACGCCAGCTGTAACTGTGCCTTGAAATTCTAGTCCCAAAGGATTACCAATGGCAATCGCCGGTTCACCAACTTGTAAATTATCTGAATCGCCTAATGTGGCTACAGGTAATGTATCCTTAGGCTCTATTTTAACCACTGCCAAATCAGTTAGTGGATCCACGCCTACAATCGTCCCCTTTTGAGAGCTACCGTCCGTTAAGGATACAGTCACAGACTTGTCTTGCGCGCGAGCCACCACATGATAATTAGTTACAATATAACCGGCTTTATCTATAATCACGCCTGACCCCACGCCTTCACCAACAAGAACTTGTTGATCAAATACATCCCGGCCATACACTTTTGTAGTAATGCCAACTACAGAAGGGCCCGCCTTTTTCACGGCTTCTACAATGGCAGTATCACGATTAGCTGTTAAGGGTACATCTTTTTTGCCCCCTGTACTACCTACCTGAACTGTTTCTTTCGTTGTATTTTGTGCCACATTAAAAAAGTCTTTAGACATATAGCCACCTACACCACCCACTATGAGTAGAACAAGGGCTATAATCACAAATATATAACGTTTATTAGAGTCCATACATACCTCCTAATCTTATTTAATGCTTACAATCTCTTTAGGTTGGCCATGAAAAATCTGTAAATCAGTTCCCACCAATAGACCTTCTTGGGTTAACAATTTTGATACTGTATGGTCCACCACTGGTTCTGCATTATTCTTTTCGGACCTATGGGCCATAATAACTTTTAAATTATTAGGGCGCTTCATCATGAGTAACGCTTGGGCTGCGCTTTCATTGCTCAAATGCCCTTCGGCTCCTGCTACACGGCGTTTTAAATCCGCCGGATAGGGGCCATACCGCAACATTTGGGGATCATAATTCGCCTCTAATACGAGTAAATTGCTTTCATCCATATGCTTTAACATAGCCTCTTCTACAATACCCGTATCAGTCATAAAGGTCAATTTAGAATCCCCGCCATAACAACTTAGACCGATTGGATCCACCGCATCATGACTTGTTTTAAATATATCAACTTCTAAATCACCAACAGTCAGGTGATTTCGTGTCAACTCATGTAATTGTTTAAAATTAATAGCCTTACGTCTTACGATTTCACGCCACGTAGAGGCTTTAGTGTATACAGGCACATCATATTGTTTTACCAATTGTGCCAGTCCATTCATGTGATCCGTATGCTCGTGTGTAATACAAATACCAGTCAAATCGTCTGGACGCAGGCCTACTGACTTAATTCCTTGTACAATACGACGTGCACTAATGCCAGCATCCACAAGCAGCAAGGTCTTTTTGTAAGCAATCAAAGTGGCATTCCCTTTACTACCACTGGCTAACACATGAACAGCCATTTTATTTACTGATTCTTCCACTATTACTCCATCTTCTTTGTACTAACTAAATCTATTACGCTACCTATTTAGTCGATTCTACTTCGCGATTTAAATTGCCACTTTTAAAGGCTTGTAAGTCAATACTTACATAGGTAAATCCAAAGGCTAAAAAGGCTGCTACTACTTGATTGCGAAATGCCGAATCGGTAAACAACGCAAATTCTGCGTCCCCTACTTCGATACGCGCCATACCTTCATGATAACGAACGCGCAAAGGGGTATGAATATATTTATGTAAATACGCCTCACCAGCCTCAACCATGGCAAGGGCTTCGCCAGTAATTACGTGGTCATAGGGAACGCGTGTAGCCAAACAAGGAGAGCTAGGCTTATCCCATACAGCGAAGCCCCACTCCTTTGCTACAGTGCGAATATCCTCTTTAGTAAAGCCATTCTCTAATAAAGGGCTCCTCACTGTGCCCAATTCTTCTAAAGCCCGCATACCGGGGCGATAATCCTTGGTATCGTCCACATTGCCTCCATCCAATACTTCCGCAATGCCCTGCGCCTTGGCCCAATCTATCAATTGTTGAAATCGATTCTTTTTACAGTAGTAGCAACGATTTTTATCATTGCGCACAAAATCAGGCAATTCCAATTCATTAATTTCTACAATCGTATGTGTAATCCCTATGTCTTTTGCAAATCGCTTTGCGTCGAGAATCTCTTGCTTCGGTAAGGTCGGTGAGCTCACTGTAAACGCCTGCGCCTTAGCGCCTAATACACGCTGTGCCACGGCAGCTAAAAAGGTGCTGTCCACACCACCAGAAAACGCCACCACTACACTTTCCATGGCCTTTAACTGAGCCATTAAATTATCCAACTTAGTTTGTAATTCTTCTGTCATTGTACTCATCTCTCTTTAACATCTTACACGACGCGGTCCCATTTTTAATATCTTACAGGACTCAATCCTAGAAAATTACAGTATCATAGCCAGCCACCAGCTACAGCGCACTAGTAAACATAATCTAATTAACATATCTAGCTAACACAATCTAGTTAGCATAGTCTAGTGAGCATAATCTAATAGACAGAGCCTAACCAATATAATTTAGTAGATATAGTCTAGTAAGCATAATCTGATAGACATAGCCTAACCAATATAATTTAGTAGATATAGTCTAATAAGCATAATCTAATAGACATAACCTAACCAGTATAATCTAATAAATATAGTCTAGTAGGCATGTTGTTCTAATATATGGATAAACACCTTTGTATTTTCTTGTAAATCCTGACCTCGCCTAAACATATCGCCTCCAACTAAGAACATCGTGTCCTTACCATAGGCATCTAAAAGCTCTGGTAAGCGAGCCTCGGTTACGCCACCGCCAGGTGAAGGGCAAGCGGCCTTCAAGCCTGTTACGGGCTTAGTGCAATAATGATGAATTCGTTGACATGCTTCTTTAGAAAAGGTAAACCGACCACCATAGGAAACAAAAATAGGCATATCAGCCCCAAATAAACGGGGAAAAAATGACATCCATAAATAATCGGCAATGCCACTTACACCAGGCAAGGCAAAGCCTCCCATAAAAGCAGGATGACTAATAATCGGCAATTGTAGGTTTTTATCAGCTGCCAAACGATATAGCCAACCAAAGCCCACTAAAGCCGGCGCTACCATAAGTGCTGTTGCGCCAGCCTCTTTGGCTTCGTAAGCACGTTCTAATACGGCCTCACCGTCAGCCGATACATTGGCAGCATACAAAGTATGACCCCCACTTTGCAAATTAGCTTCCCCGATGGCATCAGCACAGCGTGCTATACGTTCTTTAAAAGGAGCAAAAGGCTGGTCAGTAATACCATGGTCATCTTTTATAACATCGGCACCGCCCAGCACATATTGCTTGCACATATGCGCTAATTTTTCTACAGATAAGCCCATAGGCTTGATTACGGCCTGCAAAAAGGCTCGATTTGTTACCCCCGTCAATTCCCGTAGGCCACTAATCCCAAAGCGCGGACCACCATAATGAGCCAATAGCGAATCCGGTAATTCTACATCAATAACCCAAATATGAGGTTGTAAAGAAGAATTACCAAAAATCACATTTAATAATTGAGTCGCTTCAAAAGCCGTTGTCTCTACGCCATAGGAAATGCGCGCACAATAAAAACCCGGTTCACTCGGCTCTAGTTGTTCTAAACGACCAACTACTTGATTTTTAATATCTTCATCCCATAGAAAATCATAAGGAAACTCAATCGTTTGTTCTACCTGCACAGACCAGGCAATTGATTTTGCCTCTTCATACGTTTGTGCTTCTATTTGATAGATTACTACGAACCGTTCCGTACAGAGAGTTTTCATATATAACTCCTAACTTATATAAATTATAGTACCTATGCAAACCACCGTGCTTATGTAGGTATAGTGATTATACCAATTACAGTATGTATACGGATAATCATGCATGTGCGAATTATTGTTCTTATGCAGCGTATCCTACGTATACATTCATTGTACCATTCAATACATTTATGTAGATTACATACTAGCACTTACTAGTACAATATAATGAATCTTCCTATCTATTTTACAAAACTTACGCCTAAAATACTACCAAAAGAGTGAAATATTCCTAAGATTTTCTCCCTTATTGCAATGTAAATGCCCTTATAATCTCACCGCTTTCTACAAAAAAGAAGTAAGCAAATTTGCTTACTTCTTTATAAAGATATTTATATGATTTAATTTATGGACTATCACTCATGTGATGTAATTTATACGATGCCCTCATGTGATTTAATTTACGCAAGTCCACTCATCAAGCGATCCATAATCACTTGCACAGGCTCTATGTCATGAATAAAAGATATGCCTAGGCCAAAGAAGCAAAAAAACGTCTACATCTTGATACCTTAGATCCACAGTTACAATTTCATATACGTTTTTATTGTTATGGTGGCATAGGTATGACGAGAGAATGGGTCTTATTGGATGACCATACAACTGCAGAAGATGTTGTTACCCATATGTTTAATTCAATGCCCCCTGTACTTCAAGAAATTTACTTTAATAAATAAAAATGCTCATGTTCTTATAAAACGCGCTTTAAATGAGCCTCACTAAACGCACTCTTTAAATGAAGTCTTTAAATGAAGTCCTTTAATGATGGCCTTAAATGGATTCTCTACTAGAAATAGATTTTTTATGATACACTAAATTCATAAAGAGAGATTTCCTACTATGCTTACGTACTAATCAAAGGAGAGAGATATTATGAATTGGGAAAATCGTATATCCGAAGTGTCAAAACAATTACCCCCTTCTGGGATTCGTAAAATTTGGGAAATGGCCCTATCTATGGACAATGTTTTGTCCCTTGGTGTAGGCGAGCCAGACTATGCACCGCCAACGAAAGTATTGAATGCTTGTATAGCCAGCCTAGAGCGAAAAGAAACAGGCTATACTAGCAATGCAGGACTACTCGAATTACGAAAGGCCATTCGTCATTGGTATTATAATCGTTATGGTGTAGATTTTACCGAAGACGAAATCATGCTCACTATCGGTGCCAGTGAGGGGATTGATTTATCTATGCGCGTACTGCTCAATGAAGGTGATGAAGTTCTCATCCCTGACCCATCTTATGTAGCCTATCCTGCCGAAGTCGCATTGGCTAAAGGGGTTCCGGTTATGGTTCCTACGACCCTAGAAGAAAGCTTTAAAATTACCCCAGAAGCCCTTGAAAAGGCGATTACACCACGCACTAAGGTCTTACTAATGGGCTACCCTAGCAATCCTACAGGGGCCATTTTAACTAAAACCGAATTAGAACAAATCGCCGCCCTTGTCATAAAACATGACCTTATCGTTGTAAGCGATGAAATTTATTCCGAACTCACCTATACACAAAAGCACAGCTCCATCGCCGCCTTACCAGGCATGAAGGAACGTACTATTATACTCAATGGTTTTTCCAAGGCCTATGCTATGACAGGGCTTCGTATTGGTTTTATGTGTGCCCCACGAGACGTCATTACACAAGCGCTTAAGATCCATCAATACAGTATTGTGGCTCCTGCTACACCGGTGCAACACGCAGCGATTGTAGCTTTAAACGAATGCGATGATGCCATTCAAGCCATGCGTGACGAATACAATGCACGGCGCGATTTAATTGCATCTGGCTTCCAACAAATGGGCTTGCCTATTGCTGTACCAGATGGTGCCTTTTACGTCTTCCCTGATATATCTGCTTGTGGCCTCGATGATATGGAATTTGCTGTACAGCTACTTCAACAAGAGCATGTTGCCGTGGTTCCTGGCTCCGCCTTTGGTGCTTGCGGTCGTGGCCGTATTCGCTGCTCTTATGCATCATCTCGTGAAACCATTACAGAAGCCTTAAAACGTATCGAACGTTTTATTCACCACATTTAGCCACGCCTTTTGTCTTATAAATCTATAAACCAAAAGAGACGATAGAAATTCTATCGCCTCTTTTTTTATGTCTTATATTTGATATAAAGCTTTTATATGCTTATATATTAAGTTTAATCTTATGCATTAGCCAATGCTTTGCCAAGAGCTACACAATCAGCTTCATCTTCTGGAGCACCTAAAATTGCAAGATTATCTGCTACAATAGTAGCACCTGCGCCTTTTACGCGTTCTGCCCAGTCATCAAGCCAAGTACCACCCCAACCATAGGAGCCGAAAAGTACTACCTTTTTGCCGGATAATTTACCTTCTAAATCAGCATAAAATGGTTCGAATTCCATTTCTTCAAGTTGTTCTGCACCCATGTCAGCACAACCAAGAGCAATTTTATCAAAAGCAGCTGCTTCATCAACAGAAATTTCAGAAACAGATTTCACTACTACTTCTTGACCAGCTTCTGCAATGCCTTTACCAATTGCTTCTGCCATTGCTGCTGTATTACCTGTGCCAGACCAATAAATTACACCAATCATTTTATTACCTCCTACTAGCATGCCGTTACGGCTACTAATGACTCTAATTGTTTACCATTTAAAAGCTGGGTATGACAGTAATTTCTGCATGCCCGAAAACAATGAAAAGAGTGCATCGCTGACATTGGATTGCCATATACTTTCCACTCACCACATAATTTATAACCGCTCCCTTTATAGCGAATAAAAGCGCGTACATCATGTAATGGATAGCCTAAAAATAGGCCTATTTCATGTGGAAAATCTGAGCGTTTTTCTAGTCGTTCACGCAATCGAGTAAGCCATGTGTCTAATGACTCACTGGGTAAATAACCATATAAGCGTAAAAACGCTAAGTGTTCAGGGCGACGCAAATATTCTTCTAACATGCGCTTACGAAACACCAATAACAAGCGACGTTGGTCGCAATGACACAATTCAGAAAAAAATAATCCTCTGTCATTAAATTGAGCATTATACACCGACAAAGCCGTTGTCAATTGAAGTTCCATATCTCGCGGTATTGCCACAAGATTCGCCACCTTGATTCCCCGTATTGCCGGCGCACAATGATATCCGATAATCGTTTCAATCGAGTTCATTATGATCTACCTGCCTTTTTCATTGGTTTCAGGAGAACACTTGCTCTCAAGGCTGTCATACTAGTAAATCCGGATTTAATTAATAGTTTTTCTCAAAATATGTATTGACTATTAATTTGCGAAAAATAATTAAGCTAACTATCTTCTAAAATCATAATACAATTAAAGTATCATTCTGTCAATAAAAATGAAATCAATTTTCATTACTATATTTTTCGATATATATAATAAAAAGGCCCTCAAAAGAGAGCCTTTTTTAATTGCACTTTAATTTTAAAATCTACTTCAATTCCATATACTTTATAATTCAAAACACATACTATTTTTCTTCAATATTCATTTTATCTATGAGACCTAACGCGGTCAACTCCTTCAACAGTCCCGCTTCAGCACGATAGGCCTTACTCTGACCTTCAAATACATATTCCATCTCACGACCATCTTTTTCGTCATAAATGGTAATCAGTGCAGGCGATGTGTAACAAATGCCATTGCGAAGTACCACATCACTGCGACTAATGCGTGTATCTTTCGCCTTATCTGAAAATTGATATACGCGTAAATGAATCCCATCGGATTTTGTATCCTTAAGTTGATAGTATACATACTTTGAAAAGCCCTGGTCATAAAGCACTTCGGCTTCCAAAAAATTATTGCGTATAAAATCTCTTGTCACATTGGCAGCCGGTCTTACCCTAGGCGCTGGCTCATGATTCACAATCACTGTGACTTGCTTATCTGACTCAATGACAATGCCCAAATCATTATAATTGCTAATATTAATGTCCTGATCAGCCCCCTGCACCGGTGTAGTACCTACAGAAGCAGCCCACAAAGTAGCACCTAGCAAACTGTACCAATGTTTTCTCATGCCCTAATTCACCCTTTCAACAATCTATCCCTAGTATCTCAAAAGCCCCTATTATACCTAATAGTAAATAAAGTGTACACTCTATTGTTACATATTTTATTTTACTCTATTTACTTATTTTTGACATAAATTTTTCAATGTTTATAATAAAGCGTTCATGGGACCCTTGTCCAATAACTTTATCGCCATCATAGGCCCATACAGCGAAGGAAATACGACGATTTTCCACAGAAATCACTTCTGCCTTCGCCATAATCTCCGCCCCTACGGCAGAGGGGGCATCATGCGTTATAGTCAACTTAGTGCCAACTGAACTCTCCCCTTCCCCTAAATGTGCAGAAATGGCAGCGCAGGCTGCTTCTTCCATCAAAGCACACATAGCAGGTGTGGCAAAGACTGGTAGTGCTCCGCTCTTCATTGTTTTTGCTGTATTAACTTCACTCACTGTGACTGTAGCTGTTCCTACTAATCCCACCGTTACTTGACTCATTATGTATCCTCCTAAAAAAGTACTTCCTGTATATATTGATTTGCTTAACTGCCTAGATTATTGGCTTAACTCCTTATACTGTGGGCAGGTCATAATATGATCATTCACAACGCCGATGGCTTGCAAAAAAGCATACACAATCGTAGGCCCTACAAAGGTAAAACCACGCTTCTTTAAATCTTTGCTTATGCTCTCCGCTAATGGTGTGACCCCTGGCACCTCAGCCTGCGTTGACCAAGATCCTTGTATGACATTACCATTAGTAAAATGCCAAATATACGCATCAAAAGAGCCAAACTCGGATTGTACCTTGCGAAAGGCTTGTGCATTTTTCCGCAAGGAAGCAATTTTAAGGCGATGTCTAATAATACCTGGATTCTTAAGAAGCTCTGCTTCCTTGGCTTCATCATAAAGAGCTATTTTATTTATATCAAATTGATCAAAAGCAGCGCGCATCGACTCGCGACGCTTTAATACCATAGTCCAAGTTAAGCCGGCCTGCATAGTTTCTAAAATTAAAAATTCAAATAAAATTGCATCATCATGAACGGGACGGCCCCATTCCGTGTCATGATATAGACGCTCTTCCTCACTTCGATAGGCCCAACTACACAATTTAGATTCACTCATCATATAGCTCCTTTTTATATTACACTATTGCTATTTACACGATTGCTGCTTACACTATCTCTATTTACACTATTTCTATTTACACCATTTCCTTTTACGCGCTCTGTCCTTTTACTAACCGTACGTCTCCTATAACTACCTTTCATCTACACATTGTCAGCTATTTGATACTACTTATACAGCTTACTGTACTTTTTATAACTATACGTTTGCCATTAATATTAGTTACAACTATACTTTTGCCATCAATATTGGCTCTTGTATTATACCATATTTCATTTTTAGCATAATTGTTTTTACTTTTTATCATAAAAATATGGCTTTTTTTTGTTTTTTAACGTATCATAGAAGTAATGAATGATCTTTTAATATGGAAAAACAAGGATATTTTGTCTCTTGTGAATAAACTTTAATCCTAAGTAAATGGATATTATTTACCATTACTCACTTCGCACAAAATAGACAAAATCCGTACTTTCCTTTGCTACAAGCGAGAACAAACTATATACAAAATATAGCTATTTCGTTAGGCCTTTTTGTATAGGTTTTAATCAGTTTGTAACTGTGCATTAACTTTGTATCTGTTTGTATCTATTAGTAAAAGGAGTATCGTCATGATTAATGAAGAACGCGTATTAAAAGAATTTTTAGAGTTCATCCAAGTTCCTTGTTCAAGTTTTAAAGAGCGTCTAATTGCAGATATTTTGATTAAACGATTGACTGACCTTGGCTTCTCCATCGAAGAAGACGATGCAGGACAAAAACTAGGTGGCAATACAGGTAATATTGTAGCCACTCGCAAAGGCAATGTTCCAACAGCACCAATGATTATGCTCACAGCCCATATGGACTGTGTAGAGCCATGTGCCAATATTAAACCTCAAATAAAAGATGGTCTTATCACGTCTGATGGCACGACTATTCTTGGGGGCGATGATAAAGCTGGCGTAGTTGCCATTTTAGAAGCCTTACGTGTGATTGAAGAAAAAGACTTACCTCACGGCGACATTCAAGTTGTATTTACCATCGCCGAAGAAAAAGGCGTACAAGGTTCCAAAAATATGGATGCGTCCTTATTAAAAGCTAAACATGGCTTTACTTTTGATACATCGGGCGCTCCTGGTCGCATCGTTCGCAAGGCGCCAGGTCAAAACAAACTTAAATTAGTTGTCACTGGTAAAGCGGCTCATGCTGGTAATGCCCCTGAAAAAGGTATTAATTCCATCATCGCCACAGGCAAGATTTTAGCCAAATTCCCGCAAGGCCGAATTGATGATGAAACAACTTGTAATATTGGTACCATCACCGGTGGTAGCGCTACCAATGTCGTAGCTGAAACTACTACAGTTATGTTAGAAGCTCGAAGTCGTGTAAAGAGCAAATTAGACGCTCTTACTAAAGACATTGTAGCCATTTTTGAAGAAGGTGGCAAAGAAACTGGTACAGAAGTTGAAGTGACTGTATTACCAGCTTATGATCCATTTGATTTACCAGAAGATTGTGAAACAATCCAAATCGCCAGCAAGGCAGCTGAAGCTCTTGGCTTCCCTGTTAATGTAGTTGAATCAGGCGGCGGCAGCGATGCGAGCTTCTTCAATGCCTTTGGTGTACCAACTACTGTACTTGGCGTTGGCATGACTAATGTGCACACTAAAAATGAATGCATTTTAGAAAAAGACCTCTATGATTCCGCTCGCCTAGCCCTTCAAATCATTCAAGAAGTTGCTAAATAAGTCTCATATAGTCCTAAACTAGAATCACTATATCTGGCAATAAAAATTAGACAAGTTACTTAAGTCATGTTACAATAACCAAATAAGTTAGAAATTACATAAGAACGACTGCTTATTTTTGTCGCCGGATAAAAATAAAAAAGCATCAAAGCATCTTTCGTAGGCCATTGAAGATAGATGATTTGGTGCTTTTTTTGATGAAAGGATTGACTCTATGAAACATTATTCTAGTTTAACTGATAAAATCATTAATTTTATAAAACTAACTATTCCCGTCATTTTAACACAATTTGCCATTACTGGTGGCTCCTTTATGTCCATTGTTCTAACGGGACAATACAGTACCATCGACTTAGCGGGTATTTCCGTTGGCTATAATATATGGGTGGCCTGCTTCTATGGTATTTCAGGCATACTATTAGGTTTATTACCAATTCTTGCTCAACTACGAGGCGCTCACAAGGTGGAGCGCATTCCTGTTACTATAATGCATGGTTTCTACGTGGCTACCATTTTGGCAGCCCTTTTGATTATTAGCGGTATCGTCGGCCTTAAGCCTTTGCTTAATTATCTCAACCTAGCCCCTGATGCATATGAAATCTGTATTAATTATATGATGGCTATTGGTGTAGGCATATTACCACTCATTTGGACTTGTACCTTGCGTAATACGGTGGACAGTCACGGCTACACTAGATATTCCATGTACATTATGCTAGCTGGTATCTCTTTGCATATCTTCCTAGATTTTGCTTTAATATTAGGTTATTTTGGTTTCCCTGCCCTCGGTGGCTTAGGCGCTGGTATTGCCACAGCCATAGCCTATTGGTTTAACTGCCTCGCCTTCCTAGGCCTTCTTATCTGGGGAAAACCTTTTAGAAAATATAATCTCTTCAGACAATGGATTACACCAGATTTCGTATATATAAAAGAACAATTTTCCATAGGAATTCCCATTGGCCTTGCTATTTTCTGTGAAAGCAGCATTTTTAGTATAGCCGGTCTCGTCATCACGCAATATGGCACCGAAATCATTGCCGCCCATCAAGCTGCGAATAGCTTTGCCAGCCTCTTCTATGGTTTTCCCCTTAGTATTAGTACCGCTGCTACGATTGCCGTCGGCTATGAAGTGGGGGCCAAAGAGTTTAAAGAAGCTAAGACGTATTCATATATTGCCCGTGGAAGCGCTATTATTATCGCCATCTGTGTAAGCGCCTATACTTTTACTCATTTAGATCAAATCGCCACATTATACACCAATGATTATAGTATGGTCGATTTAATTGGCACCTTCTTAGCCTATGCAGTCTTCTTTACCGTTATCGATGCCTTTGGCACCCCTTTACAAGGCATCTTACGAGGCTATAAAGATGTTAAGATCATCTCCACCATTGCCATCACTTGCTATTGGGGCGCCAGCATTCCCATTGCGGCCTTCTTTATGTACGCTCTTAATTGGGGCCCCTATGGTGTGTGGATGGGCCTCTTAGGTGGCGTATTAATCGCTGCGCTTGGATATTTATGGCGCACTTGGTATATTCAAAATAAAAAGTTTGCTTATTAATTCGCCCAAAACAAAAGGCTGCCGCAATTAGCGGCAGCCTTTTTATTTGCTTGTCCCCATAATTTTATATATAGTATCTGCTCCTTATCCCTATTCCAATACTATATCACTACAAATGCCTTAAATCTTATACGAAGCCAATCCAATGCCAATATGTCGAAGCCATTAATAATAACATGGCATAGCCTATAATTGTAATTGGAATCCCTGTTTTCATAAAGGTTTTAACTTCAAACGTACCAGAACTGTATGCCACCATCCCCTGTGGAGAGTTAACTGGTAAAATAAAACCGAAGCAAATAGAGAACTGTGCAATAACTGTAAGACCTACTGGATTTACACCAGGAATATTAACGGCTTGCACTATGGAAATAACGATAGGAATCATCGCCGAAGCCAAAGCTGTAGCTGATGCAAAGCCTAGATGAATGGCAATAAGGAATAAGGTAATAGTTCCTAATAAGGCGAATACAGACAAGGTTTCCAATGTAAACATATGGATAAATGCATTAGCTAACCAAGTAGCCGCTTTTGTTTTTAATAGAGCAGAACCCAAACTAATACCCGCCCCGAACATAACAATGGAACCCCAGTCAATGCGACTTTGTGCATACTTCCAATCAATAATACCAATTCCTGGCAATAAGAAAATGGCAATGGCTACAATCGTCGTAGTAGATGTATCAAATTTATGTAAATGACCACCAGTAGCCCAGAAACCTAGAAGAATCACAGATAAGCATAATAATTTCTTTTCATTGAAGCTCATCGGCCCTAATTCTCTAAGATGACGCTGTAGTTCTAATTGAGCTCCTTCTAAATCCATTTCATCAGGTTTTAGTAACTTCATAGATAAGAAATAGTAAATTACAATCATAGTAAGTGAAAATGGAGCGGCTGCTAATAACCAATCAAGCCAAGACACTGTTGTATTAAGTTGCTGTGAGATAAAACCTACAGCTACTAAATTTTGTGCCGCTGCAGTCTGAACCATAATATTCCACAAGGTGTCAGCTTGCGTAGCCCCCACCATTAAGAGAGCGGCCAATTTACTTTGACGATTAATACCTAAACTATCTAAAATCCCCAAAATAATCGGCACTAAACAAGCAAGTCGAGCTGTTGCGCTTGGTACAAAAAATGCGAGAATAAAGCCTGTAAAGATAACACCCATATAAATATGGCTGGTTTTAGTACCTATGCGAGATAATACATTTAATGCAATGCGCCGATCTAAGCCGGTTTTAGTCATAGCCACCGATATAAACATAGCCGCAGCTACTAAGGCCCAGGCTGGTGTAGAATAACCAGATATGGCAATTTTAAGGGCATTACTTGTACCTAATAATTTTGCCGGTGCATCAATATTAGGCGCGGTCCCCAGAAAGAGGGCTGTCAAGGCCGTCAATAATGTAGCACTTATAGGATACGATACAGCACTGGTAATCCACATAACAATAGCAAAGAATAAAATAGCAATCATGCGGTGACCTGCAGTAGACAAATCACTTGGTGTAGGTAAGCACAAAATGGCAATTAACACTAAAAAGCTAATAATAAGGCTAATTGGCTTGCGATTCTTTGCCGGTTGTGCTGCGGGCGAGGTGGTTGCGATAGGTTTTGTCATGTACATCATCTCACTTTCTAATGTGGAAACCGTCTTACCTACTAACCAAAAAGCTACCTCCCCTTTTTGCCAGCTCCTTCTTAGAACAGTAAGTACAAGCTCCCCTGAGTCATAGAATCCTAAAAATCGCAAATCTAACCGAAGCGCTAAAAATGCACTTATTCATACAATTCGACACAGATTTTCTTATACCTTTAATAAATTTTCATAATAAGTAAATTCATCTCCTAGAACAATAACTTAGTTTTAAATGTCCTTATATCATGAGTATCCTAGCTTATATTTCTCAATTTACGTCACACCGCACAAATCTATAGTGTACACAAACAGTCCACTATTAATAAGCAATGAGAAATCTGTAATAAAAAAATCTGTAATAAAAAAATCTGTAATAAAAAATCTGTAATAAGAAATCTGCAATAACCACTCTGCAAGTACAAAAAGTCAATCATCCCACGCCTCTTCTTAATCTTAGGATTGACGCTACTACAGCACTGAAATAAAGAAAAAAATGGCATGAAAACAATACGCTGTTTTCATGCCATTAAATTTATCTTATGTACTTACTATTAATAATGTAAGTCATCAGCACCGATACGATGACGGAATGTCCAGTAAGTCCAACCTTGGTAAATCAATACGATTGGTACAAAGATTAAAGCTACTACAGT